>NZ_JBHVIK010000002.1:319711-605707 GCF_042799635.1 Agromyces sp. NPDC057679 | reverse complement strand
CGTTGCGGTCGAAGGAGCGGGGAGCGCGGTCGTCGCGGTCACGACGGGGAGCACGGTCGTCACGGTCGAACGAACGCGTCGGACGGTCCTCGCGGTAGTGCGGGCGGGCGGGCCGGTCGCCGTACTCGCGACGGGGGCCGCGGTCGTCACGGTCGTACGAGCGGGGGGCGCGGTCGTCGCGGTCGTTCGCGGCGCGGCCCTCACGGTCGGCGCGGTGGGGAGTGCGGCCCGAGGCGACGCGCTCGTCGCGCGACCAGCGCTCCTTGCGGGGGGCCTCCTCCTCGGGGCGGTAGCCGCGGTGGCCGGGGCTGCGCGAGCCCGCCTTCTGGCCTCCGCGGCCCTTGCCGCCCTTAGCGTACGAGGGGTCGAAGTTCGCGGCGGGTCGGCCGCCCTTGGGCTTCTTGTTCTTGGGCATGGTGGTGACTTCCTGGGTTGTACTCGATGTACATGGCAGCGCCACTGCGAGCGCAGCACACTGAGAACCCGGAACAACGTCGACCGGGGCCGTTCACATACGGTGACTATCCGAGACCGAACGTCTCGAAACCGGCCCTACAGACTCACAAACCCATCCGTGCAGCGCACGGTGTCCAGAACCGACTCCACCACGATAGCGGAAAGCGGCTGGGAAACCCCCGAACACGGGCGAAACACGTGCGAAACAGCGCTCACCTACGCTCGGCGCATGCCCGCCGCACGCACCAGCACCGCAGCATCCACTGCCGTCGCCGCCACCGTGGCCGCCACCGTGGCCGTCGAGTCGCCCCGGCAGCCCGAGATCGAGCGACTGCTCGACGGCAGCACCCGCTATTCGCACTCGCTCGGCTACCCGCCCGAGGCCTGCTTCCTGCTGGATGTCTCGCAACTGGAGCGACCGGGCGTGCGCCTCCACGTGGCGCGCACCGCCGAGGGGGTCGCGGTCGGCATCGCCGCACTCGTCGAGCACCCCTCGCTCGGCGAGGGTCGGGGCGAGCTCAAGCGGATGTTCGTCGACGAGTCGGCGCGCGGGCTCGGGGTGGCCGGTCTCCTCCTCGAGTCGATCGAGTCGGACGCCGTGACGCACGGCCTCGCGGAGCTCGTCCTCGAGACGGGCACCCTGCACCACCCGGCGCAAGCGCTCTACGCGAAGCACGGCTACCGGGTGATCCCGCTGTTCGGCCCCTACGTGGGCGAGCAGTACAGCGTCTGCATGGCGAAGTCGCTGCGCGTGGGTTAGCATCGCTCCACCCCTGAACCCGGAGCCCGGTGTGAACTCGACCCGACGCACAGGCGGCTCCGGCGCCCGCCGCAGGCGGGTCGCGGTGGCCGCGACGGCTGTGACAGCCGCCCTCACGGGCATCCTCGCGCTCTCGGGCTTCCACCAGCAGCTGCGCGAGATCGACCCGCCGGGCTTCGATTCGGCGAGCGAGGTCGCCGGCACCGACCGCGTCGGCATCCGCACCTTCATCCCGCCCGAGGGGATCGTCGTCGACGCCGACCTCGAGTACGGCGTCCGCGAGGACGGCACGCTGCTGACGCTCGACGTGTGCCACCCGGCGGCCCCGGTCGCCGCGGTCTCCACCGCCGCGGACGCCGAGGGGGGCACCGGCGCAGCCGTCCCCGCCGAGGCCGCCGCGGCGGCCGACGCCGCGCCGACCCTGCCCGCCGTCGTCTCGATCCACGGCGGCAGCTGGCAGCGCGGCGACAAGGCGAACACCGATTGGCGCAACGTCTGCCGCTGGCTCGCGAGCGAGGGATTCGTCGCCGTCTCGGTGAACTACCGCCTCGTGCCCGACGCGGTCTTCCCCTCGGCGATCGACGACGTCGCCCTCGCGGTCGAGTGGCTTCGTGAACCCGAGCAGTTCGAGCGGTTCGGCATCGACCCGGCGCGCATCGGCGCCTTGGGCGGTTCGGCGGGCGGCAGCCTCGCCGCACTCCTCGGCACCTCGGGCGAGGGCGCGCACGACGAGGGGTCACGGGTCGCCGCCGTGGTCGAGCTCTCGGGCCCCGTCGGACTCCGCGCCGACGATCTGGCCGCCGACGGGGCATCCGTCTGGCTGCGCAGCATCATCGCCGCGTACCTCGGCTGCGAACCCGGCGTCGACGACGACGCCTGCCCCCAGGCGGTGGATGCCTCGCCCGCGACCCACGCCGACGAGAGCGACCCGCCCGTCTTCATCGGGCACGCCGAAGACGAGATCGTGCCGATCGGCCAGTCGCAGCGGCTCGCCGGCGAACTGGCGAGCGCGGGCGTCCCCGTCGAGTTCGCCGTCGTGCCGGGCGGCGAGCACTCGATCGGGATCCTCGACGAGGCGCTGCGCGTGCGCGTCGCCGCGTTCCTCCACGAGCAACTCGGCTGACCCCTACCGAGGTACGCCCCGGCGGATCGCTCCCGGGAGGGATGTGCGCTGCGGCGCGTCGTGACAGGCTGACTCGCATCATGGACCACATCCAGCCCGAGCCGGCGGCCGGTCGCGAGACCGAGCCGCCGCGGGCGCCCGCGCCGCCAGCGCCTCCTGCGCCCTCCACTCCATCCGCGCCGACCGGTGCGGAGGCCCCCGCACGATCCACCGCGCGGCAGTGGCCGAAGCTGACGCTGGCGCGCGCGCGGTCGACGCCGCGCGACCCCGAGCGCCGGTTCCTGGCGTGGGTCTGGGTGGCGACCTCGCTGCTCGCCGTCGTGCTGTTCGTCGTCTCGGTACCGCTCGCCGCGACGATCTACGAGGTGCACCTCCTCGCCGCGTTCGGCACGGGCCTCGCCCTCGCGATCCCGCTGCCGCTCGCGATGCGGTTCCCGAAGACGGCCGTCGTCATCGCGACGACCGGCATCCTCGTGTTCGCGCTCCTCTCCTCGGGCTCCGAGGGCGCACCGTGGCCGTGGCCCGTGACGACGATCATCGGGCAGGCCGCCCTGCTGTTCGTGCTCGGGCTGCTCGGCATGAGCTGGCGGGGCCTGTTCGTCGCCTGGCTCGCGGCGGTCGTGGTCACGCTGCCGTTCGCGTTCACCGATGCCGGGGCGACCGCGAACGAGATCGCGGCAGCCTCGCTCACCGCGATCGCGCTGCCGGTCTCGTTCCTGGTCGTGCAGTGGCGGGTGATCGCGGGCGAGCTGTTCCGCGAGCGCGCCGTCTCGGCCGCCGAGCAGGAGCGACGGGTGCTCGTCGAGGAGCGCAACCGCATCGCCCGCGAGCTGCACGACGTCGTCGCGCACGGCCTCTCGATCATCCACGTGCAGGCGACGAGCGCGCCGTACCGGGTGGAGGGCCTGAGCGACGCGGCTCGCACCGAGTTCGCCGAGATCGCCGACTCGGCCCGCACCGCGATGACCGAGATGCGGCAGCTGCTGAGTGTGCTGCGCAGCGCCGAGGCCGAGGCCGAGACCGCCCCGCAGCCCGGCCTCGAAGACCTGCCGGCCCTCGTCGGCTCGGTCGAGCGTGCCGGCGTCCCGGTGACGCTCGAGGTCGACGCCGGGGTTCCCGCCGGCGGGCTGGCCGTCACGGCGGCCTACCGGATCGTGCAGGAGGCGCTGAGCAACGTCGTGCGCCACGCGCCCGGTGCGGCGACGCACGTGTCCGTCGAGCTGCTCGGCGACGACCTCGTCGTCGCCGTCGAGAACGAACCGCCGCCCGCCCCGGCCGAGGGCGAGCCGACCCCCGGCCCCGAGCCGGCCGAGCGCACGGGCGGCGGGCACGGACTCGTCGGCATCGACGAGCGCGCGGCGCTCCTGGGCGGGCGTGCCGAGCACGGGCCCCGCCCCCGTGGCGGATACCGTGTACTCGCGACCCTTCCGCTCGGGTCGGACGGAGGCGAATGGTGACGATCACGGTGCTCATCGCCGACGACCAGGCGATGGTCCGCGCCGGGTTCGCGGCCGTGCTCGGCGCGCAGCCCGGCATCGAGGTCGTGGGTCAGGCGGCCGACGGGCTCGAGGCCGTCTCGCTCGCGCACGAGCTGCGCCCCGACGTCGTCCTGATGGACGTGCGCATGCCGCAACAGAACGGCATCGAGGCGACGCGCGCCCTGCAGACGCCGCCCCGCAGCTCCGACTACGTGCCGCGGGTGCTGATGCTCACGACCTTCGACATCGACGAGTACGTCTACGACGCGCTGCGGGCGGGTGCGAGCGGGTTCCTGCTGAAGGATGCCACGCCCGACGAACTCGTGCAGGCGGTGCGCGTCGTGGCCGGCGGCGACGCGCTGCTCGCGCCGAGCGTGACCCGGCGCCTCATCGAGGACTTCGCCCGATCGGGCCCGCCGCCGAAGCCCACGGGCAACCGCCTCGCCGACCTCACCGAGCGCGAGCTCGAGGTGCTGACGCTCGTCGGCCGCGGCATGTCGAACTCCGAGATCGCGGCGGCGCTCTTCATCGCCGAGCAGACGGTGAAGACGCACGTCTCGAAGATCCTGCAGAAGCTCGGCCTGCGCGATCGCGTGCACGCGGTGGTGCTCGCGTACGACACGGGCCTCGTCACTCCCTCCTCCGGCTGACGGATCCGACCCGGCCAGTACCGGGGTACCGTCGCCGAACCGCTCGCCGGGGTGATGCCGTCCGCGTGACCGCGTTCGTAGCCTCTCGCCATGACCGAGACACTCGAACGCCCGCGGCTCGCGGCCCGCGCAGAGGCATCCGTTCGTGCACGCACCGGCGTGCGACGCGACCAGAGCGTCGACGCGATCCGCGTGGTGCTGCTCGTCGTCGTGTTCGCGCTGCACGCGATGATGGTCGGCGTGAGCCTCGGCCCCGAGGGGCCGGTGCTCGAGAACGCCCTCGAGCACCAGGCGTGGTTCGGGCCGGTGAGCTGGGTCGTGCAGATCATGCCGCTCTTCTTCATCGTCGGCGGGTTCTCGAGCATCACGCACTGGCGGTCGATGCGCGCCCGCGGCGCGACGCCCGCGCAGTACGTCCGGGCCCGCATCGAGCGTCTCGTGCGCCCGGCGATCGCCCTCGTCGCCGTCGTCGCGGTCGCGCTCGTCGCGCTGTCGCTCGCGGGCGTGCCGGCCGAGATCGTCGGCATCGCGGGGTTCCGCATCGGGCAGCCGCTCTGGTTCCTCGCGGTCTACCTCGGGCTCTCGGCCCTCGTGCCGTTCCTCGTTCGCCTGCACGAGCGGGCCCCGGTGCTCACCCCGCTGGCGCTGCTCGCCGGCGTCGTCGCGATCGACCTGCTCCGGTTGTCGACGGGGGTCGAGCCGATCGGCTACCTCAACCTGCTGCTCGTCTGGCTGCTCGTGCACCAGCTCGGCTTCCATCTCGCCGACGGCGCCCTCGACGGGCTCGCCCGTCGCACGCTCTGGGGCCTCGCCGGCGCATCCCTGCTGCTGCTCGCCGTGATCACGCTCGCCGGGCCGTACCCGGTCGACATGCTCGAGAACCTCAACCCTCCGAGCCTGTGCCTCGTCGTGCTCGGCGTCGCCCAGCTCGCGCTGTTCCAGCTCGCCCGCCCGCGCATCCGCGCCTGGGTCGACGAGCGGGATGCCTCGCGCGCGATCTCCTTCGTCGGCGAACGGGCGATGACGGTGTACCTCTGGCACATGCCCGTGCTCGTGGGGCTCGCGGGTGCGGCGCTCGCCGCGAACGCGGTGCTCGGGCTGCCGCTGCCCGAGCCGCTCAGCGCCGGATGGTGGGCGAGCCGCCCCATCTGGCTCGTGGTCTCCGCGGTCGTCGTGGCGGCGGTCGTGCTCGTGTTCGCCCGGTTCGAGCGATCGGGCGGGCGCCACGGTCGCACTGCCGGGACGAGTGCCGCCGACCGCGCCGGCCGCGCGATGACGGCGCTCGAGTCGGTCTGCGCCGCAGGCGGCGTCGTCGTGCTGCTCGTCGCGGGCTTCGGCCCGGTGCCGGCTGCGATCGCGCTCGCCCTGCTGGGGTTCGCGCTCACCGGCCCGCGGCTGCGCCCGTGGCTGGCCGGGCGGGTGCGTGGCGCGCTCGTCCTCCGGTTGCGGTGACCCGTGTCGGGCCAGGTCAGCGACCGGCGCCGTCGGCCCGTCGGCGCAGCTCGCGGATCTTCAACCGCACGGCGGAGTGCAGGTAGAACAGCCCGAGCAGGACGTTCACGATCACGCGGATCGCGAAGCCCAGCACGTCGTCCATCGGCAGGTGCGCGGCGAGCGGCATGAAGTTGATCGTCGAGAAGGCGACGCCGAAGGCGAAGTAGGCCGTGATCGCGAAGCTCGCCGTCGGCCGGTAGGTCGCCTGCCACCACGGCCGCGACGGGTCGAGCTCCTCCTCTTCGGAGCGCAGGCACCGCGCGAGCATGATCCACCAGGCGGCCTCGAGCGCGACCTGCGTGATCGTGCCGCCGAGGCCCGCGCCCGAGAACGCCGCGATGACGGCCAGCAGCAGGCCACCGGAGACGAGCACGAAGGCGACCTTCAGCCAGGCCCGGCGCACCCGCAGCGGGTTGAGCTGGTAGGCCGGCGGCCGGTCGGGGCGTGGGGCGTCGTACATGGCTGCGGCTCCGGTGTGTCGTTCGGGTTCGAGTCGAGTGGGCGTCGGTCGCGTGCGGCGGTGGCCGTCGGCATATCTTCGCCCACGAGCGGCCCGGTGTCGAACGCGCGCGTGACCCGCAACCCCCTCCCGCTCGCGGGCCGCACGCCCTAGGCTCGGCACTGCCCCCGATCGGAGACCTGCATGCCCGACCACGACTCCCCCGTGCGGCTGTCGCGCGAGGACTGGCGGGTCATCCTCACCCGCACGGCGCACGAGTACCGCATCAACCAGGTGCAGGACATCGCGGCGGCCCTCACCTTCTACGCCGTGCTCGCGACCCTCCCAGGTCTCCTCGCCGTGCTCGCCGCGATCGGCATCTTCGGCAGCGCCGAGACCGCGGTGGGCGTGTTCCTCGACGTCGTCGGCGAGCTCGGCGGCGATGAGACGGCCGCCGCCCTGCGCACGCCCCTCGAGCAGCTGCTGGATGCCTCGCATGCGGGTCTCGCCTTCGCGACGGGTCTCGTCGGCCTGCTCTGGGCGACGTCGGGCTACGTCGGATCGCTCGGGCGGGGCCTGAACCGCATCTACGAGGTCGAGGAGGGTCGCCCGTTCTGGGCGATGCGACCGGCGATGCTCGCCGTCTCGGCGGCCGTCGTGGTGCTCGCCGCGCTCGCGGCGATCGGGCTCGTCGTGTCGGGGCCGGTGGCCGAGGCGCTCGCCCGCGTGCTCGGCCTCGACGAGGGGGTCGCCTTCTGGTGGGACCTCGGCAAGATCCCGGTGCTCGCGGCGATCGGCATCGCCCTCATCGCGCTCCTCTACTGGTCCGCCCCGAACGTGAAGCGCCGCCACCTGCGCTGGTTCAGCGTCGGCGCGGTCGGCGCACTGCTGGCCTGGGTGATCGTCACCGCGCTGTTCGGCCTGTACGTCTTCGGCATCGGCGCGTACCAGCGCAACTACGGCGCCCTGGGCGGGGCGATCGCGTTCCTGCTCTGGGTGTGGCTGTCGAACCTCGCGCTGCTGTTCGGCGGCGTGCTCGACACCGAGGTCGAGCGTGCCCGCCAATTGCGGGCGGGCATCATCGCCGAGGAGCGTGTGCAGCTGCCGCTCCGCGACGATCGCATGATCGCGAAGAATCGCGAGCAGCGCCAACGCGACGAGCAGGCCTCGCGCCACCTGCGCCTCGAGGAGTGAACCGCGGGGCCGCGGCCCCGACCTCCGCTCAGGCGACGAGGGCGACCCCGGCGAGCGCGATGCCGCCGACGACGACGGTCGACGCGCCGGCGAGCGCGAAGGGGCGCACCCCGACCCGCTTGAACATGCTGAACCGCACCCCCGTGCCGAGTGCGAACATCGCGGCGGCGAGCAGGACGGTCTGCACGACGCCCGCACCGGCGACGACGGCGGGCGGCACGATGCCGAGCGAGCGGATCGCGACCATCACGATGAACCCGACGACGAAGAGCGGCACGAGCGGGGGCTGCTTCGCGGCCCGGCGGCCGCCAGGGGCATCCGCACCGCTCTCGAGCTCGGCCTTCGCGAGCGCCCGGCGCCGCTGCAGGCCGATGACGGCCATCACGGGGGCGAGCATGAGCACGCGGGCGAGCTTCACGACGACCGCGACGCCGAGCGCGGTGCCGCCGAGCGCACCGCCGACGGCGACGACCTGCGCGACCTCGTGGATCGACCCGCCCGCCCACATGCCGGCCTGCCGGTCGTCGAGGCCGAGGAGGCCCGCGACGAAGGGCACGAGCGGAATCATCAGCGTGCCGAAGATGACGACGAGGGCCACGGCGGTGACGACCTCCTCCTCCTCGGCGTCGACGACCCCGTCGACGGCGGCGACCGCGGCGGCGCCGCAGATCGAGAACCCGCAGGCGATGAGGAGCCGCTGCGTCGCGCCGATGCCGAGCCAGCGGCCGATGAGGAGGGTCGCGCCGATGCCGCCGGCGACGATCGCGATCACGACGGCGATCATGCCGGGCCCGAGGGCGAGGATGTCGCCGAGCACGAGTTGGAGGCCCAGCAGCACGATCCCGAGGCGGAGCAGCGGCTTCGCCGCGAACGCGAGCCCGGGCTCGAGCCGCGGCGAGAGGGGCACGAGGTTGCGCACGAGCACGCCGAGCACGATCGCGGTGAGCAGTGCGCTGAGCGTCGGCACGATCAGGGTCGCGGCGAGCGCGAGCCCCGCGGCGCCCGCCGCGACCGCGAGCCCCGGGGCGAGCACGCGGAATCGGGCGACGACCCGTCCGGCGAGCGGGCGCTTCGGGACGGGGACGGGGGCGGGGGCACGGCGGAGCACCCATTCACCCTCGCAGCACCGTGCGGAGCGCAGTAGCCGTCGTTCCGGCATCGAGGCATATCATTCAGATATGCCCACCCGCTGGCCGGAGCTCCCCGTGCTCGAACTGCTCGCCGCCGTCGGCGTGCACGGCAGCCTCGGCGCCGCGGCCCGGGCCGTCGGCATGGCGCAGCCCAACGCCAGCCGCTCGATCGCGAACCTCGAACGCAACCTCGGGCTCACGCTCGTCGAGCGCCACCCGCGCGGTTCGCGGCTCACGGCCGACGGACTCGTCGTCGCCGAACTCGCCGGGCGCCTCGTCGACGGCGCCGCCGAACTGCTCGCGACCGCCGCGGCGCTGCGCGAACGGCACGAGGCGCGCCTCGACCTCGCGGCGAGCCTCACCGTCGCCGAGTACCTGCTGCCCGCCTGGATCGCCGGGCTCCGGCACGTGCACCCCGAGCTGGACGTCAGGGTGCGCGTCGAGAACTCGACCCACGTGTTCGAGCTGCTCGTCGCCCGCAAGATCGAGCTCGGCTTCGTCGAGTCGCCCTCGGTGCCGCGCGGGCCGCACAGCCGCATCGTCGCGCGCGATCGCCTCGTCGTGGTCGTCGCCCCCACCCACCCCTGGACGAGACGCACCCACGTCACCGCCGCCGAGCTCGCCGCAACGCCGCTCGTCACCCGCGAGGCCGGATCGGGCACCCGCTCGACGCTCGCGGAGGCGCTCGGCCCGGCGACGAGCGGCACCGCGGGGAACGAGCTCGCCGCTCCGGCGATGGTGCTCTCGAGCAACGCGGCCGTGCTCATCTCGGCCGCGTCGGGCGCGGGCCCCGCGGTGCTCAGCGAGCTCGCCGCGCGCCCGTGGATCGCGCGCGGCGAGCTCGTCGAGGTGCCGGTCGACGGGCTCGACCTCCGCCGGCGGCTCAGGGCCGTGTGGCGCGCCGGCGAGCCGCTCTCGGCTCCCGCGGCCGCCATGCTCGGCCAGCTCGGCGGCTGACCGCCGCCCGCTACCGCACGTCGCGGCGGAGCGGCACGGCGACGGCGACTACCGCGGCGACCGCGGCGTAGCCGAGGAGGATCAGGGCACCGACCCCGGGCGAGGTCGCCGCGGGCATCGAGATCGGGATCTGCTCGCCGATCGCCTCGCTGAGGAAGGTGAAGTCGGTGAGCGCGGCCGTCGCACCGCCCGGGAGGAACGGGTGGATGACGTTGACGCCGGGGATGAGGAGCAGCACATGCTCGAGGAAGTAGAAGTAGCCGAGCACGATGCCGACCGCGAGCAGCTGGTTGCGGGCGAGCGCGCCGATCGCGACGCCGAGCACCGCGTAGACCGCGGCGGCCAGCGCGAGCTGGACCAGCATCAGGACGAGCGCCGAGGCGGGCACGCCGAGCTCGACCCCGCGCAGGGCGGCCGCGACGAGCAGCGCCACTGCGGTTCCGGCGGCTGCGGCGGCGCCGTATGCCAGCCCGAGCCCGCCGAAGACGAGCAGCTTCGCCGCGAGCACTCGACCCCGCCGCGGGACGGTCAGGAACGTGGTGCCGATCGTGCGGTGACGATACTCCCCGGTCACGGCGACGGTGCCGATGAGCGCGGGCACGAAGAGCAGCAGGCCGCCCATGCCGACGACGAGGCCGACGCCGTCGGCCGTCTCGATGCCGGGCAACGGCGGGGTCGAGTCGCCGGGTCCGAGGAGCGCGAGCAGCGCGGTGAACCCGAAGCCGCAGCCGAGCGCCGTGAGCAGGGCGGCGTACGGCAGGCGGGTCGCGAACAGTTTGGCGAGTTCGCCGCGAACGAGTGCGATCACGGGTGCACCTCCGTGGTGTGGGCGAGGAACGCCGCCTCGAGGCTCGGGGCGGAGTCGGTGAAGTCCTCGAGGGGGCCCGACCAGGCGACGCGACCCCGGTCGATGAGCACGAGGTCGTCGATGCCGTGCTGGAGTTCGGTGAGCACGTGGCTCGAGAGCAGCACGGTGCCGCCGCGCGCCGCGAAGTCACGGAGGAACGCGCGCAGCCAGACGATGCCCGCGGGGTCGAGCCCGTTCGAGGGCTCGTCGAGCACGAGCACCGACGGGTCGCCGATGAGCGCCGTCGCGAGCGCGAGGCGGCGGCGCATGCCGGTCGAGTAGCCGCGGACTCGGCGATCGAGGTACTCGCCGATTCCCGTCGTCGCCGCGACTTCGGCGACCCGCGCTTGCGCGTGGCCGCCGAGCTCGGCGTACGCCCGCAGGTGGCCGCGACCGGTCATCGCCGGGTGGACGCCTGCAGCGTCGAGCACCGCGCCCACCGTGCCGCTCGGGTCGGCGAGCTCGCGGTACGCGGCGCCGCCGATGCGTGCCGTGCCCGCATCGGGCCGGGTCAGCCCGAGCAGCATGGCGAGCGTCGTCGACTTGCCCGCACCGTTCGGGCCGAGGAACCCGGTGACGCGCCCCGGCTCGGCTCGGAAGCTCGCCTCGCGCACGGCGTCGACGTCGCCGAAGCGCTTCGACAGCCCGGCGACCTCGATCGCGGTGGAGTTCATGGGATCACCCTTCGGTGGGATACTTCGATCAGTTGTTGAGAATGTTCTCATCATGAGAATAATGGAGGGAGCACCCCGTGCGCAAGGCTTCGCCGATCGCCGATGTCCTCATGCACCCGGTCCGGCTACGGATCATCCAGCAGCTCGGCGACGGCCGCCGGGTCACGACGTCGGACCTGCGCAACGCCCTGCCCGACATCGCCCAGGCGACGCTCTACCGCCACGTGGCCGCCCTCGTCGACGCCGGGCTCATCGCCGTGGTCGACGAGCGGCGCATCCGGGGCGCCGTCGAACGCACCTTCGCCCTCGGCGAGCGCATGGCCCACGTCGACCACGAGGAGTTGCGCGACATGGGCGACCGCGAGCTGCAGCAGTCGTTCCTCACCTTCCTCGCCCACCTCGGCGAGGACTTCGATCGCGCCTCAGCCGACGCGGGCTTCCGCGAGTTCCTCGGCTTCGGCCAGGTTCGCCTGCACGTCGGCACCGACGACCTCGCGCGCATCCAGGCGGGCCTCGGCGAACTGCTCGCGCCCTACCTGACTCCCCCGGGCGACGACACGGGTGATCCGGCGAGCGCTCGCCGCACGGTCATGCTCTCGACCGTGCTCATGCCCGATCCCGCCGATCAGCCCGCGCCGTCATCCGCGCGGTAATCCGCCGAGCCCGCCGTCACGAACGCGAAACATCCTCGAACTACACTCGACAGTCGGCGCGCACCACCCTGCGGCGTCTCCCCCACCCGCTTCCCCCGCCACAAGCGCCCGGAACCCGAGGAAACACGCATGTCCGAACCCATCACCGTCTCGATCCGCCGCGAGGTCGACCCCGCGCACATCGCCGAGGCGACCGCCTGGGTGCAGACGGGCGTCAACCTCGCGAACAAGTACCCGGGCTTCCTCGGCTCGGGCTGGGTGCGCGCGGGCGAGTCGTCGCAGGTCTGGCACATGCTCTACCGCTTCGCGAGCGAAGAGGCCCTCGAGGCCTGGGAGCGCTCGGGCGAGCGCACCTGGTGGCTGTCGATGGGCGAGGGGTTCGTGCGCTCCGAGCGAAGCAAGCGGCGCACCGGCATCGAGGGCTGGTTCGACGACCCGGCCACCGGGTCGATTCCTGCGGCGGATGCCACGGGCACGCCCCTCTCCGAGGCATCCCCGCCGCCCGCACCGCCGCGGTGGAAGCAGGCCGTCACCATCTGGCTCGGCTTCTTCCCGGTGAACCTCGCGTTCTCGTACCTCGTGTCGCCGGTGCCGGGCTTCGGCGAACTGCCGATCTGGCTGCGGGCGCTCGTGACGACGCTCATCCTCACGCCGATCATGACCTACTGGGTGCTGCCGTGGGTCACCCGCAGGCTGCACCGTTGGCTCACGCCCCGCGCGTAGCTACCAGGGCATCGGCTTCTCGGGCAGGCGCGCCGAGTCGTCGGGCAGGTGCGGCAGTTCGCCGCCGCCGGCCCTGATGCAGAGCCAGCGCAGCTGCTCGGTGCCGTCGGGCGCGCAGCGCCAGGTGCGCGCGACGTCCTGGCCGACACGCACCACGGTGCCGGGGCCGACGTCGACCACCTCGTCATCGAGCCCCATCTGACCGCGCCCCGAGAGGAACACGTAGAGCTCCTCGATGCGCGAGTGGGTGTGCCAGTAGCCGGCCTCCTCACCCGGTTCGAGCGCGTTCGCGGTGAGGCCGATGTACTGCATCGCGAGATCGTGGTCGACGACGCGTCGGCCGTCGCGCGAGCTGTCGGGGCGGAATCCGCCGTGGTGTGCGCGCCAGTCGCCCTGCGCGCCGATCTCGAGTACCTCGTATGCCGTCATACGGCCAAGCTACCGGCGGGGCCCGACGCTCGACTCGTCGGAAACCGACGATCTCCGTCGAGATCCCGACAGCGTCGGCCGTCAGCGCGCGGCGCCGATGCGGCGTGAGAGCTCGGCGGCCGCCGAACGCACGGCCGCGGCGATCTCCTCGGGGTGCGCCGCGGCATCCGAGTCGCCCCGATACGTGACCGCGATCGCCGCGGCCGGCCACCCCACGTGGTCGAGCACGGCCGCGCCCACCGAGGCCAGGCCCTCGGTGACCTCGCCGTCCTCGCCGGCCCAGCCGGTCTCGCGCACGCGCTGCAGCACCTGCTTGAGCCGGCCGTACCGCCACTCGCCGGCGTCGCTCGGCGCCCCGCGCCAGGCGAACGCGGCCCGGTCGGGGTAGAGCGCGCGCAACTGGGCGGGCGGCAGCGCGGCGAGCATCGCGCGACCGGTCGCGGTGAGGTGCGCGGGCAGGCGCACCCCGACGTCGGTGACGAGCGAGGGGCGTCGCGGGGCGCGCTCCTCGACGAGGTAGAGCACGTCGCGACCGTGCAGCACGGCGAGGTGGCCGCTCTCGCCGATGCGGTCGACGAGGCCCGCGACGAGCGGGCCGCCGAGCCGCGCGAGCGGCTGCTGGCGGCTGAACCCGCTCGAGAGCTCGAAGGCGGCGATGCCGAGGCCGTAGCGCCGCTCCTCGGGCAGGTGCACGACGAATCCGCGCTCCTGCATGACGGCGAGCAGGTGGTAGACGGTCGAGCGCGGCAGCTCGAGCGCCTGCGCGATGGTCGCGGCCGCCACCGGCCCGCGCTGCGCGGCGAGGTGCGCGAGGATCGCGAGCGTCTGGTCGGCCGCCGGCACCTTCGATGTCGCCATACCCGCGAGACTATCGTCCGGGATGCCAGACGGCCACGGCCGATCGAGGCTCCCGCGCGAGGCATCCACACGGTGGAATATCAGTCATGAGCAGCAACGCGACCTCCACCCCCACTGCCGTCACCGTCGGCATCGCCGGCCTGAGCATCGACGACGTCGTCGCGGTGGCCCGCCACGGGGCCCCCGTCGTGCTCGACGACGCCGCCCTCGCCGAGGTCGCCGCGAGCCGCGAGATCATCGACGGCCTCGCCGCCGACCCGAACCCGCACTACGGCATCTCGACGGGCTTCGGCGCGCTCGCGACGACCTTCATCGCGGAGGACCGCCGCGCGCAGCTGCAGGCGAGCCTGGTGCGCTCGCACGCCGCCGGCTCGGGCGCCGAGGTCGAGCGAGAGGTCGTGCGCGCGCTCATGCTGCTGCGCCTCTCGACCCTCATGACCGGCCGCACGGGCGTGCGCCGCGAGACCGCCGAGACCTACGCGGCGATCCTCAACGCGGGCATCACCCCCGTCGTGCGCGAGTACGGCTCGCTCGGCTGCTCGGGCGACCTCGCCCCGCTCGCCCACTGCGCGCTCGTCGCGATGGGCGAGGGCGAGGTGCGCGACGCGTCCGGCGAGCTCACGGATGCCGCGGCCGCGCTCTCGTCCGCCGGCATCGCGCCGCTCCACCTCGGCGAGAAGGAGGGCCTCGCCCTCATCAACGGCACCGACGGCATGCTCGGCATGCTCGCCCTCGCCATCACCGACCTCCAGCTGCTGCTCACGACGGCCGACATCTCGGCCTCGATGAGCGTCGAGGGCCTCATGGGCACCGATGCCGTCTTCGCCGCCGACCTGCAGGCGCTCCGCCCGCAGCGCGGCCAGGCGATCTCGGCCTCGAACTTCCGCAGGCTGCTCGCCGAATCGCCGATCATCCACTCGCACAAGGGCCCCGAGGACGGCCGCGTACAGGACGCGTACTCGCTGCGCTGCGCCCCGATCGTGCACGGCGCCGCCCGCGACACGGTCGCGCACGCGATCGGCGTCGCCGAGGCGGAGCTCGCGAGCGCGGTGGACAACCCCGTGCTCACGAAGGACGGCCGGGTCGAGTCGAACGGCAACTTCCACGGCGCCCCGGTCGCCTACGTGCTCGACTTCCTCGCCATCGCCGCGGCGGATGTCGCGTCGATGTCGGAGCGCCGCACCGACCGCTTCCTCGACCGGGCTCGCAACCAGGGCCTGCCGCCGTTCCTCGCGCACGAGGTCGGCGTCGACTCGGGCCTCATGATCGCCCAGTACACCGCGGCGGGCATCGTCTCGGAGCTCAAGCGCCTCGCCGTGCCGGCCTCGGTCGACTCGATCCCCTCGTCGGCCATGCAGGAGGACCACGTCTCGATGGGCTGGGCAGCCGCCCGGAAGCTCCGCCGCTCCGTCGACGGGCTCGCACGCGTGCTCGCGATCGAGCTCATGACGGCCGCCCGCGGCCTCGCGCTTCGCTCTCCCCTCGAGCCCGGCGCCCCCACCGGTGCCGTCGTCGCCCTCACCGAGTCGCTCGGGGCGGGCCCGGGCCCCGACCGCTTCCTCTCGCCCGAGATCGAGGCGATCACCGCCGCGGTGCTGTCGGGCGAGGTCGCCGCACGCGCGGCGGCGCATCTCGGCTCCCTCGACTGAGGTTCCTCCCGCCGGGTTCCGGCACCGATCTCCGAGGATTCGAGGGGCGGACTCGCGCAGCGGGCCGCCCCTCGTCCGTCGTCACGGCGCTCCCGCGTTCCCACCGGCTCCCCCGAAGAGGGCACGGGCACGCCGCGTCGGGCTGTTGTGCCCCGTACGGACGGATGCAAGACTGAGGTACGTCGGCCCGAAAGCCCGGCAACCCGAACGGAAACCAATGCCGCACCGCTTCAGAGTCACCGCGAGAGATCCCTTCCGAGCGCGTCGCGCCCGGCCGAGCGGGACTGCGGTGGCGGCCGCCGCGATCGCGGTGCTGATCGGCATGAGCGTGGTCCCGCCGGCGGTGGCCGAGGAGACGGCACCGGTCGAGGCGACCGACACGACGACGAGCGACACCTCGGCCACCGAACCTGCGCCGACCGATCCGTCGAACGTCGAGACGCCCGTTGAAGAGCCGGCGCCGAGCGAGGAGCCGACGCCGACGGAGGAGCCGACGCCGACGGAGGAGCCGACGCCCACGCCGACGCCCGAGCCCACTCCGACGCCGACTCCCGAGCCGACGCCGACTCCCGAGCCGACCCCGACGCCCACGCCGACTCCGACGCCGACGCCCAAGCCCACTCCGACGCCGGGAACCCCGCAGCCCGCACCGGAGCCGACCACGGCTCCCCGGGCACCGGTGGTGCTCGTCGGAGACGGTCCGTTCGCCCGGATCTCGACCACGACCGACTCGAACGTCGGGCCCCTGCTGAAGGCACGGGCCCGGCTCGACCGCGCGGTCGCTGCGCTGCGCGACGCCGAGGCCGAGCTCGAGGCACTGCGGTCGACGCGCGAGGTCGCCCGCGACATCGCGGAGCGCATGCAGTCGCTCGCCGACGACGCGCGCCATGACGCCGAAGTGGCCGCGGCGGGCTACCTCGCCGCGTCGAAGGGCGGCAACGCGTCCCTCAACTCGATGGGCGCCGCGTTCGGCTCCGGGCGCGACCTCCTCGCGGGGCTCGGTGGAGTGGCGCGCATCTCCGACATCGCCGGAGACGCCGACCAACTGCTCGAGATCACCGCGAAGCGCGCCGCCGAGGCCGAAGCGGCCGAGGCCCGTGCCGAGGAGGCGTGGGCGGCGGTCGACGAAATCGACGTCGACGCCGCGGAGGAGAAGGTCGCCGACGCCGAGCGCGCGGTGAACAAGGCCCGCTCGGCCCTGTCCGGGCTGAAGACGCGCGTGGCGTCGACGAGCGTCGCCTTCCTCGAGACGCTTCCGCAGGACTCCGGGCAGCTCAGCGACCAGGGCTGGTCGAATCCCGTCGAGAACGGCAGCCTCACCGACGGCTTCGGCCCCCGGCCCAACAAGCCGCTGCCGGACGTCAACGACTTCCACCGCGGCACCGACCTCGCCGCGGGCTGCCGCAACCCGGTGTTCGCCGCGACCGCCGGCACCGTCGTCGAGGCCAGCGCGAACGGCTCGTACGGCAACTGGGTCCTCATCGACCACGGCTCGGGCGTCTCGACCGGGTACGCCCACCTCATCGACGGCGGCATCCTCGTCGCCCCGGGCCAGAAGGTCTCCGCCGGCGAGCTCATCGGCGCGGTCGGCTCGACGGGCGCCTCGACCGGCTGCCACCTGCACTACGAGGTGCGCCTCGACGGCTCGGCGATCGACGCGATCCCGTTCATGGCGGCACGCGGCATCAAGCTCGGCTGACGTGCGAGGCCTCCGGGCCGCCGACCGCCTCAGGCGATGAGGTCGGCGAGTCCGCTGCAGAGTTCCTCCGCCCAGTCGAGCAACACGGCGCCTCGGCGGCGCGGCCGGGCGCCCGGGTGAATTCGCGCCGCCGCCTCGCGTCGACGAGTGCTGGGCCTCCTCGATCCAATACGTTCGGATCATGACTTCCCCGCAACCGGCACCGGTCCTCCGCGTTCGTCCTCGAGTCTGGATCGGTCTCGCGATCTGGCTCGGCTACGTCATCGTCGTGTTCATCGTCGGCAAGCTCTCGGGCGTGCCGTACACCGAGATGGGCCGCGACGGCGGCACGCTCTTCCTCGGCGCGGGGCTCATGCTCATCGTGGGCGCGATCCTGCTCGCGATCACCGCGAGCCTGCTCGGCTGGTGGCGACCGGCCCTGTTCGATCGCAAGCACGGCGCCCGCTGGCCGATCTTCGTGCCCGCGATCATGGCGGTCGCGCTCGTGATCAACCTCGCCAGCACCGACTGGGGCTCGTACGACCTCGGCTTCTTCGCCGCGTCGATCGTGCTCCTGCTCGTCGGCTTCACGGAGGAGATGGCGACCCGCGGCCTGCTGCTCGTGGGACTGCGCAGCCGTCTCCACGAGGGCTGGGTGTGGTTCCTCACGTCGGCCGCGTTCGCCCTCATGCACCTCACGAACGCCCTCTCCGGGCAGGACATCGGCCTCACGATGACACAGGTCGGCATGGCGTTCCTCGGCGGCACGATCTTCTACATCCTGCGTCGCACGACCGGCACCCTCATCTGGGCCATGGTGCTGCACGGGCTGTGGGACTTCTCGACCTTCGCCGTCGGCCACGGCACCCCCGGCCCGCTCGCCGCGCTCGCCTCCCCCGTCTTCATGCTCGCCGGCGCGCTCGGCCTCATCGTCGTCGCCTTCGTCATCCGCGGCGCCGACGAGCGCACCGACGCACCGCTTCCGGCTGCGAACGCCGCGAGCCTCGCATGACCGCCGCCGAGACGGCCGGGTCGCCCTGGCGACGGTTCTGGGAACACGGAGGATGGTGGCGCTCGCTCCTGGTCGTCGTCGCGTACTACGCGGTGTACCAGGGCGTCCCGCTGCTGTTCGCGCCGCTGTTCCCGGCCGGCGAGACCGACGAGGCCGCGATCGTCTGGATCTTCACAGCGATCCCGGTCGCGTTCGGCGGCCTCGTCCTCGTCGTGCTCGCCTGGTCGCTGGGCTGGCTGCGTGAACTCTTCGGCCCGCAGCCGATCCGCGGGCGCGGGTGGATGTGGATCGCCGTCGTCGCCGTGCTGCTCTTCAACGTGCTGCGGTTCGCGACGATCGACTACGGCGAGGCCGGTGCCGGCATCGTGGTCGCCTGGCTGATGGCCGGACTGCTCGTCGGATTCGCCGAGGAGACCCTCACCCGCGGCTTCGTGGTGAACCTCATGCGCAAGGGCGGGTACCGCGAGATCACGGTCGCCCTCGTCTCCGCAGCGCTCTTCGCGCTGCTGCACTCGGGCAACCTGCTCACGGGGCAGGCACTCGTCCCGACCCTGCTGCAGCTCGTCTACACCTTCGCGTTCGGCATCTGCATGTACCTCGCCCTGCGCGTCACCGGCCACCTGATCTGGCCGATCCTGCTGCACGCGACGACCGACCCGTCGATCTTCCTGCAGACCCTGCACCCGGCCGAGGGCCCGCTCACCGCGTTCGCGGCACTGGGCAACCCCGTGGTCATCGTCACGGGCCTCGTGCTGCTGATCTTCATCCGCGGCAAGGCCGGCGAGAACGCGGCCGGCGCAGGCCTGGTCGAGCCGGGCACCGCGGTCCCCGGGCGATAGAGGCAGGGGATGCCGCCACTGCGGGTCGGCGGCATCCTGAACACCCGAACAGCCCCCGAGCCGACCAGGCGCGGGGGCTGTTCTCGCTCCGCACGCCGGACCGCGAGTGCGCCCGCCCGACGCTGAAATCTGGGATCCCGGACGGCCACCTGGTGGCATCCGTTGCCGCACCGCATCGCGTGAGCGAGCATCGAACCATGACCGACGCACCCACCGAAGCCCCCGCCGGCCCGCGCACCGTCCGCGCCGCCCGCGGCACCGAGCTCTCCGCGAAGAGCTGGCAGACCGAGGCGCCGCTGCGCATGCTCATGAACAACCTCGACCCCGAGGTCGCCGAGCACCCCGAAGACCTCGTCGTCTACGGCGGCACCGGCAAGGCCGCCCGCAACTGGGAGGCCTTCGACGCGATCACCGAGACCCTCAAGCGCCTCGAGGCCGATGAGACCCTGCTCGTGCAGTCGGGCAAGCCCGTCGGCGTGCTCCGCACGAACGTGTGGGCGCCGCGCGTGCTCATCGCGAACTCGAACCTCGTGGGCGACTGGGCGACGTGGCCCGAGTTCCGCCGCCTCGAGGCCGAGGGCCTCACGATGTACGGCCAGATGACGGCCGGCTCGTGGATCTACATCGGCTCGCAGGGCATCCTGCAGGGCACCTACGAGACCTTCGCCGCCGTCGGCGAGAAGCTCATCGCCGAGGGGCGCGGCAGCGCGCTCGGCACCCGGCGCGAGGGCGAGGGCCCGCTCGCCGGCACGCTCACCCTCACCGGCGGCTGCGGCGGCATGGGCGGCGCGCAGCCGCTCGCCGTCACCCTCAACGACGGCGCATGCCTCATCGTCGACGTCGACGAGACGCGCCTGCGCCGCCGCGTCGGCAAGCGCTACCTCGACGAGGTCGAGACCGATCTCGACACCGCGATCGCCAAGGTGCTGCAGGCCAAGGCCGAGCGCCGCGGCTGGTCGGTCGGCGTCGTCGGCAACGCCGCCGAGGTGTTCCCCGAGATCCTGCGCCGGCACCGCGCCGGTGAGTTCACCGTCGACGTCGTCACCGACCAGACGAGCGCGCACGACCCGCTGGCGTACCTGCCCGAGGGCATCTCGGTCGCCGACTGGAAGCAGGCCGCGCAGGCCGACCCCGAGGGGTTCACGAAGCAGGCCCAGCTGTCGATGGCCCACCACGTGCAGGCCATGGTCGAGTTCCAGGACGAGGGCTCCGAGGTGTTCGACTACGGCAACTCGATCCGCGACGAGGCGCGCAAGGGCGGCTACGACCGCGCGTTCGAGTTCCCCGGCTTCGTGCCGGCGTACATCCGCCCGCTCTTCTGCGAGGGCCTCGGCCCGTTCCGCTGGGTCGCGCTCTCCGGCGACCCCGAGGACATCCGCGTCACCGACGAGGCCATCAAGGAGCTCTTCCCCGAGAACACGCACCTGCACAAGTGGCTCGACGCCGCCGCCGAGCGCGTGGAGTTCGAGGGCCTGCCCGCCCGCATCTGCTGGCTCGGCTACGGCGAGCGCCACCAGGCCGGCCTGCTGTTCAACAGGCTGGTCGCCGAGGGCAAGGTGAAGGCGCCGATCGTGATCGGACGCGACCACCTCGACTCCGGTAGCGTCGCGAGCCCGTACCGCGAGACGGAGGGCATGAAGGACGGCTCCGACGCGATCGCCGACTGGCCGCTGCTCAATGCCCTCACCGCCGCATCGTCGGGCGCGACCTGGGTGTCGATCCACCACGGCGGCGGCGTCGGCATCGGCCGTTCGATCCACGCGGGCCAGGTCTCGGTCGCCGACGGCACCGAGCTCGCCGCGGCGAAGCTCACGGCGCTGCTCACGAACGACCCGGGCATGGGCGTGCTCCGCCACGTCGATGCGGGCTACGAGCGGGCGGTCGAGGTGGCGCGCGAGCGCGGCGTCGACGTGCCGATGCTCGACGCCTGAGCGACCCACCCCGACGATCGAAAGGCGAACCGGATGCCTCGCGCCACCCTCATCACGAACATCGGCGAACTCGTCACGAACGACGCGCAGCCCGGCCGCGAGGGCGGCCCGCTCGGCATCGTGCGCGACGCCGCGGTGCTGATCGACGGCGGCCTCGTGACGTGGGTCGGCCCCGCGACCGATGCTCCCGCGCAGACCGCCGACGCCGGCGTCGAGCTCCTCGACGCCGGCGGCCGCGCGGTCATCCCCGGGTTCGTCGACAGCCACACCCACCTGGTGTTCGGCGGCGACCGCGCCGAGGAGTTCGCCGCACGCATGGCGGGCAACCGCTACGAGGCGGGCGGCATCCGTTCGACCGTCGCCGCGACGCGCGCCGCCACCGACGACGAACTGCGGGCGCGCCTCGCGGGCTTCGTCGCCGAGCTGCACGCGCAGGGCACGACCACCTTCGAGATCAAGTCGGGCTACGGCCTGAGCGTCGCCGACGAGGAGCGGCTCGTGCGCCTCGCCCGCGAGGTGACCGACGAGGTCACCTTCCTCGGCGCGCACGTCGTGCCGTTCGAGTTCCGCGAGGACCCCCGCTTCGACGGCGACCAGGCTGCGGCGGGCGACGCGTACGTCGAGGTGGTGATCGGCGAGATGCTCGCCGCGTGCGCGCCGCACTCGCGCTGGGTCGACGCGTTCTGCGAGCGGGGCGCGTTCACCGCCGAGCAGTCGCGCCGGGTGCTCGAGGCCGGCGCGGCCGCGGGCCTCGGCGTGCGCGTGCACGGCAACCAGCTCGGCGAGGGCGAGGGTGTCCGCCTCGCGGTCGAGCTCGGCGCCGCCTCGGTCGACCACTGCACGTTCCTCAGCGACGCGGATGTCTCGGCCCTCGCCTCGTCCGACACGGTCGCGACGCTCCTGCCCGGCGTCGAGTTCTCGACCCGCCAGCCCTACCCCGACGCGCGCCGGCTGATCGACGCCGGCGTCACCGTCGCCCTCGCGAGCGACTGCAACCCCGGCTCGAGCTTCACGAGCTCGATGCCGTTCTGCATCGCGGTGGCCGTGCGCGACATGGGCATGACCCCGGCCGAGGCGCTCTGGGCGTCGACAGCGGGCGGGGCGCTGGCCCTCCGTCGTGACGACGTCGGCGCGATCCGCCCCGGACTGCGTGCCGACCTCGTCGAGCTCGACGCACCGAGCCACCTGCACCTGGCCTACCGGCCGGGCGTGCCGCTCGTGCGGCGCGTCATCGCGGGCGGCGTGACGAGGGCGTAGCGCCGACACCGACCGCGATCACCGGGCGGCTCGACGCACCCTGCGTCTCGGTCGCGACGAGGTGTACGCTGCGGGCATGAACGGATGGCGGCATCCGGAGACGACGACATGCTGAGCGGCGAACTGGTCACCCTCGCCCCGGTGCGTGCCGACGAGCTCGACGCGTTCTGCGCTGCGCACGTCGACATCCGCACGCGGGGTGCGTACTTCCCGCTCGGCGTGGTCTCCGAGTCGGTGCTGCGAGCGCGGTTCGCGGAGCACGGGTTCTGGGAGCGCGAGGAGGGCACGCTGCTCATCCACGATCGAGGCGGGCGGATCGTCGGCCACATCGAGTTCTTCACGCCCGTGAACTACTGGGACGCCTTCGAACTCTCGTACCAGCTCCACGGCGACGCCCACGCGGGTCACGGCTACACGACCGAGGCGGTGCAGCTGCTCGTCGACTACCTGTTCGGGTCCAAGAAGCAGCACCGCATCCAGCTCGTGATCGTGCCTGAGAACGCGGCGAGCCGGCGCGTCGCCGAGAAGTGCGGGTTCACGTACGAGGGTCGGCTGCGCGGCGCCTTCTTCAACGGCGGGACGAACCACGACGTCGACCTGTTCGGGCTGGTCCGCACCGACCCGAGGCCCTGGCATCCGGTCGATCGCTGACCCCGCGTCGCGTCAGTGCTTGGGCGTGTCGACCCCGAGGAGTTCGCCGGTGCCCTCGACGAGCTCGGCCCACGAGTCGACGCCGACCCGGCACTCGACGACGGCGCACGTCGGCAGTTCGACCCATTCACCGGTGAGCTCGCCGACGGCGTCGCTCATGCCGGGGTTGTGACCGACGAGCATGGCGACCTCGAGCGCGTCGTCGAGGCCCGCGGCGACCGCGAGGATGCTCCGCTCCGAGGCCGCGTAGAGCTTGCGCTCCTCGACGACGTGATCGTCGCCGATGCCGAGCGTGCGTGCCAGCAGCCGCGCCGTGCTGCGCGCCCGCACCGCAGTGCTCGTCACGATGCGATCGGGTCGGACGCCGCGTTCGGCGAGCCGGTGTCCCATCGCCGGGGCGTCCCGCAGGCCGCGGTCGTTCAACGGGCGATCGTGGTCGTCGAGCATCGGATCGCCCCAGTCCGACTTCGCGTGCCGCACGAGGTAGAGCGTCTTCACCCCTCCAGCGTGGCACCGTTCGCGGCGGGCCACAACGCCGCGCCCGAACGGCAGGACTCGGCGTGCGACACGGCTCAGCGCGCCGCGACCCCCGCCAGGAAATCGAGCACGCAGAGCGCGGCGAGCCGCACCGTGCGCCCGTCGGGGGCGTCGGCGCTCGCGTCGACCTCGGCGAGGTCGGCGCTCACGACCCGGGCGTCGCCCGCCGCGGCCCGCACGAGGGCGCGGAGCTCCCAGGCGGCGAGACCGCCCGGCATCGAGGCGGGGCATCCGGGCACGACGGCGCGGTCGCAGGCGTCGACGTCGATGTCGAGGTGCACGGGGCCCCCGGCCGCGCCGGCGATCTCGAGCGCCTCGGCCATGACCTCGGCGGGGCGGCGGCCGTGCAGCTCGTCGCGGTGGATCACGGTGATGCCGAGGTCGGCGGCGCGCCGGGCGTACTCGGCCGAGTTGGCGAAGTCGGCGATGCCGATCTGCACGATGCGGCGGGGGTCGAGGCCGGCC
Organism: Agromyces sp. NPDC057679; assembly: GCF_042799635.1. NCBI lineage: Bacteria > Bacillati > Actinomycetota > Actinomycetes > Micrococcales > Microbacteriaceae > Agromyces > Agromyces sp. NPDC057679. The sequence continues at coordinate 581,823 of NZ_JBHVIK010000002.1, read as the reverse complement.
TCGACGAGACGGCGAACGGGCGAGCCGTTCGAGACGCCGTCGCGCAGGTCGTAGTGGGCGTCGATCGTCACGAGGCCTGCGGTGGCCAGCCGGTCGCCGTAGGCGCCGAGGGCCGTCGCGACGGTGAGCGAGTTGTCGCCGCCGAGCGCCATCACGGTCTCGGCGCGCTCCAGCAGCTCGGCGACCCGGGCGCGCGTGCGCGCCTCGCCCTCGGGGCCGTCGGGCTCGACGATGTCGCCCGCGTCGACGACGGCGAGCTCGCCGAGGTCGACGGTGTCGCGACCCTCCTGCCGGCTCGGGACCAGCGCCGGGCTGTAGCGGCGCAGCGCCGCACGGATCGCCGCGGGCGTCGTGTGCGCGTTCGTGGGTGAGAGCGAGGTGCGCCAGGCGGGCACGCCGAGGAGCGCGAGCGCGGCGGATGCCTCGGGGTCGAGCGTCTCGGGCGCGGGCCAGCCGCCAGCGCGGGGCCAGAGGGGGTCATTCGAGAGTGCGACGTCGGCCATGCCCCCACGCTACGAGGCGCCGCCACGCGGGCCCAGCCCTCGTCGCACGCCGTCGTCTGCGATCCCAGACGACCGGGCCGAGGACTAGCCCGCGAGCGCGGCGGACTCGTCGAGCCGCGCGACGAGTTCACGCTCCCGTTCCGCGCCGAGTCCGGCACCCCGCGGGCGTTCGAGACCCTGCTCGCGCTCCCACTCGAGGAGATCGGCGAGTGTCTCGACGAGGGGGCGGGGAGTGAACCCCTCTGCACGGGCCGCCGCGTTCGAGCGGTCCTGGAAGGCCGCCCACGTCGGATCGACGATCCAGAGCGGCAACGAGTCGGGCCCCGACCATTCGGCGACGCCCTGGTCGACCAGCCACTCGGGCGACGCGAGCCGCACGTCGCGGTCGTGCCCGCCGACCGCTCGCGCGAGGGCGAGGAAGGCACCGAAGGTCGACCGGTCGCCGACGGCGTTGAACGCCCCGGTGAGTCCGCGCTCGACGGAGGCGAGGGTCCACGTCACGAGGTCGCGCACGTCGATGAGCTGGGCCGCGGCGTCGTGGATCTCGGGAACGAGCATCGGATCGCCGTCGCGGGCGGCACGCGCGACCCAGTACCCGCTCCGGCCCGAGGCGTCGCCGGGGCCGCCGATGAGTCCGGGCCTGATGACGAGCAGCCGATCGCCGAGCGCCGCTCGGTACGCCTGCTCGATCGCGGACTTCGCCTCACCGTAGCTCTCAGGCGTGGAGTCGTCGGCCTCGAGCGGCGGGAGGAGCTCAGCCGACTCGTCGGCTCCGGGCTCGTCGTGGCGCGCGTAGACGTTGCCCGAGGAGACGAAGGTCCAGTGGCGGGCGCGAGGGGCGAGCGCCTCGGCGGCGCGCCGGGCGAAGCCGGGCTGCCGCGTCACGTCGATCACCGCATCCCATTCGCGGTCGAGCACGGCGTCGTAGGCCCCCGGCTGCGAGCGGTCGCCGACCACGAGCCGTGAACCGGGCGCCACCTCGCCCGCCTCGCCCCGGGCGAGGCACGTCACGTCGTGCCCGCGCCGCAGCGCCTCCCGGGCGATTTCGCGTCCGAGCCATTGCGTGCCGCCGAGAATCAGGATGTCCATCCGGACATCCCAGCAGATGCGGCCGTCGCATGGCAGAGGTGTTCGCGGAGCGCGGATCGCTGGCGTCGGACCGGCACCCCGGAATAGCGTCGAGGACATCGGAGTTCTCCCTTGCGAATACCCCAGTGGGGTATTAACCTGAGGCCAGAGACGCAGGAGGGCGGCGCAATGAGCACCGGCAGGAACGAGACGCACACCGGGCACGACCACACCGGGCACGCCGGGCACGACCACGCGGGCCACGACCACGCGGGCCACGCCGGGCACGGCACGCAGCCCGAGCATGGGCCGCAGGCCCACGCCCACGCCGCCACGACGCCGGCCGCCCACGCCCACCACGAGGCATCCGCCCACGAGGTCGCCGGCCACGACCCGCACGCCGGGCACGACATGAGCGGCCACGCCGGGCACGATCCCCACGCCGGGCACGACATGAGCGGCCACGGCGGGCATGCGGGTCACGGCGACCACGTCGGCCAGTTCCGGCGCCTGTTCTGGATCATGCTCGTCATCGCGATCCCGACGATCGCGTTCAGCCCGATGTTCGCGTCGATCCTCGGCTACACGCTGCCCGACAACCCGATCATCCCGTGGATCTCGCCGGTGCTCGGCACGGTCATGTACTTCTGGGGCGGCAAGCCGTTCCTCACCGGCGCCTGGTCGGAGCTCAAGGCGCGCAAGCCCGGCATGATGCTGCTCATCGGCCTGGCGATCACGGTCGCGTACTTCGCGAGCCTCGGCGCGAGCCTGATGCTGCTCAGCCACCACCTCGACTTCTGGTGGGAGCTCGCGCTCCTCATCGTGATCATGCTGCTCGGCCACTGGATCGAGATGCGCTCGATCATGCAGGCCTCGAGCGCGCTCGACGCGCTCGCCGCGCTCCTGCCCGACGAGGCCGAGCGCGTGATCGACGGCCCCGACGGCGCACCGGTCACCGAGACGGTCTCCCCCTCCGAGCTCGCGGTCGGCGACCTGGTGGTCGTCCGCCCGGGCGGGCGCGTGCCGGCCGACGGCGAGGTCGTCGAGGGCACCGCCGCCATGGACGAGTCGATGATCACGGGCGAGTCGGTCGCCGTCGGCCGCGGCCCCGGCGACCAGGTCGTCGCGGGCACCGTCGCGACCGACACCGCGATCCGTGTGCGGGTCGGCGCCGTCGGCGACGACACGGCGCTCGCCGGCATCCAGCGGCTCGTCGCCCAGGCGCAGGCCTCGAGCTCGCGCGCCCAGCGCCTCGCCGATCGCGCCGCCGGCTGGCTCTTCTGGTTCGCCCTCGGCGCCGCCGTGCTCACGGCCATCGCCTGGACGCTGCTCGGCAACCCCGACGACGCCGTCGTCCGCACCATCACCGTGCTCGTGATCGCCTGCCCCCACGCCCTGGGCCTCGCCATTCCGCTCGTCGTCTCGATCGCGACCGAGCGGGCCGCCCGCGGCGGCGTGCTCGTGACCGACCGCCTCGCGCTCGAGACGATGCGCACGGTCGGCGCGGTGCTCTTCGACAAGACGGGCACCCTCACGAAGGGCGAGCCGGCGGTGACGGATGCCGCGGCCGCACCCGGCTTCGACCTCGACGCCGTCCTCGTCGATGCCGCCTCCGCAGAGATGGATTCGGAGCACCCGCTCGCGAAGGCGATCGTCGCCGACGCGTTCCACCGCGGCCTGGCCGTGTACGGCGCGACCGAGTTCGAGGCGTCCGCCGCGATCGGCGTGCGCGCGAAGGTCGGCGACCGCATCGTGCAGGTGGGCGGCCCCGGGCTGCTCGCCCGCGAGGGACTCGACGTGCTCGAGGCATCCACCGCCTGGGCCGAAGCCGGATCGACGGTGCTGCACGTCGTCGTCGACGGGCAGGTCGCCGGTGCGATCGCGCTGGCCGACGAGATCCGGCCCGAGTCGCGCGAAGCGGTCGACGCGCTGCACGCGCTCGGCGTGCAGGTCGTGATGATCACGGGTGACGCGGAGCCGGTGGCCCGCACGGTCGCCGCCGAACTCGGCATCGACCGGGTCTATGCGGGCGTGCGCCCCGAGGACAAGGCCGCGAAGGTGCAGGAGCTGCAGCACGAGGGCCTCTCGGTCGCGATGGTCGGCGACGGCGTCAACGACGCCCCGGCGCTCGCGCAGGCCGACGTCGGCATCGCGATCGGCGCCGGAACCGACGTGGCGATCGCCTCGGCGGGCGTGATCCTCGCCTCGAGCGACCCGCGCTCGGTGATCTCGGTGATCGAGCTGTCGCGCGCGAGCTACCGCAAGATGAGCCAGAACCTCTGGTGGGCCGCCGGGTACAACCTCGTCTCGGTTCCGCTCGCCGCGGGCATCCTGGCCCCGATCGGTTTCGTGATGCCGATGTCGGTCGGGGCGATCCTGATGAGCCTCTCGACGGTCATCGTCGCGGCGAACGCGCAGCTGCTGCGCCGCCTCGACCTGCGTCCCGAGGCGTCGGCGCGTGCGGTCCTCGGACGGTCGGCGGGCCGGGCTCCCGAACCGGTGCGCGAGCCGGTGGGCTGAGCCACGGCGGACCTCCGCGAGGCGGGGGCGTCCCCTGAGGGGCGCCCCCGCTCAGGTCCGCCCGCGGGATGACTCGGGCTGATCGAGCGTACGCCGGGGGATGGATCTTCAGCCCGGCTTGCGGCCGACGCGTGGAATAGAACTGCTGGTCAGCCCTGTTTTCAGCCGAACTCGTTCTCAGGTTCCGGCAGCCGGCTCCCCCGTAGCCTCGGTGCGCCGCCCTCCGCTGGGCGGCACGAGAGAACGGATGCGGATGACCACCAGGACCATGAACACGACCACCACGACCCTGCTCAGCGCGGCCGTGCTCGTCACCGCCGTCGTCGGGCTCACCGGATGCAGCGAGCTCGGCGACGTCGACCGCTCGCTCGACGAGCGCGGCGCCGGGCACACCGTCGAGGTGGCCTACGAGACCGGCGCCGGGGGCCTCGCCGACGAGCGCGTGCAGCTTCCGGGCTGGGTGCCGGCCGAGGCATCCGAGATCACCGAGAAGGTGCGCACCACCGGCAGCGAACGCCTCCTCCGACTGAAGGCCGATGCGTCGGCGCTCGCCGAGCAGTGCGAGGCGTGGCCCGTCGGCACACCGCCGCAGCGCTCGGCCGAGCAGAACGCCTTCGGTGAGGAGATCACGTACCGCGACGCACCGACGATGCGGGCCTCGTGGTGGTCCGACGGCATCGAACGCTCTGCGTCGCTGGTCTGCGGTGAGACCTGGTGGGTCGCCGAATCCGACGGCTGGGTCTACGCCTTCTCGCCCGAACGGCGGATGACCGAGATCGAGGACGCGTCGACGCTCGGATGAAGCGTGCCGCGGGCGCGTCAGACGAACTCGAGCAGCCGCTCGATCATGATGATGCGCCGGGCCGCCTCGATGAGCGCGAGGTGCGAGAACGCCTGCGGGAAGTTGCCGAGGTGCTGCCCCGTCTCGGTGTCGAGCTCCTCGGCGAGGAGGCCCAGCGGCGAGACGATGCGCAGCAGCTTCTCCATGAGCGCCTTCGCGCGTGCGCCCTCGCCGATGATGGTCAGCGCCGAGACGAGCCAGAACGAGCAGATGAGGAACGTGCCCTCGCGCCCCGACAGGCCGTCGTCGGTCTCCTCCGTGCGATACCTGAGCACGAACCCGTCCGCGGAGAGCTCGTCGGCGATCGCGAGCACCGTCGCGCGCAGCCGCTCGTCGTCGGGCGGGAGGAACCCGTAGATCGCCGCGAGGAGCGCCGAGGCGTCCAGGGCGTCGGTGCCGTAGTGCTGGCGCAGCACGCCGCGCTCGCTCACGCCCTCGGCGAGGAGGTCGGCGGCGATCTCGTCGGCGACGGCGCGCCACCGCGCCACGTCCTCGTCGGCGCCGACGAGCTCGGCGAGCTTCGACGCCCGGTCGAGCGCGACCCAGCACATGATCTTCGACGACACGTACTGCTGCGGCTCGCCCCGGGCCTCCCAGATGCCCTGGTCGGGCTCGCGCCAGACGTCCGTCGCGCACTCGGCCTGCGATCGGATGACCGGCCAGAGCGTGCGCGGCACCCGTTGGCTTCGGCGGGCGTGCATGAGGATTGCGTCGAGCACCGCGCCGTACAGGTCGTTCTGGCGTTGGGCGAACGCACCGTTGCCGATGCGCACGGGGCGGGCGCCGCGGTGGCCCGTCAGGTGATCGAGCGTCGTCTCGGTGAGGTCGCGGCGCCCGTCGATGCCGTACATGATCTGCAGCGAGCCGTCGCCGTTCGGCTCGAGCCCGGCGAGGAACTCGACGAACTCGTCGGCCTCCCAGTCGAGGTCGAGGTAGTGCAGGGCCTGCACGGTGAACGACGAGTCGCGGATCCAGTTGTAGCGGTAGTCCCAGTTGCGCTCCCCGCCCGGCGTCTCGGGCAGCGAGGTCGTGAGGGCGGCGACGGTCGCGCCGGTCGGCATGTACGTGAGCCCCTTGATCGTGAGCGCCGAGCGCTCGAGCGCCTCACGCCACGGGTGATCGGGGATCGTCGCGTCGGCGAGCCAGTCGCGCCAGTACGCGACGGTCGTGTCGAGCTCGGCCGCCGCCTCCTCGACGGTCGACGGCCCGGCGAGGTCGTCGGCCCAGGAGAGGGAGCAGAAGGCTCGCTCGCCGGCGCGCAGGGTGTGTCGTGCGCGCACGTGACCGCCCTGGACGCCCAGCGGGAGATCGGAGCGCAGCCGCAGCGCGGTGCCGGCGCCGCTCGCCGTCGCGCTGTGCACGTCGGCCGACACCCAGTCGGCCTCGGTCCTGCCGTAGTCGAACACCGGCTCGCAGATGAGCTCGAGCTCGACGTGCCCGTCGAGGCACATCACGGTGCGCACCAGGCAGTGTCCGGCGTCGTCGTCGGCCGGCGCACGGGTGTGCGGCGTGGTCGTGTCGGGCTCGGACCGGGGCAGGATCGTGAGGGCGTCGCGCACCTCGGCCCACCCCGTCGGCGTCTTCCAGGTCGTGACGAGCACGTTCGTGCCGGGTTCGTAGCTCCGCGCCGACGGGGCGTTGACGTCGAACGGCCCGAACCGGAAGTACCCGGCCTGCCGATCGAGGATCGTGGCGAAGACGCTCGGGGCGTCGAACCGGGGCGGGCAGAGCCAGGCGACCGACCCGTCGGGCGCGACGAGCGCCCCGGTATGGCAGTCGGAGAGGAACGCGAACGAGGCGATCGGCGGGAACGGCGACCTGGCGACGGCGCCCTGCATCTGCGGCGCCCGGCCCGACCCGGCCGGGCGATCCGCCCGATCGGTGCTCACGAGGCCTCCGTCGGGAGCTCGCGGATGACGGCGAGGAAGCGGTCGACGTCGGTCTCGGTGCGTTCCATGGGCCCTCCGAACACGGTCGGTCTCAGCGGGGGCCGGGCGAACGGACGGCGCTTCGCCGCACCCCCACCTCGACCGTAGCCCTTCGATCACCGTTCGAGCAGTGCTCGAACGGGATCGATTCCGCGCCCGCCGGGGCGCGACGACGACTCAGCCCGCGACGACCTCGTACCCGGCCTCCTCGACGGCGGCGGCGACGGCCGCATCGGCGAGCGGGGCGCTGCTGCGCACCGTGACGGTCGAGACGCCGCCCGCGACGAGCGCGACGTCGACCGAGTCGACGCCCTCGAGCGCGCCGAGCTCCGCGCTCACGTGACGCACGCAGCTGCCGCAGGTCATGCCCGCGACGGCGTAGTCGGCGCTCACGAGCTCACCGACGCCGGGTGCCACGGCCAGCCCCTCGGTCTTCGACGCCGAGGAGTCGGGGATCGTGCAGCACGAGCACGAGGCATCCGCACCACTGGAGTCGGCGAGGGCGAGTTCGGTGGCGCCCGCGGGCATTGCGGTGGCGAGGTTCTCGGTGGTCATGCGGCATCCTTCCGTCGGTTCTGTTGGAACTATACCCCCGTGGGGTATCGGTCGCAAGGCGCCCGCCCAGCGGATGACGCGATCGCCCCCGCCTGACAACATGGGCGAAGAAAGTTCCGCCGTGGTGTCGATCTCGCCGTCGCCCGTTCGACGCATGAGTGAGGCGGGCACTTCGGCCCGACCCGAACACGAATCCCGAACGAGGAGAACACCGTGAAGTACATGCTGATCATGCGATCGAACGACGCCGCCGTCGAGGCCTACGAGCAGCTCGACTTCAACGAGGTCATCGCTGCGATGGGCGCCTACAACGAGTCGCTCATCAAGGCCGGCGTGCTGCTCGCCGGCGAGGGCCTGGCCGACGCGAAGGAGGGCTTCGTCGTCGACTTCGACACGACGCCCCCGGTCGTGACCGACGGCCCCTACGGCGAGACGAAGGAGCTGTTCAACGGCTTCTGGATCATCCAGGCGCAGAGCCCCGAGGAGGCGGCGGAGTGGGCGAAGCGCTGCCCGCTCGGGCCGGGCGCGAAGCTCGAGGTGCGCCGCGTCAACGAGCTCGAGGACTTCCCGCAGGACAACGAGTGGATCCAGAAGGAGGCCGGCTGGCGCGACGAGCTCGAGGGCAAGGTCGGCTGAGATGACCGCAACGGATGCCTCGGGCACGGCCGGGCCGGCGAACGCCGACGCCGACCGTGCCCGGCGCGCCGTCGCGGCGGTGTGGCGCATCGAGTCGGCCCGCATCGTCGCGACGCTCGCCCGCTTCACCGGCGACGTCGGTCAGGCCGAGGACCTCGCACAGGAGGCGCTGCTCGAGGCACTCAAGCAGTGGCCCGAGGAGGGCGTGCCGAACAATCCCGGCGCGTGGCTCACGGCCGTCGCGAAGCGCCGCGCGATCGACGGCTGGCGCCGCCGCGAGCGGCTCGACGAACGGTACGCGGCCATGGCGCGCGACCTGGAGCAGCACGACGGCGAGGCATCCGACACCTTCTGGGACCCCGACACGATCGACGACGACGTGCTGCGCCTCATCTTCGTCTCGTGCCACCCCGTGCTCTCGCGCGAGGCGCAGATCGCCCTCACCCTGCGCATCGTCGGCGGCCTCTCGAGCGAGGAGATCGCCCGCGCGTTCCTCGTGCCGACCGCCACGATCCAGCAGCGCATCGTTCGCGCCAAGAAGACGCTCGCGGCCGCCAACGTGCCGTTCGCGGTGCCCGAGCCGAACGAGTACCCCGAGCGGCTCGCCTCCGTGCTGCACGTGCTCTACCTGATCTTCAACGAGGGCTACCTGCCCGCCTCGGGCGGCGAATGGGTGCGGGCGGAGGTCTCGGCCGAGGCCCTGCGGCTCGCCCGCATGGTGGCCGGGCTCATGCCTCGGGAGCCCGAGGCGCAGTCGCTCGGGGCGCTGATGGAGTTCACCGCCGCCCGCTTCCCGGCGCGCACCGCCCGCGACGGCAGCGCGATCCCGCTCGACCAGCAGGACCGCTCCCGCTGGGACCGCGCGCAGATCGCGCGCGGGCAGGAGGCGCTCGCCCGGGCCGACCGCATCGGCCGCGGTCGGGCCGCCTACGGGCTGCAGGCCGCCATCGCCGGATGCCACGCGGTCGCCCCGACCGCCGACGACACCGACTGGGCGCAGATCGTCGTGCTGTACGAGGCGCTCGGACGCATCGCTCCCTCCCCCGTCGTCGACCTCAACCGCGCCGCGGCGATAGCGATGGCGACCGGGCCCGCCTCGGCGCTCCGGGTCGTCGACGAACTCGTCGCAACGGGTCGGCTCGCGGGCTACCCGGCGCTGCCCGCCGTGCGCGGAGAGCTGCTCGCGCGGCTCGGGCGCACCGACGAGGCGCGCGCCGAACTCGAGACCGCCGCCCGCCTCACGGGCAACGAGCGCGAGCGCGACGCACTCCTGGCGAAGGCCGCCAAGCTGGCCGGCTGACCGCTGCTTCTGAAGGAGATTTGCATTCGCAGAGGCTCACAGCCCGCGCCAGTGCACTTCTCCTGCAGAAGCAGCACGTGCGATCAGGGCTTGGGCTCGTCGTCGCCCCGGTCCTCGGTCGGGCCCTCCGGCTCGGCCGGAGCCTCGGACTCCTCGGATGCCTCCGACTCGGCCGGCTCGCTCGGCTCGGCCGGCTCGCTCGGCGCGGCATCCGGCCACGGCGCCACCGGCCCGGGCTCGGTCGCCGTCGCAGCCGTGGGCTCAGCGGGAGCCTCGGGTGCGGCGGGGGGCTCGGGCGCAGCCGCCGCCGGGGCCGCTGGCGTCGCCGCCGCGGGGGCGACCGCCGCAGGCACCAGCGCCGGGGCATCCGCGCCCGCGGCCTTCGCCGCACGCTTGGCCCGGCGCCGTTCGCGTCCACCCTCGACGAGGTCGTAGAGCACGGGCAGCACGACGAGCGTGAGCAGCGTCGACGAGAGCAGGCCGCCGATCACCACGATCGCGAGCGGCTGCGAGATGAACCCGCCGTGACCGGTGATGCCGAGCGCCATCGGCAGCAGCGCGAAGATGGTCGCGAGCGCCGTCATGAGAATGGGCCGGAGTCGTCGCGAGGCGCCGTGCACGAGCGCATCGCGCACGTTCATGCCCCGGTCGCGGTACTGGTTCACGAGATCGACGAGCACGATCGCGTTCGTCACGACGATGCCCACGAGCATCAGCACGCCGACGAGCGACGCGACGCCGAGCGGGATGCCGGTGATCACCTGGAGCGCGATCGCACCGGTCGCCGCGAACGGCACCGAGACGAGCAGCAGCAGCGGCTGCAACAGCGAGCGGAACGTCGCCACCATCACGATGTAGACGATCAGGATCGCGGCGAGCAGGGCGAGGCCGAGCTGCGAGAACGACTCCTGCTGGTCGGCGGTGACGCCGCCGAGCGAGGCCGTCGTGCCCTCGGGCAGGTCGACCGCGCTCACCGCGGCCTGCACCTCGCCGCTCGCCGTGCCGAGGTCGTCGCCCGCGGGCGTCGCCGCGACCGTCGAGCTGCGCAGGCCCTGCACGGTCGTGACCGACGCGGGCCCGTCGACCTGTTCGACCGTCGCGAGCGTGTCGAGTCGCACGACGCCGGTCGGCGTCGGCACCTCGAGCGCCGAGAGCTCCTCGACGGAGACCGGCGGGTTCTCGGTCGCGAGGTAGATCGTGAGCGTCTTCTCGTCGATCACGACGGAGCCGGCGCTCTGCGGCTGCATGGCCGCCGAGACGAAGCCGCCGAGGGCGACCTCCGAGTAGCCCGCCGCCGCGGCATCCGCGCGGTTCACCTCGACCGCGACGTACGGGCGCGACTCCGACAGGTTCGAGGTGACCTGCGACACCGAGTCCACGCCGTCGAGTTCGTCGACGACCGCGTCGGTCGCGGCCTGGAGGTCTTCGGCGTTCGAGGCGGTGATGTCGACCTCGATGTCGTTCGAGGCGCCGAAGCCGCTCGAGGCGGCGATCGAGACCTCGCCGACGTCGTCGAGGCCGTCGAGCTCCTCGCGCACCTCGGCCTGGAGGGCGTCCTGGTCGGCGTCCTCGTCGGTCGTGACCGAGTAGGTGACGGTCGCGCCGCCGCCGCCGAACGCCGCCGCGAGCGGGTTCGAGCCCGAGCCGATCGACGTCTGCACCGTCTCGACGCCCTCGGTGTCGCGGATCACCTGCTCGACCGGTTCGGACGCCTCGTCGAGCGCCTCGAGGCTCGTGCCGATCGGCAGTTCCTGCGTGACGCGGAAGGTGTTCTGCCCAGAGGATCCGAGGAAGTTGGTCTTCATCAGCGGGATCATCGCGCCGGTGCCGACGAGCACCAGCACGGCGATCATGAGCGTGATCACGCCGTGCTTCAGCGTCCATCCGATGATCGGCAAGTAGCCGCGCTGGAGGCGCGAGGGGTGCTCGAGCTCGTCGGGAGCGACCGGCTTCACGGCGGTCCGGGTGGATGCCTCGCGCCCGGCACCGGCGACCGGAAGCCCCGTTGCGCCGCTCTCGTCGCGCAGCTCGGGCGCGAGCCAGACGTCGTCGACGAACGCGGCCGCGGCCACCTCGGCCTCGACCTCCTCGGCGCCCTGCTCGACGTGGAGCTTCGCCGGCTTCAGGAACCAGTAGGCGAGCACGGGCACGATCGTGAGCGAGACGAGGAGCGAGGCGAGGAGCGCGATCGTCACGGTCAGCGAGAACGGGCGGAACAGCTCGCCCGTCACCCCCTCGACGAGCGCGATCGGCAGGAACACCGCGACGGTCGTGATCGTCGACGCGGTGATCGCGCCGGCGACCTCGCGCACCGCGCGCACGATCGTGGCCGCCTTGTCGACGCCCTCGACGAGGTGCCGCTTGATGTTCTCGATGACGACGATCGAGTCGTCGACCACGCGGCCGATCGCGATCGTGAGGGCACCGAGCGTGAGGATGTTGAGCGTGTAGTCGGCCACCTGCAGCCCGATGAAGGTGATCAGCACCGACGTCGGGATCGAGATGGCGGTGACGAGGGTCGCCCGCACCGAGAGCAGGAAGATCAGGATCACGATCACCGCGAACGCGAGGCCCAGCAGGCCCTCGGTCGCGAGCGACTCGATCGACTGCTCGATGTACGGCGCCTGGTCGAAGACGACGGTGAACGTGGCACCCGGGTTCGTCGTGTCGAGCGAGGCCTCGAGGTCGGGCAGCAGCGCCGTCACGGCGTTCGACACCTCGACGGTGTTGGCCGCGGGCAGCTTCGTGACCGAGATCGTGAGCGCCGGCTCGCCGTCGACGCGCGAGATGCTCGTGACCGGGTTGTCGGTGAGCTCGACGGCGGCCACGTCGGAGATGGTCGCCTCGGCGGGCACCCGCACCGCGGCGGCGAGCCCGTCGGCGCCGGTGCCGGTCGCGGTGCCGTCGGTCGGCAGCTCCGTGCCGTCGGTCGGCAGCCCGGCGCCGTCGCCCGGTCCCTCCTCCGAGGCATCCGGGATCGCGGGCGCCTCGGTGGCGCCGAGCACGGGCAGCGCGGCGATCTCGTCGACGCTGCCGATGCGCGTGCCGGTCTGCACCGCGAAGGTCGAGTCGCCCTCGGTGATGGTGCCGGCGGGCACGAGGAGCCCGTTCTGCTGCAGCGCGTCGCGGATGGCCTGCTGCGTGATGCCGAACTCGGCGAGCTTCGCGGGGTCGGGCGTGATCGTGACCCGCTGGCCGATCTCGCCGACGAGGGTCGCGTCGCGCACGCCGTCGACGTCGGTGATCTCGCCGAGAGTGGTGCGCTCGATCTCGTCGGAGAGGGCGCTCATGTCGTCGGCACCGGTGACCGCGATCTGCAGCACCGGGAAGTCGTCGAGGCTGAGGGCGATCACCTGCGGGTCGACGTCGTCGGGGAGTTGGCTCTGGATGCGGTTGACGGCCGACAGGAGCTTCTGCTCGGCGAAGGCGAGGTCGGTGCCGTAGGTGAAGCTCGCCGTCACCCGCGACAGCCCGGTCGAGCTCGTCGTCGACGTCGACTCGAGCCCGGTGATGCCCTGGATCGCCGTCTCGATGGGCGTCGACACGTCGGTGTTGACGATGTCGGGCGACGCGCCGGGGTAGCTCGACACGATCGAGAGCTGCGGGAACTCGATCGACGGCGCGAGCTCCTGCTTCAGGCTCGTGAGCGAGATGCCGCCGAAGATCGCGACGACGATCGTGACGAGCGCGATGAGCGCGCGGTTCTTCATGCTGAGCGCAGCGAGCAGGTGCATTGCTCGATTCTCGCAGGCGGGTGGCGCGGGATGTCACCGAGTGTCGGAATCCATACGGAGATTCCCTCGACCGGGCGGTGTTCTGCACGATATGGTGACCCTCGTGGGGGGCGCGCGGATCGGCGACGACGGCGCACGGCAGGTGCCGTGGCTCCGCTACGCCGTGCTCGGCACCGCCTTCTCGGCCGTGTGGCTGGCGGTCTCGCTCTTCTCGAGCGGCGCGAGCGCCTCGGCCGACGAACAGGAGCCGAGCGGACTGCTCGGCGGCGTGGGCTCGCTGGTCGGCGGAGTGACGCAGATCACCGGCGCCGTCGGCGACACCCTCGACGGGGTCGTCGACACGGTCGTCGACCCCGTGAACGAGCTGCTCGACCCCGTGGTCGAGGTCGCACCCGAACCCGTGGGCGACACGATCGAGACCGTCGTGCCCGAGGTGGTCGACACCGTCACCGAGACGACGAACACCGTGATCGGCGACGCGAACTCCACGGTCGGCGAGATCGCGAACGAGGTCACCGGCACCGTCTCCGACCTTGCGGGCGGCGGCACAGTCGGCGCGATCACCACCCCGATCACCGGGGGCGTCGACGACCTCGTCGGTTCGCTTCCGATCGTCGGCTCGCTGCTCGGCGACGACACGCTCGGCGGGGTGCTCGACCCCGTGGTCGACGCGGTCGTCACCACCCTCGGCACGGTCGTCGGCGAGTTCGGCGAGCTGCCGACCGACGGCTCGGGCGTCCTGCCCCAGCTCCCGTCGATCCCGCTGCTTCCGGGTGATCCGGTCGATCCCGGCGTCCCGGGCGATCCGGGCGAGAACCCGGTCGATCCCGCGACGCCCGGAGAACCCGGGGCACCCCCGGGCGGGCCTGTCGCGCCGTCGACGAGCGGCGAGGCCGGGCCTCCCGGCTCCGGCCCGCCCTGGGCCCTCGACGGGGCCGCGTCGATCGGCGCCGTCTCCGTGTCGCCCTCCGAGCGGGGAGCCCCGCACGACGGCGCACCCGCGCCGAGCACCCCGGCCGCCCCCGGCGGCGGCTCGGGCACCCCGGGCACGGGTGCCACGGGCGCCGGTGCGGGCGCGGTATCCAGCACCTCGGACGCGGCCTTCGCCGCCCTCGAACTCGACGCGCTCGCGTCGCTCGCGCTCAACTCCGTCGACGACGAGCTGCCGTCGTCGCCGGTGTACGACACCGACTCCACCCCTGACTGACCGGGGATCGGTCCGCTCGCACGCGCCTGCGTGCCCACGCGGACATGGTCATCGCTCCCTGCCCGGGAGCGACATCCCGTATCAGTCAGGAGGACTGGATCATGAAGAGAATGGCCTTGAGGGCGCTGTACGCGACCCTCTTCGCCGGGGGGCTCACGCTCCTCGGAGCCGGTGTCGCCCACGCGTCCGAAACGGGCGGCGACGACGGCATCGTGTCGGGAACCCAGGCCGGGATCTCGATCGACCTGCCCATCACGCTCGGCGGCAACGCGATCTCCCTCATCGGGGACTCGTCGTCGTCGGATGCCGCGACGGAGGTCGCGCCGGATGACACCGCCGAGCCCGCCGCAGTCACCTCCGGTGACGACGGCATCGGCTCGGGCACCCAGGCGCTCATCGACGTCGAGGTGCCGATCACGGTCGGCGGCAACGCGATCTCGGTGATCGGCGACTCGTCGAGCGAGGACGCCGGCACGTCGAGTGCACCGGCGCCCGCTCCGGCGCCCGCGACGAGCACCGATGCGGACGACGCGTCGGACGCGGAGACCAGCGGGACGGACTCGCTGGTCGGCGGCACGCAGGCGCTGATCGACCTCGACCTCCCGATCACCCTCGGCGGCAACGCCATCTCGGTGATCGGCGACTCGTCGAGCGACGGAGCCGCCACCACGGCCGGCACCGGCGACTCGGGCAGCGCCGATTCGGGCAGCGGCGAAGCGACGACGTCGGGCGAGGACAGCCTGCTCGGCGGCACGCAGATCCTCGGTGACCTCGACGTCCCGATCACCCTCGGCGGCAACGCCATCTCGGTGATCGGCGACTCGTCGAGCGATGGGGCGGCCACCGAGGTCGGCACCGGCGACGCGAGCACCGGCGACGCGAGCACGTCGGGCGACGACTCGCTCCTCGGCGGGACGCAACTGTTGCCCGAACTCGGGCTGCCGGTGACGGTCGGCGGCAATGCGATCTCGGTGGTCGGCGACTCCTCGTCGACCGACGCCGAGACGGTCGTTCAGCAGGGAACCGGGGGCGGTTCGGCGACGACGGATGGCGATGGCGGGCTGCTCGGGGGAACACAGCTGCTGCCTGACCTGTCCCTGCCCATCACGATCGGCGGCAACGCGATCTCCGTGATCGGAGACAGCGAGACCGACGGTTCGTCGACGGTCGTCGACCCTGTGGACCCGGTGGATCCGGTGGACCCCGTGGACCCCGTGGATCCGGTCGACCCGGTGGATCCCGTCGACCCGGTCGACCCGGTGGACCCCGTCGACCCGGTCGACCCCACGAACCCCGGTGGCGACGAGGGTGACGGGGACGGTTCGACCGTCGCCTCGTCCGGCGGCACGACGATCGTGGCGGCGGACACGTCGCTCGCCTCGACGGGTGCCGACGTCTCAGGCCTCGGCCTGGCCGCGCTCGCCCTCGTCGGCGGTCTCGTGCTCGTCGGGTTCCGGCGGTTCGCGATGCGCCGATAGCCGGGAATCCCGGCGCCGCCCTACCGGCGCCGGGCCCCGACCTGCTCAGCGGGTCGAGCTGGTCGAACCGGACCCCGTGCCGCGGACCCGTGCGGCACGGTGAGGCCGCGCGTCCCAGGCGCGGCCGGTCGGGGCGGCGGACGAGCGCAGTCGTCCGCTGCCCCGCACTCGCGCGCCCGGAGCCCCGTGGCCTGAGCCGAACCCGAGCCCGAGCCGAACCCCGGCCCCCCGGCTACACCACGGCAGGCAGCAGGCCGGCGTCGACCGCCGGCATCCCCGCCATCGACTCCCAGGCGACCCGCAGCGCCTGCACGGCCGC
Source organism: Agromyces sp. NPDC057679 (assembly GCF_042799635.1). Taxonomy (NCBI): domain Bacteria; kingdom Bacillati; phylum Actinomycetota; class Actinomycetes; order Micrococcales; family Microbacteriaceae; genus Agromyces; species Agromyces sp. NPDC057679. Next base: position 565,734 of record NZ_JBHVIK010000002.1, on the reverse strand, counting down.
CTCGGTCTCGGCGACCGGCTGGCAGATGGGCAGGCGCAGGAATCGCTCGAAGGCACCGTCGATGCCGAACCTGGGGCCGGCGGCGATGAGCAGCCCCTGCGAGCGTGCGGCGAGGGCGAGCTGCGAGCTCACGGGCGCCCCGATGCCGATCCAGGTCGCGATGCCGCCGTCGACGTGGGGTACGTGCCACTCGGGGAACGCCTCCGCGACGAGCTCCTCGAGGCGGTCGCGACCGGCGCGCAGCTCGGCGCGACGCAACGCGAGGATCTCGTCCATGCGCGGCATCAGCCGGGTGACGAGGAGCTGCTCGAGAATGGGCGTGCCGAGGTCGCCCGGCGCGCGCGCCGCCACGAGCTTGCGGATGAGCGTCGGCTCGGCGCGGATCCATCCGATCCTGACGCCGCCCCACACGGTCTTGCCGACCGAGCCGATGAGCACGGCCGTTCCGGGCGGACCGTAGGCCGCCAGCGGGAGCGGCGCGAACGGCCGGTCGATATCGAGCTCGGCGGTCGTCTCGTCGGCGATGACCACCGTGCCCTGCCGTGCGGCGGCGTCGAGCACGCGCTCGCGACCCGCCTCGTCGAAGCTGCGGCCGGTGGGGTTCTGGAAGTCGGGCATCAGGTACGCGGTCGAGGGGTTCGCCCGGACGAAGGCCCGCTCGAGCGCCTCGACCTCGTCGTCGGCGGACGTCAGCGCGTCGATCGCGTCGTGCGGACTCACGGGCACCGGAACGAGCCGGGCGCCCGCGACCCGCAGCGCCTCGTAGGCGTGCGGGTAGGTCGGCGCCTCGATGACCGCGCGATCGCCGCGGCCGACGAGCACCCGGGAGAGCAGGGCGATCGCATGCTGGGCGCCGATCGTGACCATGATCTGGTCGGGCGAGGTCGGCAGGCCGCGAAGGGCGTAGCGGTCGGCGATCGCCTGCCGAAGCGCCGGGGTGCCGATGGGGTCGAAGCCCGAGTCGCCGAGGTGGGCGGGGAGTTCGTCTGCGGCCTCGCGGGCGACCTCGGCGAGCCAGGGCAGCGCGGCCGGGGCCGCCTTCGAGAGGTCGAGCTGGAGCGCGGCGGGCGGCGCCGGCATCGCGGCGGGCGCCCCGGGCAGGCGGGCGACGCTGCCCGAGCCGCGGAGGCTCCTGAGCAGGCCCTGCTCGCGCAGGTGGCGATAGGCGGCGGTGACGGTGGTGCGGCTGAGGCCCAGCCGGTCGGCGAGCTCGCGCTCGGCGGGCAGGCGCGTCTCGACGCTCACCCGCCCGTCGAGGATGAGCAGGCGCACCCGCTCGGCGAGCGCGAGGTAGGCGGCTCCGCGCGCGGCCCCGCGCCAGTCGCCGAGGAGGTTCTCGAGCGCACGGGCGCTGAGCGTGGCATCCGACATGCGAGCCACTTTAGATGAATTGGCTACTTGCCAACAGTCCAATCGTGAAATTGGATGTCTCTATGCTCCGCCGTATCCCCCAACTGCTCATCGGGCTCGTGCTCTACGGCATCGCCGACGCGATGCTGATCCGCGCCGCCCTCGGCGTCGACCCGTGGACGGTCTTCGCCCAGGGATTCTCGAACCTCACGGGCATCGGCATCGGGTGGCTCACCAACATCATCGGCCTCGCGGTCCTCCTGCTCTGGATCCCCCTGAAGCAGAAGCCCGGCGTCGGCACGGTGCTCAACATCCTGCTCATCGGTCCGAGCATCGAGCTCGGGCTCTGGTTCATCCAGACGCCGCCCGAGCTCTGGCAGCAGATCCTGCTCTTCACCGGCGGCCTGCTGCTGCTCGCCGTCGCGAGCGGCCTCTACATCGGCAGCCGCTTCGGCCCCGGCCCGCGCGACGGCCTCATGACGGGCATCCACGCGCGCACCGGCTGGCCGATCTGGGTCGGCCGCACGATCGTCGAGGTCACCGTGCTCGCGATCGGCTGGGTGCTCGGCGGCGACGTCGGCTTCGGCACCCTCGCATTCGCGCTGCTCATCGGCCCGCTCTGCGGCTTCACGCTGCCGTTCTTCGCGGTGCCCGAGAAGGCGAAGCGGATGCCGCGCGACGAGGTCGCGGCCGAGCCCGACCCCGTGGCATCCACCGCCTGACCGGGTCGCACCGACGGCTGCGGCTCCCGAGGGAGGGACACCTCGGGAGCCGCAGCACTCTCGCCTAGAGCTCGCGCTCGGCGTACGCGCGCAGCGCGTCGCGCACGAACGCCGCGCCCTCTGCACCGCCGTAGTTCGCGCCGAAGCGCGGGTCGGCCACGTACATCTCGCCGAGACCGACGACGTACGCCTTGACGTCGCCGCCGGGCACGGCCGTGGGCGTGCCGGGCACCGCGGTCAGCCACTCGACGTGGCGCTTCGCGAGCGCCTGCCCCTCGGGCCCGTCGGGCGCGACGCCCGACTCCGCGGCCGCGATCCAGTCGCGGTTGAGGTCCGCCAGCCGGGCCTTCCACTCGCGCTGCCCGGCCTCGCCGAGGCCGCGCCACCAGCGGTCGCCGGATGCGTAGGCCTCCGTGCCCCAACGCTCCTCCACCTCTTGCTTGTACTCGGTGTGGTCGAAGCCGTCGAACATCTCCTCTGCCATGAGTCGTTCACCTCCTTCCAGTCGTTCGATGGTCGTCTCGACCGACGCGATCTGCCGCGCCAGCCGCTGCTGCTCCTGCCGGAGCCAGCCGAGATGGGCCGTCAGGGCGTGCGCCTCGACGGCGTCGCCCTCGAGCACCTCGCCGATGGCGGGCAGCCCGAGCCCGAGCTCGCGCAGCAGCAGGATGCGCTGCAGTCGCACGAGCGCGCGCTCGTCGTAGTGGCGGTACCCGTTCGCCGCGATGCGGCTCGGCGCGAGCAGGCCGAGGTCGTCGTAGTGACGCAGCGTCCGGCTCGTCGTGCCGGCGAGCTTCGCGATCTCCTGGATCGACCAGTCCATGTGCGGCCTCCTCTCTCTCGTGTTCTCCACGGTAGAACTTGACGTTGCGTCAATGTCAAGCACGAAGCATCCGATTGCGCTTGCATCTCGAGCAAACGCGATATATCGTGAGATCATCGCGAACGCGATATATCGCGATACAAGGACTTCAGAGGGCCGGATGCCGTGGGCATCGCCTCGAACACGAAGGAGCACACGACATGACGATCGAGAAGTGGGTCATCACCCCCGGCCAATCACGGGTCATCGACCTCGAGCTGGTGCGCAAGCTCAAGGTCGGCCTCATCGGCGGCAAGGTCGACGTCATCGCCCACGACGAGCCCGGCGCCCGCGTCGAGATCACCGGCGTCACCGGCAAGGACCTGATGGTGCGCATCGACGGCGACGCCCTCGAGATCGACCACCCGCAGCTCCGCTGGGACAACTTCATCGAGGCCTTCAAGGGCTGGGCGGGCAACGCCAAGGCACAGGTCTCGATCCTCGCGCCGCGCGACGTCGCCCTGAAGCTCGGCGTCGTCTCGGGCGACGCGCTCGTCTCGGGGTTCACGACCGATGCGAAGCTCAGCACCGTCTCGGGCGAGCTCGTGCTCGACAACCACGAGGGCGATGTCGAGCTGTCGAGCGTCTCGGGCGAGATCTCGGCGGGCAACCACACCGGCCGCATCACCGGCCACACGGTCTCGGGCGACATCGTCGCGACGGGCGACGTGCGATCGTTCAACGTCGACACCGTCTCGGGCAACATGATGCTCGACGCGTTCGGCACCCCCGACCGCATCGACACCAACACCGTCGCGGGCGACCTCACCGTGCGCTTCGAGGGCGGCAGCGGCGCGCGCTACCGGGTCAACACCGTCGGCGGAACCGTGCTCATCGACGACACCACCATCAAGGGGGTGCTCGGCAAGGGCTTCGAGCGGGTCACCGGCGAGCTCGCGGGCCGCTGGCTCGACCTCGGCGCGAACAGCGTCTCGGGTTCGATCTCGGTGATCCGGCGCGAGCCGGCGACGCAGCCCGCCTCGGCCACCGCCGACGCGGCGGCGGCCGGCGCCGGGTCGTCGAGCGAGACGGGCGACGAGGCATCCGCATGACCCCGCCCGTCTTCGCCCACGGCAGCCTGCGCCTCTACCTGCTCGCCCTGCTCGAGGAGCGGCCGCGGCACGGCTACGAGCTGATCCAGGCGCTCTCCGACCGCTTCGGCGGTACGTACTCGCCGAGCGCCGGCACGATCTACCCCCGTCTCTCGAAGCTCGAGGAGGAGGGGCTCGTCACCAAGACGAGCGACGGTCGCAAGACCGTGTACGAGATCACCGACGCCGGGCGCACCGAGCTCGACGCCCGCCGGCACGAGCTCGACGCCATCGAGGACGAGGTCACCGACTCGGTGAGGCGCCTCGCCGAAGGCGTGCGCGCCGAGGTCAACGACGCGATGCGCTCGCTGCGAGCCGAGCTCGCGAGCGCCGCGCGCGAGGCCAAGCGCGCCGCGAACACCACGACGGCCTCCGGAGCGGGGCCGACGTCCGGCTCCGGTTCCGGCTCGACGACCACCGTGGGCGACGACGACGGCTCCCGGGCCGCGGGCGTCGATGCCCGGGTCGAGTCGACGCGCGCGGTGCACGAGGCCGATCTCGTGCTCAACGAGTTCCGCCAGAAGCTGCGCACCGAACTGCGCACCCAGGCGCATCGCGGGCTCGTGCCGCAGGAGACGGTCACCCTGCTGAAGGCCCGGCTCGCCCAGGTGCACGCCGACGTGGTCGCCACGCTCCAGCGCTGACGCGCTGCGTCGCTACGTCGCTGCAGATCGGGAGGAGATCGCACGATCGGGAGGAGCGAATCCCGCGCGGAGTCCTCCCGATCGTGCGATCTCCTCCCGTTGCCGCTGTCGGTGGGCCGTGATTCGATGACGGCATGAGCGAGGACCACGTCGAATTGCACCCGTGGTCCGAGGGCGACCTCGACCTGCTGCGCCGGGCGAACACGCCCGAGCTCATGGACTGGGTCGGCGGGGTCGAGACCGATGAGCAGGTGCAGGCCCGGCACGAGCGCTACCTGCGCCTCGCCCGCGAGGGGCGGGGGCAGCAGTTCCGCATCACGATCGCCGGGCACCCCGAGGGCGTCGGCATCGTCGGCTACTGGCAGCACGAGTGGCGGGGCGCTCCCGCACTCGAGAGCGGGTGGTCGGTCGAGTCCGCCTATCGCGGCCGGGGCATCGCCCCGGCGGCCGTGCGGCTGATGCTCGAGGCGGCCCGCAGCGCCGGCGAGACGCTGCCGGTGCACGCGTACCCGAGCATCGACAATCCCGCCTCGAACGCGGTCTGCCGCAAGGCCGGCTTCACCCTCCTCGGCGAGGAGGACTTCGAAGTCGGCGGCGGGGTGCTCCGCACGAACGACTGGGTCGCCGAGCTCGCACACGCCCCCGGGCAGCAGCCCGGCGACGACCGCGGGGCGTAACCTCGACTCGTGCGCTCCTCCCCCGCCCTGACGCTCCTCGCCGTCGCGGTCGGCGGCGTGGTCGGCACGGGCCTGCGGCTCGCCTTCGATCTCGCGTTCCCGCACGGCGACGCCGAGTTCCCGGTCGAGACCCTCATCGTGAACCTGCTCGGCACGCTCGCGCTCGGCTGGCTCGTCGGCGGGCTCTGGACGAGACCGACGACCCCCACCTGGCTCAAGGCCGGGCTCGGTTCGGGTCTCATCGGCTCGTTCACCACGCTCTCGGCGGTGATGGCGTCGCTCCTCGTGCTCACCCGCGAGGGCGAGGCCTGGCTCGGCGCCCTCTACCTGCTCGTGTCGGTGGCGGGCGGGCTGCTGCTCGCGGCCCTCGGTCTGAAGCTCGGTTCGCGCCTCGCCCATCGCCCGATGCCGCACGAGGTCAGCGATGCGGGGTCCACCCTGTGAGCGGCTCGCTGAGTCCGCTCGTGGTCGCGGCGGTGCTGGGCGCGGGGGCCGTCGGCGCGGTGCTGCGCTACCTGCTCTCGAAGGCCTTCCCGGTGCGACCGGGGCATCTGCCGGGCGGCATCCTCATCGTGAACGTCGTCGGCTCGGGCGTCGCGGGTGCGCTCATCGGCCTCGCCGATCGGGCGGCGCTCGACGGCGACCTGCGACTCGTGCTCGTCACCGGGTTCTGCGGCGGCCTCACGACGTTCAGCACCTGGAGCGTCGAGACGATCGAGCTCGCCACGGGCGGCCGGTGGCGCGCGGCGGTGCTCAACGTCGCCGTGACGCTCGTGCTCGGGCTCGGTGCGGCCGCGGCCGCGTACCTCGCCTTCCGCTGACCCTCGAGCCCATGCTGCTGCTCGTGCAGGAGAATGGGCCCCATCGGCGCCCGACAGCGCAGTTCAGTGCAATTCTCCTGCACGACCAGCGGCGCGCGCCCCGTGGCATCCGCCCCCCTCGTGCGTCAGACGAGCGTCTCGCCGACGTACCCGCCCTCGCCGCAGCCAGGCGGGATCGCGAAGACCGCCGAGCCGATCGGCGTCGTCCACTCGTTGAGCAGGTCGAGCTCGTCGAGCCGGCGCTGGATCGGCACGAACTGCCGGTCGACGTCGGCCTGGTACGAGGCGAACAGCAGCCCCGCGTCCGAGATCGACCCGTCGGCGGGCGACTCGTCGTAGTTGTAGCCGCGCCGGAAGATGCGCTCACCGGGCACGTCGGTGCGCGAGCGGCGCAGGTGCGAGAAGTCGCCGATCACGGGGAAGCCGACCGGGGTCAGCGCCTCGAAGTCGGGCTCGTCGTGCTCGCGTTCGCCGGTGAGCGGCGCGCCGCTGCCCAGCTTGCGCCCGACCGAGGCCTCGCGGCCGGGCCGGTCGACGCGGTCCCAGCCGTCGAGGTCCATCGCGATGCGCCGCAGCACCATCGAGGTGCCGCCGGCGAGCCAGGCGGGGTCGCCCGAGTGCCACACGAGCTCGTCGAAGTCGGCCGTGCCCGGTGCCGGGTTGACGGTGCCGTCGAGCTGCCCGAACAGGTTCCGCATCGTCGACCCGGATGCCTCGGCACCCGCCGCACGGCGGAACCCCTGCTGCGACCAGCGCACGCTCGCGAACGAGCGGGCGTCCTTCAGCAGCATGCGGGCGGCGTGAGCGACGGTGACGGGGTCGTCGGCGCCGAGGTGGAGCAGCAGGTCGCCGCCGTTCCACTCGGGCCGCAGCCGGTCGATGCCGAAGGCGGGCAGCGGGCGCAGCCACTCGGGCGCCGTGCCGCCTGCGCGCTCGACGAGCCCCGGGCCGAACCCGAAGGTGACGGTGAGCCGGGCGGGCATGAGCGCGAGCTCGGGTTCGGTGTCGGCGAGCGGCGCGCGCCCCTGCGTGATGCGCGCGGCATCGTCGCTCAGCACCCGCAGCAGGCGGCGGATGGCCGCGGCGTCGACCTCGGGCGCGAGGTCGAGGGCGATGAAGCGCGCGTGCGCCTGCGGCGGGGTCTCGATGCCGGCCTGGCGGGCGCCGTGGAACGGCACGACCGCCTCGCCGACGGCGGTCTCGAGCGCCGCGGCCGCCTCCGCCGCGGCGCTTGCCGCGGCGTCGGCGTTCGCGGCAGCCGTGAGCGCGCCGCCGATCGCCTGCGCCCCGAGCACGCTCACCGCGCCGGCTCCGGCCGCGGCGGCGCCTCCGAACAGGAGCTGCCGCCGCGAGAACCCGGAGTCGCCGGGTTCGCCGGCCATCAGTGCGCCTCGTGCCCGTCGTCGTACTGCTCGTTGGCGCCCGCGTAGTCCTTCACCGGCGCCGTGACCTCGAGGGTCGAGCCGTCGTCGAACTCGAGGGTGACGGTGACCTCGTCGCCCGGCAGCAGGGGGCCGGCGAGGCCCATGAGCATGACGTGGTTGGCGCCCGGCTCGAGCGCGAAGGTCTCGCCCGCGGGCAGCTCGAAGCCGCCCTCCTTCTGGCGCATCTGCATGGTGCCGTCGGATTCGACGGTCTCGTGCAGTTCGGCCATCTCGGCGGCGTCGGTCGAGGCGCCGACGAGCGTGGCGTCGGCGCCGTCGTTCACGACGTCGCCGAAGAGGGCGGTCATGCCGTCATCGGCGGCCTTGACCCAGGCCTCCTCGACGGTGACGGATGCCGCAGCCTCGGCCGCGGCCGTCGGTGCGGCGGTCTCGCCCGTGGCGGCGCCGGCGGTGCCGGCGCATCCCGAGAGGAGCAGGAGGGCGGCGAGGGCCGCCCCGAAGGCAGGGGTGATCGCGGTGTGTCGCTGCATGATCGTGTTCTCGCGCTCAGGCGGTCGGGCCGTTGCCGGCGTCGGAGCCGTTGCCCGCGCCGGGACCGGCGCTCTTGCGGCGCGCGTTCACGATGACCGCGACGATGAGGGCGATGACCCCGAGGCCGCCGACCACGAACCCGGCGACGGCCCAGCCGTCGGGGCCGCTCGCCGCGGTGTCCTCGGCGTGGTCGCCGTCGGCGTGCTCGCCGTCGGCGTCGCTGCTCGCAGCGTCGTCGTGCGGAGCCTCCTCGGTCCAGGTGCCGGTCGCGTCGGCCCCCACGCCGAAGTCGATCGTGCCCTCGATGGGGTGGCCGTCGCTCGACACGGCGCGCCACCGCGCCTGGTAGTCGCCCGAGAGGTCGGCCGGCAGGCTCGCGGTGACGTTCGCCCCGGCGATGACGGGGTCGCCGACCTCGATCTCCTCGCCGTGGTGGTCGACCACGACGACCGCGGTGCCGACCTCGATGATGTCGTTCGAGAACTCGAGCGAGACCTCGGTCGGTGCGGTGTCGAACACCTGGCCGGGCTCGGGGCTCGAGCCGATCAGCTCGTCGTGCGCCTGCGCGGCGGTGCCGCCGGTGAGTGCGAGGGCGGCGGCGAAGGTGACGGCGGCGGCCGCGACGAGGGCGGTGCGGAGGCGGTTCGAGGGGGCCGCGGCGGTCGCGGCGGTGGTGCGCTGGTTCATTCGGGAGTCTCTCTCCTCGTGCTCCGGACGGACGACGTGCCGTACTGCGCCGAGTGGGGCGCGAGGCATCCGGAGGCTTCGTGATGTTCCGCCGAACGGCGGAGGGTCAGGCGAAGGCGAGGAGGGAGGGCGGGCCGCGGTAGCGGAGGGCGGCGAAGCGGAGTCGCGAGCGCAGCCGCGGCTGCGCCGAGGCGCCGAGGCCGAGAAGGCGGGAAGGCGCGGCGACCGGAACCGGCTCCGCCGCCCGACCGCTCAGCACGAGCACGAAGCGGCGGGTCGCGGCGGCGAGCGCCGACCAGGCGGCGCGCTCGATGACGAGCAGGTACACGATCGTGAGCGCCGCGGCGAGCACGTGGCCGGCGAGCATCGCCGTGTCGCCGTGCCCGGCATGCACCGCCGAGGAGGCGGCCGCAGCGCCGGCGTCGACGAACGAGACCGTCTCGTGGTGCCCGTGGCCGCTCACGACGAACTGCCCGGTGCCTGTCCCCGCGCCCACCCCGAACAGGAGGTGGAACGCACCCTGGCTCACGAGCACCGCGAGCGCCGTGCGGACGGGCGAGCTGCGCCGGCCGACGAACGCGACCGAGGCGCCGAGCGCCACGATTCCGGCGAGCGCGAGCCCCACCCCGCCGGGCGCCTCGCCACCGGCGACGCCGTGCGAGAACGCCGCGAGGAACAACGCGACCGAGGCCGTCGCGGCGCCGCGCGCGAGCTGCGTCGCACGGTTCACGTCGGGCTCCCAGTGGTCGGTGTTCGGGGCAGAGCGCCTCAACTGTAGCAAGTCCGCCTTGACATGAGCCCGCGCAGGAGTAGTGTCATCCGCCGTGACGAACGAAGCGGGCGAACCGCCTGCAGAACTGAAGTCGCCGAAGCACTGGATCATCGGCGACCCGCTGCCCACCGAGAAGCTCGAGGGCCAGCTGCTGCCGAAGCACCTCGCACTGCCGATCTTCGCGAGCGACCCGCTCTCGTCCGTGGCGTACGCCCCGCAGGAGCTGCTGATGATCCTGATGGTCGGCGGCCTCGCCTTCCTCAGCTTCGCGCCGTGGGTGGCGCTCGCGGTCATCGTGCTGCTCGTGACCGTCGTGGCGAGCTACCGGCAGCTGATCCGCGCCTACCCCTCGGGCGGCGGCGACTACGAGGTCGCCCACCGCAATCTCGGCGAGAAGGCGGGCCTCGTGGTCGCCTCCGCGCTCCTCGTCGACTACGTCATGACGGTGGTCGTGTCGGTGGCCTCCGGCGTCGACAACATCATCTCCGCGATCCCCGAGCTGAACCCGTTCCGCGTCGAGCTCGCGGTCCTCTTCGTCGTGATCCTCGCGGCGATCAACCTGCGCGGCGTCTCCGAGTCGTCGAAGGCCTTCGCGATCCCGACGTACCTCTTCATCGGCAGCGTGTTCGTCATGGTCGTCGTGGGGCTCGGCCGAACGCTGCTCGGCGATCCGCCGGTCGCCGAGTCGGCCGCCTTCGAAGTGCAGGCCGAGCAGATGACGCAGGCGGCGATGATCCTCCTGCTGCTGCGCTCCTTCGCGAGCGGATGCTCCGCCCTCACCGGCGTCGAGGCGATCTCCAACGGCGTCCCCGCGTTCCGGGTGCCGAAGGTGCGCAACGCGCAGCGCACGCTCGTCCTCATGGGCGGCATCGCGATCGTGCTGTTCGCGGGCCTCACCGCGCTGGCGATCATCTCGCAGGTCCACTACGCCGAGGATCCGTGCCATCTCATCGGCTGGACCGAGTGCGCCACCGAACCGCAGCGCAGCCTCATCGCCCAGGTGGCGGCGGCGACCTTCGGCGATTCGACCCTGTTCTTCTACGTGATCCAGGCGGCCACGGCGCTCGTGCTGCTGCTCGCGGCGAACACGGCCTTCAACGGCTTCCCGCTGCTCGGCTCGGTGCTCGCCCGCGACGGCTACGCGCCGAAGTCGCTCTCGACTCGCGGCGACCGCCTGATCTACTCGAACGGCGTGCTCATCCTCGCGCTGGCGGCCTCGGTCATCCTGATCGTGTTCCAGGCGAACCTGACGGTGCTCATCCAGCTCTACATCATCGGCGTGTTCGTGTCGTTCACCCTCGGGCAGACCGGCATGGTCCGCCACTGGCTGCGCGCGCTTCGCGCCCCCGACCGTTCGCACCCCTCGCGCGCCGGGAAGCCGCACGCCGCCACCCAGGCGCAGGCCCAGGCGCAGGCCGAGGGCTCGAAGCCGCTCACCCGCGGCGCGATCTGGCGCGCGCTCGTGATCAACGCCATCGGTGCGGCGATGACCGCAGTCGTGCTCATCGTGGTCACGGTCACGAAGTTCACGCACGGCGCCTGGATCGTGTTCGTGCTCATGCCGATCCTGTTCTTCCTCATGATGGGCGTGCACCGCTACTACCGCGACGTCGAGAAGGAGATCGAGGTCGACCCGACGACGACGTTCGGGTCGGCGGGCGACCACGCCATCGTGCTGGTGGGCCGCATGCAGAAGCCCACCCTGAAGGCCATCGACTACGCGATCGCCGCACGCCACGACTCGCTCGAGGCCGTGCACGTCTCGATCGACGAGGCGCAGACGAAGCAGCTCAAGAAGGAGTGGGTGAAGATGAACATCCACGTGAAGCTGCGCATCCTGTCGTCGCCGTACCGCGACCTCAGCCACCCGCTCATCCAGTACATCAAGCAGCACCGCGAGGAGCACGGCTCCGAGGTGATCACGGTCTACATGCCGCAGTACATCGTCGGGCACTGGTGGGAGAACATCCTGCACAACCACAAGGCCCGACGCATCCGGCAGAAGCTCATGCTCGTGCACGGCGTCACGGTCGCGCTCGTGCCCTGGCTGCTCGACTCCTCCGACCTGCTGTACGGTCGGCGGTCGCGCCCGCTGCCCGGCCAGGACCGCCGCGGCGAGCCCCGTCGTCCCGTGCCGCGCCGCCCGCTCGCCGAGAGCGAGTCGAAGCGCGGGCGGTAGGCTGCCCGCATGGCGACAGGGCGCACGGATGTCCCGGTGGAGGTGTTCCTCGACGGGGTGACGCATCGGGTGCGGCGGCGCGACGCTGCGACGCTCCTCGCCCTCATGGAACGCGTGACCGGGGAGACCGCCTACATGTGGGGCCCCTCGATCGTCGGGTTCGGCGAGTACCACTACAGGTACGACAGCGGCCGTGAGGGCGTGACCCCGGCGGCGGCGTTCTCGCCGCGCAAGACGGCCATGACGGTGTACCTCGTGCCCGGGCTCACCGAGCATCCCGAACTGCTCGAGCGGCTGGGGCCGCACACGACGGGTGTCGGATGCCTCTACATGAAGAACCTCGAGGACGTCGACCTCGAGGTGCTCGAGGCCCTCGTGCGCGAGTCGTACGAGGCCGTCACTCCGCCTGACGACTCGGCCGAGCAGTGAGCGGCGCGCGCGTCTCGGGACGCGCCTAGAGCATCGCCATGATCTGGCGGGCGATCATGCGGCCGGCCCGGCTCGCGCCGATCGTCGAGGCCTGCGGCCCGTAGCCGGCGAGGAAGACGCGCGGGTCGCTCCACGCCGCGCCCTGCCCGACCATCACGCCGCCGGCCTTCTCACGGAGCTTCAGCGGCGCGAGGTGGCGCAGTTCGGGCCGGAACCCCGTCGCCCAGATGATCGCGTCGGCGCGGGCGGTGCCCTGCTGCTCGCCGTCCCAGACGATCCGGTCGCCCTCGATGCGGTCGAACATGGGCCGGGCGACGAGCAGACCCCGCTCGATGCCGGCGGCGATGCGACGGCTCTTGGGCACGCCGGTGCCGCTCACGATCGACGGCAGCGCCCGCCCGGAGCGCGCCGCCTCGTCCTGCATGGCGACGGCCGCCGAGGCGCCCTCGAGGTCGAGCTCCTGGCGATCGATCCAGTCGATGGGCCGACGCGACACCCAGGTGAGGCCCGCGGCGACGTCTTCGAGCTCGAGCATGAACCCGATCGCGCTCGTTCCGCCGCCGACGACGACGACGTGCTGGTCGCGGAAGTCCTCGGCCGAGCTGAAGTCGGAGGTGTGGAGGTGGCGCCCGGCGAACTCGCCCATGCCCGGGTAGAACGGCACGAACGGGGAGCCCCAGGTGCCCGTGGCGTTGACGAGGAACTGGGTCGAGAGCTCGAGCTGCGGCGCCCCGACGGTCTGCGGCGCCTCGAAGGTCTTGCGCCGGCGGCCGAAGAGCCCCCGGGTCTTCAGCTCCTCGACGGGCTGGGGACTCAGGTCCTCGTAGCGGACGAGGAGGTCGACGCCCTCGTTCGAGACGGAACGCACGTTCATCGGTCGGCGCACCTGCAGGTCGAAGTGCTCCTCGAAGCGTCCGTAGTAGTCGGCGACGACGTCTTTCGCCGGGAGCGCGCGATCGGCGGTGTCGAAGCTGAGGCCGAGCTCGGCGAGCCCGGGGAGGTCGTTCACCCGGTGGGCGGTGCCGAGCCGGAGCGACGACCATCGGTGCTGCCAGGCGCCGCCGGGGCCGGGCGCACGGTCGAGCATGACGAAGTCCTGCCCGGCGACGAGTTCGAAACGACGGAGGTAGTACGCGACCGAGAGCCCTGCTTGACCGGCCCCGATCACGACCACCTTGACGCGTTCGGGGCTCGTGTTCACACCCCAATCTCAGCATGTCTGGCTGTGTGCTCGCAGCATGTCCGCTGAGGGCATACGGCCACGCTGTGGAGACCGCCGTCGGGTGCGATCGGCCGGTGCTAAACTGGCGGCTGGACGAATTCATTTATCAGATGAGCGCCGGGTGAAGACCAAATCCCACCCGGCCAGATGTCGTAAGGGGGTCACGCATGGGGCGCGGCCGTCAGAAAGCCAAGCACACCAAGGTCGCTCGGGAGCTGAAGTACTTCAGCCCGAACACCGACTACAACGCGCTTGAGCGCGAGCTCACCAGCTCGCAGCATGACGATTACAGCGATGAGGCGTCGAAGTGGGCGGAGTACGCCGATGACGACGACACCTATCTCGCGGGCGACGAACAGCGCGAGCAGCGCGCGTAGTCGCCACCGTCACGGTCACCGACGCACCTCATCGACTCTCGTCACTCCTCGCTGAAGCGTGCGCCCGCGACCGCGTCGTCGACCCATCCGGCCGTCGTCTCGGCGAACCGTTCGAGTTCGTCGAGTGAGTTCGTCGGTGTGATCGCTCGCACGACGACCTCGTCGGCGACGCCGTCGGCGAGGTAGTCGGCGAGCCTCGCGGCCGACGAGATGGTGGCGTCGAGCGCGCCCGTGCCGAGCCGCGCGAAGTTCGCGGCATATGCGGGCACCTGCTCGTACTTGTGCGCCTCGACCTCGAGCGCCGGGCGGGCCGCCTCGTCGGCGATGGTGCGCACGTAGGTCACCACACGCCCGTCCTCGGGCGAGCGGCCGGCCAGGGCGGCGGCCGCGCGCTGCTCGGCCGTCGCGGCCACCGCTGCGGCGGGGGTCAGCCAGTTGAGCAGCACGCCGTCGGCGAGCTCGGCGCCGAGGCGGCGCATCCGCGGTCCGAGGGCGCCCAGCACGATGGATGCCTCGCTCCGCCCCCGGAGCTCCTCGATCCCCGCTCGCATCAGGCCGAGGGGCCGCTCGGCGCGTCCCGACCCGATGCCGAGCGCCGTGCGCTCGGCGGGGATGCCCGAGAGGTCGAGCGTGGCCACCGGGCGCCGGTCGATCGGGATGATGCCCGTGGCGAGGCGCAGCCGTCCGGTGGCCTCGGCGGCAGCTCTCAGGCGCGCGAGCGAGTCGCCGCCGGGCACGTCGTTCACCCACAGGGTCTCGAAGCCGAGCCGTTCGAGGCGCGGCGCGAGCGTGGCGACGGCGCCGACCTCGGTCGTGCCGATGATGCCGAACGAGACCCGCGCGCGCATGCGACGGCTCAGCTCGCGTACGAACCGACCAGGCGCACCGCGCCGCCGTCGACGCCCTTGGCGCCCTGCTCCCAGCCGTCGGCCGCGGCGGTGGCCGCGTCGCCGAAGGCGACCGTGCCGGCCTGCCATGCGGGAAGCCCGAGGGTCTCGAGCTCGGCGATGATCGCGGCTGCGGACCCGGCGTCGACGACGGCGAAGAAGCCGATGCCGAGGTTCCAGGTGCCCTCGGTCGACTCGAGCGTCGTGCCGGCGAGCTCGTTGAGCACGCGGAACACGGGCGCGGGCGACCAGGTGGCACGATCGAGCTCGACGCGCGAGCCGATCGGGAGCACGCGGGCGAGGTTCGCGGCGATGCCGCCGCCCGTGACGTGCGAGAGCGAGTGCACGGCAGTGCCGTGCGCGCCGGCGAGCAACTGCACGAGCGGACCGGTGTAGAGGCGGGTCGGTTCGAGCAGGGCCTCGCCCCAGGTCGTGCCGAGCTCGGCCGCGGTGTCGCCGTAGTGCAGGCCCGCGTTCGCGAGGATGTGGCGCACGAGCGAGAAGCCGTTGGAGTGCAGGCCGCTCGACTCGATCGCGATGACGACGTCGCCGTCGCCGACGCGCTCGGCGCCGAGCAGGCGGTCGGCCTCGACCACGCCGACCGCGGCGCCCGCGACGTCGTAGTCGTCACGGCCCATGAGGCCCGGGTGCTCGGCGGTCTCGCCGCCGACGAGCGCGGTGCCGGTGTCGGCGCACGCACGGGCGATGCCGGTCACGATCGCGGCGATGCGCTCGGGCACGACCTTGCCGCACGCGATGTAGTCGGTCATGAACAGCGGCTTCGCGCCGACCACGACGATGTCGTCGACGACCATGCCGACCAGGTCCTGGCCGATGGTGTCGTGCTTGTCGAGCGCCTGCGCGATCGCGATCTTCGTGCCGACGCCGTCGGTCGAGGTCGCGAGCAGCGGCTTCTCGTAGTCCTTGACGAACGAGAGGTCGAAGAGACCGGCGAAGCCGCCGACCCCGCCGAGCACATTGGGCCCGTGGGTGGCGGCGACCGCCTCCTTCATGAGTTCGACGGCGAGATCCCCCGCCCGGGTGTCGACTCCGGCAGCGGCATATGACGAGTTCGCGCTCACCCGTCAAGGGTACCCGTGCTGGGACGACGGCGTGTCGCCCCGTCGCACCGGGCCGCGGCGCAGCACGCGAGCGTAGAATTCGACCATGGCACCGGGGGCCACACCATCGTGGGTGATCCGTGAGAACGCGAGTCGCCCGGTACTCCTCGCCCTCTACCTGCGCGAGGTGCTCGCGATCGCCTCGCCCGTCGAGCTGCCGCGGCTGCGCGATGTGGGTGCCGTCGGCCAGCGGCTCGAGATCGACCAGCACGACCTGCTCGAGCGTCAGTGGCGCGCCTGGTGGGCGATGACGGTCGAGCCCGAGGGGCATCCCTCGCCCGTGCCGCTCGAGCTGGTGCCGGCGTTCGATACCGAGATGGCGTTGCCCACGTCGGGCGCCGAGGTGCTCGCCTCCGCGGTGGTGCCGCACGCCGAGGCCGCCCGGGCCTGGGCCGAGTGGGCGCACGAGAACTACCGCAGCGTCTCGGCCGCGCGACTGGGCAACTCGTACCGCGCGTATGCCGGCACGATCGCCGAGCACGAGCGCGAGGTGGGCCGGCGGGCGCACTCCTTCGAACTCAACGTCGAGGTGCTACCCCTCGCGGGGGTCGGGGTCTGGTGGATCGGGGCGATGACCGTCGCCGTCACCGACACGCTGCGATCGGATGCCTCGGCGTTCGATGACGCCATCCACCCGATCATCGCCGAACTCGCCTGAGATCGGGTGCCGGTGACAGACTCGGGGGCATGAGCATCTGGCACGGCGAACCGCAGGTCGAGTGGGCGAACTCCCGGAGCGAGGGCACGGCCCTCCGCGCGCTCGGCATCGAGATGACCGAGATCACCGAGACCTCCCTGAAGGGCCGCATGCCGGTCGACGGGCGCACGCGCCAGCCCGGCGGGGTGCTGCACGGCGGGGCATCCGTCGCCCTCGCCGAGACGCTGGCGAGCTGGGGCGCGACCTTCACCGTCGACCCCGCGCAGTTCTACTGCGTCGGCATGGAGATCAATGCGAACCACGTGCGCCCCATCGCCGACGGCTGGGTCTACGGCGAGGCGACGCCGTTGACGCGCGGGCGGACGACCCAGGTGTGGGAGATCAGGATCACGCAGGAGGACGGCAAGCTCGTCTGCATCTCGCGCTGCACGATGGCGGTGCTGCCCAAGCCCTCGGAGTACTGACCCGTCTCCGCCTACCGCGGCCTCTTCGGCTCGCGGGCGCCCTCGACCGACGCGACCACCGCGGCGACCGCACGGTCGAAGCGGTGCTCGGGCGGCGCACCGTAGCCGATGACCATCGTCGGCGGCCGAGAGGCGGCCGTCGCGGCATCCGCGGCGTACCCGGCGAGGCCTCCGAAGCGCAGGCCGAGCGCGGCGCCGCCCCGCTCGACGTCGAGCTCGCCGACTCCGTCGGGCAGCTCGAGCAGGCAGTGGAGGCCCGCCTCGAGGCCGGCCACGCGGGTGCCCGGCAGCCGTTCGGCGACGAGGCGCTCGAACCGCTCGCGCCGGGCCCGGTACCGCAGGCGCGCACCGCGCACCGCCCGGTCGAGGTCGCCCGCGGCGATGAGCGCGGCGAGCGCGAGCTGCGAGATCGCGTCGGTCGCCGCGCCGCTCAGCCGTCGCTGCTCGAGCACCTCGTCGCGCATCCTCTTCGGGACGACGCCCCAGCCGATGCCGAGCGCCGGCGAGAGCGACTTGCTCGCGGTGCCGCCGTAGACGGTCTGCTCGGGCGCGATCGCCTGGAACGCCCCGATCGCGCGCCCGTCGAACCGGAACTCGCCGTCGTAGTCGTCCTCGATCACGATCGCCCCGGCCGCGCGCGCCCACTCGGCGAGCGACGCACGGCGCGAGGCCGAGAGCGGCACCCCAGTGGGGAACTGGTGGGCGGGAGTCACGAGCACGGCGTCGAGGCCGAGGCCGTCGAGTCGCTCGACCACGAGGCCGTCCGCGTCGAGCGGGACCGGCACGGGTTCGAGCCCGGCGGCGGCGAGCACCGAGCGGTGCGAGGCGTGCCCGTACGCCTCGACCGCGATGCGCCGGCCTCCACGGGCGGCGATCGCCCGGGCGACGAGCGAGAGCAGCTCGCCGAAGCCGTGGGCGACCACGACGTCGTCGGCGCCGGCGACCACACCGCGGGTGCGGGCGAGGTACTCGGCGAGCGGCCGGCGCAGTTCGACGGCCCCCTCGGGCGCCCCATAGGCGAAGGCGGCCGCCGGCGCATCGGCGATCGACCGCGCGACCGCGCGCGCCCACGCCGAGCGGGCGAAGCCCGACGAGTCGGGGAGCCCGCCCCGCAGGTCGAGGTCGAACCGGGTCGAACGGTCGACGCGAGCGCCGGGTGCCGGCGCGGAGACCTCGCGCACCCAGGTGCCCGATCCGACGCGGGCCTCGAGGCGGCCCTCGCCGACCAGCCGCGCGTACACCTCGGCGACGCTGTTGCGGGCGATGCCGAGGTCGACCGCGAGCGTGCGGGTCGGCGGCAGTCGGGTGCCCGGTTCGAGCCGTCCGTCGACGACCGCGCCGCGCAGCGCCTCCTCGAGCGAGGCGGCCTTGCGTCGAGGGTCGAGTTCGACGTGCAGATCCAATCCGGAATCGGCCCAATCCTGTGCCATGGGATTGGACGTTACCAGCGCGACGAGCCCGCCGTAGCGTGATTCCCATGACCACGACGATCACCGAATCCGCCCCTCCCGCCGCCCCCGTCGCGCCCGTTCGCCGCCTCGACCTCGACGGCGTCGCCCCCGCGTTCGTCCGTGCCGTGACCGCACTCGACGAGGCGGCCGAGGCCGAGGCCGACCGCGCGGGCATCGAGAAGGGCCTCCGCGAGCTCGTGCGGCTGCGCGCCTCCCAGCTCAACGGCTGCTCCTACTGCGTCGACCTGCACTCGCGCGACGCGGTGACGGCCGGCGAGCCCGTGCAGCGGCTCTACGCCGTCGCGGTCTGGCCCGAGTCGAACTTCTTCACGGCGCGCGAGCGGGCGGCGTTCACCCTCGTCGACGCCGTCACCCGGCTGTCCGAGACGCACGTTCCCGACGACGTCTGGCACGAGGCATCCGGCGCATTCTCCGACGACGAACTGGCGGCGCTGCTCGCGCTCATCGTGTCGGTCAACGCGTGGAACGAGCTCGCGGTCTCGACCCGCGGCTGGCGGCCGAAGCTGCGCATCTGAGCGACCGCCCGCGCACGGCGGGCTCACCCGCGCAGTGTGGGAGAATCGACGAGGCCGGATCCGGTCGCTCACCACACCCCCACGAGGAGCCATCGCTCGCATGTGCGGCATCGTCGGCATCGTCTCCACCGAGCCCGTCAACCAGCAGATCTACGACAGCCTGCTCCTCCTGCAGCACCGCGGGCAGGACTCGACGGGCATCGCCACCGCCGACGGCCCCGTCTTCCACATGGCGAAGGCGCGGGGGCAGGTGCGCGAGGCGTTCCGCACCCGCGACATGCGCTCGCTCATCGGCAACATGGGCCTCGGCCACGTGCGCTACACGACGAAGGGCGCCGCCGAACGCGAGGAGGAGGCGCAGCCGTTCTACGTGAACGCGCCGTACGGCATCATCCTCGTGCACAACGGCAACCTCACGAACACGCGGGAGCTCTCGAGCGAGCTGTTCTCGATCGACCGCCGCCACGTGAACTCGACGAGCGACACCGAGATGCTGCTCAACGTGCTCGCGACCGAGCTGCAGGGGCAGATCAAGGGCCTCGAGCTCGACCCCGACCAGATCTTCCAGGCCGTCGCGAACGTGCACGAGCGCGTCGAGGGCTCGTACGCCGTCATCTCGCTGATCGCCGGCTACGGCCTGCTCGCGTTCCGCGACCCCTTCGGCATCCGTCCGCTCATCCTCGGCAAGCGCGTGACCGACGCCGGCCGCGACGAGTGGATCGTCGCCTCCGAGTCGCTCGTGCTCGAGAACGGCGACTACGAGATCGTGCGCGACGTCGAGCCCGGCGAGGCGATCTTCATCACCCTCGACGGCGAGATGATCTCGCGCCAGTGCGCGAAGAACCCGACCCTCGTGCCGTGCTCGTTCGAGTACGTCTACCTGGCCCGCCCCGACTCGGTCATGAACGGCATCTCGGTCTACGAGTCGCGCCTGCGCATGGGCGACCGGTTGGCCGACACGGTCGCGACGCACATGCCGCTCGGCGACATCGACGTGGTCATGCCGATCCCCGACTCGTCCCGCCCCTCGGCGATGCAGGTCGCGCAGAAGCTCGGCATCGAGTACCGCGAGGGCTTCTACAAGAACCGCTACGTCGGCCGCACCTTCATCATGCCGGGCCAGGCCGAGCGCAAGCGTTCGGTGCGCCAGAAGCTGAACGCGATGGGCACCGAGTTCCGCGGCAAGAACATCCTCATCGTCGACGACTCGATCGTGCGCGGCACGACGTCGCAGCAGATCGTGCAGATGGCCCGCGACGCCGGCGCCAACAAGGTGACGTTCGCCTCGGCTGCCCCGCCCGTGCGCTACCCGCACGTCTACGGCATCAACATGCCGAGCCGGCAGGAACTCATCGCGCACGGCCGCAAGATCCCCGAGATCGCGGCCGAGCTCGGCGCCGACCACATGATCTACCAGGAGGTCGCCGACCTCCAGGCCGCGATCACCGAGGGCACTTCGATCGAGCAGCTCGATCTCTCGTGCTTCACCGGCGAGTACGTCACCGGCACGGTCACCGAGGAGTACCTCGGCTGGGTGGAGCGCACGCAGCTGAGCTGATCGGCGCACGGGCACGCCCCCGGGGGTGTGCCCGTCGCGCTGCTACGTCACTGATCCGTCTCAGGTATCAGTGACGTCATGCCCGAGCCGAGAGGCACCCCGGCTGGCCTTTGTCCTAGCCGTCGACGCGGTGCGTCTCGTCGTGCTCGGCGAGCGCCCGGGTGGTCCGTCGCGACATCGACCGGTCGACGACGAGCGCGACGAGCGCGCCGAGGCCGCCGCCGACCACCACGCCGCAGACGAGCAGGAAGCCGAACACCTGGCCCTGGCTGTAGGTGAAGTCGTCGGCCACGCGCCTCGCGAGCTCGGCGTCGCTGGGGGCGAACGAGAACGAGAGCACGAGGGCGACGATCGCGCCGACGACGGCGCCCGCGAGCATGAACGCGGCGTAACGGGGGGAACGGCGAACGACGACCTCGTCGCGGCTCGCCTCGGTGCGGTACTGCGGCTCGGGCGCCGACTCGGTCGGCGTCGCGGATGCCTCGGCCGGCACCTGCCCGGCGGGCTCGGGGGTCTCGGGCTGATCGTGGGTGTCGCTCACCCTTCCATTGTCCCGCATCGGGCTGTGCGATCGCCCCGGGACGACGAAGGGGCGGCCGGCGTCTCCGCCGGCCGCCCCTCGGGCTCCTCGCGTCAGGCCGCGGAGCGGCGCGCCCGCATCAGCAGCACGGCGACGAGCGCGATGAGCGCCGCGACGATCAGCCCGAGGCCGGTCCAGAGCAGCCAGGCCGGGATGCCGGCGGCCGTGGCCGAGGCATCCGCCGTGGGCTCGTCGTCGATCGCGACCTTCTCGACGCCCTCGTCGTCGACCGCGGCGACGACGCCGCACTCGGCTGCGAGCGGAATGAGGAACGTGACGGGGTCGAGCTCCTCGCCGGCGCCGTAGGTGCCGAACGCGGCGGCGCCGTCGGCGGTGAGCGTCGCGGGCACGGCCGTGCCCGTGAGCGAGCCGTCACCGGTCGCGAACCCCGAGGCGAGGTCGAGGTCGGCGAACCGCACCCGCTTCGCCTCGACCGGCGTGCCGTCCTGGGTCGTGCCGCTGACGTCGAGCGTCAGGTACGCGAGCTCGGTGCCGTCGAACTCGAGGCCCGGGTTCGAGACGGTCGTGTCGAGCACGCCCTCGTGACCGGTGAAGCGGATGCTTCCGCCGAAGGCGACGGTGCCGCGCTCGGCCGAGGCGTCGAATGCCCCCGTGCCGGCCGTGAAGCCGAACACGCCGTCGGTCTCGGTCACACCCTGCACCTCCCAGGCGCCGTTCGCGATGCCGCTCGAGAGGTACGAGCGGAACGACTCCTTGACGCCCCAGTCGAGCGTGGCGCCGGCGACGGCGCACTGCCCGCTCGGTGCGGCGAGCGTGAAGCGCACGCCCTTCGCGACCGAGCCCTGGAAGGTGAGCGTGTGCTCGCCCGCCTCGAGGCCGGCCGGCAGCGCGCCCGTCCACGTCACGACGCCCTCGGCATCGGCTTCCAGGTCGCGTGCGAGCACGGTCGGCTCGGAGTAGACGACGACGTGGATGTCGGTCTCGTTCGGCTCGAAGCCGCCGGCCGAGACGGTCACGCGCTCACCGGCCACGAGGGCGGCCAGCGTGGCCTGGTCGAGGTCGATGCCCGTGGTCGCGGGCGGCGTGCCCGGGATCTCCCGAGTCGGCTTCGCCGCGGCGACGGTCGCGACCACACCCGTCCCGCCCGCCGGGGCCGCAGCGGGCGCGCCGAGCACCGCCGTCAGCGGCGCGAGCGCGTGCCCGGCACCGTAGAAGCCGTTGAACGCGGCGACGCCCGTGGGCAGCAGGCTGACGGGGGCGCCGGCGAATCGCACGGCCCCGTTCGAGGCACTGCGGGCGGCGGCGCCGAGGTCGACGCTCGCGAGGTCGACCCGGGTGCCGTCGACGACGACGCTGAGGATGCCGGCGGTCGGCGACATGACGCGCAGCGTCGGGTCGGCGAAGGTCACCGCGAGCTGCCCGCCGTGGCCGCTGAATCCGATCGTGCCGCCGTACTCGGCCGTGCCGCGGTTCGCCGTCGCGGTGAAGCTGCCGCCCGTCTGACCGAACTGGAACACACCGCCCGACTGCGTCGCACCGCCCGTGACCGAGATGCTGCCCTTCGCGATCGGGCCGGTGACGTAGTCGGTGAACGCCGAGTACACGCCCCAGCTGAGCGAGCCGCCCGGGATCGTCGGCTTCGTCGGCGGAGTGGTGGGCGGAGTGGTCGGCGGGGTCGCGCCCGACTTCACGCCGATCGGCGCGAACGCGTCGAGCGTGCGATCGGTGGCCGAGAGGCCGTGCGCAGCCGAGGTCGCGACGACGTACCGCTTCGACGCGTCGAAGCTCCCCTTCGGAATCGTGATGGTCGTGGTGAACGCACCGTCGACGATCTGCGCGGGCCGCACCCAGGCCTGCGCGAGCCAGCCGTCGGCGACGAGCGGGCCGTCGCCCGACCAGATGGCGGCGTCGCCGAGCAGCACGTAGGCGCCGAAGGCCGCGCTCGCGCCGGTGTAGCCGGAGCCCGTGATCGTGAAGGTGTTGTCCTTCGCTGGGTCGACGTCGGTCGACGGCGTCACGGTGACGACCGGGCCGGTCGGCTCGGGTGCGGCGAACGTGACGGTCACCTTCGCGTCCTGCGAGCGATCCTGCATCGCCGTGTGATCGGCGATCGTGTACACCGCGGTCGACGCCCCCTTCGACGTCACCGTGAACTGCGTCGTGAACGAGCCATCCGCCTCGAGCTTCACCATCGACGGCGAACGCGGCGACGGCGTCACCAACTTCGCACCCGCCGTGCACCCCGCCGAGATGAACGCGAACGACACGTCCTCCAACGGCACATCCGAGCACAACGTGAGATACATCGCCTGCGACGGGTTGTAGTTCTTCCCCGTCACCGTCACCGTCTCACCATCAGCAGCAAGCCCTGCCGACTTCGACAACGACAGCACCGGCTTCGGTGCGGCGAACGTGACGGTCACCTTCGCATCCTGCGAACGATCCTGCATCGCCGTGTGATCGGCGATCGTGTACACCGCGGTCGACGCCCCCTTCGACGTCACCGTGAACTGCGTCGTGAACGAGCCATCCGCCTCGAGCTTCACCATCGACGGCGAACGCGGCGACGGCGTCACCAACTTCGCACCCGCCGTGCACCCCGCCGAGATGAACGCGAACGACACGTCCTCCAACGACACATCCGAGCACAACGTGAGATACATCGCCTGCGACGGGTTGTAGTTCTTCCCCGTCACCGTCACCGTCTCACCATCAGCAGCAAGCCCTGCCGACTTCGACAACGACAGCACCGGCTTCGGCGCCGCGAACGTGACCGTGACCTTCGCGTCCTGCGAGCGATCCTGCATCGCCGTGTGATCGGCGATCGTGTACACCGCGGTCGACGCCCCCTTCGACGTCACCGTGAACTGCGTCGTGAACGAGCCATCCGCCTCGAGCTTCACCATCGACGGCGAACGCGGCGACGGCGTCACCAACTTCGCACCCGCCGTGCACCCCGCCGAGATGAACGCGAACGACACGTCCTCCAACGGCACATCCGAGCACAACGTGAGATACATCGCCTGCGACGGGTTGTAGTTCTTGCCCGTCACCGTCACCGTCTCACCATCAGCAGCAAGTCCTGCCGACTTCGACAACGACAGCACCGGCTTCGGCGCCGCGGGATCGACGGGGTCCACCGGATCGACGGGGTCGACCGGGTCCACCGGGTCCACCGGATCGACCGGGTCCACCGGGTCCACCGGGTCCACGGGATCGACCGGCGCGGCCGCGTAGACGACCGAGGTGGCGGTGTCCTGGGTGAGATCGCCCATCATGCCGCCGCCGTGGGCCCGCGAGGTGAACACGGCGAGCTCGGTGTCGCCGACGGCCGGTACCTCGAGCTGCAGCTCGAACGATCCGTCGGCCGTCATCTGCGCCCGCGTCGCGGTCGCCGCGAGGCCGGTCGCGACCCAGACCGTGCCGCTCTCGGTGATGCCGGCGGAATAGAACCCCGAAGCCGAGGCCGGGCCGACGCCGATGTAGACGCCGGTGCGGTCGGCCGTGAAGCCCGAGCCGGTCACGGTCACGGTGCCGCCGTCGCGGGGTGCCTCGGTGACGGAGACCGTGGGGCCGCCGTCGGCGAGCGCGGGCGCGGTCGCGGCGAGCGATCCGCCGAGGGCGAGCGCGAGGGCGACGAGGCCCGCGAGCCATCGGCGTCTCGGAGGTGCGGATACGGGCATGGCTGACGGTGTCGTCACGACGCGGTCCTTCTGGGCATGGCGATCAGGCGCGCGCACGCGACGATCACGGGGATGGGGGCGCCGAGCATCATCTGCGGAGAAACCGGAGAAGTTAGCTTAGGCTTAGCTAAGAAGCTAGATGCCCGATTCTCCCGATGTCAAGCCGGAACATAGGTAAGGCTAACCTTAAGTCGATGGCTCCCCACACTCCTCCGTCGTCCGCGACGCGACGCCGCCCGCCGCTCCCCCGGCGGGCGTTGCGCGCGCGCCTCGCCGCGACCGCGCTGCTCGCCGCGGCACCGCTCATGCTCAGCGGCTGCGCCGCCCCGTCCGCCGCCGACGCCGGCGGCGGGGTCGAGCCCGAGTGCGTCGGCACCGAGCTGCCGTTCGCCGAACTCGACCTCGCCGACGCCCCGCGCGACGTCGAGGGCCCCTCCACCGCCTGCCTCGCCGACACCGCCCTGCCCGTGATCGACTCCGACGAGCAGCCGGCACTGCCCGTCACCCTCACCGACGCGAGCGGCACCGAGGTCACCGTCGAGCGAGCCGACCGCGTGCTCGCCCTCGACATCGCCGGTACGCTCGCCGCGACCGTGCACGGCCTCGGCCTCGGCGAGCTGCTCGTCGGCCGCGACGGCTCCACCGGCTTCGCGGAGGCGGCCGACCTTCCCGTGGTCACCCACGACGGGCACTCGATCAGCGCCGAGGCGATCCTCGCGCTCGACCCAGACCTCGTCATCACCGACACGACGCTCGGCCCGCGCTCCGTGCTCGATCAGCTTCGCGACGCCGGCATCCCGGTCGTCACGACCACCCGTGAGCGCAGCGTCGACAACGTCGACGAGATCATCGCGGAGGTCGCGGCCGCGCTCGGCGTGCCGGCCAGGGGTGACGCCCTCGCGAAGCTCGTCGGCGACGAACTCGAGCGCGTGAACGCCGCGATCGCCGCAGCGATCCCCGCCGATGCGGCCGATCGCCCCCGCACGCTCTTCCTCTACGTGCGCGGCGACGCGAACGTCTACTACCTCTTCGGCGCCGAGTCGGGCGCCGACTCGCTGATCGACGCCGTCGGCGGTGTCGACGTCGCCGAGGAGATCGGCTGGGTCGGCATGCGGCCCATCACGGCCGAGGCCCTCGTCGAGGCGAAGCCCGAGCTCGTGCTGCTGATGTCGGGCGGGCTCGAGTCGGTGGGCGGGGTCGACGGGCTGCTGGAGCGGCTGCCGGCGCTCGCCTCGACGCCGGCCGGCGCGCACCGGCGCTTCGTCGACATGGCCGACACCGAGATCCTCGGCTTCGGCCCCCGCACCCCGGCCGTCGTCGAGGCGCTCGCCCGGGCCGTCTACGCGCCTGCGCAATCGGGCCCCGCGAGCGACGGCGAGTGACGACATGACCGAGACGGCCGAGGCCGCGGCGGCGCGCACGGTGCGGGACGCGCCGACGGCTCCCCCCGATCGAGCACCCGGCGCGAAGGCCGGACCGCAGCGCGCCGACCCGACCACGCGACCGAGCATTCCAGGCGCGGCCCTGCGGCGCGGCATCCTCATCGGCGGGCTCTCGATCGCCCTCGTGGTCGCGATCGTCTGGTCGGCGGGCAGCGGCCAGCTGCAGATCCCACCGGGCGAGGTGTGGGCGTCGATCCTCCGCGCGCTCGGACTCCACGACGCCCCCGAGGCCGTGCCGAACGCCGACTCGGCGCTCTGGACGATCAGGTTCCCGCGCATCGCGATGGGCCTCCTCATCGGCGCCGCGCTCGCGGTCGCCGGCACGGTCATGCAGGCCGTGTTCGCGAACCCCCTCGCCGAGCCCGGAGTCGTCGGCGTCTCCTCGGGCGCTGCCCTGGGTGCAGCCGCCTCGATCGTGCTCGGCTGGACGGCGCTCGGCGAGTGGGCGACGGCGGGCGCGGCGTTCGCAGCCGGTCTCGCGACGACGCTCATCGTCTACTTCGCGAGCCGCGCCGGCGGGCGCACCGAGGTCGTGACGCTCGTGCTCACCGGCATCGCGATCAACGCCTTCGCGCAGGGCGCGCTCGCCCTGTTCACCTTCCTCGGCGACACGCAGAGCCGCGAGGAGATCGTGTTCTGGCAGCTCGGCTCGCTGAACGGCGCCCGCTGGAACGAGGTCGCCGTGATGCTGCCGCTCGTCGCCGTCGGCGTCGCGATCTCGCTCGTGCTCGCGCGCCGGCTCGACCTGTTCAGCCTCGGCGAGCGCGGCGCCCGCCACCTCGGCGTGCACGTCGAACGGGTGCGCATCGTGTCGATCGTCGTCGTGGCGGTGCTCACCTGCGCCGCTGTGGCGTTCGCGGGCATCATCGCGTTCGTCGGGCTCATCGTGCCGCACCTCATGCGCATGGTGATCGGCCCGGCCCACCGCCCCCTGCTCGTCGCCGGCGCCCTCGGCGGCGCACTGCTGCTCGTGCTCGCCGACCTCTTCGCCCGCACGGCGGTGCCGATGGCCGACCTGCCGATCGGCATGCTCACCTCGCTCGTCGGCGGGCCGTTCTTCTTCTGGCTGCTGCGACGCACCCGCAAGCGCTCGGGAGGATGGGGATGACCCGCTCCGCGACCGACGGGATCGACGCGACCGACACCGCCGGCGCCACTGCTGCAGCCGCCTCGACTGCCGCGACCGCCCTCGAGACCCGCGCCCTGACCGTCCGCATCGACGAAGCCCTCCTGCTCGACGAGGTCGACTTCCGGGCGACCGCCGGGCGCCTGCACGCGCTCATCGGCCCGAACGGCGCCGGCAAGTCGACGCTCCTCGGCGTGCTCGCCGGCGATCGGCGACCGAGTTCGGGCTCGGTCTCGCTCGGCGGGCGCGAGCTCGGCGGCTGGCCGCTCCGTGAGCTCGCGCGGGCCCGTGCGGTGCTCACGCAGGAGCATCAGGTCTCGTTCCCGTTCCCGGTGCGCGAGGTCGTCGAGATGGGCCGGCACCCCTGGGCGCGCACGGCCGAGGCCGACGACGACGACGCGGTCGATCGGGCGATGGCGGCGACGGATGTCACGCACCTCGGCCTGCGCACCGTGCCGTCGCTCTCGGGCGGAGAGCGGGCGCGCGTCGCCCTCGCCCGCGTGATCGCCCAGCAGGCGCACGTGATGCTGCTCGACGAGCCGACCGCGGCGCTCGACCTGCGGCATCAGGAGGACGTGCTGCGCCTCGCCCGCGCGCACGCCGAGGCGGGCGACACCGTGGTCGTGGTCCTGCACGACCTGAACCTCGCGGCCGCCTACGCCGACGACGTCACGCTGCTCGACCGGGGGCGGGTCGTCACGAGCGGGTCTCCGGCCGAGGTGCTCACGGCCGAGCGCATCGAGGCCGTCTACGGGCAGCCCGTCGAGGTCGTGCCGCACCCTCGCACGGGCGTGCCGCTCGTGCTGCCCGTGCGCTGACGCGAGCGCGGCGCGCGGGGACTCGTGCGACCGGGCCGAGCGTCGAGCGTCGGACCCGGACTACCCGACCGACCGCATGAACGCACGGAGTTCGTCGGCGACGAGCTGCGGCTCCTCGAAGGCGAGGAAGTGACCGCCGCGCCCCGGCGTCGAGTACTGCCGGAGGTCGCTCGCGGCCCGCTCGGCGATCGACCGCGGGAAGAGCTCGAACGGCGGTTCGCTGCTCAGCGTGACCGCGACCGGCGCCGTGATCGTCGGGCGCGGAGTGTTCTCGGAGTAGTCGAAGTACTGGCGGAACGACGTGCCGATCGACCCCGTCACCCAGTACAGGGTGAGCAGCTCGCACAGCGCGTCGCGATCGAAGCGCGACTCGAGGTCGCCGCCGCAGTCGCTCCAGGCGCGCAGCTTGTCGATGATCCAGGCGGCGAGCCCGACCGGCGAGTCGACCAGTGCGGCCGCGATCGTGTCGGGGCGCGTGCCCATGATGTCGCTGTAGCCCGAGTCGGTCTCGTCGCGCTCGTCGTCGGCATCGAGGAACGCCTGCTCCTCGGGCGTGATCGGCGACGCGTCGAAGTCGGCGGGGAACGGCCCGTGGATCATGTGCACGCCCGCGACCTCGTCGGGATGCACCGCGCCGAGCCACCCGGCGACGACGCCGCCGATGTCGCCGCCGAACACGAAGTAGCGCGAGTATCCGAGGGTCTCGGTCATGAGCGAGTGGTACCGCTCGGCCATCGCGGCGCGCGTCAACGGCCCCTCGGGGAGCTCGGACCAGAGGAACCCGGGCAGCGACGGGATGACGACGTCGACGTCGAGCAGCTCGGCGAGCGGCAGCATCTCGAGGAAGCTGCTCGGCCAGCCGTGCGCGAGCAGCACGGGCGGGCGGTTCGCATCGCGGCGCAGGTGCACGAAGTGCTGCCCCCGGTCGATGAACTGCGGGTAGGCGTTCAACCGCGCCTCGGCGGCGCGCCAGTCGAAGTCGTGCGCCCAGTGGTCGACGAGCGTTCGGAGGAACTCGGGATCTGCGCCCGCCTCCCACCCGGGTGCGTTCGGTGCCGTGAATCGCGAGCGCTCGAGGCGCGCACGCAGCTCGTCGAGCTCGTCGGGTCGGACGGAGATCGTGAAGGGTTCCATCCTCGGATGCTACGGCGAGCCGCCGACGGATCAGGCGACGGGCAGCAGCCCGTCGAGCTCGGCGCGCTGGCCCGAGGCGTGCACCCGCCCGCTCGCCCGTGCGTCGGCCCACGACAGGCGGCCGGTCGCGAGCGCGAGCCAGGTCGAGGCATCCGTCTCGATCACGTTGGGCGGAGTGCCGCGCGTGTGCTTCGGGCCCTCGACGCACTGCACGGCCGCGTACGGCGGCACGCGCACCTCGAGGGTGCCGCCGGGGGCGCGCTCGGCGAGCAGCTGCAGCGAGTAGCGCACCGCGAGTGCGAGGGTCGAGCGGTCGACGGATGCCGCGGCGTCGCCGCCGTCGGCCGTCACCGCGCGCACCGTGGCGAGCGCCGCCTGTCCGATGTCGTCGCCGATCCTCGCTCGTGCCATGCCTCCATCCTCTCAGGGGGCACCGACGAGCCCGACCGGCCGGACGGGGTAGCCTGATGCGGTGAGAATCCTCGTCCTCGGCTCGGGCGCGCGCGAGCACGCCATCATCCTCGCGCTCCTCGATGAGGAGGCCGGGCACGAGATCGTCGCGGCCCCCGGCAACGCCGGCATCGCGGCCTCGCCGACCTCGTCGGCCCGCGGCAGCGTGACGACCGTCGGCCTCGACGCGACCGACGCCGCGCTCGTCACCGGCTACGCCGCCGACAACGGCATCGAGCTCGTCGTCGTCGGCCCCGAGGCGCCGCTCGTCGCCGGCGTCGCCGATGCGCTGCGCGCCCGCGGCATCCCGGTGTTCGGCCCGGGCCGGCAGGCGGCCGCGCTCGAGGGCTCGAAGACCTTCGCCAAGCGCATCATGGAGGCCGCGAACGTGCCCACCGGGCGCGCGACCCTCGCGACGACCCTCGACGAGGTCGCGACGACGCTCGACGAGTTCGGCGCCCCGTACGTCGTGAAGGCCGACGGCCTCGCCGCCGGCAAGGGCGTGCTCGTCACCGACGACCGCGACGCCGCGCTCGCGCACGCCGTCCACTACCTGCAGCAGGGCCCCGTGCTCGTCGAGGAGTTCCTCGACGGCCAGGAGGTCTCGCTGTTCCTTCTCTCCGACGGCACGAACGTGCTGCCGCTCTCGCCCGCGCAGGACTTCAAGCGCCTCCTCGACGGCGACGCCGGCCCCAACACCGGCGGCATGGGCGCGTACTCGCCGCTGCCCTGGCTCGGTGACGCGGTCGACGGCCGCGGCGGCCGTTTCGGCAGCGAGCAGGCCTTCGTCGACGAGGTCATCGAGACCATCGCCCTGCCGACGGTGCGGCAGCTCGCCGACGAGCAGACGCCGTTCATCGGGCTCCTCTACGCGGGGCTCATCCTCACTTCGCGCGGCATCCGCGTGATCGAGTTCAACGCGCGCTTCGGCGACCCCGAGACGCAGGTCGTGCTGCCCCGCCTCGAGACCCCGCTCTCGGGTCTGCTGCTCGCAGCGGCGACGGGCGGGCTCGGCGAGCTCGACCGCCCGGTGTTCAGCGACGAGGCCGCCGTGACCGTGGTGCTCGCGAGCGAGGGCTACCCCGAGTCCCCCGAGACGGGCCGGGCCATCGACGGGCTCGATGCCGCGGCATCCGTGCCCGGGGTGCACCTCGCGCACGCCGCGACCGCCGTCGGCGCACTGGCCGACGACGCCCAGGCCGGTGACGAGGCCCCGCTGCTCTCGACGGGCGGCCGCGTGCTCAACGTCGTGGCCGTGGGCGACGGCTTCGCCGACGCCCGGCGCCGCGCCTATGAGGCGCTGGGTCGGATCCGCCTCGACGGCGGCCAGTACCGCACCGACATCGCGGCGCGCGTCGCCGAGTGATCCAGCACGAGGAGCGAGCATGAGCGAGACCGGTGAACTGACCGGCTGGACCCACGTCTATTCGGGCAAGGTGCGCGACCTCTACGTGCCGACGAAGCTGATGACCGACGATGACAGCTGGACGGGCGACCCGCTCGCCGTCTCGCCCGTCGTGCTCGTCGTCGCGAGCGACCGGGTCAGCGCGTACGACCACCTGCTCGAGCCCGCGATCCCCGGCAAGGGGGCGCTCCTCACCTCGCTCACCCACTGGTGGTTCGACCAGCTGCCCGAGGTGCCGAACCACCTGGCGCACCCGCTCGACGACCGGCTCGAGGCGCTCGAGCTGCCCGAGGTCCCGGCCGAGGTCGCCGATCGGGCGACGCTCTGCCGCACGCTCGACATGTTCCCGATCGAGTGCGTCGTGCGCGGCTACCTCACCGGCGGCGGCTACAAGGAGTACGTCGAGACGGGAGCGATCGGCGGCATCCCGCTGCCCGAGGGCCTCGAGAACGGCGACCGCCTGCCCGAGCCGATCTACACCCCCGCGTGGAAGGCCCCGCTCGGCGAGCACGACGAGAACATCACCTACGAGCGCACGGTCGAGCTCGTCGGCGAGGTCGTCGCCGAGCAGCTGCGGGCCCTCTCGCTCGAGATCTTCGCCCGCGCCTCCGCGATCGCCGAGGCCCGAGGGGTGATCCTGGCCGACACGAAGTTCGAGTTCGGCGCCGACCGCGCGACGGGCATCGTGACGCTCGCCGACGAGGTGCTCACGAGCGATTCGAGTCGCTACTGGGATGCCGCGGTGTTCGCCTCGGCGGCGACGCCCGAGCTGCGCATGGCGAGCTTCGACAAGCAGATCGTGCGCGACTGGCTGAGCGCCAACTGGGACCAGGACGTCTCGGAGACGCCGCCGACGCTCCCCCACGAGATCGTCGAGCAGACGGCGGCGCGCTACCGCGAGCTGCTCGAGCGGCTCGAGCGCCCGGCCGCCGTCTGACGGGTCATCCTGACCGGTTCGCACCGCCCTGTGCCAGAGTGGTGACGTGAACCTCGACGATCTGGTGCGCCTGCGCCGGGCCCGCGACACGATGGACCGCGACTACGAGCAGCCGCTCGACGTCGAGGCGCTCGC
Organism: Agromyces sp. NPDC057679; assembly: GCF_042799635.1. NCBI lineage: Bacteria > Bacillati > Actinomycetota > Actinomycetes > Micrococcales > Microbacteriaceae > Agromyces > Agromyces sp. NPDC057679. The sequence continues at coordinate 533,639 of NZ_JBHVIK010000002.1, read as the reverse complement.
GCGCGTCGCGCTGATGTCGTCGGGGCACTTCTCGCGCAGCTTCCGCGAGGCGTACGGCGAGACGCCGTACGGCTACCTGATGACCCGGCGCATCGAGCGGGCGAAGGCGCTGCTGCGCCGGGGCGACCTCAGCGTGACCGAGGTCTGCTTCGCGGTCGGCTGTACGTCGCTCGGCTCGTTCAGCTCGCGCTTCACCGAGCTCGTCGGCGAGAGCCCGAGCGCCTACCGGGCCCGCTCGCACGACGTCGCGGCGCCCATCCCGGCGTGCATCGTGAAGATCCAGACGCGACCCGTCAGAAATGGAGAAGCGGGCAAGATCGCGCCTCGGTAGCGTCGGGGTCATGGACATCTCACTCTCCCAGTGCTTCATCGCCGTCGACGACCACGAGACCGCGATCCCGTTCTACCGCGACGTGCTCGGCCTCGAGGTGCGCAACGACATCGCCTACGAGGGCATGCGGTGGGTCACCGTCGGCTCGCCCTCGCAGCCCGACGTGAACATCGTGCTCGAACCGCCGATCGCCGACCCCAACGCCACCCAGGCCGACAAGGATGCCGCGGCGCAGCTGCTGGCCAAGGGCCTGCTGCGCGGCGTGAACTTCATGACCTCCGACATCGACGCGACGTTCGAGACGATCCGCGCCGCCGGCGCCGACGTGCTGCAAGAGCCGATGGACCAGTTCTACGGGGTCCGCGACTGCGCCTTCCGCGACCCCGCGGGCAACATGCTGCGGTTCAGCCAGCCGCGCGCGTAGTCCCGGCTCGCGCCGGGCTGCGCCGATGCACGTCGAACACGCCGCCGAGAGATCCTGTGCCGAATCGCGTCCGACGTCGGCCGGCGCGATTCGACCGGCGGGCGACATCCCTCTGCGGAGGGTGTGGTCACGTGGCCATGTCGCCCACCGAAGTGTGGCCATGTGGTCATGTGGTCGCCCCTTGCGGAGCAGCACCCGCTCCCGGGCGACGCAGCCACGAGGGTGCGCTGTCGAACGCGGGCACCGTCGAACGGCGGCACGTGGCCACCCCGGGCACCCCGCTCCCGCGCGCCGGACTCAGACCCGTTCCTCCAGGGGCGCGAGGTCGGGGTCTCCGGTCGGGCGCCCGCGGATCCCTCCGCGCTGCGCACCGGCCCCCGCGAGGACGACGAGCACGATGCCCGCGACCTGCGCCGCCGACGGCACCTGCGTGAGCACGATGAGGCCGAGCAGCACGCCGAAGGCGGGCTCGAGCGCCATGAGCGTGCCGAAGGCCGTGTGGGTCATGCGACGCAGCGCCAGCATCTCGAGGCCGAAGGGGATCACGGGGGCGAGCAGGGCGAGCGCCGCCGCGGTGAGCAGCACCCGCCAATCGAGCTGGCCGATCACCTGCGGCACGCCGACGAACGCCGTCACGATCGCAGCGATCGGGATCGTGATCGACAGTCCGCTGATGCCCGAGAACCGGTCGCCCACCCGCTGCGTGAGCAGGATGTAGACGCCCCAGCCGACCCCGGCGAGCGCGGCGAAGCCGACGCCGAGGAGGTCGACCTCGCCGTGCCACGGCTCGGTGAGCAGGACCACGCCGGCGAGCGCGAGCACCGGCCAGACGAGCATGCGGCGGCTGTGGCTGCGGATCGCCGCCACGGTGAGCGGCCCGAGGAACTCGATGGCGACGGCGGTGCCGAGCGGGATGCGCTCGACGGCCGAGAGGAACGCCACCATCATCACGCCGGTCGCGACGCCGAGCCCGATGAGCGGCAGCGCGTCGACGCGCCGGATGCGGCGCAGCGGGGGCCGCGCGATCGCGATGAAGAAGATCGCGCCGAACGCCAGCCGCAGCCAGGCCGTGCCGCCGGCGCCGAGCTGCTCGACGAGCGGCACCGACAGCGCGGCGCCGGCCTGGATCAGGAGCATCGAGGCGACCGCCAGCGTCCACGGCGGCACCCGGTCGATCGCGCGGCTCACGAGCCCGCCGTCCGATGCGACGAGCCGACACCGAGCTCGAACACCGCGAGCGAGAAGCGGGCGGCGGTCGAAGACCGGTTCGCGTAGGAGTGGTCGACGTCGGCCGCGAACGTGAGCGCATCGCCGGCGGCGAGCCCGTGGGCGACGCCCGCGACCTCGATGACGACCTCGCCGTCGATCACCTGCAGCAGTTCGCGGGTGCCAGTGGAGTGCGCCTCGCTCGCGTGGCGCTCGCCGCCCTCGAGGGTCCAGTCCCAGAGCTCGACCACGTCGGGCGACTCGATGCCCGCGACGAGCACGCCGCGGCCGCCGTGCTCGCCCGTCCAGAGGACGGCGCCCTCGCCCCGCCGGGTGACCTCGACGAGGTCGGATGCCGCGGCTCGCGTGTGCACGAGGGCGGGGAGGCGGACGCCGAGCGCATCGCTGAGCCGCAGCAGCGTGCCGACGCTCGGGTTCACGGCGCCCTGCTCGACGTTGACGATCATGCGACGGCTCACCCCGGCCTCGGCCGCGAGCCGATCGAGGGTCCACTCGCGCGCCTGCCGCTGCTCGCGCACGCGGCGACCGATCGCGAGCGCGAGCGATTCCGTCTCGTCATCCATGAGTGCATGATAGTGCACTGCGGCGAACTGGTCGGAATACGTTCGCCGAGGCATCCGTTATGATTAGTTGTGCTTACAACCAATGGGGCGCCCGAGGGCGCCGGACTCCTCGCGGCCGACACCGGCATGGGTGAGGTGACGCTGCGCGTCGCCGATCTCGACGGCATGATCCGCTACTACCGCGACGGCGTGACGCTCGAGCTGCTGAGCCACGACGGCCCCGTCGCCGTGCTCGGGCGCGGCACGACGCCGATCGTGATCCTGCAGCACGCACCCGAGCTGAAGCACGCGTCGCCGCGTGATGCGGGGCTCTTCCACACCGCGATCCTCTTCGACACCCGCGAGGCGCTCGCGACCGCGATCGCCTCGGTCGCGACCCGCTACCCCGGCACCTTCACCGGCAGCGCCGACCACCTCGTGAGCGAGGCCTTCTACTTCACCGACCCCGAAGGCAACGGCGTCGAGCTGTACTTCGACCGCGACCGCTCGACGTGGAGCTGGGTGCACGGCACCGTCGAGATGGCGACCATCTACCTCGACCCCAACGGCTACCTGCGCGACCACCTCGGCGACGCCGGCACGGCCGCCGTCGCCAGCGGCGCGAAGCTCGGCGACGCGGTGGTCGGGCACGTGCACCTCTCGGTCGGCGACGTCGCGAGCGCCCGCGAGTTCTACGTCGAGCGACTCGGCTTCGAGACGACCGCCGAGATGGGCGACCAGGCGCTCTTCGTCTCGGCCGGCGGCTACCACCACCACATGGCGATGAACACGTGGAACAGCCGCGGCGCCGGCCGCCGCGGGCTCGCGCTCGGCCTCGGCAAGGTCGAGATCGTCGTTCCGACCGCCGACGACCTCGGCGACCTCGGCGAGCGCATGGCGCACTACGGGGTCGGTGCCCGCGACGACGGCCGCACCCTCGCGTTCGACGACCCGTGGGCGAACCTCGTCGAGGTGCGCACAGCCGAATGAGCGCTGCCGGCCGATAGGCTGCCGCGATGAGCTTCACCCTGACTTCGATCCGCCGCTACCCCGTCAAGGCGATGGGCGGCGAGGCGCTGACCGAGGTGCAGCTCGATGCGCGCGGGCTCACGGGCGACCGCGGCTTCGCCGTGGCCGACGAGGACGGCAGGTTCGCCTCGGGCAAGAACACCCGGCGGTTCCGTCGGCGCGACGCGGTCTTCGAGTACTCGGCCTCGACGACGGCGGACGGCTCGGTGCAGGTGCAGCGCGGCGACCACGGGCTCTGGCTCGTCGGCGACGACGAACTCGACGCCGACCTCACCGAGCGCATGGGCGCGAGCGTCCGCATCATCCCCGAGGGCGACGTCTCGCTGCAGGACGGCGGGCAGGTCTCCATCATCGGCACGGCGTCGCTCGCGTGGTGCGCCGAGCACTTCGGCATCGACGCCGACCCCCGACGGCTGCGTGTCAATCTCGTCGTCGAGACCGACGAGCCGTTCATCGAGGAGACGTGGCTCGGCGGCACCATCACCGTCGGCGACACCCGGCTCGAACTCGTCGAACGCATCGAACGGTGCCGCACCGTCGACGTCGCCCAGGACGGTACGGCGGCCGAGGGCCGCCTGCTGAAGCCGCTCACCAAGGCGCGCGACATGTCGCTCGCCGTCTACGCCGACGTCGTCGAGCCCGGCGTCATCCGTGTCGGCGACCGGGTCTCGCGGGGCTGATTCGCCGATCGATCTGGGAAATCTGGAACCAAGACGGGCATTCCGGACATATTCCTTACAGAGGCCGTACCCGACGGCCCCTGCGAGGGAGCCCGACATGCACCATGACCGGAGCGACGTACGAGCGGTGGTCGTGTCGCCGCGCCGCCTGATGCGCATCGCGCTCTCGAACCTGCTGCGGGCGCAGGGCATCAGCTCGGTCGGCGAGGCCGCCGGGTACACCGAGGCGATCATCGCCGCCGACGCCGACCGGGCGCAGCTCGTCGTCGTCGACCTCGAACTCTCGACCGAACACGGCGCGGGCTTCCTGCGCGAACTCCGGGCGACGGGCGGCAACCCGCGGGTGCTCGCCCTGCATCGCGGGGCCGCTCCCGGCGAGACCGGTCGTGACCGCGGCGTCCTGCTGCTCGACCCCGACGCCGCGCCGGCTGAGCTCGCGAACGCCGTGCAGGCCCTCTGCACCGGCCGGGGCGCGCATCGACTGCCGTGCCTCACCCCGCGGCAGATCGAGGTGCTCGGGCTCGTGGCGCGGGGGTACTCGAACGACGAGATCCGGCGCGAGCTCGTCATCAGCCTGCCGACCGTCAAGCAGCACGTGCGCGACATCTTCGCCCGGCTCGGGGCCAGCTCGAGGCTCGAGGCGGTGAACCGGGCCCGCGCCAGCGGGGTGGTCGTGTAGCGGCCCGGCGAACTGCGCCTCACCGAGGGCCGGGCTTCGGCCCCTTCGCGTGCGACATGTCGTGGAAGGCCGCGAAACCCTGACCCGGTCCGGGCATCGGCGTCGTGCCGGGCCCGGCTCGGAGCCCGTCGAGCACGATGGTCAGCTGGCGGCGCCAGAACGGCAGGTACTCGCCGCCGTACTGGCCGAGCGAGCCGAGCATGTCGACGAGGATGCTGAGGTCGACCGCCGTGACGTCGTCGCGCAGGGCGCCCTCGGCCTGGGCGCGCTCGATCATGCCGTTGACCAGCGGCTCGAACTCGATGCCCGGCCGGTGCGACGGATCGAGCTCGGCGACTCTCCGCATGACGGCGGGCAGGTACGGCGAGTCGGCGACCCAGCCGCCGAGCCGCTCGATGTAGAGCTCGACCGACCGCCACCCCGTCTCGGCGCCGAGGATCTCGGGGGCGAGGTCGTGCAGCTCGGCGACCGCGGAGTCGTAGATCTCGCGCACGAGCGCATCACGGTTCGGGAAATGCCGGTACACCGTGCCGGCGCCGACCCCCGCGCGCGCGGCGAGCTCGTCGAGCGGCGCGTCGATGCCGCGCTCGCCGAAGAGCTTCCGCGCTTCGCGGAGCAGTTTCTCGTGATTGCGCCGCGCATCACGGCGCGACGACACCGACGACGTCATCGCTTCACTGTACGCGGAATCATCGCGTATGATTCGGAGAGTCGCCTCCGTTTACCCGAAGCGGATCGACGTTCCTTCGGGGGAAGAAGGATCGCGGCGCGACGGGCACGAGCCGGTTCGACCGGGGCGGGGGCGCCCGTCGCGTCGGTCCCCCCGTGCGACGCCGGCGGAACGACCGCGCGTGGTTAGGCTTGAGCCGTGACTGAACACGAGGGCGGCGACGCCGGCATCGAAGCCAACACCCGCACCATCGAGGCATCCGTCGTCACCGACTTCAGCGATCGCATGAGCTACGGCGGCTATCTCGACCTGCCGACCCTGCTCAGCGCGCAGCGCCCGATCTCGCGACCCGAGCACCACGACGAGCTGCTGTTCATCATCCAGCACCAGACGACCGAGCTCTGGCTGAAGCTCGTGCTGCACGAGCTCGAGACGGCCCGCGACCTGCTGCGCGCCGACGAGCTCGGCCAGGCGCTGAAGTGCATCGCCCGGGTCAAGCACATCCAGAAGACGCTCACCGAGCAGTGGTCGGTGCTCGCGACGCTGACGCCCGCCGAGTACGCGCAGTTCCGCGGGGTGCTCGGCAATGCGAGCGGGTTCCAGTCGTACCAGTACCGCGCGGTCGAGTTCGTGCTCGGCAACAAGAACGCGAAGATGCTGCAGATCTTCGAGGCGGATGCCACGGCCACGGCCCTGCTGCGCCACGCCCTCGAGTCGCCGAGCCTCTACGACGAGTTCCTGCGGCTGCTCGCTCGAGCCGGCTACCCGATCCCGGCCTCCGTGCTCGAGCGCGACGTGACCCTCGCGTGGACCTTCACTCCCGAGCTCGTGCCCGTGTTCGCGCAGATCTACGGCGACACCGCCGAGAACTGGTCGGCGTACGAGACGTGCGAGGAGCTCGTCGACCTCGAGGACAACTTCCAGCTCTGGCGCTTCCGCCACCTGAAGACGGTCGAGCGCATCATCGGCTCGAAGACGGGCACCGGCGGGTCGAGCGGGGCGCCGTTCCTCAAGCGGGCGCTCGAGCTGACCTTCTTCCCCGAGCTGTACGCGGTGCGCACCGAGATCCCGGGCTGAGATGAGCGCCGCCCCGCACGACCTCGACCTCGGCCCGCTCGCGCGCCGAGCACGGCGATCGCTGAACGGCGACCACGCCGGCGAGGTCGGCGTGGTGCTGCCGCCCTTCATCGACCACCACGTGCACCTGATGCTCGTCGGCGCCGAGTCGCTCGCGGGCGGCGACCTCGCGGGGGTCGTCGACCTCGGCGCGCCGCCCGAGTTCGTCGCGCATGCCGCCGAGCGCGAGGGCCTCCCCCGCATCGCCCACGCCGGCGCATTCGTCACCGCCCGAGGCGGTTACCCGAGCGGGCGACCGTGGGCGGCAGCCGGAAGTGTGCGCGAGGTCGAGCGGGAGCCCGCCCCGGCCGCCGGCCCAGCCGCCGACACGCACCGCGCGCTGCCCGGCCCCGTCGCCGCAGCGGTGCAGGAGCAGCTCGCGTTCGGGGCATCCCTCATCAAGACCACCCTGCACGCCGATCACGGGCCGGTGCTCGACCGCGACGCGCTCGACGAACTCGTCGCCGAGGCGCACGCCGCAAGCCTGCCGGTCGTCGCGCACGTCGAGGGCGCCGGCATGGCCGCGCTCGCGATCGACGCCGGCGTCGATGCGCTCGCGCACACCCCGTTCACCGAGCGGATCGACGACGCGCTCATCGCGCGGGCCGTCGCGGCGGGGCAGGTCTGGATCTCGACGCTCTGGATCAACGGCTACGGCGCCGGCGGCGCGGAGTTCGACTGCGCCGTCGACAACCTGCGACGCTTCCGCGCCGCAGGCGGGCGAGTGGTCTACGGCACCGACCTCGGCAACGGCGAGCGCGAGCCGGGCACCGGACTCGGCGTGCACGCCGCCGAGCTCGCCGCACTCGTCGAGGCCGGCCTCGGGGCATCCGACCTCATCGCGGCCCTGACCGACCCGTGGCCGCTCGCCGCGCGCGACGACTGGGCTCTCGACGGCGTCGCGAGCTTCGTGCCCGGCGAACCTCCGACCGCCGACGAATCCCTGCCCGACTGGCTCGCGCACGCGCGGGTCGTGCCCGACGACGACCTGGAGCTGTTGTGACCCTCGACCCGAACCTCGCCTTCGCCCGCCGCATGGACCGCGCCGACGGGCTCGCCCACTACCGCAAGCGCTTCGCCGGTGCCGACACCGACCTCGTCTACTTCGACGGCAACTCGCTCGGCCGGCCGCCCGTGTCGGCGATCGAGCGGGTCGAACGGTTCCTCCGGGAGGACTGGGGCGGGCGCCTCATCCGCGGCTGGGACGAATCGTGGCTGCAGCTGCCCACCGAGATCGGCGACCGCATCGGGCGCGCGGTCATCGAGGCGAAGGCCGGCCAGACGATCATCGGCGACTCGACGACGGTGCTGCTCTACAAGCTCGCCCGCGCCGCCGTCGACGCGCAGCTCGCGCGCGACCCCGCGCGCCGCGAGATCGTGATCGACACCGACAACTTCCCGACCGACCGCTACATCGTCGACGGCATCGCCCGCGAGAAGGGCATGCGCCTGCGCTGGATCGACGTCGACACCTCGTCCGGCGTCACGCCCGAGCAGCTCGCCGAGGCCGTCGGCCCCGAGACGGCGCTCGTCGTGGTCTCGCACGTGGCCTACCGTTCGGCGTACCTCGCCGACGCCCCCGAGCTCACCCGCATCGCGCACGACGCCGGCGCGCTCATCCTCTGGGATCTCTGCCACTCGGCCGGCTCGGTCGAGGTGAAGGCCGACGCCTGGGGCTTCGACCTCGCCGTCGGCTGCACGTACAAGTACCTCAACGGCGGCCCCGGCTCGCCCGCGTTCGCCTACGTGCGCGACGACCTGCAGGGCGTGCTCGAGCAGCCGATCCAGGGCTGGTGGGGCACGAAGGACATGTTCACGATGGGGCCCGAGTACCAGCCGGTGCCCGACATCCGCCGGTTCATCAGCGGCACGGCGCCCATCGTCGGGATGCTCGCGATGGAGGAGACCCTCGCGATGATCGAAGAGGCCGGGATGCCGGCGCTGCGAACGAAGTCGGTCGCCCTGACCGAGTTCGCGATCGCCCTCGCCGACGAGTGGCTCGCCCCGCTCGGCGTGACGCTCGCCTCGCCCGCCGACGCCGAGGAGCGAGGCGGCCACGTCACCCTGCACCACGACGCGATGCGCGAGGTCACCGCCCGGCTCTGGCAGCGCGACGTCATCCCCGACTACCGCGACCCGGGGGGCCTCCGCATCGGCCTCTCACCGCTGTCGACGAGCTTCGAAGAGGTGCACCGCGGGCTCGATCTCACGCGCGAGGTGCTCCGCGAGGTGCTCACCGAGCGGGCGGGGCTGGCGTAGGTTCTCGCGAGCCGACGCCGACCCGCTGCCGGGCTACTCGGTCGGCTGTCGAGCGGCGTCGGCCGCGGCATCCCCGCTCGTCGAATCGGCGGCGGCCGCCGGTGCCGAGCCGCCCGCGCCCCATGCGACCGTGACCTTCGGCTTGGCGAAGAAGAGCACGACGATCGCGCCGGCCGCGAAGCCGATGACGGGCAGCAGCATCGACTGCGACATGGCCGCGGTGAAGCCGTCGAGGATCTGCGGCGGCATGCCGCCGGACCCGCCGCCGGCCTGTTCGGCGGCGCTCGTGTCGATGCCGGGCAGCTCGGCGGTCAGGCGGGCGTTCATGAGCGCGGCGATCGCCGCCGAGCCGAGCACCGAGCCCACCTGGCGGGTCATGTTGTAGACGCCTGAGCCCGCGCCGGCCTGCGACTGCGGCAGGTTGCGCGTCGCCGAGGAGGCGAGCGGCGCCCAGACGCCCGAGAGGCCGAGGCCGAGCAGCCCCGAGGGGATGAGCAGCACCCAGAGCTCGGTGTCGGGCCGGAGCAGCGTCGCCGTCCAGGCGAGGGCGGCGGCCGTGATCGCGAACCCGGTGACGGCGATCCACTTGGGGTCGACCCGGTCGACCAGCCGGCCGACGATCGGCGCCATCGCTCCCGTGACGACCGCCATCGGGATGAGCATGAGCGCCGCCTGCGTCGGCGTCAGTCCGCGGGCGACCTGGTAGTAGAACGCGAGAGGCAGGGGCATCGACACGATCGCGAGGCCCACGAAGGTGATCGCGACGTTCGACAGCGAGAAGTTGCGGTCGCGGAAGAGTCCGAGCGGCAGCAGCGGCTCGGCCGTGTTGAACGCCTGCCAGACCACGAACCCGGCGAGCACGACGAGGCCCGTGCCGATGACGCCCCAGACCGTGATCGGGCCGGTGATCGTGCCCCAGTCGTACGTCTCGCCCTCCTGGATGCCGAACACCACGAGGAACATGCCGACGGCGCTGAGCACGACGCCGAGCCAGTCGAAGCGGTGCGAGTGGGTCTCGAGGTTCGGCACGAGGCGCCACGCGGCGATGAAGGCGACGACGCCGACGGGCAGGTTGACGAAGAAGATCCACTCCCAGCCGAGCGAGTCGACGAGCACGCCGCCGAGGATCGGGCCGACGAGGGTCGCGACGCCCGCGACGGCGCCCCAGAGCCCCATCGCCTTGCCGCGCTGGTTCGGCGGGAAGATGCGGGTGATCACGGCCATCGTCTGCGGCGTCATGAGCGCAGCGCCGAGCCCCTGCAGGGCGCGCGCCGCGATGAGCATGGTGATGTCGTCGGACAGGCCGCACCAGAGCGAGGCCAGCGTGAAGACCACGAGGCCGATCATGTAGACGCGCTTCGGGCCGAAGCGGTCGCCGAGGCGCCCGGTGATGAGCAGCGGCACGGCGTACGCGAGCAGGTAGGCGCTCGTGACCCAGATCACCGCCGTGAGGTCGGTGTCGAGATCGTCGAGGATGGCGGGGTTGGCGATCGACACGATCGTCGAGTCGACGAGGATCATGAAGAATCCGATGACGAGCGCCCACAGGGCGGGCCAGGGCTTCAGGGTGCGTTCCATGGGTGGAACCTTCCGGTCGGTGGGGGCGGTCGCCCCGGTCAATGGGCGGATGCCTCGGGCCAGGCGAGTTCGCCCGACCGGAGGTCGCCGATGGTCTGTTCGAGCCACGTCGCCTCGGCGACGAGCAGCGTGCGGGTGTAGTGGACGTTGAGGATGAACGCGGTCGGGAGGCCACGGGCGGCGATCTTCTCGAGCGCCCCGTCGATGAAGCCGAGCAGCTCGCGGATCGAGGCGAGCCGCTCGCCGAGCAGCTCGGCGACCTCGGCGGCGGGCAGGTGGTGCGCCTCGCCGATGGCGACGGGGAACTCGGGGTACTCGTTGACGTAGCGCCGGAGCATCCCCGCGATCGTGGAACGCAACTGCTCGCGCCCGTCGTCGGTGATCGCGTACACGGTGCGCTCGGGGCGGTTGCCGTGACGCTCGACGGCCACCTCGGCGATGAGGCCGTCGGCGGCGAAGCGCTCGACGGCCCGGTAGAGCGAGCCGGGCGAGACCTTGACGACCTTGTCCTCCGAGCGCTCGAGCATGAGCTGGTACATCTCGTAGGCGTGCATGTCGCGTTCGGCGAGCAGCGCGAGCACCGAGACGCCGAGGGGCGAGAGCGTGGCCATGTCGATCCCTCCGAGGCATCCCGAACTATTCCGCCCGGAATAATACGTCCGGAATATCCGGGCCGCAACCCGCTCGCCGCCGACACCGCTCATCGGCGATAGCAAGCGATTCGGCCTGGGGCAACCCCTCGCCCGATTCAGGGCGCTCGCCGCCCGCGAGCGTACGATGGCGCAACATCTCGCGAAAGGAGCCCCCATGTCGGGCACCGAGAGCAACCTCGACGAGGCGGTCGTCGCCGCCCGACGCGCAGCGGAACGCGCCGCCGATCGCGCCGAAGACCTGGCCGACGACCTCGCCGACGAGGCGGGTGAGCACCTCGACGACCTGAGCGACCGGGTCGAGGATGCCGCCGACGCGGTCGGCGGGGTCCTCCGCGACGCGCGCGAGACCGCGGCCGACGCCGTCGAGTCCATCACCGCCCAGGCGGGCGCCGCAGCCGGCGAAGCACGCGAAGCGCTCGACGACGGGGTCGCGTACGTCAGCGCGCGGTACCGCGAGCACCCCGCCGTCGTCATCGCGATCGCCGCGGCCGCCGTCGTCGGCGTCTGCCTCGTCATCAGGGCGCTCACGCGGCGCTGAGCCCCACGGATGCCCCGCCGCACCGCTCGCGGCGGGGCGCATGCGGCACACCGCGTCGTGCGAGTCGCCCCTACATCGCGGCGGCGTGCGAGTCGGATGCGTGCCGCCGTCCACCGAGCACGATCGCGAGGATGACCGCGAGCGCGAGCCCGAACTCGAACACGGCGGAGAGCCACAGCTCGGGCGCCGTGATCACGAGCGAGACGCCGAGCACGAGGTGCATCGCGGAGATCGTCAGGATGATCGCGCGACCCGCGACCTCCTGGGAGCGATGCACGAGGACGAGTGCCACGACGATGGCGAGGCCCATGAGCATGTTGTAGACGCCGACGTTGCGCGTCCACAGCGCGACGGCCTCGTACTCGTCGGCCTCGATGAGGAAGATGGGATACAGCTCGGGGCTGCGGAAGAAGAACGATTCGAGCACGCCGACGGTGATGAGCGTCAGCGCCTCGAGGGCGGCGAGTACTTGCGCGACGGGTTTCATGTGCGGATCCTCGTCGCCCCCGGCGCCGGCCGCATCGAGGCCTTCCCCGCCCCCGGGGGTGCGGACAGCCCGCAACCGGAAGGCAGTCGACCGCAGGCTAGAATCGAGGCATCCACACCCTCGACACCGGACGGAGAACCGCGGTGCCCACCATCGTCGTCGACGTGATGCCCAAGGCCGAACTGCTCGACCCCCAGGGGAAGGCCGTCGCCGGCGCCCTCAGCCGCACCGGCCACACCGCGTTCAGCGGCGTGCGCATCGGCAAGCGATTCGAACTCACCGTCGACGGGCCCGTCGACGACGCGCTCCGCGCGAACGTGCAGCAGATCGCGGAGGAGATCCTCTCGAACCAGGTCATCGAGGACGTCGTGGGCATCCACTACGAGGTGACCAACGCCGAACTCGCCGAAGAGGCCTCCTCGGCCGCGTCGGTCGCGGGCGACGGCTTCGGCGCCCCCGCCGGCGAGACCCACTGAGCCCCGGGAGCGATCGCATGCGCATCGGCGTCATCACCTTCCCCGGCTCGCTCGACGACCGCGACGCGCAGCGCGCGGTGCGACTCGCGGGCGGCGAGCCCGTCGCCCTCTGGCACGGCTCGCACGACCTCGAGGGCGTCGACGCGCTCATCCTGCCCGGCGGGTTCAGCTACGGCGACTACCTGCGCTGCGGCGCCATCGCCTCGCTCTCGCCGATCATGACCGAGGTCGTCGCGGCCGCGAACGCCGGCATGCCGGTGCTCGGCATCTGCAACGGCTTCCAGATGCTGACCGAGGCGGGCCTGCTCGAAGGCGGGCTCATCCGCAACGACCACGGCTCGTTCATCTGCCGCGACCAGGTGCTCACCGTCGAGAACACCTCGACCGCGTGGACCGCCGAGTTCGAGGCCGGCCAGCAGATCACGATCCCGCTGAAGAACGGCGAGGGCGGGTTCATCGCCTCCGACGAGACGCTCGACCGCCTCGAGGGCGAGGGTCGCGTGGTGTTCCGCTACGTCGACGTGAACCCGAACGGGTCGCTTCGCGACATCGCCGGCATCTCGAACGCCCGCGGCAACGTCGTCGGCCTCATGCCGCACCCCGAGCACGCGGTCGAGCCCGGCTTCGGCCCCGACACCGCGGCCGCGATGCGGTCGGGCGTCGACGGACTCGGCTTCTTCACGAGCGTCGTGAAGCGGGCACTCGTCGAGGCGTGAGCTGACATGACCGACTCGGTCACGGCACCCGCGGCGGACACCGGTCCGCCGCGTGCGTCGCGACCGGCGCCGCCCGTGAAGTCGGCGAGCCGCGCGTTCGAGCTCATCGACTTCATCGCCGAGCGCGGCTCGGCCTCATTCGTCGAGATCGTCGACGACCTCGGCCTGCCCCGTTCGAGCGCCCACGGCCTGCTGCAGACGCTCGTCGGCTCGGGATGGCTCGCACAGCGCCACGACAGCAAGCGATACACGCTCGGGCTGCACGCCTGGCAGGTCGGCCAGCGATACGACGGTCACCACCTGCTGACGGAGTGCGCGAAGCCGATCATGGACGCGCTCGCGATCGAGACGGGCGAGACAGTGCAGTTGGCCCGCCTCGACGGCGTCGAGAACGTCTACATCGCGATCAGCCCGTCGCCGCACCCGATGCGACTCGCCTCGACCGTCGGCATGCGCCTGCACGCCCACGCGACCGGCATCGGCAAGGTGCTGCTGGCCTCGATCGATCCGGCCGACGCCGAGCAGCGACTCCACTCGGTCGCCCTGCCGCGGCTGACCGAGCGCACCGTCACCGATGTGCCCGAGCTCATGAAGCTCATCGAGCACGCGCGCTACACGGGCTTCGCGGTCGACGACGAGGAGTTCATCGCCGACTGCCGCTGCGTGGCGGTGCCGATCACCTCCGAGCACGACACCGGCATCGTGTCGGCGCTCAGCATCACCATGCCGAAGAGCCGCACCGACGAGGGCTGGCCGTACTCGCTGTACGCCCCGCTCGACCGTGCCGCGCGGGCGATCCGCGAGGCGATGGGCCTTGCCGCGGGCTGATCCGTCCTCAGCGACTTGGCAGACGGCCCGGTCTGTGCCACAATGCCCTGCGTTCAGCCCCATGAACGCCAGTTCACATATGTGAACCTGCTTTTCCCCGGACTGATCAATGGAGATGCACATGTCCCTCGCCAGTACGGCCGAGACCGCCCCGAACCTCGCCGCGGTCGTTCGCAAGGCCACACTCCGGCTCATCCCGATCCTGCTGCTGATGTACATCCTCGCGTTCCTCGACCGCGCGAACCTCGGCTTCGCCAAGGTCGCCTTCCAGGCCGACACCGGGATCTCGGATGCCGCGTACGCGCTCGGGGCGGGGATCTTCTTCCTCGGCTACGCCGCGTTCGAGATTCCGAGCAACCTCATCATGCGACGGGTCGGGGCGAAGATCTGGCTGGCCCGAATCATGGTCAGCTGGGGCATCGTCTCGGCACTCATGATGTTCGCGACCGAGGAGTGGATCTTCTACCTGCTCCGCGTGCTGCTCGGCATCACGGAGGCGGGCTTCTTCCCCGGCGTCATCCTGTTCCTCACGTACTGGATCCCGCTCGAGTTCCGCGGCCGGGTGAACGGGCTCTTCTACTTCGGCGCCCCGCTCGCGTTCATCTTCGGCGGTCCCCTCTCCGGCATGCTCCTCGACCTCGACGGCCTCGGCGGCCTCGCCGGTTGGCAGATCATGTTCCTCGTGACGGGCGCCCTCACCGTCGTCGTCGGCATCATCGCGTTCTTCTACCTCGACAACGGCCCGCGCGACGCCAAATGGCTCACCGAGCCCGAGCGGGCGCTCCTCGTCGCCGCGATCGACTCGGAGGACGAGGCGAAGGCCGACCACTCCCCCCGCGGCGCCCTCCGGGCCCTCGCCGACCCGAAGATCCTCTATTTCGCGGCGATCTACTTCGCGATCCAGATGAGCGTCTACGGCATCACCTTCTACCTGCCCACGCAGATCGCCGAGCTCGTCGGCAGCGACGTCGGCCTCGGCGTCGGGCTCCTGACGGCCGTGCCGTGGGGCTTCGCGCTCCTCGTGACCTTCGTGCTCTCGCGCCTCGCCGACCGCACGGGCCAGCGTCGCCTCATCGCCGCGTCCGCGCTGTTCGCCGCCGCCATCGGCATCGTCCTCTCGGGCGTCATCGAGAACCCGATCCTCGGCCTCGCATCGCTCTCGCTCGGCGCGGCGGGCTTCATCGCCGTGCAGCCCGTCTTCTGGACGCTGCCGACCTCGTTCGTGGTCGGCGCCGCCGCCGCATCCGGCATCGCCCTCATCAACTCGCTCGGCAGCCTCGGCGGCTTCGTCGCGCCGATCGCGAAGACCTGGGCGGAAGGCGCCTTCGGGCCCGCCGCCGGGCTGACGCTCCTCGCCGTCATCGCCGCCGTCGGCGCCCTGCTGATCTTCCTCAGCAAGTGGTTCGTGCCCGCGATCAAGGCGACCGACGGCGACAAGCGCGTCAGCGAGCGCCTGCTCGCCGAGCACAGCGCCTGAGCGGAACGGCGCACCGGATGCCCCAGACGAACACACCCACACGAGAAAGCACCACCCACATGCGAGCACTGGTCCTCCACGACATCGGCGAACTGCGCGTCGAAGACCGGCCGGCCCCGGCGCCCGGGGAGGGCGAGGTCCTCATCCGGATCGTGGCGACGGGCATCTGCGGTTCCGACGTGCACGGCTACACGGGCGAGAACGGCCGGCGCTTCCCCGGGCAGATCATGGGGCACGAGTCGGTCGGGCGGATCGCCGAGCTGGGCCGCGGCACCGAGTCGTTCGGCCTGGCCGTCGGCCGGCCGGTGACCTTCAACCCGGTCGTCGTCCCGGTCGAGGACGCCGCGACGTACGCGGGCCGCGAGCAGCACAACCCGCGCAAGTACGTCATCGGGGTCGCACCCGAGCACGACGCCTCGTTCGCGGAGTACGTGATCGTGCCGGCGCGCAACGTCGTCGCGCTCGACGACGCCATGCCGATCGAGTACGGCGCGCTCATCGAGCCGATCGCCGTCGCCCTCCACGCCGTACGGCGGGTGCGGTCGGACGGCGATCGACGTGCACTCGTCGTCGGCGGTGGTCCGATCGGGCAGTCGGTGGTGCTGGCGCTCAAGCTCGAGGGCATCGAGCAGGTGTACGTCAGCGAGGTCGACCCGGCCCGGCGCGCACTCTGCGAGCGACTCGGCGCCGCGGTCGTCGACCCCACGGCCGAGTCGGTCACCGACCGCGTCATGGCCGATGGAGGGCTTGTCGACGTGGCGCTCGACGCGGTCGGCATCACCCCCACCCTCACCGACGCGCTCAACGCGACGGCCTTCGGCGGCAGGGTCTGCCTCGTCGGCATGGGCTCGCCCGAGATCGGGTTCCCGGCGTTCCGCGTGAGCACCGAGGAGCGCAGCATCATCGGCAGCTTCACCTACGCCGCGCAGGACTTCGTCGACGCGGCGGCATACGTCGCCCGCGGCGACGCCGAGATCGGCGAGCTCATCAGCCGGGAGGTCACCCCCGAGGAGGCGGACGCCGCGTTCGCCGCCCTCGCCGAGGGCGACGGCACCCCGGGAAAGGTGCTCGTGCGCTTCGACCGCTGAGGCGGCGGCGCGCGAGACACGACGACACGGTTCGAAAGGCAGAGAGATGACCCGAGAGCGAATCATCACCCAGGTGCGCGCGTACACCCTCCGGGGCGGCGGCGCCGACTACCACGACCAGGCCCGCGGGCACTGGATCGACGACCACATCGCGACCCCGATGTCGGTCTACCCCGAGTACCGCGAATCGCGGCAGAGCTTCGGCATCAACGTCCTCGGCACGCTCGTGGTCGAGATCGAGGCCGATGACGGCACCGTCGGCTTCTCGGTGACGACGGCGGGCGAGCTCGGCGCGTTCATCGTCGAGAAGCACCTCGCGCGCTTCCTCGAGGGGTCGAAGGTCACCGACATCGAGCGCATCTGGGACCAGATGTACAAGTCGACCGTCTTCTACGGCCGTCGAGGCGTCGTGCTCAATGCGATCAGCGGCGTCGACCTGGCGCTCTACGACCTGCTGGGCCGGATCCGGCAGGAGCCGGTCTTCGCGCTGCTCGGGGGCCCCGTGCGCGACGAGCTCGTGTTCTACGCGACGGGCGCCCGCCCCGACCGTGCGAAGGAGCTCGGATTCATCGGCGGCAAGATGCCGCTGCACCACGGCCCCGCCGAGGGCGAGGAGGGCCTTCGCAAGAACCTCGAGATGCTGCGGGACATGCGCGAGAAGGTCGGCGACGACTTCTGGCTCATGCTCGACTGCTGGATGTCGCTCGACCTCGACTACGCCACGAGGCTCGCCCACGGGGCATCCGAATACGGCCTGAAGTGGATCGAGGAGGCACTGCTGCCCGACGACTACTGGGGGTACGCCGAGCTCCGCAGGCGCGTGCCCGCGAACATGCTCGTCACGACCGGCGAGCACGAGGCGACCCGCTGGGGCTTCCGCCAGCTGCTCGAGATGGGCGCAGCCGACATCATCCAGCCCGATGTGGGATGGTGCGGCGGCATCACCGAACTCATCAAGATCTCGGCGCTCGCCGACGCACACGGGGCCATGATGATCCCCCACGGATCGTCGGTGTACTCGTACCACTTCGTGGTGACGCGCACGAACAGCCCGTTCTCGGAGTTCCTCATGATGCACGAGACCGCCGAGGAGGTCGTGCCGATGTTCTCGCCGATGCTGCTCGGCGAGCCCGTGCCGGTCAACGGCCGCCTCCGGGTGCCCGAGACCCCCGGCTTCGGCGTCGAGCTCAATCCCGAGCTCGAGAAGTTCCGCCCGTACACGCACTGAGCGCGCCCCACCCGACCCCACACGCCCGCACCACACCCCTCCAGGAGCACCCATGGAACTCATGCGCCTCGGCGAGCCCGGTTCGGAGGCGCCCGTCGTCCGGCACGACGGCCGCTTCCACCGGCTCGACACCCTGACCCGCGACATCGACGGGGCGTTCCTCGCCGCCGACGGCATCGCCCGCACCCGTGCCGCACTCGCGGCCGGCGAGCTGCCCGAGTTCGAGGGCGCCGAATCGCTGCGCATCGGCGCCCCGATCGCCAGGCCGACCGCGGTGCTCTGCATCGGGCAGAACTACGCGGCCCACGCCGCCGAGTCGGGCGACGCCCCGCCGACGGTGCCGATCCTCTTCTACAAGCACCCGAACACGGTCGTCGGCCCGTTCGACGAGGTCGCGGTCCCCCCGGGTGCGGAGAAGGTCGACTGGGAGATCGAGCTCGGCGTCGTGATCGGCCGGCGGGCGAGGTACCTCGCCTCGCCCGACGAGGCGCTCGACCACGTCGCCGGCTTCGTGACGAGCAACGACGTCTCGGAGCGCGAGTTCCAGGTCGCCCGTTCGGGCGGCCAGTGGTCGAAGGGCAAGAGCAGCGAGACGTTCAACCCGCTCGGCCCGGCGCTCGTGCCCGCCGACGAGGTCGACCCGCAGCGCCTCCGTCTCTGGTCGACGGTGAACGGCGAGCCCCGCCAGGACTCGAACACGGCCGACATGATCTTCAGCGTGGCCGAGATCGTCCACCATCTCTCGCAGTACCTCGTGCTCGAGCCGGGCGACCTCATCAACACGGGCACGCCGCAGGGGGTGGCCCTGTCGGGCCGCTTCCCCTACCTCTCGGCCGGCGACGTCATGGAGGTCGGCATCGAGGGCCTCGGCGCGCAGCGCCAGCGCCTGGTGCCCGCTCGCGTCTGACGGCGGGCGGGCCGGGGCCGGCGGATCGCGTTCACTCCCCGGCCCGCCCGAACACGTCGGTGAGGTCGCGAACGCGACCGCACCGGCTGCTCGCGAACACGACCGGCGCGGCGAGCCCGATTCCGGCGAGCGCCAGCAGCGCCGCGTCGGTGCCCCAGACGGTCGCCAGGACACCGCCGAGCAGTCCGCCGAGGGGCAGCGCGCCCCAGGAGACGAAGCGCACGGTCGCGATGACCCGTGGCAGCATGTCGGCGGGCGCGGCCTGCTGCCGGTTCGTGCGCAGCACGACCGAGATCAGCGCGACCGCCGCGGCGAAGACCGGCAGGCCGATCGCGAACCCGGCGACGCCGAACGGCAGCGCGGCGGCGCCCGCGACCGACGCCACGGCTGCCGCGAGGATCACCCGCGACGTGCCCACACGAGCGGCGAGGCGGGTCGAGGCGAGGGCGCCGACGAGCGCGCCGGCGCCGTCGAGCGCGAGCATCGCCCCCACCGCGATCGGCGGCAGC
Source organism: Agromyces sp. NPDC057679 (assembly GCF_042799635.1). Classification (NCBI taxonomy): domain Bacteria; kingdom Bacillati; phylum Actinomycetota; class Actinomycetes; order Micrococcales; family Microbacteriaceae; genus Agromyces; species Agromyces sp. NPDC057679. The sequence goes on along the minus strand of NZ_JBHVIK010000002.1, from coordinate 514,197 downwards.
TCGAGGGTGCGCGCGAGGTGGAGGGTGAGGAGCGCCGCCTGCGCCCCGCAGACGAAGTTGACGACGGTGGCGAGCCACATGCCGGGGCCGATCGTGGGATGCCGCACCGTGTAGCCGAGCCCGTCGAGGATCATGCGGCGCATCGGCGCTCGCCGCTCGGCCGGCGCATCGACCTCGGGGAGCCCACGGAGCAGCACGGCCGAGGCGAGGTAGCTGATCGCGTCGACCACGAGCGTCGGCACCGCGCCGATCAGCGCGACGAGCACGCCGGCGACGGGAGCGCCGCCGACCTGGGTGACGGCGAGGCTCGCGGAGGTCACGCTGTTGCGCGACTGCAGGTCGGCGCCGGCCACGACGCGCGGCAGGTACGACTGCGCGGCGACGTCGCCGAGCACCGAGGCGACCCCCACGATGCTCGCCGCAATGACGAGGTGGACGATGCCGAGCATCCCCGCGGCCCAGGCACCGACGACCATCGCGAGCACCGCCGCGCGAACGAGGTCGGCGACGATCTGCGTGCGCCGCAGCGGAAGCCGCTGCACGATCGCTCCGGCGGGCAGGCCGATCACGAGCCACGCCGCCTGCGACGCCACGGTGACGAACGCGACCTCCATCGGGGTCGCCTCGAGCACGAGCACGGCCACGAGACCGAGAGCCACCGCCCCGACCGACGACCCCGCCGCGCTGATCGTCCCCGCCGACCACCATCGCCAGAAGCGCCCGGCGCTCAGGTCGGGGGCGGCCGGAGGCGTCGGCTCGGGGGGCGTTCGGGACGTGGGTTCCTCAGTAAGTTCCATGATGGAACTCACTATACTGAGAGCCGTGCGCTGCGCCACCGGGAGTTCCGGCCTGCGCGCACCGGCCCGCGCGGGCGGGGAGGCCGGAAGGAGACGACGTGCGACGCGATGAACTCGGCGACAGCGGGTGCGGCATCGCGCAGGCGCTCGGCGTGCTCGGCGACTGGCGCACGATCCTCGTGCTCCGAGAGCTCGCGGGCGGCGTCAGCCGGTTCGACGCCCTGCAGGCGGAGCTCGGCCTCAGCCGGCGCGCGCTCGCCGAGCTCCTGCACTCGCTCGTGGCCGACGGCGTCGTCGAACGGCACCCGTACTCCGTGCATCCCCCGCGCGTCGACTACCTGCTGACGCGGAAGGGCGAGGCGGTCGTCCCCGCCCTGCTGGCGCTCCAGGACTGGGGCGACCGTTGGGTGATGGGCGACGGCGAGGGCCCGACCGCCGAGGTGGCCGCGCACGAGCACGACCGCGTCGCCGCCCTCGTGGGCGAGCGGGTGCCCACCGTCGCACTGCCGGGCACCCGGGGCGAGGTCCGGCTTCCGGCGCACGACGCGTGGACGGTCGTGTTCTGCTTCCCCGGTGCATTCGCCCCCGGCGATCCCGGGTACCCGACCGGCTGGGACGCCGTGCCCGGCGCGGCCGGATGCACGCTCGAGGCGAAGGCGTACGAGCGCATCGCGCCCGCCCTGCGCGAGGCGGGCGCCGTCGTCGTCGGGGTGAGCACGCAACGTGCAGACCAGCAGCTCCGATTCGCCGAGCACGCCGGACTCGGCTACCCGCTCGCCGCCGACCCCGACGGGCGCCTCGCCGTCGCCCTCCGCCTGCCGACGTTCCGCGTCGCCGGCGCCGAGCGGTACAAGCGGCAGTCGCTGCTGGTCGACCCCGACGGCGTCGTGCAGGCGGTGCAGGCGCCGATCACCGACCCGGCGGCGTCGGCCGAGCAGATGCTCGAGCGCGTCCGCGAGCTCGCGGCGCTGCGTCCTCCGCGTTCGGCATGATGGTCGGATGCCCCACCAGACGCCGCACGAACTCCAGACCCGCCTCGCCGCCGTCTTCGCCGCGCGCGACCGCGCGAACATGCAGCCCACGATCGAGGCCTTCCTCGAGGTGCTCGCCGAGCATCCCGACGAGCCCGAGGTGCTCTACGAGGTCGGCGGCGCCTACGACACGGCCGGCGAGGAGGCGACCGCTGCCGGCTACTACGAGCGGGCGATGGCGGCGGGCCTCTCGGGCGACGCGCTGCGACGGTGCCTGCTGCAGTACGGCAGCACGCTGCGCAACCTCGGCAGGCTCGACGACTCCCTCGACGTGCTGGAACGTGCGCGCGGCGAGTTCCCCGAGTCCGACTCGCTGAAGGTGTGGCACGCGACGAGCCTGCACGAGGCCGGGCGCAACGACGCCGCCTTCGCGATCATGCTCGAACTCGTCGCCGACCGGATCCGCACCGACGAGCTGCTGCGCTACGAGGCGGCGCTCCGCGGCAATGCCGCGTTCCTCGCCGGGCGCGACGCCCGGCACTGACCCGCGTCGGCATCGCGACGGCGGCCGGCGCACACCGGGCGCACGCACGCGAACGGCGGCCGGTCCCGAGGGACCGGCGAACGGCGGCCGGTCCCGAGGGACCGGCCGCCGCCGGATCATGCGTCGGAGACGCGCTGCGTCAGAAGGACGCCGGGATCACCCCGGAGTCGGTCTGGTACGCGGTCACCGGCGCGTGCGGGATCTCGTCCCAACGGGCCGGGTCCTCCTGCTGCACCTCACCGGTCGCCATGCCGACGAGCAGCTCCTGGAGCGCGAGCACGTTCTGCTTGATCGACTTTCCGCGCGCCTTCTGGCCGAGGCTGCCGTCGCTCGTGTTCCCGCTCGTCTCGAAGAAGATCGCCGGGTTGCTGTGGCCCTCGGGGTTGAGACCGTCGTGGTTCAGCCCGAGCATCATCGCCGAGACGACGCCCCCCTTGATGTCGATCTCGATGCCGCGTCCGACGTCGTAGCGGTCGATGTTGATGAAGCCGTACTTCGAGAGCTCGTCGTAGACGTGCACCTGCATCTGACGGGTGAGCACGTCGTAGGCACCGCCCTGGATGCCCGGCAGCGTCGGACCGCCCGGCGCCAGCGAGACGCCGAGCGAGAGGGTGACCTCGTCGCCGTCGCCGCGCTCGGTCTTGAGTCCCTGGTGGTGGACGTCGACGGCGAACGCCGGGTCGACCATCGTCCAGTACTCGTAGTAGCCCTCCGACTCGGCGGCCTCGAACTTGCCGACGCCCCAGTCGCGGTTGAGGTCGATCCGCTTCTCGGTGCCGTCCTGCAGCACCGTGTGGCGGATGTTCAGCTCGGAGCCGTCGGGGTTGTACATCGGGATGACGTGGAAGGTGTAGCTCTCGCGCAGCAGCTTCCACTCGGGCGAGCCGTTGGTGCCGAGCTCCTTCAGCACGGCGAGGAGCGAGTCGGTGCCGTAGGGCTCGTTGCCGTGGATCCGACCCTGAAGCCAGACGGCCTCGGGCCCGTTGCCCACGGTCGCGACGTAGAGGTCGCGGCCCGTCTCGGAGGTGTTCACCGCCGTGCCCGCCTCGGCGAGCGTGAAGGCGTCGAGCCCGAAGCGCGAGGTCTTCTCGAGCTTCTCGAGTTCGGCCACGAGGTCGGCGTAGTCGAGCATGCTCGAGAGGTTGGTGTTGCCGTTCGGCGACGGGAAGTTCGCGTCGGCGAGGGCGGGGGACCCCGCGGTGAGCGGGGCGGCGAGCGCGAGCGCTGCCGTGGCGGCGAGCGTGATCGTGCGTCGGGTGCGCGGTTGGGACTTCGAGCCGTTGGTCATACTTCTCCTCTTCGAGATGGGCATGGCGCTTCTGCGACACGAATCCGAGGGAGTCGGTGCAACCGCTTCCCCCGAGACGTATGGGCAGCCTATGGAGCGCCGTCACCGCTTCTCAAGAGACGGGCGTCCAGATTGTTCAACGATCTGCACCCGTTCGTCCCTGCTTCGCGCGGGCCCTCCCGCCGGCCCCGGGCAGCCGGTACGCTGGACGGCGCTCAGCGGTACTCGGGGTTCGCCTCGAAGCCGAAATGCTCGCCGCGGTCCCACTCGGAACGGACGTTGCCGCCGACGGGAAAGCCGCCCGCGTCCTTCAGCAGGCGCGCGAGATGCAGCAGGTTGTACGTCATGAACGTCGTGTTGCGGTTGGTGAAGTCGTTCTCGGGCCCGCCCGAACCCGGGTCGAGATAGCTCGGGCCCGGGCCCGCCTCGCCGATCCATCCGGCGTCGGCGCCCGGCGGGATCGAGTAGCCGATGTGCTGCAGGCTGTAGAGGATGTTCTGCGCGCAGTGCTTGATGCCGTCTTCGTTCCCGGTGATGATCGCGCCGCCGACCTTGCCGTAGTAGACGTACTGCCCTTGGTCGTTCACCTCGCCGCTCATCGCGTAGAGCCGCTCGATGAACTTCTTCGTGATCGAGGAGTTGTCGCCGAGCCAGATCGGGCCGCCCACCACGAGGATGTCGGCGGCCGCGACGCGCGGCCAGACCTCGTCGGGCCAGTCGTCGGCGGGCCATCCGTGCTCGCGCATGTCGGGATAGACGCCGGTCGCGACGTCCAGGTCGACGAACCGCAGGTCGTCGACCTGCACCCGGTGCTCGCGCATCAGCGCGACGCTCGCATCGATGAGGCCCTGCGTGTGGCTCACCTCGGGACTTCGCTTCAGCGTGCAGTTGACGAAGAGGGCGCGGAGGTCTGAGAAATCCGGCAGCTCGGCCATGCGCGCGATGGTACTCGCGGCGCGGTCGCGCCGACAGGGGTTGCGGATGCCGCGAGCCCGCCCCGTTGCGTCGTGCGACACCCGATGACGGGGTGTGACCGGGGCGGTTCGCGACGGGGCGGCACCCGACCCTACGCTCCGGACATGACCCTCATCGACGATTCCCCCACGACCGCCGACCTCGCCGCCGAGCGGGCCGCACGCCTCACCGCCGCCGGCACCGCATGGAGCGAGCGCATCGCCTCGGCCCCGAGCTCGGCGCAACTGAGCTACCGGGTGTCGGGCCGGGGCACGGGCTCGGTCGCGACCGAGATCACCGCGGGAAGGCACCGCTTCCTCGTCGACGAGCCCGACGCGCTCGCGGGCGACGACCTCGCTGCGAGCCCCGTCGAGTTCGCGCTCGGCGCCCTGATCTCGTGCCAGGTCGTCGTCTACCGGCTCTACGCGCAGGCGCTCGGCATCGTGCTCGACGACGTCGAGATCGACGCGGAAGGCGACCTCGACGTGCGGAAGCTCTTCGGCATCGACGAGTCGGGTCGTGCCGGATTCTCGGCGGTGCGACTGAACGTGAAGCTGCGCGGGCCCGAATCGGCCGAGCGCTACGCCGAGCTGCAGGCCGCGGTCGACGCGCACTGCCCCGTGCTCGACCTCTTCCAGAACCCGGTGCCGACGACGGTCACGCTGGGCTGATCGCCCCGCGCGCGTCTGCAGGAGATCTGCGCTGAGACGCTCCCTCCGAGCGTGCGAGCCCAGATCTCCTGCGGAAGCGGCGTCAGACGAGCAGCTCCTCCTGCGCAGGCCGGGCGTCGGCCGCGCTGCGCCGCGGCCAGTACGACAGCGCCCGCTCGGCCATCGCCGTGATGGTGAGCGAGGGGTTGACGCCGGGGTTCGCGGGCATCGCGGCCCCGTCGACGACGTGCAGCCCCGGGTGGCCCCAGACGCGGTGGTACGGGTCGACGACGCCGTGCTCGGGCGAGCCCGAGACGACCGCCCCGCCGAGGAAGTGCGCCGTCAGCGGGATGCCGAACACCTCGGGCCACGAACCGCGCGCCTCGGCGGGCACCCCGCCGGCCGACTGCATGCGCGCGGCGATGGCCTGCGCCGCGAGGTGCGCGCCGGGCAGGTGGCTCGGGTTCGGCTCGCCCTCCCCCTGGGCGCTCGTGAGCACCCGCCGCCCGAGCCGACGCTTCAGCGAGAGCGTGAGCGAGTTGTCGGCGGTCTGCATGACGAGGGCGATGATGCCGCGTTCGCTCCACCGACGCAGCGAGCTCAGTCGCAGGGTCGTGATCGGATGCCGCAGCGCACCGCCGAGGAGGGCGCCGAGCCGCACGTGCAGGGGGCGGCCGCCGGGCACGAGCCCGGTCGCGAGGGCGCCCATGAGGTTCGACCCCGGGCCGTAGCGGACGTTCTCGACGTGCGTGCGCTCGTCGACGTGGAACGAGGTCGTGATGGCGACGCCGCGCGCGAGGCCGAGCTCCTCGGGCACCGACACGGCGACGGCGCCGTCGAGCGCCTCGGAGTTCGTGCGGGTGAGCCGGCCGAGCGCGTCGGAGAGGCCGGGCAGCGCGCCCGAGTCCTTCATGCGGTGCAGGAGCTGCTGCGTGCCCCAGGTGCCGGCGGCGAACACCACCTGCTCGGCGGTGACGGTGCGACGCTCGCGGCGCAGCTTGGCCCCGCTGCGCTCGGTCGTCACGGCGTACCCGCCGCCGTCGAGCGCCCGCACCTCGGTGACGGTGCGCAGCGGCTCGATCGTCGCGCCGAGGCGTTCGGCGAGCGGCAGGTAGTTCTTCGCGAGCGTGTTCTTCGCGCCGACGCGGCAGCCGACCATGCAGTTGCCGCAGAGCGTGCACCCGGTGCGGTCGGGGCCCTCGCCGCCGAAGAACGGGTCGGGTACGGTCTCACCCGGCTTGCCGAAGAACACGCCGACGGGCGCCCGCCGGAAGGTGTCGCCGACGCCGAGGTCGTTCGCGGCACCGGCCATGATGCGTTCGACCGGCCCGTCGTGCGGGTACTGCGGCACGACGCCGAGCATGCGCTTCGCCGTCGCGTAGTGCGGCGCGAGCTCGCCCTGCCAGTCGGCGAGCGCGCCCCACTGCGGGTCGGCGAAGAACGCCGGCCCCGGCTCGTAGAGGGTGTTCGCGTAGTTCAGCGATCCGCCGCCGACGCCGGCCCCGGCGAGGATCATGACGTGCGGCAGCTTGTGGATGCGCTGGACCCCGTAGCACCCGATCGCGGGCGCCCAGAGGTACCGCCGGAGATTCCACGAGGTCTTCGCGAAGTCGGCGTCGGCGAAGCGCCGCCCCGCCTCGTACACGTGCACCCCGTAGCCCTTCGACGCGAGCCGGAGGGCCGCGACCGAGCCGCCGAAGCCCGAGCCGACGATGACGACGTCGTGGTCGAAGGCGGTCATGCGGATGCCTCGCGTCCGGCCTCTGCGGCGACGGCGGTATCGATCGTGGCGGGGCCGCTGGCGGCGGGCACGAGCACGGTGAGCGCGCCAGGCACCACCCGGATCGTCGCCCGCCCCGAACCGACGCGCTCGCCGTCGGCGTAGACGACGAGCCCCGGGGCATCCACCTCGACGAGCTTCGCCTGCGCGGTCGCGACCTCGGGCCGCTCGACGTGGGCGCCGCGCAGCAGCAGCGGGAAGAGCCGGGCGAGCTTCGCCCGACCGAGCGGGCCGACGTGCGTGACGTCGAGCAGCCCGTCGTCGGGCACCGCGGCCGGGCACACCGGCATGCCGCCGCCGTAGCTGCGCGTGCTGCCGACGGCGATCAGGGTGCCCGGCGCCACGCGGAGCGCCTGCCCGTCGAGGCCGTACTCGAAGGGCATCGGGCGCAGGCGCGCGAGCTCGATGACGAGGGCCAGGTAGTAGCGGGCACGCCCGCTCGGCCAGCGCAGCCGGTTCGTGCGCTCGCTGACGTGCGCGTCGAAGCCGAGTGCCGCGACGGTGAGGAATCGCCTCGTTCCCGTCGCCGACTCGACCTCGCCGACGTCGATCGCGCGGGGCGTGCCGTGCACGGCGAGTTCGGCTGCGGCCGCCGCGGCGTCGGCTGCGTCGAAAGGCAGGCCGAGCGCGCGGGCGAGGTCGTTGCCGGTGCCCGCGGGGACGAGCGCGATCGGCACTCCCGATCCGACGACGGCGTCGAGCACCGAGGAGAGGGTGCCGTCGCCGCCCACGATGACGAGCGCGCGCGGCTTCGAGGCGACCGCCTCACCGGCGAGCCGGCGGGTGTCGTCGACCGAGTCGCCCGAGAGCACGCGGAGCTCGGCGGCGTGCGCGCCGTGCGCCTCGAGTTCGCGGAGCCGGGCGACGGCGCGCTGCGCGGCCTCGGCACCGCGGCCGCGGCCCGAGCTCGGGTTCACGAGCACCACGATGTGCCCGGTCATGTCAGCGGCTCCCGGCTTCGGAGGGTTCGCCCGTCGCGACGAGCGCTCCCGGGTTCATGATGCCGGCCGGGTCGAGCTCGGCCTTCACGGCGCGCAGCAGGCGCACCCCGACCGGCCCGATCTCGCGCTCGAGCCACGGGGCGTGGTCGCGGCCGACGCCGTGGTGGTGGCTGATCGTGCCGCCGCCCGCGATGATCGCGTCGTTCACCGCGGCCTTCACGGGTTCCCACTCGGTGAGCTGCTCGCCCTTCACACCGGCGAGGATCGTGAAGTAGAGGGCGGCGCCCGTCGGGTAGACGTGCGAGACGTGGCAGAGCACGAGCGACTTCGCGCCCCACGCGGCGAAGCCGTCGGAGATCGCGGCGGTGACCTCGCGCTTCAGCCGCTCGAGGTTCGACCAGGTCGTCGCCGTCTCGAGGGTCTCGCAGAACACACCGTGGTCGAGCAGCGCATCGCGCAGGTACGGGGCGTTGAAGCGGCCGTGCACCCATTCCTCGGCGGCGGCGGGGCCGGCCGAGGTGCCGCCGGCCTCGCGCAGCACCTGCGCGGTGCGGGCGTGCCGGTCGGCGGCGAGCTCGGCCTCGCCCTCGAACACGGTGATCGCGCTCGCGCCCTTCGCGAGGGCCTTGCCGATGCGGCCGACCTGGGCGAGCGAGACGCCGGTCTCGGCCTCGTCCGAGAGGCGGATGACGGTGGGCCCGGTGCCGAGCTGCGCGACGCGACGCAGCGCCGCGGCGCCGGTGGCGAAGTCGGGGAAGGTCCACGCCTCGGCGAGGCGCACGGCGGGCACCGGGTGCACGCGCAGCCGTACCTCGGTGATGACGCCGAAGGCGCCCTCGGAGCCGAGGAAGAGGCGCAGCAGGTCGGGGCCGGCGGCCGAGCCGGGCGCCCGGCCGAGGTCGAGTTCACCGGTCGGCGTCGCGACGCGCAGTCCGGTGACCATCGCGTCGAAGCGACCGTTGCCGGCCGAGTTCTGCCCCGAGGAACGGGCGGCGGCGAAGCCGCCGAGGGTCGCGTAGCGGAAGCTCTGCGGGAAGTGCCCGAGCTCGAAGCCGTGGGCGCCGAGCAGCTGCTCGGCCTCGGGTCCGGTGGTGCCGGCGCCGAGCACGGCCTCGCCGCTCGTCTCGTCGAGCGAGACGAGCCCGGTGAGGCGGCGCAGGTCGAGGGCGATGACCGCGTGGTGCGCGCCGCGCTCGGGGTCGAGCCCGCCGACGACGCTCGTGCCGCCGCCGAAGGGCACGACCGCGATGCCCCGTTCGCTCGCGAGCCGCAGCACCGCGAGCACCTGTGCGTGGTCTGCGGGCGAGACGACGGCGTCGGGCGCATCCTGCTGCGGCGCACGGCGGCGCAGCAGGTCGGGGGTCGACTTGCCGCCCGCGTGGCGCAGGCGAGCCTCGGCGTCGACGGCGAGGTGGGCGTCGCCGACGATCGCGGCGAGCGCGGCGCGGTCGTCGGCGCCGAGTCGAGTGGCCTCGAGTGCAACCTCGTCGAGCGCGGCAGCAGGTGCGGGCTTGGGCACGCGGCCGAGCATCATCGGCAGCAGGGTGCGCACGGCGAGCGGCAGCTCCTTCGCCTTGGCGGGATCTCCCCAGCCGTTCCAGCGCATCGGGGCGGATGTCTCGTCGCCCGGCGTCGTGGCGGTGGGGGCGGTGCCGTCTTCGTCGACCATGCGTTACAGTGTGACACATCATGGAAGATCGTCAAGCACTCGAGCTCGACCGCCCCGCGTGGAGCGACGCCGAGACGCGCATGCTCGACGCGGCCGCCGCACTCATCGCCGCACGCGGCGTCGGCGGCGTCACCGTCGCCGAGGTCGCCCGCGACGCCGGAGTGAGCCGGCCGACCGTGTACCGCCGCTGGTCGAGCGCCGACGAGATCGTGCGTGCCGTGCTGCACCGCCAGACCGTCTCGCTCATCGCGCAGTTCCCCGAGCCCGCGCAGTCGCGCGACGAGATCGTGCGCGACGTGCTGCGCTTCTCCGAACTGTTCCGCACCGACCCGCTCTACGGGCGCCTGCTCGAACGCGAGCCCGAGGTGTTCACCCGCTACACCCTGCAGCGCATCGGCTCGAGCCAGCGGGTCATCCTGCAGTGGATCGCCGCGGCGATCCAGAACGCCCAGCGCGGCGGCACGGTGCGCGCCGGCAATCCGAACGATCTCGCGGTGATGCTCCTGCTCATCGCGCAGTCGGCGATCCTCTCGCACAACACCGTCTCCACCCTCATCGACGAGCCGCATTGGAGCAGCGAACTTTGGCACGCACTCGACGGGCATCTGCGCCCCTGAACTCCCCCACGACGACCCCGGCGCACTCCTCCGCCCTGAACTCGGCACGTCGCTCGCTCGAGCTCGACGCCCTCGCCGCCCGCACCGAGCCGGTCGACGTGCTCGTCATCGGCGGCGGCGTCACGGGCGCGGGCGTCGCGCTCGACGCCGCGAGCCGCGGTCTCTCGGTCGTGCTCGCCGAAGCCCACGACCTCGCCTTCGGCACGAGCCGCTGGAGCTCGAAGCTCGTGCACGGCGGGCTCCGCTACCTCGCCACCGGCGACGTCGCCGTCGCCCGCGAGAGCGCCGACGAGCGGCACCTGCTGATGACCCGCATCGCCCCGCACCTCGTGCGGAGCCTGCCGCAGCTGCTGCCCTTCGTCCCCTCCGTGTCGACGAAGCAGCGCGTCGTCGGCGGGCTCGGCATGGGCCTCGGCGACGGGCTGCGCATGCTCGCCCGCACCCCGGCCTCGGTGCTCGCGCACCCGCGGCGCATCGGCCGCGACGAGGCGCTGCGCCTCGCACCCGCCCTGCGCCGCGAGGGCCTGCGCGGCGGCGTGCTCGCCCACGACGGCCAGCTCGTCGACGACGCCCGGCTCGTCGTCGCCCTCGCCCGCACGGCCGCCGCCAACGGCGCGACGGTGCTGACCCGGGTGCGGGTCAGCGGTGCCGACGGCCATGGTGCGACCCTCACCGACGCGCTGGGCGGCGGCTCACTGCGGGTCCGCGCGCGCGTCGTCGTGAACGCGGCGGGCGTCTGGGCCGGCGAGATCGACCCCGGCATCCGCATGCGCCCGAGCCGTGGCACGCACCTCGTGCTCGACGCGGCCGCACTCGGCAACCCGACAGCGGCGCTCACCGTGCCCCACCCCGGCTCCATCAGCCGCTTCGTCTTCGCCCTGCCGCAGCAGCTCGGCCGGGTGGTCGTCGGCCTCACCGACGAGGATGCCCCGGGCCCGGTCCCCGACATCCCGCAGCCCGTGGACGACGAGATCGACTTCCTGCTGCGCACCGTCTCCTCGGCGCTCGAGCGCCCCCTCGGCCGGGGCGACGTGCTCGGTGCCTTCGCGGGGCTGCGCCCCCTCATCGACACGGGCGGCGACGGCTCGACCGCCGACATCTCGCGCCGGCACCACGTCGCCGTCTCGGGCTCGGGCGTCGTCAACGTGCTCGGCGGCAAGCTCACGACCTACCGGGCGATGGCCCGCGACGCCGTCGACCTCGCGTGCCGGCACGCGGGCCTCGACGATCCCGGGTGCCGCACGGCCGGGCTCGCGCTCGTCGGCGCGCCCGGCTCGGCGGCGGCCTTCGCCGGTGCGGGCGCGGACGGCGCCGGCTCTGCGCCCGTCGACCACGAGCCGCCCGCCTCGCTCACGGCCCGCTTCGGCGCCGAGGCATCCACCGTGCTCGGTCTCGCGCGCTGTGCCGGCCCGGCCTCGCAGATCGCCGAGGGCCTCGACGTGACCCGCGCCGAGATCGAGTTCGCGGTGCGCGCCGAGGGCGCGCTCGACGTCGACGACGTGCTCGACCGCCGCACCCGCATCGGCCTCGTGACCGCCGACCGCGAGCGCGCGCACGACGCCGTGGCCGAACTCGTGGCTGCGTCGCTGGCCCGGCTCGACTGAGCCGCCGCTCCCGTCAGGCCGCTCCGTCGTCGGCGGAATCGGCGGATTCACGCCGCCGGTCGTTCCGCGCCTGAACGAGCTTGCCGACCCCGACCAGGCCGCTGATCACCCCGACCGTGAACGCCAAGAAGAATGAGGGGTTCGGATCGAGGATGACTGACGCCGCGATGCTGCCGGCGACAAGAGCCGCACCGGTGATCAGATCGCCGACGCCTCCACGGGTCGGGAACGGTCGACTGCGGTCGGGCACGCGAGCAGCATATGGTCTCCGCCACGAACGAGCGAGGCGGATGCCCCGGGGCCGACCCCGAGGCATCCGCCGTCGTGTTCGCGGTGACGCGGGTTACGCCGCCGCACCGTCCTCGGCCGCGACCGCGAAGGCCGCGCGCAGCACGGCGCCGAGCTCGGCGTCGACGTTCGTCCAGTACTGGAAGAAGCGCTCGCGGATCTCGTCGACCGTGATCGCCTGCGCCTGGCCGAGCAGGGTCGCCTGCAGGCGCTGCTTCGCCTCGGCCGAGTAGACCTCGCGGTAGAGGGTGCCCGCCTGACCGAAGTCGCTGTCGTCGGCGCGCAGCGTGTACGCGGTGCGCACGAGCTCGCCGTCGCCCTCCCACGAGCCCTCGCCCGCGGCCTCGGCCGAAGCGGTCGGCCCGCCGAAGGAGTTCGGCGCGTACACCGGCACCGACGGCGCGTTGTAGTGGTGGCGCTGCGCGCCGTCCTGCGAGTAGTTCGCGACGGGCGCGGCGTGCGGGGCGTTCACCGGCAGCTGGTTGTAGTTCGTGCCGACCCGGTATCGCTGCGCGTCGGGGTAGCTGAACACCCGCGCCATCAGCATCTTGTCGGGGCTGATGCCGATGCCCGGCACCGTGTTCGCCGGCGAGAACGCCGCCTGCTCGATCTCGGCGAAGAAGTTCTGCGGGTTGCGGTCGAGCGTGAGCACACCCACCTCGATGAGCGGGTAGTCGGCGTGCGGCCACACCTTCGTGAGGTCGAAGGGGTTGAAGCGGTAGGTCTTCGCCTCCTCGTACGGCATGACCTGCACGAAGACGTCCCACTGCGGGAAGTCGCCGCGCTCGATCGCCTCGTGGAGGTCGCGACGGTAGTAGTCGGCGTCGGCGCCGGCGATCGCCTCGGCCTCGGCGGCGTCGAGGTGCAGGTCGCCCTGGCGCGAACGGAAGTGGTACTTCACCCAGAACCGCTCGCCCTCGGCGTTGATCCACTGGTACGTGTGCGAGCCGTATCCCTGCATCTCGCGCCACGACGTCGGCAGGCCGCGGTCGCCCATGAGGTAGGTCACCTGGTGCGCCGACTCGGGCGAGAGGGTCCAGAAGTCCCACTGCATGTCGGCGTCGCGGAGGCCCGAGCCCGGCAGGCGCTTCTGCGAGTGGATGAAGTCGGGGAACTTGATGCCGTCGCGGATGAAGAACACCGGGGTGTTGTTGCCGACGAGGTCGTAGTTGCCCTCGGGCGTGTAGAACTTCAGCGAGAAGCCGCGCACGTCGCGCCAGGTGTCGGGCGAGCCCTGCTCGCCGGCGACCGACGAGAAGCGCAGCAGGGTCTCGACGCTCGCCCCGGGCTGGAAGAGCGCCGCACGGGTGTAGCGCGAGACATCCGCCGTGACCTCGAAGCGACCGAACGCGCCGCCGCCCTTCGCGTGCACGATGCGCTCCGGGATGCGCTCGCGGTTGAACTGCGCGAGCTTCTCGACGAGGTAGCGGTCGTGCAGCACCGTGGCGCCGTCGGCGCCGACGGTGAGCGAGTGCGCGTCGCTCGCGACCGGGGTGCCGGTCTGGGTGGTGGTGTGGTTCGTCATGCGTTCGTCCTTCGTTCGGTGGCGGGCGGGTGACGATGCCGCGCCGGGGCGCGACGACGAGCGCCCCGATGAGGGCGCGCTCGCCTTCCGCCGGGTAGGGCCGGCGGAAGCGGATGAGTCGGATGCCGCGGGCTAGGCCGGCGGCTCCGAGAGGCAGACGGCGCAGAGGCCCCAGAAGGTGACCTCGGCGGTGTGGATCGCGAAGCCGCCGGCGTCGCCCGGCTCGAGGCAGGGAGGCTGGCCGACGACGCAGTCGACGTCGGCGACCGTGTGGCACTTCGTGCACACGAGGTGATGGTGGTTGTCGCCCGTGCGGCCCTCGTAGAGCGCGGGCGACCCGGCGGGTTCGATGCGGCGCAGCAGACCCGCGCCCGAGAGCGCCGCGAGCACGCCGTAGACGGCCTGCAGCGAGGTCGTCGGCAGCTCGCCGCGCACCCGCTCGAAGACCGTCTCGGCGTCGAGGTGGCCGTGGCCCGAGAGCGCCTCGAGCACGGCGAGCCGCGGCGCGGTCACCTTGAGGCCGGCGGCGCGGATGCGCGCGGCGGCGTCGTGCTCGGTCGCGGTGTCCATGCTTCGACCGTAGCGAGTTGTTTTGAATCATTCAAATCAACTGCGGCGAGTCGGACGACTCGTGCCGACGTTCCCGCCGAGCCCTCTGGCATGCTGAGGGCATCGCAGGCCGCGCGGACGGGAGGGACCGTGACGAAGCCATCCACCGACGAGCGCGCGCACGACGTCGTCGCGATCGTCGCCGAGTCGATCGGGCTCGCCGTCCAGCTCGGCCTCGTGACGCTCGGCATCTGGTTCATCGTCGACGACGAGAACGTCGATGCGCTCGTCGCCTGGTGCCTCATCGGCACCGCCTATCTCGGCGCCACGATGCTCGCGCTCAACCTCGCGGTGCGCCGTCCACGGCTCGCGGGGCGCCGGCGCACCCGCCGGTTCCTCGCGCACCCCGTGATGCGCACGGTCGCGAGCGTGCTCATGTTCTCGTCGAGCACCGTCGGCGTGTTCGCCGCGATCGAGCTCATCGTGCTGCGCAACGACCCCGAGTGGGGTCCGTTCGTCGAGCTGTTCGCAGTGTGGGCCATGCTCGTCGCCTGGTGCCTGTTCCACTGGGGCTGGGCGCGCATCTACTACTCGCGCCAGCACTCCGCGGAGGGTCGGGCCCCGCTCGAGTTCCCGCGCACCCCCGAGCCCACGCTCATCGACTTCGTGTACTTCGCCTTCACCAACGCCACGAACTTCTCGGTCTCCGACGTCGTCGTCACGACCACCCGCATGCGGTGGAGCGTCGTCTGGCACACGACCCTCAGCTTCTTCTTCAACGCGCTCATCATCGTGCTCGCGATCAACACCATCACCGGCATCCAGGTCGACCCGGCGCTGATCGACTGAACCGCCTCGCTCGCCACTGTCGCCAAGGCCCCCCGGCGCGGCATGATGGGTGCCACCCGTTGATCGAAGGAGATCGCATGGTTTCGAGCGCCCGGCCCGACGTCGTCATTCCGGATGTCCCCGTGTACGACTACCTCTTCGGAGCGCTCGACGAGTCGCGGCTCGACGAGATCGCGATCATCGACGGGTCGAACGGGCAGACGACGAGCTACCGGCAGCTCATCGCCCACATCGGCCTCTTCGCGGGCGCGCTCGCGGCGCGCGGCATCGGCGTCGGCGACGTCGTCGGCGTGCTCTGCCCGAACGTGCCGGCCTTCGCGACGGTGTTCCACGGCATCCTCAAGGCGGGTGCCACGGCGACCACGATCAACTCGCTCTACACCCCCGACGAGATCTCGAACCAGCTCGCCGACGCGGGTGCACGCTGGATCGTGACGGTGAGCCCGCTGCTGCCGGGCGCGGCCGCCGCGGCGACGGGGCTCGGCATCCCGAGCGAGCAGATCATCGTGCTCGACGGCGCGCCGGGGCATCCCTCGCTCGCCGAGCTGCTCGGCGAGGGGCGCCTCGCGCCCGAGGTGAGCTTCGACCCGGCGACGCACCTCGCCGTGCTGCCGTACTCCTCCGGCACGACGGGGCGGCCGAAGGGCGTCATGCTCACCCATCGCAACCTCGTCGCGAACGTCGCGCAGTGCCGTGAGACGATCTCGCTCACCGACGGCGACCGCGTGCTCGCCGTGCTGCCGTTCTTCCACATCTACGGCATGACGGTGCTGCTCAACTTCGCGCTGCGCCAGCGCGCCGCGCTCGTCACGATGCCGAGGTTCGACCTCACCGAGTTCCTGCGGGTGGTGAGCGAGCACCGGGCGAGCTGGGTGTTCATCGCGCCGCCGATCGCGGTGGCGCTCGCGAAGCATCCCCTCGTCGACCAGTACGACCTCTCGAGCGTGAAGGTCGTGTTCTCGGGCGCCGCCCCGCTCGACGGGGCGCTCGCCGAACTCGTCGCGAAACGGCTCGGCTGCATCGTCTGCCAGGGCTACGGCATGACCGAGACGAGCCCCGTCACGCACGTCATCCCGATCGACCGCGACGACCTCGACCGGTCGACGATCGGCCTGCTGCTCGCGAACACGGAGGCGCGGCTGCTCGACGAGTCCGGGCAGGACGTCGCGGTGCCGGCGGGCGACGAGGCGAGCGCGCCGGGCGAGCTGCTCATCCGCGGGCCGCAGGTCATGGCGGGGTACCTCAACCGGCCCGACGCGACGGCCGAGATGCTCGACGCCGACGGCTGGCTGCACACGGGCGACGTCGCGACGGTGACGGCCGACGGGGTCTTCCGCATCGTCGACCGCCTGAAGGAGCTGATCAAGTACAAGGGCTACCAGGTCGCGCCGGCCGTGCTCGAGGCGGTGCTGCTCGAGCACCCGTCGATCGCCGACGCCGCCGTCATCGGCGTGAACGACGCCGACGGCCAGGAGGTGCCGAAGGCCTTCGTCGTGCTGCAGACGGGCGCCGAGCTCGACGGCGACGCCGTGATGGCGCACGTCGCCGAGCACGTCGCCCCGCACGAGAAGGTGCGCGTCGTCGAGTTCATCGAGCAGGTGCCCAAGTCGGCGTCGGGCAAGATCCTGCGGAAGGACCTGCGGGCGCGGGAGTCGGCACGCGCCTGAGCCTCACCGCCCGGGCCGCCTCAATGCGCGACGCCGCGACGCCGCGACGCCGATTCAGTCTGCCCGGTCGGCCCCGGCCTGCGGCACCTCGGCGAGCACGGTGCCGACCCGACGACCCCCGAGGTGCTGCATGACGATCGCCGCCGCGATGAGCGCGCTGCCGAGCGGGATCGCGAACTGCTGCACGAGGTTCACCACGACGTTGAGCGCATCGAAGAAGGTCTGGCCGACTCCGTCGAGCGCCGGGAACACGGCGGAGACCACGCTCGGGATGAGCACGAGCAGGAGGGCGCCCCCGCCCGCCAAGCCGATCCCCCACCACAGCGTTCGCTTCGGCGTCGCATCCATCAGGACCTCCTCGTTCCGATGAGGCCACCGTACCGACCGTGCCGACGGACCGCACGAGGCGACCGGAGCCCGGGGCGATCGGCTCAGTACTGCAGCAGGCTGTACGTTTCGAACGAGTCGGGCAGCGCGGCTCGGCCGCCGAGCCCCTCGAGTTCGATCGCGACCGAGACGCCGGCCACCTGCCAGCCGGCCCGCTCGACGAGTCGGGCCGCTGCGCCGACCGTGCCGCCCGTCGCGAGCACGTCGTCGACGATGAGCACGCGGGTGCCGGGCGCCAGTTCGCCCTCGTGCACCTCGAGCGCCGCGGTGCCGTACTCGAGCGCGTACTCCTCGGTGAGCACGGCGCGCGGCAGCTTGCCCGCCTTGCGGATGGGCAGCACGCCGACCCCGGCCGCGACCGAGGCGGCCGCCGCGAGCAGGAACCCGCGCGCCTCGACCCCGGCGAGCACGTCGAACCGGCCCGCGAACGGGGCCGTCAGCGACTCGGCGAGCGCATGGAAGGCCTCGCCGTCGGCGAACACGGGCGTGAGGTCGCGGAAGAGCACCCCGGGCTCGGGGAAGTCGGGGATGACGGCGAGCCGGGACTCGACGAGGGCACGGGTGTCTTGCGCGTTCACCGTGACAGATTAGCCGCCCGGCCTGAGTTCAAACCTTCGACGGATGTCGCGCACATCCGGGTTTGACACGATGGAAGCATCCCGACCACTGGAGCCCGACCGAGATGACCACCTCCCCCACCACGACCGCGACCCCCGCCGTCACCGCCCCGGCGAGCCGGCTGACCCCGAAGGGCCTGTACCGCGCGCTCGCCTTCGCCGAGGCCGTCACCTGGACGATCCTGATCGTCGCGATGATCCTCAAGTACGCGGCCGGCATCGAGTGGGCGGTGCTCGTCGGCGGATCGATCCACGGATTCGTGTTCCTCGCCTACGCGTTCCAGTCGGTGCTCGTCGGCGTCAACCAGCGCTGGAACGTCGGCCGCATCGCCTTCGCCGTGCTGACCGCGATCGTGCCCTACGCCACCGTGCCGTTCGACCTGTGGCTCGTGCGCAAGGGCCACCTCGAGGGCGACTGGCGGTTCGAGGCCACCGACCACCCGGCCGACGGCAACTGGGTCAACCGCCTGCTGCGCTGGTTCCTCGCCCGGCCCCTGCTGCTGACCGTGCTCGCGGTCGTCGGCATCGCGGCGCTCTTCGCGGCGCTGCTCATGATCGGACCGCCCAAGATCGGCTGACCCTGCGGCGAATGCGGGCGGTCGAGGAGCGAGGCGTCTCGAGACCGGCGCCGCGAAGAGGATGATGGACGCATGCCCATCCTCAACAAGGACATGCAGCTCTGCATCTCGCTCGCCGGACGCCCGTCGAACCTCGGCACGAGGTTCCACAACTTCCTCTACGACGAGCTCGGCCTGAACTTCGTCTACAAGGCGTTCACGACCGACGACATCGAGGGCGCCGTGCGCGGCATCCGGGCGCTCGGGCTGCGCGGATGCTCCGTCTCGATGCCGTTCAAGGAGGCGGTCATCCCCCTCATCGACGTCGTCGAGCCCTCGGCCGCGGCGATCGAGTCGGTCAACACGATCGTCAACGACGGCGGTGTGCTGACCGGGTCGAACACCGACTTCGAGGCGATCGCCCAGCTCATCGCCGACAACGAGCTCGACCCCGAGCTGCGGGTGCTCGTGCGCGGGTCGGGCGGCATGGCGAAGGCCGTCGTCGCCGCCTTCCGCGACGCGGGCTTCGAGCACCTCACCGTGCTCGCCCGCAACGCCGCACTCGGCTCGGCGCTGGCCGAGCAGTACGGCTATGCCTGGATCGCCGACGACCCCGCCCCGGGTTCGGCCGACCTGATCGTCAACGTGACCCCCCTCGGCATGCAGGGGGCGGATGCCTCGGCGCTCTCCTTCTCGGACGAGCACATCGCCGCGGCATCCGTGGTCTTCGACGTGGTCGCGTTCCCCGCGGAGACGCCGCTCATCCTCGCCGCGCGCGCCGCGGGCAAGACCGTCATCACCGGCGCCGAGGTGCACGCCCTGCAGGCGGCCCGGCAGTTCGAGCGCTACACCGGGGTGTCGATCACGCCCGAGCAGATCGCCCGGGCGGCCGCGTTCTCGCGGGCGGAGTAGGCCGTCCCCCGCGTCAGCGGCGAACGCGGTTGACGAGCGCGGTCCACACGAGGGCCGCGGTCGCGCACGAGAGCAGGCCCACGAACACCCACGGCAGCGCCGACAGCCCGATCACGCCGTAGAGGGCCGCGCCGAGCAGCGCGCCGCCGCCGATGCCCGTGTTGAACGCCGTCGTGTAGAACGACGCCGCCGCGTCGCGGATCTTCGCGGACGCCGAGTGCAGCAGGCGGGTGTTGAGCATCGTCGGCAATGCCCCGAACGCCGTGCCGAACAGCAGGAAGCTCGCGATCGACACCACGGGCACCTCGGGGAACGCCGCGAGCCCGGCCGCGCCGAGTCCGGTGGCGACCATCGCGACGACGAGGCCGACCGTCGGCCGGCGTCCGAGCACGGCGCCGGCGAGCACGAGCCCCACCGCGCCGGCGATGCCGTAGGCGAGCAGCATGGGGCTGATCGCGCTCGACGGCAGGCCCATGACGTCGGTCATGTAGGGCGCGATGTACGTGTAGAAGGTGTACATGCCGATCATGGTCACGGCCGTGATGAGGCAGACGACGATCACCGGCACGAAGGTCGGGTCCTTGCGCACGCGCACCGGCGCGGCATCCGCCTCGCCCGCGTGGTGACGCACCGGGGGCAGGAACCGCCAGACCAGCACGGCGCCGAGCAGCGTGAGGCCGCCCATGGCGGCGAACGCGAACCGCCAGCCGAGTGCCTGCCCGAGCGCCGTGCTGAGCGGCACGCCCAGCACGAACGCCGCAGAACCGCCCGCGACCGAGATGGAGACGGCGCGGGCGAGCTGCTCCTTGGGCACGAGGTGGCCGGCGTAGGCGCCGACGACCGCCCAGAAGAGCCCGTGCGCCGCACCGCCGAGCACGCGCGTGGCGACGACCGTCGGGTAGTTCGGCGCGATCGCGCTGAGCACGCAGCTCACGGCCAGCAGCACGAGGGTGATGACGATGAGCCGCCGACGACCGACCCGGCGGGTGAGCGCGGCGAGCGGCACGGTCAGGACGACCACGGTCGCCGCGAACACGGTGACGAGGAGGCCGATGAGGGGCTCGCCCACGCCGAGCTCGCGGCTCATGTCGGGGAGGAGGCCCGTCGGGAGCATCTCGATCGTGACCGAGAGGAAGACGGCGGACGCGAGCACGGTGAGCCCGAGCCACGGGAACGGCGGCGCAGGATGCACCGTGGGAATCGACGAGGTCATAGAAGGATCCAGCAGCGGATGGCGTACCCCGCGGAGCGGCGGCGTGCGAGGCTTCGCGAGTGCCGGCGGCGGGTCGACTGCGCGCTGATGTGCGCGCCCAGGGCCGACGAGAATGCGCCGACCGTCGTCCATTCTACGGGAGGGACCCTGCGCGAGGGGCGAGCTCCGGGAGGGTGCGGGCTCGGGACGACGCTCGGGGCACGGTCGACGCGATCAGCGCACGAGCGAGCTCAACCAGATGATGAGCAGCCCGAGGCTCGACGTGATCACGGCGCTCAGCAGGCGCAGGTACCACGGGCTGCCGCGGCGGGCCGAGGCCGCGTACCCGAGCACCGCGAGCACCGCGACGCCGACCCAGAGAGCCGCGTAGTAGGCCACGTACTCGTCGAGCACCCCGACGACGGCGAGCAGGAGGAAGGTCAGCGGCAGCACCATCGAGGCGATGAGCCCGGTCGTGTGGCTCATCGACCGGCGGGCCGCGACGACGACGGCGCGGAGTCGCGGTTCACGGTCGCCCTCGCGTGCGAGGATGCCCGAGTACACGTGCGCGAGCCAGAAGACGCCGACCGAGCCGAGCACGAAGAGCAGCACCTCGAGGTCGGTGTCGTCGTTCCAGCCGACGGCGATGACGGCGCTCACGAGCACCGTGCCGTGGATCGCGTGCTCGGTGCGGAAGGTCGACAGGACCCGCTGAACCGGCGTGCGGATGGTGCTCATCGCGGCTCCCCTCGGCCAGACGAACGGGGTCGGTGCTCGGATCGGACTCTACTCGCGACTCGACGTGCCCGCGGAGCCTAGGTCGAGGAGCGCGAAGGCACTCGGAGCCGCTGCACGGCCGCCGCCTCGAGCAGGTCGCCGATCGCGCGATGGACGGCGACGCGACGGGCGCCGCGGAGGCCCTCGTGCAGGGCGTCCCGCTCGAGGCCATGGGTGAAGCGGAACCGCATGCCGAGGCTCCCGTCGCGCTGTG
Source organism: Agromyces sp. NPDC057679 (assembly GCF_042799635.1). NCBI lineage: Bacteria > Bacillati > Actinomycetota > Actinomycetes > Micrococcales > Microbacteriaceae > Agromyces > Agromyces sp. NPDC057679. Next base: position 492,848 of record NZ_JBHVIK010000002.1, on the reverse strand, counting down.
CCGTCGGCTCCACCTCCGCCAGCAGGCCGGTCTGCTCGGCGAGGCGCATGAGCTCGCGCGCGACCGCATCGGGGTCGGGCACGACCTCGACCCGCGACCCGTTCGCGAACGCCGCGAGGCCGGCGACGACCTCGTCGACGCCGAACTCGATGCCGGCGGCTGCGGCGATCGTGAGGAGCTCCCGGTCGGCCGGGTCGAGGCGGGCGACCGTCCCGGCGATGACCCGGCGCGCCTCCACGGGGATCTCGACCCGGTCGACGGGCACCGCGGTGTGCAGCACGCCGGCGCCGTCGGGCATCAGGCCGTCGGCGACCAGCCGGTCGATGAGCGCGGTGACGAAGAGCGCGTTGCCCTCGGTCCGTGCGAGCACCTCGTCGACCAACCCGGTCGACGGCACTCCGGCGGGGACCCGAGCCGCGAGGAGCAGCGCGACGGCCGCAGCGTCGAGCGGCGCGAGCTCGAGGAGCTCGCAGCGCCGAAGCGCGCTGAGCGCCCCGACGACCTCGCCGAGCCGGTGGACTCGACCCCGCTCGCCGTCGGGGCGGTAGCTCGCCAGCACCAGGAGCCTGGCACTCGTCGGTCGCTGCGCGAGGTGTGCGAGGAGTTCGAGGCTCGCAGGATCGCCCGCATGGACGTCCTCGACGACGAGGAGCACCGGTGCGACGGCCGACATCGCATCGAGTGCGTCCGCGGCCTCGCGCAGCATGCGCGCCGGCGACGGTTCGGCCGCGCGGAGGCGGAGCTCCGCGACCGCGTCGGAGCGCACGAGCCCCGGCAGCAGCAGCAGCCAGTTCGGCGCGGTCTCCCAGAGGATCTCGCGGAACCGCGCTCCGTTCGGCCCGTGGCAGACGGCCGCGAACGCGTCGAGGAAGGGCAGGTACGGCTCGCCGCCGACGCCGTCGACGCAGCGCCCCTCGCCGAGGGCGAAGTGCGCGCCCGCACGGAGCCGGCCCAGGAAGCCGTGGACGAGCGCGGACTTGCCGGAGCCGGCCTCCCCCGCCACGAATCCGAACACGCGGGTTCCGGTGCACGCCCGCGCCCACCACTCCGCGAGCTCGGCGAGTTCGCGCTCGCGCCCGACGGGCTGCATCGACGGATCGTCGAGGTGATGCGGCGCGGTCGCGACCGGCGTGATGATGCGGTAGCCGCGCCGATGCAGCGTCGCGATGCACCTCGCATCCTGCGGGTGCTCGCCGAGCGCGCGGCGCAGTTCGGCCACGCAGACCGCGAGGGACTCATCGCCGGTCGAGCCGTCCCAGACCCCGTCGACGAGGTCGGCCTTCGTCACGAGCTCCCCGTCCCGCGCGAGCAGCATCGCGAGCACCGCGGCCGTCTTCGGCCTGAGCCGCTGCTCGACGCCGCCGCTCACCAGGAGCCCCGTCGACGGTTCGAACCGGTGTCCGCCGAAGTAGTAGCTCGTCGGCGCGGCGAACGAGATCGAACCACCCGGTCGTGCAGCCATGCGTCATCCGTTCTTCCGACCGAACCCCGCTACGCCGCGCGTCGACGACGCTGCTTGAAGGGTAGTTGAAGGATTCCTTCAGGACACGCCTCCAGTTGTGGGGTCGAGTAGTCATTGGCCCGTCGCGTCACCCGCGCAGGGCCGACGGCGGTTGACGACGGAGGACGGCGATGTCTGCGAAGCGTGCAACGGTGAAGACGGCGGCGGCGATCGCCGTCCTGGGCCTCCTGGCGACCGGGGCGTTCGCCGCCACGGGGGGACTCGGCGGGGGCGCCCGCCCGGGTGAACCGCTCGCCCGCGAACCGATGCTCACGCCGGACGACCTCGGCGACGGCTCGTTCGACGGGCTGCAGTACGCCGACCCCGCCGAGGGGCTCTCGCTCATCGACGCGCCCGAGGCATCCAACGACGGCAGCGCGCAGCTGTCGTACCCGCTGATCGTGCCGCAGGGGCGCGGGATGACCCCGGAGCTCTCGCTCGACTACACCTCGGCGACCGAGTCGAGCTGGGCCGGCCTCGGCTGGGACCTCGGCGTCGGTACCGTCGAGGTCGACACGAGCTACGGCGTGCCGTACTTCGACCCCGCGAAGGAGTCGGAGTCGTACTCGCTCGACGGGGCGATGCTCGTGCCGAACGCGCTCGGCGACGCCTGGCAGGACCGCATCGCCGACCGGCAGGACTTCACCCGGCAGGTCGAGACCGAGTACGAGCAGATCATCCGCCACGGCGACAGCCCGAAGAACTACTGGTGGGAGGTCCGCGACAAGATGGGCGGCATCCGCTGGTACGGCGCGAAGCCCGATGCCGGCGGCCCGATGGGCGGCCCGCTCGGGGTCACCCGCGGCTTCGTCGAGCCGGGGCCGAACGTCGGCGCGCTCGACCCCGAGTCGATCGTGAAGGACGACGACGGCAACATCGTCAAGTGGCTGCTCTCGGCGCAGCGCGACGTCGGCGTCAACATGTTCCGCTACGACTACGACACGCTGCGATACCGGTACGACGCCTCGGTCGACGGCGGCTGGGTTCCGGATGCCTCGTGCGACGACGACGGCGACACCCTGTGCGCCCGCCACACCTACCTGCGGAGCATCTTCTACACCGAGGCCGCCGAGGCCTCCGACGAGAACCACCCCGTCGAGGGCTACCACGAGCAGCCGCCCTACGAGATCCGCTTCGTCCGGCAGACCGAGCACGTCGACCCCGCGTCGGAGACGGGCGAGCACTACCGCCTGCGCGCCGATTCGACGCTCGACGGCACCGGCCGCTACCTCGACCTGCTCGCCGAGCGGCTGGCGAGCGTCGAGGTCTGGTACGGCGAACTCGAGGTCGACGGCGGGCGCGTCTACGACCAGCTCGCGACGCGCTACGACCTCGGCTACGAGACCGGGCCGTTCGGCAAGACGCTGCTGTCGACGGTGACGCAGGGCGCCGGCACGTCGGCCGCGGTCAGCCACACCTTCGAGTACTTCAACGACGTGCAGTACTCGAACGCCGGATACACCGGGTTCGCGACCGACCCGACCTGGAGCACGGGTGAGACCGGTGCGAACGACGACATGGGCGACCGCGCGTTCCTCGACGAGAACGTGACGGCCGGTGCCCTCGGCGGCGCCGAGTCGAACTCGGCCGAGGGCCACGCGTACATCGGCTTCAACCCCGCCATTCCGCAGAAGGTCGGCTCGTTCGGCGCATCGATCCAGATCGGCGGCGGCCAGACCGACGGCATCGAGGAGTTCATCGACCTCAACGGCGACGGCCTGCCCGACAAGGTCTTCAAGGAGGACGGGCAGGCGACCTCGTCGACCGTGTCGTACCGGCTCAACCTCGGCGGGCCCCGCGGCCAGCAGGAGTTCAGCGATCCGGTGGCGCTCACGACGCTCTCCGGCAAAGGGCTCTCGCGCGACCACGAGTTCCAGCTGCAGGTCGCCGTCGAATCGCACATCGTCGTGACCGCCTCGTTCGGCGTCGGCGGCGCGGTCGCGTGGGGCGACGTCTACTTCACCGACGTCAACGCCGACGGTCTGCCCGACCTCGTGCACGAGGGATCGGTCTACTTCAATCGCCTGACGAACGGGGTGCCGACCTTCGAGGCCGGTAGCACGGGCACGCCGGTGCCGCTGGCGACGGGCGGGCCGGCGCCCCAGGTCGACAGCGCCGAACTCGACGCCCTGCAGCAGCGGCTGCAGGCGGCTTCGCCGCCGATCGACACGGTCCGGCGCTGGATCGCCCCGTTCGACGGCACCGTCTCGATCGAGGGCTCCGCGGTGCTCGACTCCCCCGAGGCCGCGACGAGCGACGACGGCGTTCGCGTGGCGATCCAGCTGAACGAGGCGAGCGAGATCCCGGAGACCCTCGTCGCGGACGACCCGGCCACCCCCGACGACGAGTCGGTCGCGTTCGATGCGCCGACCGAGCTCGTGGTGCAGGCGGGCGACCGCGTCTACTTCCGGGTCGGCTCGATCGACGACGGCGCGCACGACGAGGTGGCGTGGTCGCCGACCGTCACCTACACCGGGATCGGCGGCGACGCGGTCGTCGACGAGGGCTCGGTCGACCCGGTGCCCGACGGCACGACCGAGGTGCCGCTCGACGTCAACGGCCTCTCGCAGACGATCTACTCGATCGCCGACGACTTCACGCTCGCCGGCCGCCCGAACACCCGGGTCGTGATGCCCTACGACGGCACCGTGCGCTTCACCGCGACGGTCGTGAAGTCGAGGGTGACGAGCGACGAGCTGACGCTCGTCGTCGACCGCACCGACGCCGACCCCGAGACGGTGCTCCCCGTGGCGATCCCCGATGCGGTCGGCACGCCCGACGGCGGCGGCGCCGACATCACGATCACCGACGGCGTGATCCCCGCCGACTTCGTCGGCACCATCGCGTTCGCCGCGGAGGTCGTGGTGTCGGGTCCGGTCGCGGCCGACCCCGACGTCGCCGGCGACCAGCCGGAGACCGACACTGTGCACGCGCACCTCGGCGTCGACTCGTCGATCGACCTCACCGCGATCTCGTGGAACCCGGCGATCCACTACACCGCGGCGACGGACGAGAACGGCGACCCGATCGAGGTGCAGCAGGAGATCGACGGGGTGCTCACCGACACGAAGCGCGTCGAGCTCGCGCCCGAGATCGAGCAGTACCCGAACCGCTCGACCGCCGAGGCGCTCGTGCCGTGGACGGCCGACGACACGGAGGACTACGGCGAGCTCCGGATCGAGCACGCCACGCTGTCGCCGATCGCCGACGAGCTGCCGAACCGCGACGTCGTGCTGAGCATCAAGAGCCGGGACGGCCTCGTCTGGAAGAAGCAGCTGACGCTCGGCGCCTCGGTCGACCAGACCACGGTCGACCTCACCGACCCGACCGCGACACCGCCCGACCAGACGTTCGAACTCGTCGACGGCGAGGAGTACTGGTTCGAGCTCAGCGTGCGCGAGCCGGCGCTCGCCGACGCGCTCTCGGCCGACGAGTTCTCGGTGACACTGCGCACCGACGAGGTCGTCCCCGAGGAGGTGACTCCGCCGGTCGTCCGCACCTGGACCGGCTGGCAGGGCATCTTCCCGCTCGCGTATCGGGGCTGGGGCGTCGCCGGCTATACAGCGAGCGGCGAGACGGCGACCACCCCCATCGACGAGGACGCGTTCGTGATCGACGAGGCGGCCGCCCAGTCTGCCGAGCCCGCCGACGGATTCGAGGACCTCTGCACCGGCCCGGTGACCGAGTGCGAGGCGGAGCCCGACATCGACCCGTCCTACGCGTTCCTGCCGCTCCTCGACCCCGACGCGCTCGGCGCCGAGTCCAAGGCGCTCGACGCTCCGCAGTGGCGGGGCACGCGCGACAACCTCGCGGCCTCGGCGGAGCGGATGCGCTCGTCGCGCCTGTCGAGCGACACGGTCTCGCTCGGCATCGACGAAGGCGGGTCGAGCAGCGGCGTGACCCGCATCTCGGTCACCGGCCCGAGCCTCTCGCTCGCCTTCGGCTTCGGCCCGTTCGGCGGATCGGTCGGCGTCGGCCCGAGCTGGAGCCTCGTCGACTACGAGGACCTCAACGGCGACGGCTACCCCGACGTCATCACCCCCGGCAACGTGCAGTACACGAGCCAGCGCGGGATCTTCCACAAGACCGTCGACGACCCGGGTCCGAGGAAGGGACTGGTCAACCAGGACTTCACGGTGAACGCGTCCGGCGGCCTCGACGCCGGCCTCGTCGACATCGCCGCGAACAACAAGGGCAAGACGAACACCACGCAGGGCAATGCGGCCTCCAAGGGCGGCAAGGCCGCCGACAGCGATCCCGGCCTCGGCGCCGGCTTCGGCATCAGCATCGGGGGCGGGTTCGACACCTCGTTCACCAACCCGAACGAGTCCGGCCCCTCCGGCGGGCCGCTCTCGGCCGACTACGGACCGCCCGACGCGATGTCCGACATCCCGACGAGCGGCGGCGACGGGGCGCAGATGTCGCAGGAGCTCGCCGACGTCAACGGCGACGGCCTGCCCGACGTGGTGTACACGAACCCCAGCGGCGTCTTCGTGCGCTACAACCTGGGCTACTCGTTCGCCGAGGCGGAGCTGCCGCTCGCCACGGGCGGGTTCAACACCCAGGAGTCGATCGGCGGGCACGCCTCGGCGGGCTTCGCCACTCCCTGGGGCGAGTTCTCGGGCGGCCTCTCGTTCAACTGGAACTACGACATGGCGCGGTTCGCCTGGGTCGACGTGAACGGCGACGGCATCCCCGATCGCCTGCACAAGCCGTCGGCCGGCGAGCAGCCCACCGTCGAGTTCGGCACCGGTTCGGGCCTCGCCCCCGCGGTCGACTTCGGCGACTTCGCCAGGGCCGCGGGCGTCGGCGTCGCCGACCTCGGCGCCGCGCCGCAGGTGTCGTACGACCGCTCGCAGGGCATGGGCGGGGGCGTCGACTTCACCGTCTACGCGGGGCCGCTGTGCCTCGTCGCCTGCTACCTCGTCATCAACCCCGGCGCCTCGTACCAGAACTCGGTGAGCTTCTCGGAGGTCACGCTCGAGGACATCGACGGCGACGGCTTCGTCGACTCGCTCGCCTCGACCGACGACCACGAGGTGCGCGTGCAGCGCAACACGACGGGCCGCACCAACCTGCTCTCGTCGTTCACGAACCCGCTCGGCGGCACCGTCGACCTCGACTACGAGCGCTACGGCAACACCGTCGAGCACCCCGGCTCGGCCTGGGCGCTCAGCCGCGTCGCCGTCGACGACGGGCGGCCGGGCGACGGCGCGGATGTCTCGACCTCGACGTTCTCGTACGACGAGCTGCGGTTCGACCGACTGTTCCGCCAGTCGCTCGGCTTCGGCAAGGTCACCGAAGACGAACTCGACGAGCAGGGCGTCGCGAAGCGCACCACCGAGACCGAGTACCTCAACGACGACGTGTTCGTGGCCGGCCTGCAGACCTCGATGACCGTCAGCGACGCGGTGAGCGACAAGAGGCTGCGAGCCGCGACGCTCGACTGGGGCATCCGCGACGTGCAGGGCGTGGCGGCCGGGTTCGACCCGCTCGCCGAGGCCGAGCTCGTCGACGTCGACACGGCGATCCCCGCACTGACCGGCACCGACTCGCTCACCTGGTCGTACGCGCCCCTCGTGGTCGACAGCGAGGAGCGCTACTTCGCCGCCGACGGCACGACGGTCGGCAACGAGACCAGCACGAGCTTCAGCTACGACGGCCTCGGCAACGTGCTCGAGCAGCTCGACGAGGGCGAGCTCGAGACCGACGGCGACGACGTGCGCACCGTCATCGACTACGCCGACTGCCGTATCTCGGCCTCCGAGGTCGAGCTCGACGACCAGGGCGACTACGACGCCGGACTCGGCTGCTTCGGCGACACCCCGTACTACCCGATGCCGAGCGACGAGCAGGCCTCGCCGATCTTCTCCCCCGACGTCTGCCCGACCTGGGTGAGCGTGCCGGCGGTCATCACCGTGACCGACGCGAACGGCGACGTCCTGCGGCAGCGCGACGGTCGCGACGCCGTCTGCGACAACCAGTCGGTCACCCATCTCGAGGAACGCATCAGCGACGACGAGACCGCGATCACCGAGCTGCAGTACGACTCGTGGGGCAGTTACAACCGGATCGTCTACCCCGAGGGCGAGGGCGGCGTGCGCTACGCCGTGGAGTACGTGTACGACACGAACGTCGGCCACGCGAACATCGCCCAGGTGAGCGAGTACGACTTCGACAGCCAGGACGAGGTGGACGTCTTCCTCGACTACGAGGCCGACACCGATCCGGTGCCGCTGCGCACCGGCCTCACCTCGACCGCGACATTCGACTGGCGGTCGGGCAAGGTCGCGAGCCGCACCGACGCGAACGACAACACGACCTCGTACGCCTACGACGACCTCGCGCGGCTCGCCTCGATCGGCAACCCGCTGCAGGCGGATGCCGTGACGTTCGAGTACCACCCCGACGCGGCGGGCTACGGCTACGCGATCGCACGGCACGCCGACGTGTTCAACGACGACCCGATCGAGACGGTGCAGTTCGCCGACGGCATCGGGCGCATCACGCAGCAGAAGCGCGACGCCAGGGTCGTCGACGCCCAGGGCGTGCCGGCCGACGGCCGCGTCGTGAGCGGCGCCGTCGTCTACGACGTCTTCGGCCACGAGGTCGAGACGTACCGGCCGACGTTCGACACGGTCGCCCAGACCGCCTACGCGACCGCCACGTCGCCCGCGTCGACGAAGACGGTGCGCGAGTTCAACCTGCTCGACCAGGAGACCCGGCAGACGGAACCGGGCGCACGCACGACGACCACGGCGTACGGCTTCGGCCAGGCCCAGGTCGCCGGCCACGCGGCATCCGTGATGAAGGCCGCGAGCACCGACCCGCGGGGCCGGGTGACGACGACGTTCACCGACATCAGCGGCAACGAGGTGCGGATGGACGACCAGCCGCTCGACCCGGTCACCCCGAACCCGACCGACCTGCTCGCCCCCAAGACCGCGACGTACGAGTACGACCCGCTCGGCCAGCTGCTGCGGGTCGTCGACATCGCCGGCGACGAGACCACCCATACCTACGACGGCGTCGGCAACAAGCTCAGCACCGACACCCCCGACGGCGGCCTCGTCGAGACGTGGTACGACACCGAGGGCAAGGTGATCAAGGAGGTCTCGGGGACGCTCCGCGAGGAGGAGGTCGAGACCACCTACCACTACGAGCTGCAGAACCTCGTGAAGATCGTCTACCCCGAGGACACCCCCGACGTGACCTACACGTACGGCACCGCGGGAGCGCCCGACAACGGCGCCGGGCGCATCGTGCAGATCGACGACGCCGCGCGAGTGGTCACGCTGGGCTACGACGCGCTCGGCAACACCACGAGCCAGCTCAGTGAGATCAAGCTGCACAACTGGGTGCCGGGCGACTCACGGTTCCAGTGGACGACCGAATGGGTCTACGACGGCCTGAGCCGAGTCACGACGATGACCTACCCCGACGGCGAGGTGCTGACCTACGACTACGACGCCGGCGGTCTCACGAAGTCGGTCGTGGGCGACGAGCCGGGCCTCAAGCGGGTGCCCGTGCTCGACGCGAACGGCGATCCCGTGCTCGACGCCGACGGCAACCCGACGTTCACCGACGAGCCGACGACGTGGCACTACGACTACGTGAACGACCGCCGCTACGACGAGTTCCTCGTGCCCGCCGCGATCGACTACGGCAACGGTGCGACGACGACGTGGAGCTACGACGACGAGACGCGATGGCTCGAGAACGTGCGCACCGTCTCGGCGAACCGCCCGCTCAAGGGCAACCCGGCGCAGTACACCGAGGTGCAGGACCAGAGCTACACCTACGACAAGGTCGGCAACCCGAAGACCGCGACGAACAACGTGCCGGCGACCGTGTCGAACCTGTTCGGCAGCCCCGTGTCGATGACGTACGACTACGACCCGTACGACCGGCTCGTGCACGCCGCCGGCACCGCGAAGGTGTGGAAGAACACCCGCACCTTCGCCTTCGACCTCGGCTTCGACGGCGACGGCAACGTCGTGACGAAGTCGCAGGTCGACAAGCTCGGCAGCAAGGTGCAGTCCGACACCTCGTACTCGTTCAACCGCACCTACTCGGCCGACGGCCCGCACCAGGTGAGCACGCAGGGTCAGGACACGTTCCACTACGACGCCGACGGCGAGCTCATCCAGATCGTGAGCGGCACCGGCAAGAAGGCGAAGATCGCCCGCGAGATCACCTGGGACTGGGCCGGGCGCATGGTGCTCGTCGATGAGTACGGCCAGACCACCGAGTACGCCTACGACGATGAGGGCCGCAGGGTCATCGAGCGCGGCCCGAACGGCGAGTCGGCGTTCATCAACCCGTGGGTCACGGTGCGCAACGGCAACGAGCTCATGAAGCAGATCTGGGTCGACGACGAGCTGATCGCCCAGCAGCGGGACCCAGGCGACGACCCGTACTCGCCCGAGGGCCAGCGGTACTTCGTGCACAAGGACCTGCAAGGCAGCACCAACGTCGTCACCGACGCGACGGGGCAGACGTTCCAGCACCAGGAGTACTTCCCGACCGGAGAGGTGTGGATCGACGAGCACTCGACGGTGTACCGCACGCCGTACCAGTACGCGGGCGCCTACACCGACGAGCGGCGCAGCCTCATGGACTTCGGCGAGCGCTGGTACGACGCGAGGCGCGAGATGTTCCTGACGGTCGATCCGGCCCTCAGCGACCCGTTCAGCCTCGTCGGTTCGCCCGAGTTGCAGGCCTCGTACGCCTACGCGGGGTCGAACGCGATCAGGTACGACGATCCGAGCGGCGCCCTGTTCACGATCGCGAAGGCCAACGACATCGTGCGGGCGGCGTGGGACAAGAGCGACGCGGCGGCGAAGATGTCGGGATTCGCGGGGCTCGGTCCGCTGGGCCAGGCGATGGATGCCGGCAAGGCGAACCACCTCCCGAAGGCGTTCGTGCGGCTCGGCGTCGGCATGGACCGGGATGCCGCGAAGAAGTGGCAGGACACGGCCGAGATCGGCGAGCCGAACCCGCTCATCGACATCGACCCGGCGGAGGGCACGGTGAAGCTCGGCGCCCCGTACGGCAAGCGGGCGAAGTTCGGCGGCGACACGGCCGCGACGACGGCCGCCTCGCCGGGCGGCGGCGCCAACGCGACCTCGGGCGGCACCCCCTCGGTCAACAGCAGCCAGCCCTCGAACGCCTCGGCCACGTCCGGCGGCGCCGGCGGTACGGCGAAGGCGGCGCCCAAACCGCTGCCGACCCCGCCCACCAAGGCGCAGTCGGGCGGCCAGACGAAGAAGCCGCTGCCGACCCCGCCGTCGAAGAGCGGCACGCAGCCGGCGGGGACGAACTCGACGGGGAGCTGAGGCCGGGAGCACACCTCTGCGCCGGACGACCCGGCGTGCGGTCGTCGAGCGCTCAGCGACGTACCGTGCCTTCGGTCCCGTCCACGAGCACGACCTCTCCGTCCTGCAGCCTCGATGTGCCGTCCCCGGTGCCGACGATCGCCGGGATGCCGAACTCTCGCGCGATGATCGCCGGATGCGAGAGGACCCCGCCATGGTCGGCGACGACCGCCGCAACCTGTCCGAGGATCGGACTCCAGGAGGGTGCGGTGGTCGGGCACACGAGGACGTCGCCCTGGCGGATCAGGTGGAAGTCGTCCGGCCCGTGCACGATCCGGACGGGGCCGCGCGCTCGTCCGGCGGAGGCCGGCGTGCCACCGGCGAGCGCATCGGCCGGCGCCGTGCTTCGCGCCTGGCCTGTGATCGAGCCGAGGTACCAGATGAGGGCTTCGTTCGCGAACCGCGCTTCGGCCGGCAGCGCTCGGAGGTTCGGCGGCGGAGCGAGCGCCCCGACCTCGGGTCGGTCGGGGAGGAGCGCCGCCTCGTCGAACGCGCGCCTGCGCTCGGAGGCCACACGCCGGAGACGGTCTCCGCCGCCTGCCGCTTCCCGGAGTTCACCGGGTGTCAGCATGAAGCAGTCCTCGGCGCACTCGAGTCCGCCCTGCGCGGCGAGACGCGCGCCGAGCTCGACGGCGATGCGCCGGATCAATCCGAGCGGCTCGTTGAATCCGAGCAGCTCGCTCTCGTCGCGGGCCCCGTAGAACCGCGCAGCGCGGGCGACCGCGTGCCGCCAGCGGTGCCGGTCCTGCTCGGACGCCTCATCGAGCGCGAGGCCCTCGAGCGGCGAGGGGTCCCCGGTCGGACGCGGCGACGGCGTTCGGACGGCATCTGCACCGAGACGAGCCCGAACGCGCCCGACTGCCGCTTCGAACGCCGGCCCGAGCGATTCCGGCGCCTCGGCGAGGGTCCGGTCCATCGGGTCGAGGCCGAGCATCCTCTCCCCGTAGCGCTCGAGGTAGCGCTCGAACGCCTCGGCGAACCCGGTATCTTCGGCGATCATCGCAGAGAGGTCCGGGTGGCGCCGATCGACCGTCGGCGACTCGGCATCGACGGCCAACTCCGCCAGTCCGTCGAGCGCGACCGCCGCATCCGTGGAGGCCGACGAACCTGCCTGGAGCTCGAACAGGGCCCGGGCCGGCTCCCAGCCCAGCAGGTCGCGCGCCAGGAAGACGTACTCGCCCATCACCTGCGACAGCGCGAACACCACCGCGAAGTGCTCCGCGAGCGTCTCGTCGAAGAACTCCCTCGTCTCGTCGAGCCGTTCGAACAGCTCCCCGAGGCCGAGCGGGGAGAGGTCGACCGCACGCCGCCGCTGCAGCTCCGACGTGAGGCGAGGGGCGTCCCGCTCGACCCATCGCTCGAGCACCTCGCCCGCCGCATCGCCCCGGACCGCCTCGACCGAGCGGGCGATGCGCGTGCGGAGCGACGGGACTGCCCGGATGAGCAGGGGAAGCAGCCAGTCGGGTGGCGGGGGCAGCTTGGAGGGACCGCCGAACGGCAGCACCTCCGCGTAGACGCGGTGATCGACGACGTGCACCTCGGCCGTCGCGATGAGGAGCCCGAAGAGATCGGCTGCGCGGCCGAGCCCCGCGCGCATGGTGCCCGCCCAGATCCCGACCCCGAAGGGCGAGAGCCGATCCGGCCAGTGCAGCGAATCACGCAACCACGTCGCAGGGACGGGCGCCGGTGCGGCGGCGGCCTCGGGCGCGGGCAGCGTGGTGATCGGTCGACTCTGCAGCACGTGCAGCTCGCCGCCCGCGAACGCCCACTCGACGTCCTGCGGAGCCTCGAAGACCTCGGCGAGCTGCCGGACCAGTTCGGCGATCCGCAGCACCTCGGGCTCCTGGAGCACCACTGGTCCGGTGGCGCGGGTCCGGCGGACGGCGGAGTCGCGCTCGACGGCCCATCCCTCCGGCGAGGCCGCACCGTCGAGCAGGCGGTCGGCGAGGCCCGCCACGGCCTCGATCACGACGCGGTCGTCGCCGGTGACCGGGTCCCGCCCGAACGCCACCCCCGCCGAGGCGGGCGAGAGCTGCCGCTGCACGAGCAGGGCGAGCTGGCCGTCCCCCGTGCGGCGCGCGCGTCGGTACGCGACGAGATGCCCGCTCGTCGCGGAACGCCAGCAGCGTTCGACCGCGGCGATCGCGTCGTCGGCGCTCGCCACGTGCAGCACGGACTCGAACTGTCCGGCGAAGGAGGCCTCGGCGAGGTCCTCCGCGACCGCGGACGATCTCACGACGATCGGGTACCCGAGGCGGTCGCAGGCCGCGGCGAAGGGCTCACGGAGCTCGTCGGGAAGCCGCGGCACAGCGCCCGGCGAACGGGTCGCCCGGTCGTGGACCGCGGCCGAGAGGACGAACCCGTCGGGGACGACTCGCCCGTTCGCGCGCAGCTTCGCGAGCCGGAGCGCCTTGCCGCCGATGAGTTCGACCGGCAGGCGGGCGGCCTCGTCGAGCGGGATGAGCGCCGACACTGTGGTGTGCATGGCATCCTCCGTCGTGTGTGCATCAATCGGGGTTCGGGCGGCCTCCACGGGCGAGTTCCGCGAGCAGCGTCCGGACGATCCATCCGGCCGTCGTCGAGGCGTCCTCGTCGGAGAGCTGATCGGTGAGCAGCAGCCAGGCGCGCCCCGATGCGATCAGTCGGAACGCGGCGGCGACGCGCGCATGCTCGTCGGGGGCGAGTTCGGGGGCGACGCGGTCGACGGCGTCGTCGATCAGCTCGCCGACGCGCCCGTGCAGCGTGCCGCGAAGCGCGGAGTCGGGCGAGGAGGCCGCCCACGCGAGCACCAGCTCTCGGCGCCCGCCCAGCTGGAGCGCGAGATCCTCCAGCACGCGCGCGAGGTCCCGGCCGCCGGCCGACAGCGCGCGGTCGAAGCACGCTTGGAGGAACGCTCCGGTCTCCGCCTCGAGCCCGGCGAGGAGGTCCTCCCGGCTCCCGAAGTGCCGGTAGAGCGTGCGGAGGGAGCATCCCGCCTCATCGGCGACCGCCTGCATCGAGAGCTCGGCGACGCCGTCGCGCACGACCACGGCCGCGAGCGCATCGGTGATGACGCGACGGGTGAGATCCCGCTGGCGATCGCGCAGCGTGGGATCGGCGATCTGATGAGACACGGTTCTGGCCATTTCGCCCACCTTCATGCTCTCTTGGCACGAAGTCTGCCATAATTGAGCATTGCTCACAAGAGCTGCTCACCTGAGCAGGGCCGGTAGACTGACACGGTCAGGCATTCGCCCCGCGGCATCCGCCTCGCCGCCGTCTTCTGGAGCTCGCCACTCGTGACCATCAACACCCCCGCAAACATCGCTGCACCGACGACCCCGGTGCTCGACACCGTCGAGGTCGCGGCCACGACTCCCGAGAAGGAGCAGCCGTACGCCGCGCTGGGCCTGAAGCCCGACGAGTACGAGCGCATCCGCAACATCCTGGGCCGCCGCCCCACGAGCGCCGAGCTCGCGATGTACTCCGTCATGTGGAGCGAGCACTGCTCGTACAAGTCGTCGAAGATCTACCTGAAGCAGTTCGGCAAGAAGGTCACGCCCGACATGAAGAAGCACCTCATGGTCGGCATGGGCGAGAACGCCGGCGTGCTCGACATCGGTGAGGGCTGGGCCGTCACCTTCAAGATCGAGTCGCACAACCACCCCTCGTACATCGAGCCGTTCCAGGGCGCCGCGACCGGCGTCGGCGGCATCGTGCGCGACATCATCTCGATGGGCGCCCGCCCGGTCGCCGTCATGGACGCGCTGCGCTTCGGCGACATCTCCCACCCCGACACCGCGCGCGTCGTGCACGGCGTGGTGAGCGGCATCAGCTTCTACGGCAACTGCCTCGGCCTGCCGAACATCGGCGGCGAGACCTGGTTCGACGGCGTCTACCAGGCGAACCCGCTCGTCAACGCGCTCGCGGTCGGCGTGCTCCGCCACGAAGACCTGCACCTCGCCAATGCCAAGGGCGCCGGCAACAAGGTCGTGCTCTTCGGCGCCCGCACGGGCGGCGACGGCATCGGCGGTGCGTCGATCCTCGCGTCCGACACCTTCGCCGAGGGCGGCCCGACGAAGCGCCCCGCGGTGCAGGTCGGCGACCCCTTCGCCGAGAAGGTGCTCATCGAGTGCTGCCTCGAGCTCTTCCAGAACGACCTCGTCGAGGGCATTCAAGACCTGGGCGCCGCCGGCATCTCGTGCGCCACCTCCGAGCTCGCGTCGAACGGCGACGGCGGCATGTCGATCGTGCTCGACGACGTGCTGCTCCGCGACCCCACGCTCACCCCTGAGGAGATCCTCATGTCGGAGAGCCAGGAGCGCATGATGGCGATCGTGAAGCCCGAAAAGCTCGAGGGCTTCCTGAAGGTCGTCGAGAAGTGGGACGTCGAGACGAGCGTGCTCGGCGAGGTCACCGACACCGGCCGCCTCTCGATCATGTGGCACGGCCAGGAGATCGTGAACGTCGACCCGCGCACCGTCGCCGTCGACGGCCCGGTCTACGAGCGCCCCGTCGCCTACCCGACCTGGATCGACGCGCTGCAGGCCGACACGGCCGCGAAGCTCGACCGTCCGGCGACGCCCGACGAGATCCGCGAGCAGTTCCTGAAGCTCGTCGGCTCGGCGAACCAGGCGGATGCCGCGTGGGTGACCAACCAGTACGACAACTACGTGCTCGGCAACACCGCCCTCAGCTACCCCGACGACGCCGGCATGGTGCGCGTCGACGAGGAGTCGGGTCTCGGCGTCTCGGTCGCGACCGACGCGAACGGCCGCTACTCGCAGCTCGACCCGCGCCAGGGCGCGAAGCTCGCGCTCGCCGAGGCGTACCGCAACGTCGCCGTCACCGGCGCCGTGCCGATGGGCGTCAGCGACTGCCTGAACTTCGGCTCGCCCGAGAACCCCGAGGTCATGTGGCAGTTCTCCGAGACCGTCGAGGGGCTCAGCGACGGATGCCTCGAGCTCGGCATCCCCGTCACGGGCGGCAACGTCAGCTTCTACAACCAGACCGGTGACGTCCCGATCCACCCGACGCCCGTCATCGCCGTGCTCGGCGTGATCGACGACGTCGCCCGCCGCATCCCGAGCGGATGGCAGGACGAGGGCCACAACATCTACCTGCTCGGCGACACCGCGGCCGAGCTCGACGGCTCCGCCTGGGCCGGCGTCGTGCACGGCCACCTCGGCGGTCGCCCGCCGGCCGTCGACCTCGCCGCCGAGAAGACGCTCGCCGAGCTGCTCAACGCGGCGGCGATCGAGGGTCTCATCGACTCGGCGCACGACCTCTCCGACGGCGGTCTCGCGATCGCCCTCTCCGAGGCGGTGTCGCGCTTCGGCGTCGGCGCCCGCGTGTTCCTCGGCGAGGTCGTCGCCGACGCCGGCATCGACCTCGCGACCGCGCTGTTCAGCGAGTCGACCGGCCGGGTCATCGTCACGGTCCCCCGTGAAGACGACGTCAAGTTCCGCGGGCTGTGCGAGGGCCGGGGCTACCCGGTCCGCCGCATCGGCGTGACCGACGCCGCCTCCGGCACCCTCGAGGTGCAGGACGCGTTCACCGTCTCGATCGACGAGCTCCGCACCGTCAACCGCGCCCCGCTCGCCGACGCGTTCGGGCCGGTCGTCGGGTACTGACCGGCGGTCGAGCAGCGAAGCGCATCGAGGCCACATGACCGAGACCGAGCGGTACACCGACGCCTACGCGTCGACCCACGGACGTTTCACGGTCGTGCCGGCGGCGTACGTGCTGCTGCGCCGCGGCGACGAGGTGCTGCTGCAGCTGCGCCGCGGCACCGGCTACTACGACGAGCACTGGGCGTTCGGCGCGGCCGGCCACGTCGAGGCCGGTGAGTCGCTGCTCGCGGGCGCGGCGCGCGAGGCGTCCGAAGAGCTCGGCGTCGAGGTCTCGGCCGACGCGCTCGGGCTGCTGACGCTCATGCACCGCACCGACGGCAGCGGCCGCCCGATCGAGCAGCGCTTCGACGTGTTCTTCGAGGTCGGCGAGTGGACGGGCGAGCCGCGGCTCCTCGAGACGCAGAAGGCGGCGGCGCTCGAGTGGTTCCCGCTCGACGCGCTGCCCGAGCCCGTCGTGCCGCACGAGCTACGTGTGCTCGAGGCGCTGCGCGACGAGCGCCTCGAGCCGGTCACGCTCTTCGGATTCTGAGCCCCGGCGACGACATGGTCGATGCACTCGGAGTCCCCGGCTTGATCATGGGCGGCGCGATCGCGCTGTTCGCGGTCGCCCTCGTGGTCGGCATGGTCGTGCGCGCCGTCCGCGCGCCCAGCGGCCATCGGATGCGCGAGGCTTTCGGGCCGCTGGCAGGCGCGGGCGAGACCTACCAGGAGCTGCACACCGGCCAGCGCGGCCTGCAGGACTCGATCATCGAGTCCGTCCAGGAGCAGGAGCACGGCCGGCGGTCGACGAACGACAGGAAGCACACGAGATGAACGACTTCGCCTTCTACGGCATCCTCCTGGGCGGCGCGCTGGCGTTCTTCGCCGTCATCATCCTCATCGGCGTCGTGATCCGGGCGATCAAGGCGCCGCCCGGCGAGCGCATGCGCGAGGCGTTCCGCCTGCGCCCGCCGGCCGACGACGACGATCGGCGCGACTGGCGCCGCTGAGCCCGTTCAGCGCCGCCGCACCTCCTGCCAGAGCGAGGCCCAGTCCTCGGCGGTGAGCCGGCCGGGCAGCACGTCGCGGGCGAGGCCGCGCCGCGCGAGCCACGAGCACGCCTGGGCCCTGCTCATGGGCCGCGGGGTCCTGATGAGGATCTGCGCCATGCCGCGTCCGCGTCCGCGGAACACCGCCGCGACGAATCCGCAATAGCCGCGCCGCTCGGCCGGCGCCACGAGCGGGGTCGCCCGGCGCTGCACGCTGAACAGCCCGCCGTCGACCGCCGGCACCGGCCGGAAGGCCCGCGCCGGCACCCGCCCGTCGAGCCGGAACTCGAACCACGGCGCCGACTGCGCGGTGAGCAGGCTCGAGCCGCCGACGCCGCAGCGCCGGCGGGCGACCTCCCACTGCGTGAGCAGCACCGCGTCGGTCCAGCCGGGTCGTTCGAGGAGCGAGCGCAGGATCGCCGTCGTGAGGTGGAACGGCACGTTGCCGACGACCACGTGCGGCGCGCTCGGATACCGCCAGCGCAGCACGTCCGCCTGTTCGACGGTGACGCGGGCACCGAAGCGGCGCCGCAGCGACTCGGCGCGACCGGGGTCGAGCTCGACCGCCGTGAGCGGCCGGCCGAGGCGCGCCAGCGGATCGGTGAGGGCGCCGCCGCCGGCGCCCAACTCGACGATCGGGCCCCGGGTCGCGGCGGCGAGGCCGACGAGTCGGTCGATCGTGGCGCGATCGACGAGGAAGTTCTGCCCCAGCTCCTGCCGGCCGCCGTGACGGGTCGAGGTGGGACGAAGGGTGGACGGGTGTTCGCGTGTGCGCAAGAGTCTGCTCCGCTGCCGAAGATGGTCGGCCGGGTACGCGAGATCGCACCGCGGCCATGGTCATGGCCGAGGCGGAGTGACGTGGATGATCGGGTCGCTCCGCCTCTAGGCGGTGCGGGGCCGCGCGATCATCATCGTGGCGAATTGGCTACACACGAGAGTCGACGCTATCAGCTGCTGCCCGCGGGCGGGTCGACGAGCAGCCCGACGCGGTCGTCGAGATAGCGGTCGAGCTCGGCGAGGGCGCCCGGCTGGCGGGGGTTCCAGCGCACGCGCACGACCTCGCCGTCGAACACGACCGGCCCGGATGCCCCGTCGCGCGCGAGCTCGGCGAGATCGACCGGGGGCGCATCGAAGTTGACGGTCTCGCCCTCGGCGATGCCGCCCTTCACCGCGGCCGCCTGCCATGCCCGGTGCTCGGCGACGCTCGCCGCGAGCACGCTGCGTCGTGCGGGGCGTTCGGCGCGCACGACGTGGCCGGTGGCGTGCAGCCCGCCGTCGGGGGCGAGCAGCAGCACGCCGAGCCGCCAGACGCGGCCGCGGTCCGCCATGCGCACCGCCCGGGCGATGCCGAGCACCGCTTTCGGCTGCACGAGCTCGGCGAGCACCTCGTCACGGGCGTGCGCGGCGGCGAGGCGGGCGGCTGCGTCGGCGAGCGTCGCACGGAGCCGCACGAGCGGGTCGGGGGCCGGGCCCGTGGCATCCGTCATCGTGCACCGCCCTGCCGGGCGGGCGCGATCGCGGGAACGCGGGCGGTCATGCCCCCATGTTCCCGCGATCGTCGCCCGAGCGGAAATCCCGTGCTCAGTGGAGCGGCCGGCGGCCCGGTGCGACCCCGACGCGCACGTGCTCGCCCGTCGCCGCCTCGGCGAGCGCGAGGTCGAGCTCATCGAGCGCGTGCGTCGCGCCGACGAGTTCGTCGAGCGGCGTCGACCGCCAGGAGCGCTCGAGGAACGCGACCGCGCGGGCGAGCTGATCGGGCGTGTAGTTGTGCACCCCCGTCACGGTGACGAGGCGTCGCACGACCGTCTCGGGGTCGAGCCGCACCTCGGTGCCGGGCGAGACGCTGCCGACGAGCACCGCGACCCCGCGGACGCCGAGCGCGGCGATCGCGGTGCGCACGGCGGGCGCCGCACCCGAGGCCTCGACGGCGATCAGCAGCTCGGGGCGTCCCTGCGCGGCGAACTCGGCGAGCACCGTGTCGAGGTGCTCGCCGTCGCCCGGCGTCGCGGCGGGGTCGACCGCTCGCGCGCCGAACCGTCGGGCGAGCACCCGCCGCGAGGCATCCGGATCGGAGACGACGACCTCGGCGCCGGCCTGGCTCGCGATCGCGGCGACGCTGAGGCCGATCATTCCGCCGCCGGTGACGAGCAGCGGCGCACCCGCGAGCGGCACGTGCGCCGCGGCCGCGTCGAGCGCGGCCACCGCCGTCGCGGTCGCGCACGACGCGGGCGCGGCGACGAGCGCGGGCAGCTCCTCGCTGACCCGCACCACCGCAGTACCCGCCCTGAGCTGCACGTGGGTGGCGAAGCCGCCCGAGAGCTCCCAGCCGCGGTGCACCCGCTCGTGGCCGTACTTGGCGAGCGAGCGACACTTCTGGCTGAGGCCCCGGCGGCAGCGGTCGCACTCGCCGCAGCTCACCGCGACCGACCAGACGACGCGGTCACCGAGCTCGAGCAGTTCGCCGTCGGCCCGCACCGCCCCGTCGCCGACGGCGACGACCCGGCCGACCTGCTCGTGCCCGAGCACGAGCGGCGCCGGTGCAGGGCGATCGCCGCGGACGGTGTGCACGTCCGAGCCGCAGACGGTCGCGAGCTCGACCTCGACGAGGGCCTCCCCCGGCGAGAGGTGCACCCCCGGCGCCGCGAGCGCCTCGTGCGGTCGCCCCGGTTCGTACCAGACCATCGCGACGGGGGCCGGCCGGAGGATGAGGTCGGGCCCGGCGACACGCACCACGGTGTGCATCGCGCGCCTACTCGCCGTGCAGGCCGAGCAGCCCGGGCAGCTCGGCGATGCTCTCGATGACGGCGTCGGCGCCGGCCGCTTCGAGCGCATCGCGGTCGTGCGCACCGGTGAGCACCCCGACGACGAGCCCGGCGCCCGCCGCGGTCCCCGACTCGATGTCGCTCACCGTGTCGCCGACGACGACCATCGCCTCGACCGCGCTCGTCTCCGTGCGGAGCAGCGCCGTGAGAGGGAGGTCGGGGTGCGGACGTCCGCGGCCGGCGTCGGCCGGCGAGAGGGCGAGGTCGGCGAGGCCGTGCCAGTCGAGCGCGTCGAGAATGGCGTCGCGGGTGACGGGCGAGAATCCGGTCGTGAGCACGACGGATGCCCCGGCCTCGCGCAGGCGCTCGATGACGCGTGCGGCGCCCGGGATCTCGGCGACGCCCTCGCTCGCCACGAGCTCGGCGTACGCACCCTCGAACTCGGCGTTCGCGTGCTGCGCGGCGTCCTCGTCGCCGTTCGCGAGCACGCGGAACACCTCGATCTTCGACTGGCCCATCGTCTCGCGCACGTAGTCGAGCGCCTCGGCGAAGCCGTTGCCCGCAGCGATGCCGCTGCGCTCGGCGGCGAGCGCGAACGCCCGCTCGACCACGCCGTCGTCGGAGACCGTCGTGCCGGCCATGTCGAGCACGATGAGCTCGATCTCGCCCTCCTCGTCGACGTCGTCGGGGTCGGCGAGCTCGGCGTACTCGTCGATCTCGGCCAGTTCGTCTGCGGAGATGTCGGTGTCGATGGTCATGATCGGCCTTTCGGTGAGGTGGTTCGGGGTCGGGTGATTGACCGGGAGGCGGTCATCGGTCGGCGGGTACGAGGGCCGGAGCCGGAGCCGGCTCTGGCGGCTCGAGGGCGCGGCCGACGACGTGCTCGGCGAGCCCGAGCCCGCAGGTCATGCCGATGCCGGTCGTCGCGGCGGCGAGGTTGACGCCGGGTTCGGGGCGCTCGATGAGGAACTCCTCCGGTCCGCTCGCGTAGACGCCCTGCCAGCGCTCGATGACGCGCGGGTGCGGCACGCCGAAGAACGAGCCGGCCTCCGCGAGCAGCGCCTCGAAGGCGGCCTCGCTCTGGAACGGCGCGACCGTGGCGCCCCGGAAGTGGGTGTCGCCGACGATGAGCGAGCCGTCGGGCAGCTGGGTGTACATCTGGTTGAGGTCGAGGGCGGCGAGGTCGGGGCGCTCGGCGTGCAGCCGCTCGCGAAGGCGGCGGGCGGCCTCGGTCGCCGCGAAGGCGCCGTAGCGCACGAGCGACCAGCCGGTGAGCACGGGCGCGTCGAGCGGCGCGGCGAGACCGGCGTCGACGCGCAGCATGTCGAGCGCGCAGCGCACGATCCCGCGCTCCTCGGCCAGATCGGGGAACAGCTGGTCGAGGTCGTGGTTCACGGCGACGACGATCTCGCCCGCATCGATCGGCCCGCGGCTCGTCTCGACCCGGCCGCTGCCGACCCGGCCGACCGCAGTGCGGCGGCGGAACTCGACCCCCTCGCGTTCGAGGTACCCGGCGATCGCGCCGAGCGCCTGCCGCGGATTCGCCTGCAGGTCGCGCGGCAGGAAGGCCCCGCCGACCGCGGTGCCGGGGGCGAGCGGGATCCGTGCCGCGGCGTCGTTCGCGTCGAGCAGCACCACCTCGTCGTCGCCGCGCAGCGCGGCGAGCTCGGCGAGCACCTCGAGCTCGTCGTCGTGGCGAGCGGCGACGAGCGTGCCCGACTCGCGCAGCCAGACCCCCGCGTCACGGGCGAGGCCCAGCCAGATCTCGCGCGAGGCGAGCGCGAGTTCGCGGGCGGCGCCGTGCTGCGGCGTGAAGCAGAGGTGCCCGAAGTTGCGGATCGAGGCGCCGCTCGGCTCGCTGCCGCGCTCGAGCACGACGACCCGCAGGCCCCGGCGGTGCGCGGCGAGCGCGGCGCCGAGCCCGACCACGCCCGAGCCGACGACGGCGACGTCGACGCCGCTCATCGGAACACCCGCCGCATCCACATCGCGAGGCCCTCGACCACGAGCACCGTCGCGAGGATCATGAGCACGATCGCGGTGACGACCTGGTAGTTCGAACCCTGACCCGCGTTCAGCAGGTAGTAGCCGATGCCGCCGCCGCCGACGATGCCGAGGACGGTCGCGGCCCGGATGTTCGTGTCGAGCAGGTAGAAGCTGTGGCCGATGAGCGCCCGCGTGCCCTGCGGCAGGGTCGCCGAGGCGTACACCTGCGAGCGGCTCGCACCGGTCGCACGGAGCGCGCGCTCGGGGCCCGACTTCACCTCCTCGAAGGAGTCGGCGATGAGCTTGCCGGCGAGGCCGATGCCGCCGAACGCGAGCGCGAGGGTGCCCGCCTGCGCCCCGAGCCCGGTGATGACGATGAGCACGATCGCGAGGATCACCTCGGGGATGCCGCGGATGACGACGAGCAGCAGCCGCATCGAGGTGCGCACCGCGCCGTTCGGGGCGACGTTGCGCGCGGCGAGCGAGCCGACGAACACCGAGACGACGATCGCGAGCAGCGTCGCGGCGAGCGCGATGCCGATCGTCTGCCCCATCGCGCCGAACATCGTCGCGGCGTCGTAGTTGCCGAAGTCCGGCGGCCAGAACTGCACCGCGATGGCGGGCACCTTCGCCCAGAAGGTCACGAGGTCGCCCCACTGGATGTTGCACACGAGCACGCTGCCGACGACGACCGCGAGCGCCACCCAGCCCCAGACGGTGTTGCGGATCCGCACCGCATCCCATGGGCGGCGGAGCGCGGCTTCGAGCGACAGCGCCGGCCGAGCGGCCGAGGACGGAGTCGTGTCGAGGTCACGCGACGAGGGCGAGGGGCGCATCCGACGCGCGAGCCGCGCGCCGAGGCTGCGGCCCGTCGGCGTCACGCCGAGCATGGCCGACCTGACCACGCTCGACACGACCTCCATCACGATGCAGAGCGCGAACATCACGAGGGCGATGCCGAGCCCGAGCGAGTAGTTCAGCGACTTGAACGCGAACGACATCTCCATGCCGAGGCCGACGACCCCGACGTAGCCGAGCACGACCGAGCCGCGCAGGTTGATGTCGTTGCGGTGCAGCACGGTCGCGACCCACGACGGCAGCACCTGCGGCAGGATCCCGCTCGTGAACTCCTGCCACTTCGAGCCCCCGGCGGCGCGGATCGCGAGCCTCGGCCCCTCGTCGATCTGCTCGATCGCGTCGGCGAAGAGCTTCGAGATCATGCCGATCGAGTGGATGCCGATGGCCAGGATGCCGGGCAGCGAGCCGAGCGAGAACATGAGCACGAAGACCATGGCGAGCACGACGTCGGGGATGGCACGGGTCAGCACCGTGACGAAGCGCCCGAACGCCTGCCAGCCCGCCCCCGGCGTCGTGTTCGACGCGGCGAGGTAGGCGACCGGCACCGAGATCGCCGCGGCGAGCAACGTGCCGCAGAGCACGAGCCCGACGGTGAGCGCGGTCAGATAGAGGAGCTGCGCGGGCTCGGGGAAGCTGATGGGGCCGACGCGGGCGAAGAACCGCTCGGCGTTGCCCCAGCTCTCGACCATGCTCGGGATCGAGATGCCCGAGTCGACGAGCGCGACGATCGCGGCGACGACGATCGCCACGAGCGTGAGTGCTGCGGCGATCCGCTCGGGCGAGCGACGGCGCTTCGGCGCGCGCTCGGCGATCGAGCGGGCGTCGGATGCCTCGGCGGGCCGCCGCGACGGTGCGACGAGGGTCGACATCAGCGCACCCGGTTCAGGCCTGCGGCCACGAGCGGCTCGGATGCGGCGGAGGGCTCGTGCGCCGTGGCATCCGCAGCGCCGAGCTCGTCGACGAGTTCGCGCTCGATGGCCTCGAGCTCGGCGGTGGCGGTCGCGACGCGACCGTAGATCTCCATGACCTCGGCCTTCGAGAGGCCCTCGGCCGGGGTGTCGAGCACGACCTCGCCGTGGCGGAGGCCGACGATGCGGTCGCCCCACGAGAGGGCGAGGTCGACCTGGTGCAGGCTGCAGACGACGGTGAGCCCGGCGTCCATGGCGATCTCGCGGATGAGCGCCATCACCTGCTCGCTCGACTCGGGGTCGAGCGAGGCGACCGGCTCGTCGGCGAGGAGGATCTCGGGGTCCTGCATGAGGGCGCGGGCGATCGCGACGCGCTGCTGCTGCCCGCCCGAGAGGGTGTCGGCGCGCTGGTACGCGCGGTCGAGGAGGCCCACCCGGTCGAGGTGGCCGAGCGCGGCGAGCTTCAGCCGCCGCGGGTAGCTCCAGAGGCCGAGGCGAGGCCCGCGGAGTTCGGCGAGCGCTCCCGTGAGCACGTTCTCGAGCACCGTCAGCGACGGCACCAGCTCGAACTGCTGGAACACGAAGCCGATACGGCTGCGCAGGGCCCGGAGGCGCCGGCCCGCCAGGCGCGGCACCTCCTGGCCGAGCACGCGCACGGACCCGGAGGTCGGGATCTCGAGGCCGTCGAGGTGACGCAGGAGCGTCGACTTGCCCGAGCCCGAGAGCCCGAGCAGCACGACGATCTCCCCGCGCTCGACGCGCAGCGCGGCATCCCGCAGTGCGACGGTCGAGCCGAACTCCTTCGTGAGCCGCTCGACGTCGATGACGACGTCGGTGCCGGCGGGGGTGGTCTCGTTCATCTCAGGCCTCGTGTCCGTTCCGTGGTCCGTGCGCGTTCAGTACCGGGGGCTCAGCCCTGGCACTGCTCCGCTTCGGTCTTCTCGCAGATGTCGCGGATGGTGTCGTAGTACTCGTCGTCGACCGGCAGCGTCGCGTAGAACACGCTGCGGAAGGCGTCGCTGTCGGCCGACTCCACGCCCGACTCGATGATCTGGTCGATCGTGACCTCGCCGAGGATCTCGGTCAGCTGGGCCTTGAGCTCCTCGGGGAGCGTGTCCGAGACGACGATCGGCGCACCCGGCACCATGGTCTCGGCGACGACCTCGACCTTGTCGCTCTTGGCGACCTCGCTGTCCTCGGCGAAGCCCGCCTCGCACTCGACGCCCTCGCCGGTCTTCGTGACCGAGACGTCGTGCTTGCCCGCGAACACCGGGGTGACGTCGGTCTTCGGGTCGATGCCCTCGTTCAGCAGGTTGTAGCTCGGGAACAGGTAGCCCGAGGTCGACGACGGGTCGACGAAGCAGACCTTCTTGCCCGCGAAGCCGGCGAGGTCGGTGATGCCGGAGCCCTTGGGCACGATCGCCTGCGAGTAGTAGCCGGGCTCCTGGCCCTCCTCGGTGATGATCGAGGAGATCGGGGTGATCGCGGCGCCGTTGTTCGTCGCCGTGACGTAGGTGAAGCCCGAGAAGCTCGCGACGTCGATCTTGCCCGCGACCGCGGCCTCGATGAGGGCGGCGTAGTCGGTCGACTCGTGGTACTCGACGGTCTTGCCGGTCTCGGCGGCGATGTAGTCCATGAGCGGCTGGTAGTTCGTCTCGGTGTCGACCGAGTCGGGCACGACGCCGAAGACGAGGGTGTTCTCGTCGACCGCGAACTTCGCGCCCGAGTCGCCCGCCGCGGCGTCGTCGGCCGCGGACGGCGACGCGCAGGCCGCGAGGCCGACGGCGAGCATGGCGGCCGCGGCGAGCGCGGGCCAGGTCTTGGTGCTGAGCTTCATCGGAAACCTTTCGTGACCGCTGCGCCCGGTGCAGGCGCATGCTGTGTTCCGATGGCTCAACGTAGGCAGCGGCCGCCAACACCCGGGGGCGGCACGGTTACCGGAAGGTGAACCCCGCGCGGCGCGTGCGCGCGAGGCTCGTCGGCCGGGCGGAGCGGGCCGAGCCGGGCCGTCGAGCGGACCTAGCGCCGGATGCGACCGGGGCCCATCGCGGCGCCGAGACCGACGGCGACGATGCCCGCGAAGAGCCAGCCGTAGCGGGCGGTGACGACGCCGATCAACGCCAGCACGATGCCGATCACGACGACGACGCGCGCGAGGACGCGCCGGAACCCGGGCCGGGCGAAGAGCCGCGGGCGCCCGGCCGGCTCGTTCATGCCGCGACCGGGAACGCGGTGCCCGTCGCCGCTTCGGCGAACGACCAGAAGCGGGCCCCGACCTCGGGGTCCGTCGAGGTGCGCGTGGGCGTCTGCAGCGTCGGGTCGCCCTTCGTCGACCACCGTGGCCCCCAGAACTGGCCGCCGTGGGCCTCGGGCGCGGTGAGCGCGTGCAGCGTGATCTCGGCGCCGCGGTGCTTGCCCTGGGCCCAGGCCGCCTGGAGCGCATCGGCGAAGCGACTGCCCGCGCTCGGCTCGTTCACGCCGGGCACGCGGGGGGTGCGTCCGCTGATCGAGTAGCCCGGGTGCGCCACGAGGCTCGACACGCTGCTGCCCGCCGACCGCAGCCGCCGGTCGAGTTCGAAGGCGAAGACCTGCGTCGCGATCTTCGACTGCGCGTAGGCGCGCCAGAAGTCGTAGCCGCGTTCGAGCTGGAGGTCGTCGACGCGGAACGTCGACAGCCGGCTCGAGAGCGAGCCGAGCGCGACGACGCGGGCGCCCGGCGCGAGATGCGGCAGGAGCCCCGCGAGCAGCGCGAAGTGGCCGAGCACGTTCGTCGCGAGCACGAGCTCGTTGCCGTCGGGCGACTCGAGCCGCTCGCCGGGCGTGTGCACCATGCCGGCATTCGTCACGACGCCGTCGAAGGCCGGGCGATGCCGCAGCCGTGCGACCCCGGCCCGCACCGAGTCGAGCGAGGCCTGGTCGATCACGATCGGTTCGATGGATGCCTCGGGGCGCGCGCCGCGGATCGCGGCCATCGCGGCCTCGAGCCGCTCGGGGCTGCGCCCGCTGAGCACCACGTGCGCGCCGGCGCCGGCGAGCCGGGCGGCGGTGAAGAAGCCGAGCCCGGCGTTGGCCCCCGTGACGAGGTACCGCTTGCCCGCCTGCGAGGGCAGCTCGAGCGGGTACCAGCCCCGGCGGGCGGGCCGGCTCACAGTTCGCCGGCGGTGCCGCCGCCGTTGGCGAGCTCTTCGTGGTGCTGGATCACCTCGGCGACGACGAAGTTGAACCACTTCTCGGCGAAGGCGGGGTCGAGGTGGGCGTCGATCGCGAGCGCCCGCAGCCGGGCGATCTGCCGCTGCTCCCGGCCCGGATCGCTCGGCGGCAGTCCGTGCTTCGCCTTCAGCCGGCCCACCTGCTGCGTGAACTTGAAGCGTTCGGCGAGCAGGTGGATGAGCGCCGCGTCGATGTTGTCGATGCTCGAGCGGATGCCGAGCAGTTCGCTCATCGCAGCGTCGCGGTCGTCGAAGGCGGGCGGGTTGGTCATGCTTCGAGCGTACCCGCGCGCCCGGCCTGCTGCTTCTGCAGGAGATCGGTCGCCATGGTCGGCCGACACCGCGTCTCGCGTCCGTTCTCTGCAGAAGCAGCGGGGGTCAGGATGTCACGGCCGCGGCCCGGTCGAGCATCGGCTTCGTCGCGAGGAGGCCGAGCCAGACCACGCCGATCCCGCCGGCGAGCACGGCCGCGATGACCGCGAGCGAGAGCGGGGCGACGATGATCGTGATCCCGGTGAGCGGCAGCATCACGACGGCCGCCGTCACCGCCGAGCCGATCGCGGTGATGCGCAGGGGCGACATGACCGCTCGGCGCCGCGCGGCCTCCATCGTCGGGGTCGGCATGCCGAGCATCCCGAGCGACCGGGAGATCTCCGCCCGGTCGAGGATGCCCGCCGCCTGGTTCACGCCGACCGAGCAGGCGACCATGAGGAACGAGCCGACGACGGTGATGAGGATGCCAGTGCGGATGTCGGCGAACAGCAGCATCGACTCGGTGTCGGCGGCCTCGCCGAAGGAGCCGAGCAGCGCGATGCCGGTGCCCGCGAAGACGGCCATGAAGCTCGTCATCGCGACGCCCGAGACCTGCCGCCAGGCCGCCTTCGGCGACTCGAGCACGGTGCGGGCGGCCAGCAGTCGCTGGGGCGTCTTCGCGCGACGGGCCTGCGACTGCGCGACGAGGCGGATCACCCACGGCCCGATGAGGTTCAGCACGGCGAGCGTGCCGCCGAACGCCGCGCCGAGCATCGCGAAGATGGCCATCATCGAGCCGGCGACCTGCAGTGCGCTCATCATGAGGAACGCGACCGCGATGACCGCGAGACCCGCGACGATGCGCACCCAGTGCAGCTTCGGTGCATCCTGCTTCGTCCGTACGCCGAGCGGCGAGATGACGACCTGTCGGAGCCCGAGCACCGCGCTCGCGGCGGCGAGCAGTGCGACGCCGGCGACCACCCCGGCGAGCGCCGGCACCCCGAGCAGCACGCCGTCGCCGCCGAGCGGCTCGCCGCGGAACGGGATGAGCGCGATGAGCGGCACGAGCAGGAAGTAGAGCACGACCCCCGCGAGGGCGCCGACGACCGCCAGCACGACCGATTCGAGCACCGCGAGGGCGGACACTGCGGCGGGCGTCGCACCGAGCAGTCGCAGGGTCGCGAGCCGGTCATCGCGGCGACGGGCCGAGAGCCGTGCTGCGGCGCCGCCGAGCGAGGCGAGGGGCACGACGAGCAGCACGAGCGCGATCACCGCGAGCGCCTGGTAGGTCACACCCATGTCGTCGGTCCAGCTCCAGAACGACTGGGCGCCGCCGAGCACGGTGAGCAGCAGCGCCGTGACGATGGCGAAGGCCGTCACCGGCAGCGCGAGCGGTGCGAGGCCTCCGGTCCCCGGTCGGGCGAGCAGCCAGGCGACGCGGGCGATCACGCGCCGGCCTCCGCGGGCTCGGGCGCAGTCGCCGCCGCGGTCGCGACCGCGCCGGCGCCCGCGGGCACCCGCTCGCCGACGATGCGCCCGTCGCGCATGTCGACGATGCGGGAGCAGAGCCCGGCGACGTCCGCATCGTGCGTGACGACGACGAGCGTGCGGCCCTGGCCGGTGGTCGAGTCGAGCAGCGCCCGCATCACCTCGGCCGAGGTGGTCGAGTCGAGCGCGCCGGTGGGCTCGTCGGCGAACACCACGGCTGCACCGGTGACCTGCGCCCGCGCGATGGCGACGCGCTGCGCCTGACCGCCCGAGAGCTGCCCGATGCGGCGGTCCTCCATGCCCGCGAGCCCCAGGGCGGCGAGCCAGCCGCGGCCGTACTCCTCGGCCCGGGCGCGAGGCATCCCGTTCAGCATCAGCGCGAGCGCGACGTTCTCGACCGCGGTGAGCTCGGGGATCAGCAGCCCCTGCTGGAACACGAAACCGAAGGCCTCACGACGGAGGCGCGAGCGCTCGCGCTCGCCGAGGCCCGTGACCTCGACGCGACCCGCGCCCGACTGGAACGACACGGTGCCGGCGTCAGGACGAACGATGCCGGCGAGGCAGTGCAGCAGCGTCGTCTTACCCGAGCCCGAGGCTCCCATGATGGCGAGCGACTCGCCGGTGCGGACGCGGAGGTCGACGCCCGCGAGCGCGTGCGTCTGGCCGAAGGACTTGACGAGGCCGGATGCCTCGAGCACGAAGGAACTCATGCTTCGAGCCTGCCGGGGCAGGTACCGCGCACGCGTCGGGCGGGAGAGGTATCTCCCGCCCGACGGGGTCATCCCCCCGAATGACCCGTGATCATCACCGGGGCGTGGCCCGCCGGATGACCAGGAACCCCGCGACGGCGGCGACGAGCGCGGCGACGAGCGTCAGGGTGAACACGCCGAGCAGGCCGATGGCGGCGAACCAGCTCATCACCGCCGGCCACGAGTTCGTGAAGGTGAACCCGGCGATGAGGGCGAGCACCAGGGCGACGAAGCTGAAGAAGAGGATCATCATGCCGCGCACCCGCCAGCGCATGTACACCGTCGTCGCACCGGCGCCGACGAACAGCACGAACAGCTGCAGCGAGAAGGTGGTGAAGAAGTCGAACGCCCACCCCGACTGCCCGTACCAGAGCGTGTCGAACATGCCGGCGCCGATCCACCAGCCGCCGGTCGCCTTCTCGAGCTGCACGAGGGTCGCGATCGCGACGGCCATCTCGGCGGCGACGAACACGAACATCGCACTCAGGCCGAGCCAGTAGTCGCGACGCGTCGAACCGAAGCCGAGTGCGAACGAGAAGGTGAAGGCGACGGCCTGCACGCCGACGGCCACGAGGTACCACTGCGGCGAGAGCACCGCCCAGCTGTAGCGGAACCCCTCCTGCATGTCGGCGGCGGAAGCGCCCGCGCCCTGGATGATGAGCGCGATGACCATCGTGACGGCCCAGGCTGCGCCGAGGATGAGCCAGGGGATGCCGAAGAAGATCGAGGGATTCACCGCGAGCAAACGCACGATGCGCCAGATCTCGCCGACTCGGACCCGGCTCGGCACGGCGGCCTCGCGTTCGGCGGTGCCGGCGGTGGTGGTGACGGTGGTCATGCTGCGGCCTCCTGTTCGGTCGAACCGGCGAGGTCGGTGCCGGTGAGATGGACGATGAGCTGCTGGAGCGACACGGGTGCGAGCTCAAGCCCGAGCTCGGCCGCACGCACGCGCTCGGCCTGGTCGAGCCGCCCGTCGATGGTGACGGAGGCGAGCCCGCCGAGCCCCTCGCGCCCGATCACCGGGCGATCGGCGACGAACTGCTCGACGGCCGCACGTGCGCCCGCGATCGTCGTCGCCGAGCCGCGCACCTCGTCGGCATCGCGGTCGAGGAGGATCCGGCCCTGGTCGATCAGGATGACGTGCTCGAGCAGGTTCGCGACCTCGTCGATCAGGTGCGTCGAGAGCACGATCGTGCGGGGGTGCGCGACGTAGTCCTCGAGCAGCCGGTCGTAGAAGATGTGGCGCGCGACCGCGTCGAGACCCAGGTACGGCTCGTCGAAGAAGGTGAGCGGCGCCCGGGAGGCGAGACCGACGATGACGCCGACCGCCGAGAGCTGCCCTCGGCTGAGCTTCTTGATGGGGCGCTTGAGCGGGAGCCGGAAGTCGGCGACGAGCCGGTCGGCGAACTCCTGGTCCCAGTTCTCGAAGAACCACGGCGCGGCCTTGAAGACGTGCCTGGGGCCGAAGTCCTCGGGGTAGCGCTGCGACTCGGCGATGAAGCAGAGGCGTCGCAGCACGTCGGCGTGCTCGGCCGGGGTTCGCCCGAAGACCTCGATCTCGCCGCCGTTCGGGAAGAGCTGCCCGGTGAGCAGCTGCATGATCGTGGTCTTGCCGGCGCCGTTGCGGCCGAGGAGCCCGTAGATGCGGTTCTCCTCGAGCGCGAAGTCGATGCCGTCGATGGCGGTGAAGTCGCCGTAGCGCTTCGTGAGTCCGGATACCCGGGCCACGGTGGTGGTCATGATGCGGTCCTCTCGGATCTGAGTGCGGCGAGCATGCCCGCCAGGTCGGCGACGTCGATGCCGAGCTTGTCGGCCTCGACGAGGAGTGGTCTGAGGTACTGGGCGCTGAACTCGGCCCGCCGCCGTTCGATGAGGCGATCGCGGGCGCCGACGGTCACGAACATGCCGATCCCCCGTCGCTTCTCCACGAATCCGTCGTCGACAAGACGACCCACCCCCTTCAGTGCTGTTGCCGGGTTCACCCTGAGGAACGCGGCGAACTCGTTGATCGACGGGATCTGCGACCCCTCGGGCAGCGCCCCGTCGATGATGTCGTTCTCGAGCTGTTCCGCGATCTGGATGAAGATCGGCCGCGAGTCGTCCATGCCCGCCTATCTCTGGTGCGACGATGCGAGTGCTTCGCAAGTTGGTTAGTTACTTCACCAACTAACCAACCACCCTTGCGCGCAGATGTCAACCCCCAGTCGGTCGAGTAGGCCTGAACGCGCTACGCGCCCGCCCGGCGGCGCCGACCGAACCGCAGCCGCCCCTGCGTCAGCAGGATGCCGACGAGCACGAGCGCCGCGCCGAGCGGCTCGTGCCACGAGAAGCGCTCGCCGAGGAGCACCACCCCGAGTGCGACCCCGACGACCGGCGTCACGTAGGTCACCGTCGAGGTGCCGGTCGGTCCCCACGCGCGCAGCACGTTGATGTTCCAGATGTAGGCGAGTCCGGTGCCGAGCACGCCGAGCGCGACGAGCGACAGCGCGATGGGCCAGTCGAGCTCGACCGGGCCGATCGCGACCACGGGCGTCAGCGCGAGCATGACGACGGCCGACACCCCGATCGAGAGGAAGGCGAACGTCGCCGGCGCGATCGGGCGGCCGCTCAGGAACCGCCGCTGGTACCCGAAGGTGAAGCCGTAGCAGGCGGTCGCGACGAGGCAGGCGAGCTGGCCCGCGACACTGCCGGTGAGCGCCGTGATCTGCCACGGGCCGATCACGACGAGCACCCCGAGGATGCCGACGCCGACGCCCGCCCAACGGCTGAGCCCGAGCCGCTCGACCCGGAACACGAGCGTCGCCATGAGCGCCGTCATGATCGGGGTCGTCGCGTTGTAGATCGAGGCGAGGCTCGACGACACGTACTGCTCTGCCCACGCGAAGCACAGGTACGGGATCACGCAGGTCGTGAGCGACACCACGAGGAAGTGCCCCCACACCGCGGGTTCGCGGGGCAGCACCGGCCCCGGCGTGCCGTCGGGAGCCGTCACGCGCGGCCGCGTCACGAGCACGATGGCCCCGAGCGCGAGCGCGCCGAGCAGGGTGCGCGACCACGCGACCTGCCCGAACGACACCCCGTCGAGCGCGACCTTCATGAAGAGGAAGCTGGCACCCCACACGAGCCCCATCGCGAGGAACTGCAGCCACGTCGACAGCCGCTTCGGGGTCGGCGACGCGGATGCCCCGGATGCCGCGGCGGGGGCTTCGATCTGCTCGGTGCTGCTCACCCACCGAGGCTACGGCGGCGCTCCCCCGCCCGGAACCGTCTGGGAACTCGGTGTCCGGAATCCGCCGAAGAACGGCAGGGCGCGACATCCCGCCGCCCTCGAAACCGGCCGCGCACAGGCATATGCTGACGCCCATGAGCGAATTCGACGTCGTCGTCCTCGGCGCGGGCCCCGGCGGCTACGTCGCCGCGATCCGCGCCGCACAACTCGGCCTGAAGGTCGCGGTCATCGAGGAGCGGTACTGGGGCGGCGTGTGCCTCAACGTCGGCTGCATCCCCTCGAAGGCGCTGCTGCGCAACGCCGAGCTCGCGCACATCTTCCACGACCAGGCCGCGACCTTCGGCATCTCGGGCGACGTGCACTTCGACTTCGGCGCCGCGTTCGACCGCAGCCGCCAGGTCTCGGAGAAGCACGTCAAGGGCGTGCACTTCCTGATGAAGAAGAACGGCATCACCGAGTTCGACGGGCGCGGGTCGTTCCGCGACGCGAACACGATCGACGTGGCGAAGGCCGACGGCTCGGTCGAGACGGTGACGTTCCGAAATGCGATCATCGCGACCGGCTCCCGCGTGCGGCTCCTGCCCGGCGTGCAGCTCTCGCAGAACGTCGTCACCTATGAGACGCAGATCCTCACCCGCGACCTGCCCCGTTCGATCGCGATCGTCGGCGCCGGCGCCATCGGCATGGAGTTCGCCTACGTGCTGCGCAACTACGGCGTCGAGGTCACCGTCATCGAGTTCCTCGACCGGGCGCTGCCCAACGAAGACGTGGAGGTCTCGAAGGAGATCACCCGGCAGTACCGCAACCTCGGCGTCCCGATCCTGTCGTCGACGAAGGTCGAGCAGGTCGTCGACGACGGCACCTCGGTCACCGTGTCATACACCGGCGCCGACGGGCAGCCGGGCTCGCTCGTCGCCGACAAGGCGCTCATCTCGGTCGGCTTCGCCCCGAATGTCGAGGGCTTCGGGCTCGAGAACGCGGGCGTCGAGCTCACCGAGCGCGGCGCGATCGCCATCGACGAGCGGATGCGCACGAACGTGCCGCACATCTACGCCATCGGCGACGTGACCGCGAAGCTCATGCTCGCGCACGTGGCCGAGGCGCAGGGCGTCGTCGCGG
Source organism: Agromyces sp. NPDC057679 (assembly GCF_042799635.1). NCBI lineage: Bacteria > Bacillati > Actinomycetota > Actinomycetes > Micrococcales > Microbacteriaceae > Agromyces > Agromyces sp. NPDC057679. Next base: position 458,770 of record NZ_JBHVIK010000002.1, on the reverse strand, counting down.
CTGAGACCATCGGCGACGCCGAGACCATGGAGCTCGGCGACTACCGGATGATGCCGCGCGCGACGTTCTGCTCGCCGCAGGTCGCGAGCTTCGGACTCACCGAGCAGCAGGCCCGTGACGAGGGCTACGACGTGGTCGTCGCCAAGTTCCCGTTCACCGCGAACGGCAAGGCGAACGGCCTCGGCGACCCGGTCGGCTTCGTGAAGCTCGTCGCCGATGCGAAGCACCTCGAACTCCTCGGCGGCCACCTCATCGGACCCGACGTCTCGGAGCTGCTGCCCGAGCTCACGCTCGCCCAGAAGTGGGACCTCGGCGCGCTCGAGCTGGCCCGCAACGTGCACACCCACCCCACCCTGTCGGAGGCGCTGCAGGAGGCCTTCCACGGCCTCGCGGGGCACATGATCAACATGTAGTGCGGTCGGTCGAGTCGGCGCGAAGCGTCGTATCGAGACCGGCGCACTGCACGAGTGAAAGGCGGAACCCATGAACTGGCTCATCGTCATCGTCGGCGCGCTGCTGACCGTCATCGGCGGCGTCTGGCTGTTTCAGGGCCTCGGACTGCTGCCGGGCTCCGTGATGTCCGGCTCGACGCTCTGGTTGATCATCGGCGCGCTCGTCGCCGCCGTGGGGCTCGGCCTCATCGGCTGGGCGATCGCCCGCCTGCGCCGCCGCGGCTCGCCTTCGTGAACCGAAGCGGGCGGATGCCTCGGGGCTGACCCCGGGGCATCCGCCCGATCGGTTTCGACACGGTTGGGACAGGCGGTGCCGCCGTGTCGAGTGCTGCCCGGCGGCGGGCCCCCACCCGCCGCCGGAACCCTAGTGCTGCGACGCCTTCTCGGCGCCGACGCCGGTGAGCGAGCGAACCTCCATCTCGGACTGCTTGAGGGGGTCCTCCTTGCCCTTGTCGAGCACCGTGCCGAGCCAGCCGAGGAAGAAGGCGAGCGGGATCGAGACGATGCCGGGGTTCGACAGCGGGAAGAACGCGAAGTCGATCGCCTCGGTCTTCAGCATCGACGTCTCGGAGCCCGAGACGACCGGCGAGAAGATGATCAGCAGGATCGCCGAGGCGAGGCCGCCGTACATGCTCCAGAGGGCGCCCTTCGTGGTGAAGCGCTTCCAGAAGAGCGAGTACACGATCGTCGGCAGGTTGGCCGAGGCCGCGACCGCGAAGGCGAGCGCCACGAGGAACGCGACGTTCTGTCCGTTCGCCCCGATGCCGCCGATGATCGCCACGATGCCGATGATCACGACCGTGCGGCGCGCGACCTTCACCTCGGCGCCGGCCTCGGGCTTGCCCTTCTTCACGACCGACGCGTAGATGTCGTGCGCGAAGGAGGCCGCCGCCGTGATCGTGAGGCCGGCGACGACCGCGAGGATCGTCGCGAACGCGATCGCCGAGATCAGGCCGAGCAGCAGCGGGCCGCCGAGCTCGAACGCGAGCAGCGGGGCCGCCGAGTTCGGGCCGCCGGGGGCCGCGGCGATGACGTCGGCGCCCACGAGGGCGGCGGCGCCGTAGCCGAGGACGAGCGTGAACACGTAGAAGATGCCGATGAGCCAGATCGCCCAGACGACCGACTTGCGGGCCTCCTTCGCGGTGGGCACCGTGTAGAACCGCATGAGCACGTGCGGCAGCGCCGCGGTGCCGAGCACCAGCGCGAGACCCAGCGAGAGGAAGTCGACCTTCGCGATGTCGGAGACGCCGTACTTCAGGCCCGGGTTCAGGATCTCGGGGTTGCCTGCGGTCGCGACCGCGTTCTCGAGCAGGGTCGAGAAGTTGAACCCGTTGAGCGCGAGCACCCAGACCGTCATCACGCCGGCGCCCGCGATGAGCAGGATCGCCTTGATGATCTGCACCCAGGTGGTGCCCTTCATGCCGCCGATGAGCACGTAGAGGATCATGAGCGCGCCGACGACGGTGATGACGACCGCCTGGCCGACCTGGTCGCCGATGCCGAGCAGCAGCGAGACGAGCCCGCCGGCGCCGGCCATCTGGGCGAGCAGGTAGAAGAAGCAGACGACGAGCGTCGTCGTCGCGGCGGCGATGCGCACCGGCTTCTGCTTCAACCGGAACGAGAGCACGTCGGCCATCGTGAACTTGCCGGTGTTGCGCAGCAGCTCGGCGACGAGCAGCAGCGCGACGAGCCACGCCACGAGGAACCCGATCGAGTAGAGGAACCCGTCGTACCCGGTGATCGCGATCGCGCCGACGATGCCGAGGAACGACGCCGCGGAGAGGTAGTCGCCCGCGATCGCCGAGCCGTTCTGGCCGCCGGTGAACGAGCGGCCGGCGGCGTAGTAGTCGGCGGCGGTCTTGTTGTTGCGGCTCGCGCGGAACACGATGATCATCGTGATCGCGACGAAGGCGCCGAAGATCGCGATGTTGAGCCAGGGCTCGCCGGGGGCGGCGGCCGGGGCGGCGTCCGCCGCGCGCACGATGGTGTCGAGGCTCATCGGGCCACCCCCTCGGGAGCGAACTGGGCGGTCTCGATCTCGTCGCGGATCTCACCGGCGAGCGGGTCGAGGCGGCGGTTGGCGTAGCTGACGTACCAGGTGGTGACGGCGAAGGTCGTGACGACCTGCGCCAGGCCGAGCAGCATCGCGACGTTCACGTTGCCCCAGACGGGCGTGGACATGAAGTCGTGCGCGTAGCTCGCGAGCAGCACGTAGGCGAGATACCAGGCGAGGCACGCACCGAGCACCGGGAAGACGAACCTCCGGTGCCTCGAACGCAGCTGCTGGAACTCGGGGGATTGTTGCACCGCGCGGTAGTCGACGGGCCTGGCCGTCTCGTTCTCCGCGCTCAGGGCGTCGTTGCCCATGGCGTCTCCTTCATCGGGGTGATCTTCCTTCGGGGGTGATCTGCACCGGGCGTCGGCGGGAGTCGCCTTCGCTGCGTTGCGTGCGCCCACTCTCGTACGCCCCGCCCGCCGCGTGGGGCGGTCGCCGTTCGTCGTCGCCGAACGGCATCGACCGTGCGACGAACGGCGGAGCGGGTTCGACGAGCGACGGGTGGCCCGGCGGCCGAGCGATTACGCTGGCCTCCATGCCCGAGTCGATGCTGCTCGCCGCCGTCCTCGGCGCGGTCGGCGGGGCGCTCGCGGTCGGGCTCGTGCTCTTCCTCCGCCGGCTGGTGCTCGCGTCGAAGGAGCTCGGCACCGACGCCGAACAGGCCACGTACCAGACGCTGCACCTCGCCTCGAGGGCGGCGAAGCACCTGCGCGGCGGCATCGACGGCCCCGATGCGCAGCGCGCGGGCAAGCACCTGCGCGCCCTCCTCGGCGCCGACAGCCTCGCGATCGCCGACCGTGCGGGCACCATCGCGATCGACGGCGACGACGCCGTGCGGCAGGTCGCCGAGCGGCTCGTCGCCGAGGTGCTGGCCGGCGGCCGGGCCCAGGTGCAGCGCCGCATCCCCGTCGGCGCGTGGGAGACCGACGCCGTCGCCGCGCCCATCGTCGGCGGCACGGGGCCGGTCGGCGCGATCGTCGCCTTCGCCTCGCCGGTTCGGGCCGGGCTCGTGCGCGCCACCGGGGAGGTCGCCGACTGGGTGGCCGCGCAGGTCGAGCTGGGCGAGCTGGATGCCTCGCGCGCCGCCCTCGCCGAGGCCGAGGTGCGTGCGCTCCGGGCCCAGATCAGCCCGCACTTCATCTACAACTCGCTCAACGCCATCGCCTCGTTCATCAACACCGACCCGCAGAAGGCCCGAGAGCTCGTGCTCGAGTTCGCCGACTTCACCCGCTACTCGTTCCGGCGCCACGGCGACTTCACGACCGTCGCGGAGGAGCTGCGCTCGATCGACAGCTACCTGAAGCTCGAACGCGCCCGCTTCGGCGACCGGCTGAAGGTGACCCTGCAGATCGCCCCCGAGGTGCTCTCGACGGTGGTGCCGTTCCTCTCGATCCAGCCGCTCGTCGAGAACGCGGTGCGGCACGGGCTCGAGTCGAAGGAGGGCGGCGGGCGCATCACGATCGAGGCGTCCGACTCGGGCGCCTTCGCCGAGCTCAGCGTCGAGGACGACGGCGTGGGCATCGACCCCGAGACGCTGGCCCTCGCGCTCGCGGGCGGCACCGCGAGCGGCGAGCACGTCGGCCTCCGCAACGTCGATGCGCGACTCCGCCAGGTGTACGGCGAGGAGCACGGGCTCGTGGTCGAGACGAACCTCGGCGCCGGCACGCTCGTGCGGATGCGCGTGCCGAAGGCGGGCCCCCGCCGAGATGGGAGGATCACCCCATGATCTCCGTGCTCATCGCCGATGACGAGCAGCCGGCCATCGACGAGCTGGCGTTCCTGCTCCGCCAGGACCCGCGCATCGGCGTCATCCACCAGGCGTCGTCCGGCGCCGAGGCGATCCGCCTGCTCACCCGCGAGCCGGTCGACGCGGCGTTCCTCGACATCCACATGCCCGGGCTCACGGGCTTCGACCTCGCGCGCGCCCTCGGCCGGTTCGAGCACCGCCCGGTGCTCGTCTTCGTCACCGCCGACGAAGAGGGGGCGCTCGAGGCCTTCGACCTCGCCGCCGTCGACTACCTCCTGAAGCCCGTGCGCACCGAGCGGCTGCACCGCTCGATCGGGCGGGTGGTCGAGGCGATCGCTGCGGCGAGCGCGAGCGCCGCGGGCCGGGGCGCGCCCGAGGCATCCGCACCGCCCGAGATGATCGCGGTGACGCTCGGCGGCACGACCCGCATGATCCGCCGCGACGACGTGCGCTACGTGCAGGCGCAGGGCGACTACGCGCGCCTGCACACCGAGGAGGCGAGCTACCTCGTGCGCGTGCCGATGGCCGACCTCGAGCGGCAGTGGGCCGAGGCGGGCTTCGTCAGGGTGCACCGCTCGTACCTCGTGTCGCTCGCGCACGTCTCGCGGGTGCGGCTCGGCGCCGACCATCCGAGCGTCGTGGTCGGCCAGGCCGAGCTGCCCGTGAGCCGGCGGCTGCTGCCCGGGCTGCGCGACCGGCTCGAGCAGGCGACGCTGCGGGCGCGGCCATGAGCGAGGAGCGGCCGCAGCGGGTGCGGGTGACCGCGCCGCGCCGGGGCGCGGGCGAGGCATCCGCCCGGCCGGCCGGCCGGCCCGGGCGGCGCGAGCCGAGCGACGTGCAGGGCGTCTACGTGCGCTCGCTCATCCGCTCGCAGCTGCGGTTGGCGCTCACCGTCGCGGCCGGCTTCGTGGTCGCCACCGTGCTGTACGTCGTCGCGATCGCCCTCGTGCCCGACCTCGACCGCACCTTCGTGCTCGGGGTGCCGGCCTCGTGGCTGCTGCTCGGCTTCGGCGTCTACCCGCTCGCGATCACCGTCGGCGTGCTCTACGTGCGGGCCGCCGCGCGCAACGAGGCCCGCTACCGCGCCCTGGCGGAGGACGAGGACTCGTGAACCCCGCCGTCGGCTACACCGCGATCGTCGCCGTCGCGCTCGCCTCGGCGGTCATCGGCTTCTACGGCCTGCGGGTCTCGCGCACGACGAGCGACTTCTACGTCGCGAGCCGCACGGTGCGCCCGTGGTGGAACGCCTCGGCGATCGGCGGCGAGTACCTGTCGGCGGCGTCGTTCCTCGGCATCGCGGGGCTCATCCTGCTGACGGGTGCGTCGGCGCTGTGGTTCCCCATCGGGTACACGGCGGGATACCTCATGCTGCTGCTCTTCGTCGCCGCTCCCCTGCGGCGCAGCGGCGCGTACACGATCCCCGACTTCACCGAGGCGCGCCTCGAGTCGCTCGCGGCCCGGCGGGTGACGAGCCTCCTCGTCATCGTGGTCGGCTGGTTCTACATCGTGCCGCAGCTGCAGGGCGCGGCCCTCACGGTGCGCATCACGACGGGGCTGCCCGCGTGGGCGGGGTCGGTCGCGGTCGCGGTGATCGTCGCGGTCGTGGTTGCGGCGGGCGGCATGCGCTCGATCACCTTCGTGCAGGCGTTCCAGTTCTGGCTGAAGCTCACGGCGCTCGCGGTGCCGGTGATCGCCCTGCTCCTCGTCGTCGGCGGCGGGGATGTCGCGGCCGAGCTGCCGCCGGTCGCCGCGTTCCCGCCCGAGGCGGGCCCCGGCGACCTCGAGGTGTACCGCACCGTGTCGCTCATGGTCGCGCTGCTCTTCGGCACCCTCGGACTCCCCCACGTGCTGGTGCGCTTCTACACGAACCCCGACGGCGTCGCCGCGCGCCGCACGACCGTCATCGTGCTCGTGCTGCTCAGCGTCTTCTACCTGTTCCCGACCGCCTTCGGGTTCCTCGGGCGGGCGTTCGCCCCCGACCTCGCGGCGCCGGGCGACGCCGACGCGCTCATCCTGCTGCTGCCCGATCGGCTCGTGCCGGGCCTCGCCGGCGAGCTGCTGACGGCGCTCGTCATCGCGGGCGCGTTCGCCGCGTTCCTCTCGACGTCGTCGGGGCTCGTCGTCTCGCTCGCGGGCGTCATCAGCCAGGACCTGCTGGGCGGCAGCGTGCGCGGCTTCCGGATCGCCGCGGTCGTCTCGACCGTCGTGCCCCTCGCCGTCGCCCTCGCGACGGAGTCGGCCGGGCTCGCCGGCAGCGTCGGCCTCGTCTTCGCCTTCACCGCGTCGACCCTCTGCCCGATGCTCGTGCTCGGAATCTGGTGGCGCGGACTCACCGCGCGCGGCGCGATCTCGGGCATGCTCACCGGGGCGGCGCTCTCGGGCGCCGCGATCCTCGGGGGCGGGGCGCTCGGTGCGGCGGTGCCGGCACTGCGCCCGTTCCTCGAGCAGCCGGCCGCGTGGACGGTGCCGATCGCCGTGCTCGTCACGATCGTCGTCTCACGGCTCGACCGACGCGGCGCCCCGACCGGCACCGAGGCCTACCTCCGTCGGCTGCACGTGCCCGAGCGGCCGTGAATCGGACGGCACGACGGCGGCGTGACGGCGGCGCTGAACTAGGCTGTCCCGGTGCTCCTCGCCATCGCCGTCTCCGTGCTCGTGGGCGCGGCGGCCCAGCGGGTGACCGGCATGGGCTTCGCGCTCATCGCCTCCCCCGCCCTCGTGATCCTGCTGGGGCCCTTCGACGGCGTCATCGTCGTGAACCTCTGCGCGGTGCTCTCGTCGCTGCTGATCCTGCCGCGGGTGTGGCGCGACGTCGAGTGGCGCCGTTTCACGTGGCTCGTGCTCCCCGCGTTCGTCGGCACCGCAGCCGGCGCCCTCGTCGCGACCCTCGTGCCCGGCCCGGTGCTGCAGCTCGGGGTCGGCGTGCTCGCGATCGTCGCCCTCACGGTGACGCTGCTCGTGACCCGGACCGAGCACACGGCGAGCGGCCCCGCCCCGGCGATCATCGCGGGCACCGCCTCGGGCTTCATGAACGCCTCCGCCGGCGTCGGCGGGCCCGCGCTCAGCGTGTACGCCGTCGCGACCCGCTGGCCGCAGACGGCCTTCGCGGCGACGGCGCAGGCGTACTTCGTGGCGATCGGTGCGGCCGCGCTCACGGGCAAGCTCGCGGCGACGGGCTGGGCGTGGCCGGCGCTCGACGCCGGGGCCTGGCCGTTCATCGTCGGCGCGCTGCTCGTCGGGCTCGTCGCCGGCGAGTGGCTCGCCCCGCGCGTCGGCCATCGTGCCGCACGCGCCGCGGTCATCGTCATCGCCTACCTCGGCGGCGCGGCCGCCCTCGTCGACGGCGCGATCGACCTGCTGTCGTGACCTCCCGCCCGCGCTGAACCCGACCCCGCGACCGAACCCGACCCGTACGGGGTTCGCACACCGAAACGGGACTCGGACGCGAAACTGGGCTCGCACGCGAACCCGCAGGGCTACGCGCGCGCGTCGGCCGCGAAACGGGCGAGCCGAGCCTCGAGCCCGGCCCGCACCTCGGGCCACTCGTCGACGATCACCGAGTAGACGGCGCTGTCGCGCCAGCTGCCGTCGGCGCGGCGCTTGTCGCGGCGCATGACGCCGTCGAGCTTCGCACCGAGCTTCTCGATGGCCGCGCGCGAACGGGCGTTCACGGCGTCCGCCTGGATCTTCACCCGGCCGAAGCCGTGCGAGAAGGCGAGGTCGAGCAGCAGCAGCTTCGTCTCGGGGTTCACCGCAGTGCCCCAGACCTCGGGGTGGTAGCCCGTCCAGCCGATGTGGGTCGACTCGTTCGCGGTGTCGAAGTCGGCGAGCTTCGTCGCGCCGACGATGCGCCCGGCGTCGGGGCCGCCCTCGAGGCGCACCGCGAACGGCAGGGCGGCGTCGCCGCCGCGGCCGAAGTAGTACGCCTGCGCCCAGTCGTCGAACGCCGACCGCCCGTCGGGCCGCCCGGCGGGGCCGCCGCCGAATCCGCCGGCGAACACCTCGGGCCTGGCGAGCGCCTCGTGCAGCTCGGGGAAGTCGTCGACGGCGAGCGAAGTGAGGCGCACGAAGCGCCCCCGGAGTTCGGTCTCGGCGGGAATGATCGCGGGCACGCGTCGAGTCTGCCATGTGCGGGTGGCCCGCGAACGACGATCGGATGACGGGACGTGGCGAGCTCGATCCGTCCCCCTTCCGCAGGGGACATCCGCCCCATACGATGACGAGAGCACGACCGAACAGACACGAAAGGCGGGGGGCGATGGGCGCTCTGGACGACATCACGAAGAAGGCACAGGACTTCATCGAGGAGAACAAGGACAAGATCGACGAGGCGCTGAACAGCGAGCAGGCCGAGGACATCAGCGACAAGATCCTCGACGGCGTCAGCGATGCGGCGAAGAAGGTCGTCGGTGAAGAGCACCACGACAAGATCGACGACGTTCGCGGCAACATCGACGGTGCCGTCGGCACCGAGAAGTAGCGCGAAGACGAAGGGGGCGGATGCATCGGCATCCGCCCCCTTCGTCATGCCCGGAGCGCTGGGCTCGGGCGCGGCACGGTCGCGAAGCCGGTCAGGGAAGCACGATCTCGAAGGCCGAGTCCCCGGGGCTGAGCACCGCGAGCAGCTGCTGCAGCACGCCGAGGTCGCCCTCGACGTCGAGCCCGTCGGAGTCGAGGTCGCCGGCCGCGAGTGCGATCAGCCGCGGCTTCGTCAGCGAGAGGTGCAGCGGCGCGGTGCCGCTCGGGGCCTTCTCGACGTAGACGAGCACGCCGTTGCGGAGCGTGAGGCGGAAGCTGCGGTCGAGGTCCGTGAGCGTGATCTCGAAGGCGAGCGAGAGATCCCACGCGCGCGGCCCGTCGACCGTGATGGCGACCGCGTCGAAGAGCTGCTCGGGCGAGAGCTGCGCCCGGATGGCCGGCGCGTTCGTCACCGTCGGGGTGCCGAAGTTGCCCTCGCGCAGTTCGGTCGCCCCCGAGAGGAAGAAGTTGCGCCAGGTGCCGTTCTCCGACCCGTACCCGAGCTGCTCGAGCGTGTCGGCGTAGAGGGCGGTCACGCGCCGGTCGTCCTGGTCGACGAAGACCGCGTGGTCGAGCAGCGTCGCCGCCCACCGGAAGTCGCCGTCGTCGTACGCCCGCTGCGCGAGCTCGAGCACGCGGTCGATGCCGCCGAGCGCGTCCACGTAGCGCGTCGCCTGCTCGGCCGGCGGGTGGGGCCAGAGGCGCGCGGGGTTGCCGTCGAACCAGCCCATGTATCGCTGGTAGATCGCCTTCACGTTGTGGCTGACCGAGCCGTAGTAGCCGCGCGCGTGCCACGCGTTCTCGAGGGCGGGCGGCAGCTGGATCGCCTCGGCGATCTCGGCACCCTGCATGCCCTGGTTGAGCATCCGCAGCGTCTGGTCGTGCAGGTACCCGTAGAGGTCGCGCTGCATCCCGAGGAAGTCGTGGATCTCGGCGTTGCCCCAGGTCGGCCAGTGGTGCGAGGTGAACACGACCTCGACGTCGCCGCCGAAGCGCTCGATCGCCTCGGTCAGGTACTGCGACCAGACATGGGGATCCCGCACCACGGCGCCGCGCAGGGTCAGGAGGTTGTGCAGCGTGTGGGTGGCGTTCTCCGCCATGCTGAGCGCCCGGTACTTCGGGAAGTAGAAGTGCATCTCGCTCGGCGCCTCGGTGCCCGGCGCCATCTGGAACACGATCTCGAGCCCGTCGACCGTGTGCGTCTCACCGGTCGTGGTGATCTCGAGCGTCGGGGCGATGAGCGTCGCCTCGCCGACCGAGGTGGTCTGGCCGAGACCGGCGCCGACGGCACCCCTCGGACCGCGCTGGAGAGCCGCGCCGTACATGTAGCCCGCCCGGCGACCCATCGCCGTCCCGGCGTAGACGTTCTCGGCGACGGCGTGGTCGACGAGCCCTTCGGGGGCGATGACCTGCACCTCGCCGGCGTCGACCTGAGCCTGGTCGACGATGCCCTGCACCCCGCCGAAGTGGTCGATGTGCGAGTGCGTGTAGATCACGGCCGTGATCGGCCGGTCGCCGCGGTGCTCGCGGTAGAGGGCGACCGCGGCCGCCGCCGTCTCCTTCGAGATGAGCGGGTCGATGACGACGACACCCGTGTCGCCCTCGACGAGCGACATGACCGAGAGATCCAGGCCGCGCACCTGGTAGAGGCCCGGCACGACCTCGAACAGGCCGTGCTTGGCGACGAGCTTCGACTGGCGCCAGAGGCTCGGGTTCACGGTGTCGGGCGCGTCCCCCGTCAGGAAGTCGTAGGTGCTCGCGTCCCACACGACCTCGCCCGCCTCGTTGCGGATCGCCGGCTCGGCGAGGGTGCCGAGGAAGCCGCGTTCGACCGCCTCGAGGTCGCGCGCGTCCCCGAACGGCAGCGCGTCGAGCAGTGCGCGTTGCTGGGCGATGATCGTTGCGGTGGCATCGTTCTGCGTCATCCACCGATCCTTTCACGGGACGTTCGGCACTCGACGGAGGCCGGGCCCGCAGGGCGCTCGCTCCGTGCTGCGGTGCAACGGTGCCGCCACGCGACGAGGGGGATGCCTCACGGCATCCCCCTCGTCGCGCCCGCCTCAGCGCGCGGGTTCGATCATGCGCCGCAACGTCGGCGACGGGCGATCAGGAGCACGGCCGCACCGGCGCCCACCAGCAGCAGCGCGCCGCCGATCCACAGCGCCACCCGCTCGCCGTCGACGCCCGTCGAGGCGATCGGCGGGTCGAAGCGGTTGTCGACGGTGATCGTCACGACGGCGTCGCCGCCGACGACCACCGGGTTCGCCTCGGTCGCGCTCACCGTTACCGCGACGGCGCCGCCCGTGTCGGTCTCCTCGGCCCAGCACTCCGCGCCGATCGGCAGGTCGTCGAAGGCCTTCGTCTCGCCCGCGGTGATCGCGACGGTCTCGTCGAGCGCGATGAACGGCTCGTTCCCGCCGCGGTCGAACACGCACATGAGCTCGATCTCGAAGGTCTTCCCGTCGGCCTGGTCGACCGCACCCGACACCGTCTTCTCGAGCTCGAGCGAGCCCGAGTCGAAGGTGTTGGTCGCGGTCAGCGTGAGCCGCTGGGCGGTGCTCGACTCGACGACGATCGCCGCGTCGTCGTACGAGCCGAAGTCGACGCTCGAGGCGGTCGCGCCGCCGTCGTCGGTCTCGACGCCGAAGCAGTGGGTGCCGAGCGGCAGCTGCACCGGGTTGCCCTCCGCATCGACGATCTCGACCGTCTCCCCGCCCGTGATCTCGACCGGTGCGTCGTAGAGCGTCACGATCGCACCGTCGACCTCGAGCTGGCAGGTGACCTGCACCGTGAACACCTCGTCGACGACCCACTCGGCGTCGGCGGCATCGCCGTCGACCTCCTTCGTGAGCTCGACCGTGCCGAGCGAGAACTCGTTCACGAAGCCCGCCGTCACGACGGTCTCGACGCCCTCCTCGGCCTGGTCGGGGATCGTGACCGTCACGGGCGCGGCCGGCTCGTCGGCGTCGCCCGGGTCGGTCTCGGTGACGACGCACTCGGCGTCGACCGGGATCCCGGTGATGGTCTCGCTCGTGAACGGCCCATCGCTGCCGTCGCTCTCGATGACGAGTTCCTGGTCGACGACCGTCTCGCCCTCGTAGGTGCAGACGACCTGGAAGGTGAACTCGCCCTCCGAGAACGCAGGGGCGCCGGGGCCGGCGACGTGCTTCAGCACGTTGAGCGCACCGGTGCGGAAGTCGTTCACGATGTCGACCTCGACGGGTTCGTCCGTCTCGTCGTCGCCGACGACCAGGAACCGCGGCGTCACCGTCGACTCCGTCGCCCCTCCGTCGTCGACCTCGGTCACCATGCAGGTGGCGTTCGTCGGGAGGTTCGGCACGAGCCACACATCGCCGGGGGCGTCCTTCGTGAGGGTATGGGTGTCGTCGTAGACGACGAACTGGGTGGTGCCGGGCAGAACGCAGAGCAGCCGCACGTCGAAGTCGCCGAAGGTGCCGCCCCATGCATCTGCGCCGGTTCCGGTGACCGACTTCACGATCTCGACCGAACCGACGGTGTAGTGGTTCGTGACGGCGACGACGGTGACCTGCTGGTCGTCGACGTCGGGCTCCAGCGTGAACTCCGCGCTCGTCACCTCGCCGAGGTCGTCGTCGACGCCGTTCTGCGTGACGACGATCGAGGTCGACGCCGACCCGCGGGTCTCGGTCTCCTCGACCGTGCAGACCGCGCCGGCCGGCAGGCCCGTGAACGTCTTCACCTCGCCGTCGCGGAGCTGGAACTCCTCGTCGAGCACGGTCTCGCCCTCGAAGACGCAGCTCGCTGCGAACCGATAGGGCACGAGCGTCTCGATCGGCTCGCCGTCCTGGTTCACTGCACCGCCGTCGTCGACGTCCTTCGTGACCGAGAAGCCCGCGTCGGGGAAGACGTTCGTGACGGTGATCGTGATGGGCGTCTCACCGCCGTCGACCGTCACCGGGTCGTCGGCGGTCGCGCTGATCCGGATCTCCCAAGCGCCCTGTCCGTCGGGCTCCTCCGCGTAGCAGTCGGACCCGATCGGGATGTCGGTGAGCGTCGCCTGCTCGCCGCCCTGCAGCTCGACGGGTTCCTGGTCGTAGCTCACGACAGGGTCGTTCCCCGGGCCGCGGTCGAGCGTGCAGGTCACGAGGATCTCGAACGTCTTGTCCTCGGCGTACGACGCCGCATCGCCGTCGAGCGCCTTCTCGATCACGAGGTCGGCGAGGTCGAAGATGTTCGTCGCGGTGATCGCCAACTGCTGCGGCTCGTCACCGTCGTCGGCGACCACGACGACCGCGTTGTCGAACGAGTCGAAGTCGACGCTCGACGAGGTCGCCCCCGCGTCGTCGGTCTCGTCGCCCCAGCAGTGCGTGCCGAGCGGCAGCAGCAGCGGGTCGCCCGTCGCGGGGTCGGTGACCGTGACCGTCTGGCCGCCGGTGACCACGACGTCGCCGTCGAAGAGCGGGGCGCCGCCGTCGGTGAGCGAGCAGGTGACGTGCACCGTGTAGCTCGCGTCGACGAAGTCGGGGTCCTCGGATGCCTCGCCGGCGAGCTCCTTCGTGACCGAGACGGTCCCCGCTGAGAAGTGGTTGTCGACCTCGGCCGTCACCACCTGGGCGATGCCGTCGGCCTCGTCGGGGATCGTCACGACGACCGGGTCGGGCAGTGCGTCGACGCCGCCGCCGTCGGTCTCGGTGACGATGCACTGGGTGCCGACCGGCAGCCCGGTGACCGTCGCGCTCGTGAGCGGGCCGGCGGTGCCGTCGCCCGTGATCGTGAGCGTGCCCTGCCCGACGATCTCGTCGGCGTAGCTGCACACGTAGGTGAACTCGAAATCGACGCCCTCGCTGAAGCCGGCACCGGCGCCCGACACCGTCTTCGCGATGTCGAAGCCGCCGAGGCGGTAGTCGTTCGTCACGGTGACCTCGATCGGGTCGCCCTCCTCGCCGGCGACGCCGATCGTCACCGGTTGGTCCGGCGAGACGATCGCCTGGGTGGCGCCGCCGTCGTCTGGCTCGCTCACGGTGCACTCGGCGCCGGTGGGCAGGTTGTCGACCGCCCAGGTCTCGCCGTCGGCGATGGTGTGCGTGGCGTCGTAGACCGGGTTCGTGGTCGCCTCCGCCCAGGTGCAGACGAGCCGCACCTCGAACGTGTCGGCAGCGCCCGCGGCGCCCGAGCCGGTCACGTCCTTCGTGACCGAGATCGAGCCCACGGTGTAGTTGTTGACCGCGGCGACGGTCGTCACGTGCTCGTTGTCGACATCGGGCTTGATCTCGAACTCGGCGGTGTCGCCCTCGACGGGCTGAGGCTCGCCGGGGGTCTCGTCGACGATCATCGTCGTGTCGGTGGCGCCGCCCGCGTCGGTCTCGACGACCGTGCACTCGGCGCCGACCGGCAGCCTGTTGAAGGTCTTCAGGTCGCCGTCCTTGAGCGTGAACGTCCGATCGGCGTCTCGGATCACCTCCTCGCCGAGGAAGATGCAGCTCGCCGTGAACTCGAACACGGGGTCGAATTCGATCGGCTCGCCGTCCTGGTCCACCGCTCCACCGCCGGTGACCTCCTTCAGGAGGTAGAAGCCGCCGAGCTCGTAGGTGTTCGTGGCCGTGACCTGCGCGAGTTCGCCGTCGGCGGGGGCGCCGTGGTGCACGTTCTCGAGCCCCGAGAGGTCGCGCTTCGCCCGGATCGAGCCCGACTTCGTCGGGTCTCCCGCGTCAGCGGGGTCGTACGTGACCGTCGAGCCCTGCGACGGCACCTCCTGCACGGTGCAGTCGGAGTAGATCGGCAGGTCCGTCCCGGTGCCGTAGTCGACGACGGTGCCGTCAGCCGGCACGGTCGCCGGCGGGGCGGGCTGGCCGCTGCCGTCCACGAGGTTCACCGACTCGCCGCCCGAGGTGCACTGCACGTCGAAGTCGTACGAGTCGGGCAGCGGGTAGGTGTCGGGCCAGTCGGCCGGGACGTCGACCTCTTTCTGCAGCGCGATCTCGCCGGTCGGCACCGCCACGCCCGAGCGCACCGGCTCGACCGGGCCCTGATAGACCTCGGAGCCGTTGTAGTCGGCGCGGGAACCACCGGCGACCGCGTTCCAGGCGATCGGCAGGCCGCCGTCGACGGCGGCCGGATTCGAGAGCGGCGTTCGAGTCTGGAAGGTGAGCGCACCGCTCTGGCCCGGGGCGAACGACGCCTCGCCCGGCCAGGTCACGACGACCTTGATCGCCTTCGCCTGGGCGATCTCGGTGAGCGGCGTGCCGGCGTCGAACTCGATCCAGGCGCGCGTGCTCACATCGGTGAAGCACGGGTCGGTGGTCGGCATCGGCGTGGTCTTCGCGCTCCACTCGATGTCCTTCGCGTTGCAGGCGCGGTCGGGCACCGTCGTCATGTAGGAGGTGGTCATGACCGCACCACCGGGGTCGCCCGGGAAGACCACGTTGCCGACGAAGATCGGCGACCACTCCGACCCACGGGCGGTGCCGACGGTCACGCCGGTGTCGCCGACGGCCGGCAGCACGTCGATCCCGGCGATCGACTCGATCGGGATGTTGCCGAGGTTCTCGAACCCGACGAGCCAGGTCTCGAGTCCGCCAGGGCGCGTGATCGGCACGCAGTTGTTGCGGTAGAAGCCGGCCACCGGGCCGTTCGGCTCGGCGCAGCCGTCGGCCGTGCCGGTGTTGTTCAGCACGCCGAGGTCGTCGTAGTTCGCGTCACCGGGCTGTGCACCGGGCACCCCGGCGCCGGCCCCCTTGACCGCCTTGACGATCGCGACCGGGGCGGCCGCGGTCGGGTTCACGGTCGTGTTCGAGGCGCAATCGTCGACGACGGTCGTGGTCGGGTTCGTCACCGTGCCGAACGACGTCGACTCGCAGCTGTCGAAGGTGCGATCGCTCGTCGCGCTGATCGTGTTGCCGACCGGGGTGCCCGGTGCGAGGCCCGGCCTGAACTGCAGTGCGGCCGAGATGACGAGCACGTCACCCGGGTTGAAGACGAAGCCGTCGGGAACGGTGATGGTGACGACGCCCGTCTGCTCGTCGAGTTCGCCCGAGAATCCGCTCGCGTCGAGCACGGTGCCGTCGGCCGCCGTCAGGGCGAACGAGAACGTCGGGTCGACGTTCGGCCGGGCGATGAGCAGCGAGCCGTTCGCGTCGGTCGCGACCTGGTCGGTGAGCTCGAGGCCGGTCATCGGCCACTGCCCGGTGTTCGTGATCGTCATCTTGTACGGAATGCCCGCCGAGGGCGGGAACTGCTGCGAGGCGGCGCCGCCCTGCCCGTTGCCGGGGGTCTTCACGACCTTGATGCTGTTCTGCAGGTGCAGCAGCTGCGTCGTGTCGGTGGCGTCGTCGTCAGCCTGCCACGGCGTGCCGCCCTGACCCTCCCACGAGCCGTCGCCGTGCACGTCGACCGTGTCGGTGGTCGTGCCTGCGACCGTCTCCCCCGGGGCGAGCGGCTGGCCGGGCCGCGTCGAGGGCACCGGCACCGCGTCGACCTCGCCGTCGGGCCCGAAGTGCAGGTTCTCGAGCTGGTTCGCCGTGAACTTCACGATCACGACCGGGTTGATCGGGTTCTCCCAGTTGGATGCCTCGTCGTCGACCCGCACCTCGAAGCGGAGGCCGCGCACATCGGCCGCGGAGACGCCCGCGGGCAGCTCGGGCTGCACGTCGGTGCCGGTGGCCTGCTGCCAGTCGCCCGTCGTCCAGCAACCGTCGAGGGTCGCCGAGCCGTTGCACGTGTACGAGAGCGCGCCCGTGCCGGCATCTTCGACGAACTCGACGCCGGTGAGCGCCGAGACCCGCAGCTGGTGCAGGTTCTGCGGCAGCGTGGTCACCGGGAACCCGGCGAACTCGAACGCGTTCCAGAACGTCGCCGAGGCGTCGGTCATCGTGAGCACGGTCGTGCGCACGTTGCCCGTCGGCTGGCCCTGCAGGGTGATCGTGTAGCCGTCGGGGTTCTCGTCCTCGACGCGCGAGTCGGAGTTCGCTGAGCCGGCCGGGCTCTCGATGCTCTTCTGCGCCTGCACACCGTAGTCCGCTTCGACGAACGTGACGACGTCGCTCGCCGTGGCGCCGGCGTGGTCGAGCTCGGGATCATCGCCGGGGCGTGTGACCTCGGAGCCGGCGACGTTCGTGGCGAAGTCGGTGGTCGTCACCGCGGCGCCCGAGGTGCGTTCGGTCGCCCGCAGCTGGTACGTGAGCACGACCGAGCTCGTCGCGGTGGTGCGGATCGCGACATCGTCGGGATCGGTGTGCAGCACCGAGATGCCGATCACGTCGTCGAGGTCGGCCGGGGTGAGCGCGAGCGCCGCGTCGATGGAGATCGGCGGATCGACCGCGCCGCCGTCGCGGGTCAGCGTCACCGTCGACTCCGTCGCGTCGGCCGGGACCGAGATCGAGTCGATGGCGACGAGGTTCAGGTACTCGTAGGCGTCGGTCGCCGAGCCCGGCGCCGGGTCGGTGATCTGGAGGGTCTGGACCGAGGCCTCCGTCTCGTTCTTCGCGGTGATCGTCGCGTTCACGAGCGGGTAACTGCTTGCGGGTGTGCCCGCCGGCGGGATCGGGAGCGAGTCCTGGTCGAAGGTCTTCGACACCGAGGTGTTGACCGTCGTGTCGATGATCGTGATGAGGTCGCTGTCGGTCTGGTCGACCGGCTCCGGACCGTCGCCGACGATCTCGGCGGTGTTGTTCACGACGCCGGCCTGGCCGGAGTTGAACGTCTCGTCGTGCAGCGTGCCGGTGACGGGGCCGCCGTCGCTGCGCTTGAAGTCGCGCAGCTCGAAGACGAGGTCGAGGTTGCGGGAGTGGTCGTAGGAGGCCGCGACGCCGCTGCCGGCTGCGGGCCCCGTGCCGTCGCCGCGGTTCGAACCCTCGGCATAGGTCAGGCGAACCGCGCGGGTCGTCTCACGCTCGTCGGCCGAGAGCGTGTAGCCGGGGAACGTCCCGTCGCAGGCGGCGGCGTCGGCGCACGCTGCGGCCGTGACATCCACCCACTGGCCGGTGCCTGTGGCCTCGTCGAACTCGAACAGCTCGACCTTGGAGACCCGGTCGTACTGCATCGACGGGTCGAGGCTCGAGTCGATCGGCGCGATCTCGACGAGGTCCCAGGCGTCGAACGCCGACTGCGCGATGGCGGCGTCGTCGAAGCCGGCGCCGGCCGTCGGGTCGTCGCTGAGCGCGACCGTGTCGAACGGCAGCCCCTCGGTCGACCACGAGAGCCGCGCGGTGCGCTGGTCCTCGCTGAACGCGAAGAGCGGGTCGGCCGGGTCGACGATCCAGTTCTTCTCGAACAGGTCGGGCCCGTCGCCGCCGTCGATCGGGCGCAGGTCGATGTCATCGCCGTCGGTCGCGGTGTTGTCCTCGGGGCTCTGGTCGTCGGGGTTCACGACGGTCGAGCTCGCCGTGTTCGCGACGTTGAGCGGGTCGTCGGCTGCGGCGGCGTCGGCCACCGAGCCCGAGCCGTCGCGGAACTGGTCGCGCGTCTCGACCGTGATCGTGGGCACGACGTGGAACCCGGGCGGCAGCTGCTCGCCGGGCTTCGGCGTGTAGACGAAGCGGATGCCCTCGATCATCTCCCTGGTGACCGGCGCCGTTCCCGAATCGACCGCGAGCACGAGGGTGCCCTCGCCGTCGAGCTGGCCGCCGGGCAGGGTCTGCCAGGTCTGGCCGTCCCAGTACTCGATCTGCAGGTCGGCGTTGGCAGGCACGCCGACGACGATCTGGCTGAGGTCGAAGGTGTTCCAGAAGGGTTCGACCGGGTCGCCCGGCTGCGGGTCGGCGGGGTCGCTCACGATGAGCTCGTCGGCCCCGATGGTGGAGGCGTTCGCCCCCTCGTCGTTCACCTTCGCGTCGAAGCTCACGTCGGTCGTCGTGCCCGGCACGGCCCACACCTCGTCGCGAGCGATGTTCTTCGAGACCACGGTGGAGACCCTGCCCGGCTGACGGGTGATGTCGGCCGAGTCCTCGTCGTCGCCCGACTTGCCGGTCTGGTCGGTGACCGTCGAGGTGGTCTCGTTCGTGCTCGTGACGTCGGCCTCGTCGACCGGCAGTGCGGTGACGGTGAACGGCACCTCGGCACGGGCGTTCGAGATGATCGGCCCGGTGAAGGTCACGGTGAACCCGACGACCTCGCTCGGGTCGTGCTGGGTCGGGTCGGGCAGCGTGTTCGGCGTCGTGGTCGAGATCGTCTCGGTGGTGCCGTCGGCGTAGGTGTACGTGACGCTCGCACCGGTGGCGTTCGGGGGCCAGACGACCCCGTCGGTGAATCCGGCGAACTCGAGGCCCTGCTCAGCGAGGTTCGGTGCACCGGGCGTCGGTTCCTGGATCACCATCTCGGTCACGGGCCGGAAGCCGTTGGCAGCGGTGATGGTCGCGGTCGTCTGCTCGCCGGCGAGCAGGTTCGGCTTCGCGAAGCTCTTCGTCACGTCGACGAAGGGGCCGGTGTTCGAGATCACGACGTCGCCGGGAGCCGTCTTCGGCGTGCTCGGGGTGTCGTTCACGACGACGTTCGACGACGCGGTGTTCGGCACCTCGACCGACTGCTCGGGCGCGATCGTGTTCACGGTGTCGTTCGTCACGGCACCGATGCCGATCTCGGCGGGCTGGTCGCCCGACGGCGGCAGCTGGTCGCCGGTCGACGACGAGAAGGTGAACCGCATGCCCTTCACGTCCTCGAACGGCACACCGTCGGGGATCGTCGACGGATCCGCCGGAATCGGCCCGGGTCCGTACGCGACGTGCCAGACGCCGTTCTCGTCGAGCCACTCGATCTGGACCTGGTCGGCGCCCGCGGGCGGCGTGATCGAGGTGATGCCGGTGTAGTCGAAGTAGCCGTCGAAGGGGCTCGCGACGCCGTCGGCCGGGTCCTGCACGACGATCTCGTCGACCGAGCGGTTCGAGGCGTTGCCGCCGCCGATCGTGTAGTCGACGGGCTGGCCCGGCAGCGCGGGAACACCGGGGGCGGTGTCGTCCTGGTGGTCGTCGACCGACTTCGACACGGTGGAGTCGAGGATCTCGGGCACGTCGATCGTGATCGTCGACGAGGCATCCTTCGGCAGCGCGTTGTCGCCGGTGGCGTTGACCGTGTTGACGATGTCCTGGTCGTTGACGTCGGCGCTGATGTCCTGCGGAACCGTGACGAACACGGTGACGGTGGCCTTCGACCCCGCCGGCTGGCCCGTACCCGCAGAACCCGTGCTCGTGAAGTCGACGGTGAAGTCCGTGCCGTCGACGGCCACCGAGCTGGTTCCGCCGCCGATCACGACGACCGGCGGGTTCACCGTCGGGTCGAAGACGAGCGGCGCCGGCAGGGCATCGGTGAGCTCGGCGTTCACGCAGGTGTCGACGAGGTTGCTGTTGCAGGTCAGCTCGATCGTGTAGCTGAACTGGTCGCCCGGGGCGTATGGCGAGTTGTTCGGGTCGACCGTCTTCGTGAGGATGAACTCGGCGTCGTCTGGAGCGGCGAACGCAGGCCCGGCGAGGGGCGCGGAGACCCCGATCGCGAGCACTGCGGCGACGATTCCTGCGAAGATCCGGCGAACGAACGGCATCAAACTCCCCCTACCCCGACGACCACCCCAGTCGCCTCGGGTGCGTACCGGAGCACGCACCCGACTTCGACACTATCCGCGGAGGCCGCCGCGTCGGTAGAGGCGGGGCGGCGCGGAGGGCGCGTGGTGAAGGAGGTGAGCCGCCCGGATCAGCCGAGGAGGTCGTGGAGCTGCACGATCTCGTCGCGGCCCGGGCCGACGCCGATCGCCGAGATGCGCGAACCGCTCATCGCCTCGAGCTCGCGCACGTAGGCCTGCGCGTTGGCGGGCAGGTCGGCGAACTCGCGAGCGCCCGAGATGTCCTCGGTCCAGCCGGGGAACTCCTCGTAGATCGGCTTCGCGTGGTGGAAGTCGGACTGCGACACGGGGATCTCGTCGAAGCGCTCGCCGTCGACGTCGTAGGCGACCGCGACGGGGATCTTCTCGATGCCGGTGAGCACGTCGAGCTTCGTGAGCACGAAGTCGGTGACGCCGTTGATGCGCGCCGCGTAGCGGGCGATCGGGGCGTCGTACCAGCCGGTGCGGCGCTTGCGGCCGGTGGTGGTGCCGAACTCGTGGCCCTGCTCGGTGAGGAAGTCGCCCCACTCGTCGAACAGCTCGGTCGGGAACGGGCCCGCGCCGACGCGCGTCGTGTACGCCTTGACGACGGCGATGACCCGGTCGATCTTGTTGGGCGCGATGCCCGAGCCGGTCACGGCCCCGCCGCTCGTCGCGTTCGACGAGGTCACGAAGGGGTAGGTGCCGTGGTCGACGTCGAGCATCGTGGCCTGCCCGCCCTCGAAGAGCACGGTCTCGCCGCGTTCGATCGCCTGGTGCAGCAGCAGCGAGGTGTCGGTCACCATGGGCCGCAGCCGCTCGACGTAGCCGAGCAGTTCGTCGACGACCTCGTCGACGCCGATCGCGCGACGGTTGTAGACCTTCACGAGCAGGTGGTTCTTCTGGTCGAGGGCGCCCTCGACCTTCTGGCGCAGGATGTTCTCGTCGAAGAGGTCCTGCATGCGGATGCCGACGCGGTTGATCTTGTCGGCGTAGGACGGGCCGATGCCGCGCCCGGTGGTGCCGATCTGGCGCTTGCCGAGGAAGCGCTCGGTCACCTTGTCGAGGGTGCGGTGGTACTGCGTGATGAGGTGGGCGTTCGCCGAGACCTTGAGCTTCGAGACGTCGACGCCGCGGGCCTCGAGGCCCTCGAGCTCCTCGAAGAGCACCTCGATGTCGACGACGACGCCGTTCGCGATCACCGGCGTGACCCCGGGCGTCAGGATGCCGGACGGCAGCAGGTGCAGCGCGTACTTCTCGTCGCCGACGACCACGGTGTGACCCGCGTTGTTGCCGCCGTTGAACTTGACGACGTAGTCGAGGCGCGAGCCGAGCAGGTCGGTCGCCTTGCCCTTGCCCTCGTCGCCCCACTGTGCACCGATGAGTACGGCCGCGGGCATGTCAGTCCTCTCCTGTCGCGCCCTGCGCGACGGGTTCTTCGATCGGGTCTGCGGTGGGCGCGGCGGCCTCGGCCGTCGGCGCGAACAGTGCGGCCGCCGGGACGACGGGCATCAGCTGTGTCGGCGTGAACTCGCTCGCGATGCGGGCGGGCGCCTCGGCGTCGGCACTCGCCAGCTCTTCGGCGAGGCGGTCGGCGCGCTCGTCGAGGCCGAGGCCGCCGGCGGCACGGCGCTGCGTGTCGAGGGCGCGGAGGTACGCGCGGTTGGGCTCGTCGGCCCAGGGCACGGCGGTGCCCGGCTCCCAGCCGGAGGCGGTCAGCTGCTCGCGGGCGAGCTCGGCGGCGACGGCGGCGTAGGCGTACGCCTCGATGGCGCGCCCCTCGGAGTCGGCGAGGTCGGCGAGTTCGGTCCAGGCGAGGGGCGACGACGGATGCTCCGTGACGACCGCCGCGACGGAGGCGCGATCGGCCTCGGCCAGCGCCTGGCGAACCTCGGGTTCGTCGGCCAGCGACGCCTCGGGCCCGGAGGCTGATTCTTCTGGAGTCACACTCCACCTTATCGCGGGGCGTGTTTCGGGCCGGTGAAGCGGGCTTCTCGCCGGGCGGGACAGCGGCAACGGCGGGCGAAGGGCGGCCGACGCGCACCGCGGTGAGCGCCGGTAGGCTGGAGTGCATGTCGAAAGTCCTCTCCAGCCTGCCCGTCGGCGAACGCGTCGGCATCGCCTTCTCCGGCGGCCTCGACACCTCCGTCGCGGTCGCGTGGATGCGCGAGAAGGGCGCGGTGCCCTGCACCTACACGGCCGACCTCGGCCAGCCCGACGAGCCCGACGTCGAGGCGGTGCCCGGGCGCGCCCTCGAGTACGGCGCCGAGCTCTCGCGACTCGTCGACTGCCGGGCCGCGCTCGTCGAAGAGGGGCTCGTCGCGCTGCAGTGCGGCGCCTTCCACATCCGCTCGGGCGGCAAGGCCTACTTCAACACGACGCCGCTCGGCCGGGCCGTCACCGGCACGCTGCTCGTGCGCGCGATGCTCGAAGACGGCGTCGACATCTGGGGCGACGGCTCGACCTACAAGGGCAACGACATCGAGCGGTTCTACCGCTACGGCCTCATGGCCAACCCGCGCCTGCGCATCTACAAGCCGTGGCTCGACGCCGAGTTCGTCACCGAGCTCGGCGGCCGCGCCGAGATGAGCGAGTGGCTGCAGCAGCGCGACCTCCCCTATCGCGCCTCCGCCGAGAAGGCCTACTCGACCGACGCGAACATCTGGGGCGCGACGCACGAGGCCAAGGTGCTCGAGGAGCTCGACGCCGGCATCACCACCGTCGAACCCATCATGGGCGTCAAGTTCTGGGACGAGTCGGTCGAGATCCCGACCGAAGACGTCACCGTCGCGTTCGAGCAGGGCCGCCCCGTCGCCCTCAACGGCGTGCGCTTCGACGACGCCGTCGCGCTCGTGCTCGAGGCGAACGCCATCGGCGGCCGCCACGGCCTCGGCATGAGCGACCAGATCGAGAACCGCATCATCGAGGCGAAGTCGCGCGGCATCTACGAGGCACCGGGCATGGCGCTGCTGCACATCGCGTACGAGCGTCTCGTCAACGCGATCCACAACGAAGACACCATCGCGAACTACCACAACGAGGGCCGCCGCCTCGGCCGGCTCATGTACGAGGGCCGCTGGCTCGACCCGCAGTCGCTCATGCTGCGCGAGTCGATCGTGCGCTGGGTCGCCTCGGCCGTCACGGGCGAGGTCACGCTGCGCCTGCGCCGCGGCGACGACTACACGATCATGAACACGACCGGACCGGCGCTCAGCTACCAGCCCGAGAAGCTCTCGATGGAGCGGGTCGGCGACCAGGCGTTCGGCCCCGAGGACCGCATCGGGCAGCTCACGATGCGCAACCTCGACATCGCCGACTCGCGCGCCCGCCTCGAGCAGTACGCCCACCTCAACCTGGTCGGAGGCGCGACGGCGGCGCTCGTCGGCGACCTCGCGGCGGGCGGCGGTGCGGCCGAGATCCTCGCGGGTCCGGCCGAGACCGAGCTCGAAGCGGCGACCGACGCCGCGAACGAGGCCTCGGCGTTCGACCTCGGCACCGACTGAGCAGCACCGCGGACCGCACGACGGCCGGCCGGGTCATCCCGGCCGGCCGTCGTCGTCACTGCGGCGGGCGCTCGTCCTCGACGCAGCCGTTCTCGGCGAAGTCCGGGTCGCCCCGACCCTCGAACCAGGTGGGCGTGCCGTGGTCGTCGTACCAGAAGCCCGGGTACACGTCCTCCCGGTCCTGGTGCTTGGCGTGCGCCTTCACGACCGCGAGCTTGTCGGTCTCGATGTAGACGTACGGATTCTTCGCGCTGTGCGTGGCGTGGCAGTACGGCACGCGATGGTCGCCCCCGACCGGTGCGCTCGCGTTCGCCGCGACGCCGGCCCCGAGCACGCTCACGGCGAGGAACGGTAGTGCGGCAGCGCCGGCGACCAGCCGGCGCGACAATGCAGTGGACATGATGAGTCTCCCCCCTCGGACTCGATTCGGCACCCAGCCAACACCGGCCCGACCCGCGCGGCAATCCCGAGAACGGGGTACACCGACCCCGTGGCATCCGCGATTCGCCAGGTCGGTGCCTCACACACCGACCCTGGAACGGGGGACGAGTCAGGCGGGCGTCTGCTGGTGGGCTGCGACGTGCCAGGCGCCGTCGTCGTAGAGGTAGGTGGTCGACATGCGGAGGTTCACCGTGTCGTCGCCGCGGCGGGCGACCGCCCGGTAGACGACGACGCCCGCGCGGTCGCCGAGGCGGATGACGGCCGGCTCGTGCAGCTCGTACCCGTCCCACGGGGGTGCGCTGCGGAACGCCGCGAGGATCTCGTCGCGGCCGAGCACCGCACCCTCGACGACCATGAGCGCGTCGCGCGTCATCGCACGCTGGTAGTGCTCGCCTCCGCGCCCCTCGACGATCGCACGCCATCCGGCGTGCTCCTCGTGCAGCAGACGGGCGGGCAGATCGTCGGTGATCTCGGTCATGTCCCAACGCTAACCGCGATCGGATGCCTCGGGAAGGGCCGCGTGCGAACCGTCTTCCCCGACCCGGGGACGAGCCCGTGACATCCGCGCGATCACAGCCAGTGCTTCGACTTGAAGATGAGGTACAGGATGAAGCCGGAGACGAACATGAGCAGGATGGCGAACGGGTAGCCGGCGCTCCAGCCGAGCTCGGGCATGTGCCGGAAGTTCATGCCGTAGATGCCGGCGACGAGCGACGGGGCGAAGAAGATCGCCGCCCAGCTCGAGATCTTCTTCGTCTGCTCGCTCTGCGCGATGCTCGCCTCGTTCTGACGCTGCGCGACGAGCGTCGCGTGCACGCTGAGCGCGTTCTGCAGGGTCTGCCGGTACTCCTCGGCGCGCTCGGTGATGCGGATGACGTGGTCGAGCACGTCGCGGAATCCGCGCCGGAGTTCGAGCTCGGGGTCGCCCGCGTCGTCGTGCAGCTCGTCGCGGATCGTCTCGACCATCTCGCGCAGCGGCTTCACGGCGCGCTGGAACTCCATCACCTCGCCCGAGAGGTCGTAGATGCGCTTCGCGACCGCGGCGTCGCCGCTGAAGAGCTGCTCCTCGATCTCGTCGATGTCGTTCTCGAGGCCGGCGACGACGGGCGCGTACTCGTCGACGATCTGGTCGACGACGGCGTAGAGCACGCCGACCGGGCCGCGGGCGAGCAGTTCGGGCTCCGCCTCCAGCCGGGCGCGGACCCGCCCGAGATCGGGCTTCTCGGCATGTCGGATCGCGACCACGAAGTCGCCGCCGACGAACAGGTGCACCTCGCCGAACTCGACCCGCTCGTCGGCGTCGAGGTAGCGGGCGGGGCGCAGCACCACGAAGCGGGTGTCGCCGTAGCGCTCGAGCTTCGCACGCTGATGCCCGCTGAGCGCGTCCTCGACGGCGAGCTCGTGCAGGCCGAACTCCTCGGCGACGACGCCGAGCTCGGCCGGGTCGGGCCGATACAGTCCGATCCAGGCGAATCCGCCGGCATGCTGCCCGAGCGCCTCGAAGGTGTCGGCGAGCACGGCGGGCGAGGCGGCCCGCCTGCCGCCGACGTAGATCGCGTTGTCGATGACCGTCACGGGCTCAACCGTAGATGTTCTCGGCGTAGCTCGGCCCGTAGTGCGCATCGAGCGCCTCGAGCGAGTCGCCCTGCCGTTCGACGGCCTTCGAGATGACGGCGCGGCGCGGCGCGGCGTCGGGGGCCCACGTCTCGGGCCGCCAGGCCTGCGCCCGAAGGAACGCCTTCGAGCAGTGGAAGAAGACCTCGTCGATGTCGACCACGATCGCGAGCAGGGGCCGGTTGCCGCGCACGATCCGGTCGTCGAAGAACGGCGCGTCGCGCACGATCGTCGCGCGTCCGTTGATGCGCAGGGTGTCGCCGCGTCCCGGGATCGTGAAGAGCAGCCCGACGTGCGGGTTGCCCAGCAGGTTGTGGAACCCGTCGACCCGCCGGTTGCCCGCCCGCTCGGGGATCGCGATCGTGCGCTCGTCGAGCACGACGGCGAAGCCGGCCGGGTCGCCCTTGGGCGAGACGTCGAGGTTGCCCTCCGCGTCGCTCGTCGCGACGAAGGCGAGGGGCGCGGCGGCGAGCCACGCGACGTCGACCTCGTGCAGGCGGTCGCGCGTCTTGTTCGCGGCGGTCGGCAGGGGCGCGCCGACGATCGACTCGAGCTCGGCTGCGGAGGTGACGGGGATGCCGCGGGCAGGATCGGTCATGTCGCCACGCTACCCGGCCGACGTTCGATGCGCCCGTGTCTCGCGTTGCAGCTTTTGTATGTTATACGCGCAAATGTCGCCCATTGACACCGCGACTTTCGACGAAGTAGCGTGCATTCCACGGTCGCCTTCGACGAATCCGGGCCGCTTTCGCAGTTCGGATCCGCGATGATCCGACCTGCTCCGACGTGCGTCGGCGCCCGCAACCAGGTCGACGACGACGGAGGTCAGCATGTTCACTGCGCCGACCGCCGCTGCCCTGGTGCCGCTCGGCGCGCGGGTCGAGCACCTGCTCGGCGATCCGTCGACGCTCACCTCGGGCGTCTGGGCCGAAGTGGGCGCGCGGCTCGGCGCGGCCGGCCCCGAGGCGGCCGAACTCATCGCCGCCGCCGGCGCCGCCGACGGCGGCAAGCACCTGCGCCCGCGGATCGTGGCGGCGTCCTACCTCGCCCACGGCGGCGACGAACCCGCGCTGCTGCGTCGGGTGGCCGGAGCCCAGCAGCTCGTGCACCTCGCGCTCTGCATCCACGACGACCTCATCGACGGCGACGTCGTGCGGCACGGCCGGCCCAACGTGGTCGGCCGCACCACGGCCTCGGCGCGTGCCGCGGGCCTCGGCCGCGACGAGGCCGCGCGGCTCGCCGCGGCATCCGGTCTGCTCGCCGGCGACCTCGCCCTCAGCGCGGCACTGACGGCGCTCGTCACGGCCCCCGCCCCCGACGCCGTCCGCGTCCGCCTCGCCGCAGCCGCGCTGGCCGCGATCGAGCGCGCGATCGCCGGCGAGCTCCTCGACGTGCGCGGCGAGACCGTTCCCCCCGAGCACAGCACCCCCGTCCGCGTCGCCGCCCTCAAGACCGCCTCGTACAGCGTCACCCTCCCGCTCCAGCTCGGCGCGATCGCCGCCGGTGCATACGACGAGGCGACCGCCGGAGCGATCGACGAGGTCGGCACCGCCCTCGGCATCGCCTACCAGCTCGGCGACGACGACCTCGGCCTGTTCGGCGATCCGGCGACGACCGGCAAGTCGGCGCTGTCCGACCTGCGCGACGGCAAGCGCACCGAGCACATCCGGCTCGCGCTCGAGCGGGCCGACGGCGCCGACCGCGCCCGCATCGCGCAGACGCTCGGCTCCCCCGACGCCACCGACGCCGATGCGCGGCGCGTACGCGAGATCGTCACCGCGACGGGCGCGCGCGCCGCGGTGCACGAGCTCATCGAGGCCCACCTCGAGCGCGGCCTCGACGCCGCGCGCACCGGGCTGCCCGCGGAGCTCGCCGATCACCTCGACGAGCTCGCGCTCGCACTCCGACACCGCACCCGCTGACCGACCGCCGACCGCGGGCACCCGCCCGCCGAGACCCCGACCGAAGGAGACCGACATGGAGCCGACTCCCGCAGAGCAGCAGAACGCCGCGACACCGACGTGGAACCGAGGCCGTGTGGGCCTCTGGCTCATCGGAGCACGCGGCTCGGTCGCGACCACGGTCGCGGTCGGCGTGCACGCCATCGCCGCCGGCGTCGCCCCGGCGACCGGCTGCACCACCGCCGGCCCCGCCCTCGCCGGCGCGCCGCTGCCCGGGTTCGACGAGATCGTGCTCGGCGGGCACGATGTGAGCACGACGCCGCTCGTCGATCGCGCCGAGGCCCTCGCCGCGTCGGGCATGCTGCCGCCGGCCATCGTCGCCGCGGTGCGGGAGGCGCTGGCCGGCACCGACGCCGAGATCCGCCCCGGGTACGACCCGGTCGCCCGGCCGGGCGCCCAGGGCGACGCGGTGCACCGGCTCGCGAGCGACATCGTCGCCTTTCGCGAGCGGCACGGCCTCGCGCACGTCACGGTCGTGGATGTCTCCTCCACCGAGGCGCTGCCCGACGACCGGCCCGAGTTCCACGACACCGAGGCACTCGCCGCCGCACTCGCCGACCCCGGCCTCGCGGTGCTGCCGCCCAGCTCGATCGCCGCACTCGCGGCGGTCGAGGCCGGTGCCGCGTACGCCTGCTTCACCCCCTCGGCCGGGCTCGCCCTGCCCGCCCTGCGGTCGATCGCCGAGCCGCGCATCCCGTTCGCCGGGCAGGACGGCAAGACCGGCGAGACGCTGCTCCGCACCGTGCTCGGCCCGATGTTCACCGAACGCGGCATGCGCGTGCTGTCCTGGGCGGGCACGAACCTGCTCGGCGGCGGCGACGGACAGACCCTCGCCGACCCCGAGGCGGTGCGCAGCAAGCTCGCGTCGAAGTCCCGGGGGCTGCGCAGCCTCGTCGGCGAGCACGTCGTCGCCCCGCTGCACATCGACAACGTCCCCGACCTCGGCGACGTCAAGACCGCGTGGGACCACGTGCACGCCGAGGGCTTCCTCTCGTCGCGCATCACGCTCCAGACCACGTGGACGGCGTACGACTCGATGCTCGCCGCGCCGCTCGTCATCGACCTCGCACGGCTGCTGTCGCTCGCCGGCGCCGCCGGCATCCGCGGCGTGGTGCCCGCCCTCGGCGGCTTCTTCAAGGATCCGTGGGGCAGCGAGGTGCACGCGTTCGCCGACCAGGCGGCCGCCCTGCGGTCGTGGGTCGACGACGCCACGACCCAGCTGGGGGCGATGGCGCCCGCGCCCGCCGGCCCGGTCGCCGCGCCCGTCCCGGCAGGCGCGCGGCCGTGACGACCGTCCGCGACGTCCTCGAGCTGGTGCGGGCGCCGGCGGCGCTCACCGTGCTCGGCGACTCGGCGGTCGGCGCGCACGCCGCCGCAGGGGGGTTCACCCGGCGTGGCTGGCTGCTCCCGCTCGCCTCGGCGGCGATCTACAGCGGCGGGATGGCGCTCAACGACTGGGCCGACCGCGATCTCGACGGGGTCGAACGGCCCGAGCGGCCGATCCCGTCGGGGCGCGTCAGCCCGCGCCGGGCCCTCGCGATCGCGGCCGGCCTCGGCGCGGTGGGCCTGGCGCTCGCCGCAGCCGGCGGCGGTCGGCGCTCGCTCGCGGTCGCGGTGCCGCTCGTGGCATCCGTCATCGCCTACGACGTGGTCGCGAAGCCGACCGCCGCCGGCCCTCTCGCGATGGCGACGTGCCGCGGGCTCGACGTGCTCATGGGTGCCGGCGGTTCGCCTCGCGCACTGCCCGCCGCGCTCGCGATCGCCGCCCACACGGCCGGGGTGACCGCCCTGTCCCGGGGCGAGGTGCACGGCGGCAACGGTGCCGACACGGGGCTCGCGCTCGCGGCGACCGGTGCCGCCGCCGCCGCGGTCGACGCGACGGCCCCCGAGGTCCGCAGCACGCTCGCGCGCGCCGCGGGCGCAGTGGGATCGGCCGCCTACCTCGCCGCCGCGGTGCCGGGCCAGCTCGCCGCAGCCGAGGATCCGACGCCCGAGCGGGTGCGCGACGCGACCCGCCGCGGCATCGGCGCGGTGGTGCCGCTCCAGGCCGCGCTCGTCGCCCGTAGCGGCGCGCCCGTCGTCGCCCTCGGGCTGATGGCCGTGCACGCCGTGATCCGCCTCCGTGGGCGGGCGTGCCGCCGCGTCCGCGGGGACGTCACGTGAGCGGCGCGCTGCCCGGTGCCCGGTTCGCGGTCGGGTACGGCACCAACGGGTTCGCCGACCACCCGCTCGACGACGCCGTGACGGTGCTCGACGGGCTCGGCTACCGCGGCCTCGCGCTCACGCTCGGCCACCCCCACCTCGACCCGTTCGCCCCCGACGCCCTCGCGGCGGCCTCGCGCCTCCGCGAGCGCCTCGACGGCCTCGGCTGGCGGGTCGTCGTCGAGACGGGCACCCGCTACCTGCTCGACCCGTCCCGCAAGCACCGGCCGAACCTCCTCGACGACGACGCCGCGCCGCGCGAGGCGTTCCTGCGCCGCGCGATCGAGCTCGGCGCGGTGCTCGATGCCGACTGCGTCTCGCTCTGGTCCGGGGTGCTGCCCGACGGCGTCGCCGCCGACCGGGCCGGCGATCGGCTGCGCGAGCGCCTCGCCCCGATCGTCGCCGACGCCGCCGCCGCAGGCGTTCCGCTCGCCTTCGAGCCCGAGCCCGGCATGCTCGTCGAGACCGTCGCCGACGCGCTCGCACTGCACGCCGACCTCGGCGAGCCCGAGGCGCTCGGCCTCACCGTCGACCTCGGCCACTGCGTCGTCGTCGAGCCCGACGGCGTCGTCGGCGCCCTGCGCGCCGCCGGCCCGCTGCTGCGCAACGTGCAGGTCGACGACATGCTCCCCGCCGCGCACGAGCACCTCGAACTCGGGCACGGCGTCCTCGACCTGGCGGCGGCCCTGCGCACGCTCGACGAGCTCGAGTACCGCGGGCTCGCCGCCCTCGAGCTCCCCCGGCACTCGCACGACGCGCCGGGGGTCGCCGCACGCTCCATGTCCGCACTCCACGACGCCTGGGAGGCACGATGAACGACACCTGGGTCCGAGCCGGCGAGGCGGCGATCACTGCCGACCCCGCGCGCATCGCCGAACTGTTCCCCGCCGCCGGCCGCGAGGCCGGTCGCGGGCCGATCGACCCCGACGCCGACCCGCACGGGTACCGGCACGGCACGGTCGACGACCTCGCACGCGAGCGCTTCGTGGTCGCGCTCGCGCGAACGCTGCCCGCCGCCGCCGCGGCCGCCGAGCTCGCCGAGCTGTCCCGCTACGGCGACGACGCCGAGCAGCGCGGCGTGCTCCGCGGGCTCGGTGCGGCCGAGCTCGCCGGGCTCGCCGGACTCGTCGCGGCCGGACCGGCGCCCGCAACCGCCGGTGCGCCCGCCCCGCTGGTCGAGACCGGCCTGCGCCTCGTCGCCGAGGCCCTGCGCACGAACGACCCGCGGCTCGTCGCCGCCGCGCTCGGCCCGTTCGCAGCCGAGCACCTCGACCAGCACACGTGGCGTCACGGCGTGCTCAAGGCCCTGTTCATGGGCATCCCGCTCGACGTCGTCGCCGCCCTCGACCGGCGCGCCGACGCCGAACTCGCCCGCATGGCCGCGGGCCTCGTCGCCGAGCGTCGCGCGGCGGGGCGGGCCGTGACCGACGACATGACCCGGCTCGCTGCGGCGGCGGGCCCCCAGGAGGACTGACATGCGCATCTTCGACCCGCACATCCACATGAGCTCGCGCACCACGACCGACTACCGCGCGATGTACGACGCCGGCGTGCGCGCACTCGTCGAACCCTCGTTCTGGCTCGGGCAGCCGCGCACGAACGTGGGCAGCTACACCGACTACTTCGACTCGCTCATCGGCTGGGAGCGATTCCGCGCGGCGCAGTACGGGATCCGTCACCACGCCACGATCGCGCTGAACCCGAAGGAGGCGAACGACCCGCGCTGCCGCGAGGTGCTCGACGTGCTGCCCCGCTACCTCGCGAAGGACGGCGTGGTCGCCGTCGGCGAGACGGGCTACGACTCGATGACGCCCGAGGAGGACGAGGTCTTCGCCCGGCACCTCGAGCTCGCGCTGCAGCACCGCCTGCCGGCGCTCGTGCACACCCCGCACCGCGACAAGGCGTCGGGCACACGGCGCACGCTCGACGTCGTGCGCGAGTCGGGCCTCGCGCCCGAGCTGGTGCTGGTCGACCACCTGAACGAGACGACGGTGGCCGACGTCGCCGACAGCGGCTGCTGGATGGGCTTCTCGATCTACCCCGACACGAAGATGGACGAGCATCGCTTCGTCGCGATCCTGCGCGAGTACGGCACCGAGCGCATGCTCGCCAACAGCGCAGCCGACTGGGGGCACTCCGATCCGTTGAAGACGCTCGCGACGGCGCACGCGATGCTCGACGCCGGGTTCGACGACGACGACGTCGACCTGGTGCTCTGGCGCAATCCGGTCGCGTTCTACGGGCAGAGCGGCCGGCTCAACCTCGAGCCGGTGCCCGGTTTCGAGGGCGAGGCGGATGCCACGGCGCCCGCCGCACCCGCGTCGCCGTTGTTCGAGGGCAACTCCGTGCTCCGGGGGGTGCCGGCCTGATGGAGCTCTCGTACTGCACGAACGTCCACCCGGCCGAGGACCTCGACGGGGTGATCGAGCAGCTCGCCCGCTACGCCGGGCCGGCTCGGCGCGCTGCGGGGCTCGACCGCCTCGGCGTCGGGCTGTGGCTGCCGGCGCCCCTCGCGGGCCGGCTCGCACGCGACCCGGAGGCCCGCGCCCGGCTCGCCGCGGCCCTCGCGGCCGAGGGGCTCGAGGTGCGCACGGTGAACGCCTTCCCGTACACGGCGTTCCACGCCGAGGTCGTGAAGCGCGACGTCTACCGGCCCGACTGGACCGACACTCGGCGCGCCGACTACACGCTCGACTGCGCCGAGGTGCTCGCCGAGCTCCTGCCCGAGGGCGCCGTCGGCAGCATCTCGACGCTCCCCCTCGGGTGGCGCTCGCCGTGGACGGCCGACGACGACGACCTGGCGACGGCCGCCCTCGCACGCGTCGCGGCCGGCCTCCTCGAGCTGCGGGAGCGCACCGGCCGCACGGTGCGCCTGGCGATCGAGCCCGAGCCCGGCTGCGTGCTCGACACCGTCGACGACGTCGTCGACTGGCTGGCGCCCCGCATCGGCGCGCCCATCGACCTCGATCCTGTCGACGGCGACCTCGCCGCGCCGCCGCGCATCGACCCCGAGTTCGTCGGCATCTGCCTCGACACGTGCCATCTGGCCGCCTCCTTCGCCGACCCCGTCGAGGCCGTGCGCCGCATCCGGCGCGCCGGCCTGCGCATCCCGAAAGTGCAGGCTTCGGCAGCCCTGCACGTCGAGGATCCGGCCGACGCGGCCGCGCGGGCGGCGCTCGAGGCGTTCGCCGAGCCGCGCTACCTGCACCAGACCCGCGCCCTCGCCGCCGACGGCGCGGTGCTGCGTGTCGACGACCTGCCCGACGCGCTCGACCGCCTGCGCACCGACGGCCCCTGGCGGGTGCACTTCCACGTGCCGCTGCACCTCGCGCCCGCCGCGCCGCTCGGCTCGACCACCGAGGTGCTGCGCCGGGCGGTCGAGGCGGTCCGCGAGCTGCCCGACGGCGACGAAACGCACCTCGACGTCGAGACGTACACCTGGACCGTGCTGCCGGGCGGGGCGGGCGACCTCGTCGCCGGCATCGCCGCGGAGCTGCGCTGGGCGGTCGCGGAGCTCTCCGGCGTCGCCGCCGAGCGGGTGGCGTCATGACCCGGGTGCTGCTGCTCGACGTCGTCGGCCTCACCTCGCGTGCGCTCGCGCAGATGCCGAGACTGCGCGCGCTCGCCGCCGGCGGGGCGTCGGCCTCGCTCGGCACGGTGCTGCCGGCCGTCACCTGCAGCGTGCAGTCGACGATGCTCACCGGCCTCGCTCCGGCGCAGCACGGCATCGTCGGCAACGGCTGGTACCACCGCGACATCGGCGAGGTGAACCTGTGGCGCCAGCACAACGCGCTCGTCGAGGGCGAGAAGGTGTGGGAGACGGCCCGCCTCCGCGAGCCGGGCTTCACGACCGCGAACGTCTGCTGGTGGTACGCGATGGGCGCGACCACCGACCTCACCGTCACTCCTCGCCCGATCTACCACGCCGATGGACGGAAGTCGCCCGACTGCTACACGCGGCCCCCCGCGCTGCACGACCGCCTGACCGGGGAGCTCGGCGGGTTCCCGCTCTTCACCTACTGGGGGCCGACGGCGTCGATCGCCTCGACGCGGTGGATCGTCGAGGCCACCCGCTCGGTGCTGCGCACGGAGTCGTCGGACCTCGTGATGGCCTATCTGCCGCACCTCGACTACGACCTGCAGCGCTTCGGCCCCGACTCCCCCGAGGCCGATCGCGCCGCGGCGGAGCTCGACGCGGTGCTCGCGCCGCTCCTCGACGACGCGATCGCCGCCGGCGCGACCGTCGTGGCCGTGGCCGAGTACGGCATCGCCCCGGCCGACCGTCCGGTCGACGTGAACCGGGCACTGCGGCGGGCCGGCCTGCTCGAGGTGCACGAGCAGCAGGGCCGCGAACTGCTCGACCCGATGACCTCGCGCGCCTTCGCCGTCGCCGACCACCAGGTCGCGCACGTCTACGTCCGCGACGCCGCCGACGTGCCGCGGGTGCGCGATGTGCTCAGCGGGCTCGAGGGGGTCGACGAGGTGCTCGGACGCGCCGAGCAGGCCCGGTTCGGCCTCGACCACCCGCGGTCGGGCGAGCTCGTGCTCGTCGCCGAGCCCGGCGCCTGGTTCACGTACTACTACTGGCTCGACGACCGGCGCGCCCCCGACTTCGCCCGCGGGGTCGAGATCCACCGCAAGCCCGGCTACGACCCCGCCGAGCTGTTCTTCGACCCGGCCGATCCCTCCGCGAAGGTCCGCGCGGCGATGGGGCTCGTGCGCAAGAAGCTCGGGCTGCGCTACGCGATGAACGTCGTGCCGCTCGACCCGTCGCACGTGCGGGGCACGCACGGCCGGCTCCCGACCTCGGCCGACGACACCCCGCTCATCGTCTGCTCCGATGCCGCGCTGCCGTTCTGGGGCGACGCCCCCGAGCTCGTGCCGGCGGCACGGGTGCGCGACCTCGTGCTCGAAGCGGCCGGAGTGCCCGAACCGGCGGCCGCACCGTGACCGGCCCGATCGTCACCGCGGCCGACGAGGTCGTGCTCCTCGACGACGACGGCACCCCCATCGGCACCTTCGACAAGGCGCTCGTCCACGGCCCCGACACACCGCTGCACCTCGCGTTCTCCTGCTACCTGTTCGACGAAGACGGCCGGATGCTCCTGACCCGACGCGCCCTCTCGAAGGCGACGTGGCCCGGGGTCTGGACGAACGCGTGCTGCGGGCACCCGCGCCCCGGCGAGGATCCGGTCGCGGCGGTCGCCCGGCGGGTCCGTTCGGAGCTCGGCGTCGAGGCCCGTGACATCCGCCCGGTCCTGCCCGACTTCCGCTACCGCGCCGTCGATCCGGGCGGCATGGTCGAGCACGAGCATTGCCCGGTGTACTTCGCCGAGCTGTCGGGCGACCCGCGACCCGATCCCGACGAGGTGCTCTCGTGGGCCTGGGTGGAGCCCGCGGCGTTCCTCGAGACGGCCGAGCAGGCGCCGTTCCTGCTCAGCCCGTGGAGCGTGCTGCAGGCGGAGCAGTTCCGTCGCCTGGGGCTGCCGGCCGGGCGTGGGCGAGCACCCACGAGTGCATCGTGATCGCGGCAGCGGCGGCGGCGTTGAGTGAGCGGGTCGACCCGTACTGGGTGATCTCGACCACGATGTCGCCGGCCGCCTGAGCCTCGGCCGAGAGCCCAGGGCCCTCCTGGCCGAACAGCAGCACGCAGCGCTCGGGCCAGGCGAACGCGTCGATCGGCACCGCTCCCTCGACGTTGTCGACGGCGATCACGGGGAGCTGCTCGGCCCTGGCCCACTCGACGAACCCCGCGACATCCGGGTGGTACTCGACGTGCTGGTAGCGGTCGGTGACCATGGCGCCGCGCTTGTTCCAGCGGCGGCGGCCGATGATGTGCACGGTGTCGGCGGCGAACGCGTTGGCGGTGCGCACGATCGAGCCGATGTTCATGTCGTGCTGCCAGTTCTCGATCGCGACGTGGAAGCCGTGCCTGCGCTCGTCGAGGTCGGCGACGATCGCCTCCATGCGCCAGTACCGGTAGCGGTCGATGACGTTGCGGGTGTCGCCCGCGTTGAGCAGCTCGGGGTCGTAGCGCGGGTCGTCGGGCCACTCGGCCTCGCCGCCGGGCCACGGCCCGACGCCGTGCTGCGGCAGGGTCGCCTCGGGTTCGGATGCCTCGGGGCCGACCTCGTCACTCACACCCGCAACGCTACCCGTGCACGTCGCGGGCGTGGGGTCGGGCGTCAGCGAGGGCCCGGGCGACAGCAGTGAGCGGCGGGGTCAGCGCCGACGGAACGGCCAGAAGGCGCGCCGGGGCGGCGTGATCGCGGCAGCGGCGCCGGTGGCGTTGACGTGCCCCGCACTCGGCGTCGCGGTGGCGGTCGGCGTCGTGGCGGCTCGACGCGGCGCGGCCGTGGCCGGGTCGTCGACCGCCTCGTCGTCCATTGCGAGGTCGTCGGGGTCGCCCGCGAAGCCGGGTCGCCCGGCCGGCTCAGCCTCCTCGAGCGGCGGGCGGCCGGCCTCGACCCAGCGCAGGTAGAGCGCGTACGGGTCGTCGTCCGCTCCGGGCGACGTCTCTTCGGACCGCGAGCGGGTTCGCCCGATCAATCGACGCAGCATCATGCACTCCCGTGTTCAACGATACGGCGTCGAGCACTTTTCGGTGCGCCGAAATCTTGATAGGTTTTCGGTATGCCGAAAACGCTCGACGACGAGACCGACACCCCCGACGCCACCGCCGCCGCTCCGAAAGCGGCAGTCACCGGCGCGCGGCGATCGCGCGATGCATCCGTGCCCCGCGTCGCGTGGTTGATCGGCCCCGCCCTCGTCGCGGGCGTCGCCTACCTCGACCCCGGCAACGTCGCGAGCAACATGACCGCGGGCGCCCAGTACGGCTACCTCCTCGTCTGGGTCGTCGTGCTCGGCAACGTGATGGCGTGGCTCATCCAGTACCTGTCGGCGAAGCTCGGCATCGTCACCGGCCGCAGCCTCCCCGAGGTGCTCGGCGGGCGCATCCGCAACCGCTGGGGCCGCCGCGCCTACTGGCTGCAGGCCGAGCTCGTCGCCATAGCGACCGACCTCGCCGAGGTCATCGGCGGCGCCGTGGCCCTCAACCTGCTGTTCGGCGTGCCGCTGATCTGGGGCGGGCTCATCACCGGCGCCGTCTCGATCGGGCTGCTCGTGCTGCAGTCGCGGCGGGGGCCCCGCACCTTCGAGTTCGTCATCATCGGCCTCCTGGCGATCATCGCGATCGGCTTCACCGTCGGCGTCTTCGTCGCACCCCCCGACCCCGCCGGGCTCCTCGGGGGGCTCGTGCCGCGCTTCGCCGATGCGAACTCGGTGCTGCTCGCGGCATCCATTCTCGGCGCGACCATCATGCCGCACGCGATCTACGCGCACTCGGCGCTCTCGCGCGACCGCTTCGCGACGCGGCGCGGCGAGCAGGCGAAGGCCGTGGAGCAGGAACCCGGCACTGCAGCCTCGGCCCGAGCGACCGCCTGGCACGGCTTCGGCATCCGCCGCGGCACCGACGCCGCACCCGAGCTCGCGCCCGGCACCGCGACCCACGTGCCGACCGACGTGCTGGTGCGCGCCACTCGCTGGGACGTCTCGATCGCGATGGCGATCGCCGGCACGGTGAACCTCTGCATCCTGCTGCTCGCCGCCGTGAACCTCTCGGGGGTCGAGGGCACCGACAGCCTCGAAGGCGCGTACGCCGCGCTCGGTGCGGCACTCGGCCCCGCCATCGCGACGCTCTTCGCGGTCGGCCTCCTCGCCTCAGGGCTCGCCTCGACCTCGGTCGGCGCGTACGCCGGCGCCGAGATCATGTACGGCCTGCTGCACGTGCGCGTGCCGCTCATCCTCCGCCGGCTCGTGACGCTCGTACCGGCCCTCGCGATCCTGTGGCTCGGCTTCGACCCGACGCTCTCGCTCGTGCTCAGCCAGGTGGTGCTCTCGTTCGGCATCCCGTTCGCGCTCATCCCCCTCGTCTCGCTCACCGCCAAGGCCGGGGTGCTCGGCCGCTGGCGCAACCACTGGGCGACGACCGCGGCGGGGGTCGCCGCCTCGGTCTTCCTCATCACGCTGAACGGCGTGCTGCTCTGGCTGGTGTTCACCGGGGCGTAGCCGGCGACGAGCCTGCGGTGGGGGGCGCGAGCCGCTCGCTCCGCGCGCCTCCGGCAGAACTGCCGCAGAACTTTCCATCGCGACAACTCTCGCAAGAGTTTCCGCTGCGGAGGACGTCACACAGGCATCCGCCCTCGGGTCGTCACCTACGCTGCTGGAACCCACGGATGGAGGACATCATGACCGGCTGGCGGCTGCGCGAGTTCCACAACGACGACCTCGACGGCATCCTGCACCTCTGGGAGGAGCAGCGGCAGTCGTCGCACGAGCCCGTCTACGACCTCAGCGAGGTCATCGCGTCCTGCCAGATGGACCACGCCGTCGTCGCGGTGCACGCCGACGAGGTCGTCGGCGCCGCCGTCGGCCGGGCCGCGCACGACCAGGGCTGGGTCGTGTTCTTCGCGATCGCCGACGACTGGCGGCACCGCGGCATCGGCTCGGCGATGCTCGCCGCCCTCGAGAAGCGCATGGCGCCGCACGGCCTCACGAAGCTCTCGGCCCTCATCCCCGAGAACGAGAGCCGGGTCGACGCGTTCGCCAACCAGGGCTTCGAGCTCAAGCACCAGCTCCGCTACTTCGAACGTCGCATCCCCGTGCAGCGGCAGGAGTTGAGCTCCCTCGCCGAGCTCGGCGGCCGCCTGCTGCCCCGCACCCTCTGGGAGTCGGTCGCGGGCATGCGCCGCGAGAAGGAGATCCTCGAGCAGCGCCTCGTGCTGCCGCTCGCCGAACCCGACCTCGCCGAGCGCTACGGCGTGGTGCCTCCGCGGGCGGTCGTGCTGTTCGGTCCGCCCGGCACGGGCAAGACGACGTTCGCGAAGGCGATCGCCTCGCGGCTCGAGTGGTCGTTCGTCGAGGTGTTCCCGTCGCGGCTCGCGGCCGAGCCGGGCGGCCTCGCGGGCGCACTGCGCGACACGTTCACGAAGATCTCCGAGCTCGAGCACGCGGTCGTGTTCATCGACGAGGTCGAGGAGATCGCGGCGCAGCGCTCGGGCGAGCCGCCGTCGCCGCTGCAGGGCGTCACGAACGAGCTGCTGAAGATCATCCCCGCGTTCCGCGAGCAGCCCGGGCGCCTGCTGGTGTGCGCGACGAACTTCATCCGCGCGCTCGACAGCGCCTTCCTCCGGCACGGCCGGTTCGACTACGTGATCCCGATCGGGCTGCCCGACGAGGCGGCCAGGCACGCGATCTGGCAGCGCTACGTGCCCGAGCAGGTGGCCGACGCCGTCGACCTCGCCCTGCTCGTCGAACGCACCGCCGGGTTCTCGCCGGCCGACATCGAGTTCGCGGCGCGCAGCGCCTCCCAGCGGGCGTTCGAGGTCGCCGTGCGCAACGGCGCGGCGGGTTCGGATGCCTCGGGCGACGGGTCGGGCGTGACATCCGACCCGGCGGGCCCGAGCACCGCCGACTACCTCGAGGCCATCGCCGGCACCCGCACGACGGTCTCGCCCGAGACCGCCACGGCGTTCCTCGAGGACATCGACCGGCTCGCCCGCGTCTGACCGCGCGCGCACCCGGTCGCGCCGGGCCCTCGCGGCTAGGCTTGGGCCGATGCCAGCCAGCAAGAACCCCGCGATCGAGGACTACCTGAAGACGGTGTACGCGCACACCGAGTGGCAGCCCGAGCCGATCACGCCCTCGGCGCTCGCCGGAAAGCTCGGTGTCGCCCCGTCGAGCGTGACCGAGATGGTGAAGAAGATGGCCGCGGCCGGACTGGTCTCGCACGTGCCCTACGGCCCGCTGCGGCTCACCGACGAGGGTCGCGTGCGCGCGCTCGCGGTGGTGCGGCGCCACCGCCTGATCGAGACCTGGCTCGTGCACGAGATGGGCTACGCCTGGGACGAGGTGCACGACGAGGCCGAGGTGCTCGAGCACGCCCTCAGCGACCGCCTCCTCGAGGCGATCGACGTGCGGCTCGGCCGCCCCACCCGGGACCCGCACGGCGACGCGATCCCCGCCGCCGACGGCGCCCTCGCCGCCGAGCCGTTCGTGCGCCTCGACGAGGCGGCCGCCGGCCACACCGGTCGCGTGCTGCGCATCAGCGACCGCGACCCCGAGGTGCTGCGGTCGCTCGCCGCCGCGGGCGTCGCGCCCGGCGTCGGCGTCGTCGTCGAATCGGCGGATGCCTCCGGCGAGCGCGTGCGCATCAGGCTCGCGCCGAACGGCGCCCGCGGTGCGAAGGCGGTGCCGGCCGAGGCATCCCCGGTCGAACTCACGACCGCGGCGGCCGCCGAGATCTGGGTCACGGGCTGAGGGCAGCCCGCCCGATGCGTCGCTCCGGGCTGGTCTCCGTGCCGGCACGCCGAGCCAGGGGCATCCCGATCGGCGTGTCGACCTCGAGACCAGCCGAGACCGACACCCGCCCGCCCTCGAACCAGGAGTCCGAATGACCGCCGTCACCCTGATCCGCTCCCATTCCCTGTATGCCGGCGCCCCGTACGCCTACGCCGCGACGGCACCGGCCGATGCGCGGCTCGTGTTCCTCGCCGGGGCATGCCCGCTGAACGAGGACGGCTCGACCGCCGGACGCGGCGACATCGCCGCCCAGGCGGCGAAGTGCATCGAGAACCTTCGCACGGCACTGGCCGACGCCGGTGCGCGCATCGAGGACGTCGTCAGCACCCGGGTGCTCGTCGCGTCGAGCGATCGAGCGGACCTCGGCACCGCATGGGAGGTCGTGCGCACCGCCTTCGGCGAGCACGACGCCCCGAGCACGCTGCTGGGCGTCACCGTGCTCGGTTACGAGGGCCAACTCGTCGAGGTCGAGGCCGTCGCTGCCGTTCGCGACTGAGGCCTCATCCCCCGCGGGTCACCTCGTCGGCGATCGTCGAACGCGCACATCGATCGCCCCCATCCGCCGTGGATTTCCCCAGTTGATGAGTGGAAACGGTTGCGGCGCTGTTAGCATCCCGCGGTGCGCATTCTCCGCAGGACACTGGTCGTCCTCCTCGTCATCGTGCTCGTTCTCGTGGCGGGTGCCGTCGCCGTCTACTGGTGGCAGCGTCCGATGCTGCGCACCGGCACCGGGTACGCGGCGCACAACGCCTGCGCCGTGACCGAGGTCGCGGGTCGCGACGACCCCGCGAGCGACCTGCCGTCGAACCCGCTCGTGCCCTACCTCCAGGTCGACGTCGACCGCGACGAGGCCGTCACGACCGGTTCGCTGCTCGGCCTCCTCTCCGCCCAGAAGGCCTGGTTCACGCCCGGCTTCGGCTGCACGCTCGCGAGCGAGGCCCCCGAGCTCGGCGAGGCGTCGACCGTGACCGGCGAAGGCAACCCGTTCACGGATGCCTCGACGCCGGCGCCGTCCGCAGAGCTCGACGCCGCACTCGCCGCCGCCTTCGGCGACGAGCTCTCCGAGGCCGACGCCGCAGCCCTCGGCACCCGCGGCGTCGTCGTCGCGAAGGGGGGCGAGCTCGTCGCCGAGCGCTACGCCCACGGCTTCGACGCCGAGACCCCGCAGCTCGGCTGGTCGATGTCGAAGAGCGCGACGAGCCTCATCACGGGCATGCTCGCGCAGCAGGGCGAGATCGCCCTCGACGACGCGGGCCTCCGCCCCGAGTGGAGCGACGAGCGCGCCGACATCACCGTCGAGCAGCTGCTGCGCATGACGAGCGGGCTCGAGTGGGACGAGACGTACGACCTCGGCACCCCGATCACGCAGATGCTCTACAACGAGGGCGACATGGCCGGCTACGTCGCGGGCCTCCCCCTCGAGAGCACGCCCGGCACGGTGCAGGAGTACTCGAGCGGGTCGACGACGCTGCTCTGCTCGATCCTCGCCGAACGCACCGGCCTGGGCGCCGACCTGCCGCGGCAGACGCTGCTCGGCGCGCTCGGCCTCTCGTCGGCGACGTTCGAGCCCGACGCGGCCGGCACGCCCGTCTGCTCGTCGTACCTCTGGGCGACGCCGCGCGACTGGGCCGCGATCGGCCAGTTCGCGCTGCAGAACGGCGAGTGGAACGGCGAGCAGCTGCTGCCCGCCGACTGGATGGCGAAGAGCCTCGAGGTGCTGCCGGTCGACGCGACCGACGACCCCGGCTACGGCATGGGCTGGCGAGTCAACGTGCTCGCCGACGGCAGCCTGCGCTGGCCCGAGCTTCCCGAGGACACGTACTACGCGTCGGGCCACGACGGCCAGAAGGTCATCGTCGTGCCGTCGGAGGACCTCGTCGTCGTGCGCATGGGCTTCACGCCCGAGGTCGACGACGAGCCGAGCGAGGTGCAGCTCGTCGCCGACGTGATCGCGGCGCTGGGCGCGGACACAGCGGGATAGGCGCGGGCTCGCCGCAGTCTCACCCGATGTAGCCGTCGCGGCGGCCCTGCTCCCTGAGCTGCTCCGCCTCCGCCCTCGCCTGGTCGCGCCAGGGCTCCGCCGGGAGTCGCTTCCCGCGCGCCCGCACGATCAGAAGTACGACGACCGAGACGACGGCGATCCCGACGATGCCGGCGAGACCCACCCAGAACGTTCCGTCCATGGCACGCTCCCTCCTCGATAGGCGTCACGATAGTCCTCCGGCCCCGGCGCGGCCAGAGCGGGCGACTCGCACCGGTAACCGCCGCGACGCGGCCCGGTCACGTGTGCGGCCTAGGCTTGACCCATGGGACGACGTGACGAAG
This sequence comes from Agromyces sp. NPDC057679, assembly GCF_042799635.1. Taxonomy (NCBI): domain Bacteria; kingdom Bacillati; phylum Actinomycetota; class Actinomycetes; order Micrococcales; family Microbacteriaceae; genus Agromyces; species Agromyces sp. NPDC057679. The sequence goes on along the minus strand of NZ_JBHVIK010000002.1, from coordinate 416,050 downwards.
TCGAGTGCTGGCTGACCGACATGGACGGCGTGCTCGTGCACGAGAACCACGCCCTGCCGGGCGCCGCCGAGCTGCTGCAGCAGTGGGAGGACGCGGGCACTCCGTACCTCGTGCTCACGAACAACTCCATCTTCACCGCCCGCGACCTCTCGGCGCGGCTGCGGTCGAGCGGGCTCAACGTTCCCGAAGACCGCATCTGGACCTCGGCGCTCGCGACGGCCGACTTCCTCAAGCAGCAGCTGCCGGGCGGCTCGGCGTTCGTGATCGGCGAGGCCGGTATCCTGACGGCCTTGCACGACGCGGGCTACATCATGACCGAGACGAGTCCCGACTTCGTCGTCGTCGGCGAGACGCGCAACTACTCGTTCGAGGCGATCACGAAGGCCATCAGGCTGATCGATGCCGGCGCGCGCTTCATCGTCACGAACCCCGATGCCACCGGGCCCAGCGCCGACGGCCCGCTGCCGGCCACCGGCGCGATCGCCGCGCTCATCACGAAGGCGACGGGCAAGGAGCCGTACGTGGTCGGCAAGCCGAACCCGATGATGTTCCGCTCGGCGCTGAACAAGATCGGCGCGCACTCCGAGAACACCGCCATGATCGGCGACCGCATGGACACCGACATCGTCGCGGGCATCGAGGCCGGCCTGCACACCGTGCTCGTGCTGACGGGCATCAGCGATCAGGCCGAGATCGAGAAGTACCCGTTCCGGCCCGACGAGATCCTGGCGGGCGTCTCCGAGCTCGTCGGCGACCCCGCCGAGACCGAACTCTGACCGTAGCAACCCCGAACCGCTTCACCCGAAGGGCAGCACCATGATCGAACTCACCGACATCGACCTCGACGAGGACGGCGAGCTCAGCGCCGTCGTCAGCCTCCCCGGCGACCGCCAGGTCGCCGTCCTCTTCGCCCTCGACGAGGGTGAGGAGCTCGAGTCCGCGGTGATGCTCGCCACCGCGCAGCGCGCGCTCACCCCGTTGACGGCCGAGCAGCTCGACCGCCTCGAGCAGGAGATCGTGCGCGAGCTCGTCGACTCGGAGTTCGAGGGCGGCGAGCAGGAGGCGACCGACGACGACTACACCGAGCTCGCCGACGAGCTCGAGCTGCAGGGCGCGATCGTGTCGAGCGACGCGACCCTCGTGCTCGTCTACGAGGCGCCGACCCAGTACACGGGCCTCGTGATCTACGCACAGCTCGACGAGGACCTCGAGATCGAGGTGCTGAGCGTCGCCGCGACCGACGAGGACGAGCTCGACGACGCCGACGACGCGGCCGACGCGGAGGAAGAGGTCGAGCAGGGCGACTGACGCCGCCCCGCTCGACTCGCCGGCTCGCGACGCGAGCTGCCGTGCCGGGCTACGCCGCCAGCGGCGCCTCCTCGGGCTCCGCGTCGAGCCGCGCCCGCACCTCGGGGTCGAGATCGAGCTCGGCGGCGCCGAGCACCTCCTCGAGCTGCGCGACGCTCGACGGACCGGCCACGGGGATCACGGGCACCTCGCGGCCGAGCAGCCATGCGAGCGCGACCTGGTTCGGCGTGGCGCCGACGTCGCGGGCGACCTCGCGCAGCAGCGCGATCCGCGCGTGCGTGGTGGGGTGGTTCACGCCACCCCAGAGCGTCTTGTCGCTCCGGGTGAACGCGCCCTGGTGCAGCGGCGAGTAAGCGGTCACGGCGAGCGGCGGGCGGCCGTCGACCCCGGTGGATGCCGCATACGAGAGCAGTTCGGGCGTCACGAAGTTCTGCCGGCCGAGCTTCGGCGCGGGGTAGACGTAGCTGTACTGCTGCTGCACGAGGCCGTAGGGGGCGATGCCCTGGCGGATCGCCTCCTCGCGCGCCTCGACGATGCGCCAGAGGGCGACGTTCGAGATGCCGGCGACGCCGACGAGCCCCTCCTCCTGCAGTGCACCGAAAGCACCGACGGTCTCGGCGAGTGGAGTCTCGAGGTCGTCGACGTGCCCGTAGACGACGTCGAGGTGGTCGACCCCGAGGTGCTTCGCGCTCTCGCGGGCCTCCCAGTCGATCGTCGTCGCCCCGAGCCCCTGGAAGTTCGTCGGCGGCGTGTTCGAGAGCGGCAGCGCCGGGTCGGCCTTGGCGGCGCCGAGCTTCGTGGCGATGCGCAGCCGGTCGCGCACGCCGCGCGACGTCAGCCAGCGGCCGAGGAGGTCTTCGCTGTCGCGGCCGTAGCCGCCGTCCCAGAAGCTGTAGTTGTTGGCGGTGTCGATGAAGGTGCCGCCGGCCTCGACGAAGCGGTCGAGGATCGCGAACGAGGTCGCCTCGTCGATCTTCGTGCCCATCTGCATGGTGCCGAGGCAGATCGTCGAGACGTCGAAGCTCGTGCGGCCGTTGCCGATCGTGCGGTATCGCATGGGATGTTCCTCCGTTGGTGTGGGTGACGTCGTCCAGCGTAGGAATCGATCGGTTCGGGCATACACTCCAATTACGACAGCGTTCACCAGACCAATCGAGAGACGACCGGATGCCTCGCTCCCGCCCCGCGCCGGGTCCCTCCCTCGCCTGGGAGACCCTCATCGACCTCGGCCCGGGGCCCGAGCCGCTGCGCGATCGCCTCGAGCGCGCCATCCGCGACGCCGTCACGAGCGGACGCGCCCCCGCGGGGGCGGCACTCCCGCCGAGTCGCGGCCTCGCAGAGACCCTCGGCGTCTCGCGCTGGGTCGTCACCGAGGCCTACGGGCAGCTCGTCGCCGAGGGCTTCCTCGAAGCAACGGTCGGCTCGGGCACGCGGGTGCCCACCACCACCTTTGCTGCTGCAGGAGATCTGACGCGAGGCACGCTCTCAGCAGACCATGGAGCCCATCCTCCTGCAGAAGCAGCGAAGGCCTCCGGGCTGCGCCCCGAGTACCGGCGGCCGCCGTACGACCTCGGGCCGGGCGTCGCCGACCTGCGGCATGCGCCGCGCGCGCGGTGGGCGGCGGCCGTGCGGCACGCCCTCGAGGTGCTGCCCGACGCCGAGTTCGCGGTCGTCGATCGGCTGGGGCATCCGACCGCGCGCACCGCGGTCGCCGACTACCTCGCACGCTCGCGCCGCGCCGTCGCCGCACCCGACGACGTCGTGATCACGCACAGCGCGACCGACGGCATGACCGCGGTGGTGGCCGGGCTCCGCGCCGCCGGGCACCGGTCGATCATCGTCGAGGATCCGAGCTGGTCGCGCCTCCGCGAAGTCGCCGCCGCGGCCGGGCTCACCCCCGTGCCGGTGCCGGTCGACGGCGACGGGATCGACGTCGGCCGGCTCGTCGCAGTCGCGGCCAGAACGGGCGCCCGCGCCGCGCTCATCACTCCCGCGCACCAGTTCCCGCTCGGCGCGGCGCTGTCGCCGGCGCGACGCGACGCGATCGTGCGCTGGGTGCGCGAGGTCGACGGCGTGCTCATCGAAGACGACTACGACGCCGAGTTCCGCTACGACCGGCGCCCGATCGCCGCGCTGCAGAGCCTCGCTCCCGAGCGCGTCGTGCTCGTCGGCTCGCTCTCGAAGTCGATGGCGCAGGCGTACGGGCTCGGCTGGGCGCTCCTGCCCGCGACGCTCCGCGAGCGGGTGCGGCTCGCGGAGCGCCCGCGCCCCTCGACGCTCGAGCAGGCGGCGCTCGCGCGGTTCATCGAATCGGGCGACCTCGAGCGGCACCTGCGAGCTGCGCGCGGCCGGTTCAAGCGCCGCCGCACCGCACTGCTCGCCGCACTCGGCCGGGAGCTGCCCGAGCTCGAGGTGACCGGCATCGCCGCCGGGATGCACGCGGTGCTCGCGCTGCCGCCGGGGGTGCGGGCCGCCGAGGTCTCGGCTGCCGCGGCCGAGCACGGCATCGCGGTCTCGGACCTCGCACGCTACCGCGCGACCGGGGCGCAGGCGTCGCCCGAGGCCCTCGTCCTCGGCTACGGCAACCTCTCGGACGCGCTCGTCGACGAGGCGGTCGCGCGTCTCGCGCGGGTCATCCGATCGCTCGCCTGAACTGCGCGCGGCGGCCGAACGCGAGGACCACCTGTCGCATGCCCGCTCAGAAGCCGGTCGGCCCGTGCTTCGACTGATCCTTCGCCTGTTCCCTCGCGCGCTCGGCATCGAGAACGCCGTCGGCCGCTTCGGGGTTGCGCCCTCGCGCCTTCTCCGAGGTGCGACGCGCTGAGAACGCCCACTTGACGACCACCCAGACCACGACGATCACGCCGAGCCCGACCCAGAATGTCCAGTCCATCTCGACCACCCCTCGCACCGAAGCTACTCCGGCCGCCCCGAGTCGGCAATGAGGATTGCTCATGTATACGAGGCTTCGGATCAGTCGCCGAAGTCCCTGGACAGTGCCCTCGAACTCAGGGCGTGAGCTCGAACTCGTGGGCCGGGTCCCACGGCTCGGCCCAGCCGAGCCGGTCGAGCATGCGGTCGAGCACGAGCGCGGTGAAACCCCACACGAGGTGCCGCTGCCCGTCGACCGTCGGCAGGAACCCGGGTCCGCGCCACTCCTGCCCGGCCCGACGGGCGACCGTCGTGACCCGGTTGCGCGGATCGACGAGGTCGGCGACCGGCGTGCGGAACACCGCCGACGACTCGGCGACGTCGACGACCCCGACGGGCGACGGCGCCCGCCACCAGCCGAGCACCGGTGTCACGAGGTGTCCCGAGTACGGCACCGGGATGGACGGCAGCGCACCGAGCACCTCGACCCCGGCGGTGTCGAGCCCGGTCTCCTCGCGTGCCTCGCGGAGCGCCGCGTCGACCGGCCCGCGGTCCTCGGGGTCGACCCGCCCGCCGGGGAAGGCGACCTGCCCGGCGTGCGATCGCAGGGTCTCCGCGCGCGCGAGCAGCAGCACGTCGAGGTCACGGGACACCGCACGGTCCTGCGCGGCGTGATCGCTCGGAAGGTCGTCGAGCACTCCGAAGAGGATCAGCACGGCGGCGTCGCGCAACTCGACGTCGCCGAACCGTTCATCGCTCGGCCAGTCGGCGAAGAGCCCAGCGTCGTGCGCGAGCGCCGCCAGCTCGTCGCGGGCGGCTCCGACGCCATCGAGTGCAGTCACCCTCCAGAGGCTACCCCGCGGCGCGCCGCAGACGATGGGCGAACTGGTCGACGACCTCGAAGCGTCGCCCGTCGACGCACCGGCCGCTCAGGCGAGGCGCGCGACGGCGGTCTCGACGAGGCCCCAGAACCGCTCGACGTCGAGATCGACGGCGACGCTCGCATTGGGCTCGCGGCGGAGCATCCCGTCGAAATCGACGCTCGTCGCGCCGAGCGTCTCGGTGCCCGTGAGCTCGATGTCGAGGCGCGTGCGCCGCAACGTGACGACGTCGGGGGCGACGAGCACCGCGACCGCCACCGGGTCGTGCAGGGGGCCCTCGGGCATGCCGAAGACCTCGTCGTTCGTTCGGCAGAAGAACTCGAGCAGCTCATCGCCGAACGCGGCCGTGCGGGTGCCCGTCGCCGAGAGGCGGTCGCGCACGGCCTGCGTCACGAGCGCCCGGTGGGTGACGTTGAGCCCGACCATCGTGAAGTCGACGCCGCTGCGCACGACGAGGTCGAGCGCGTCGGGGTCGACCCAGGCGTTGAACTCGGCGTACGGGGTGGCGTTGCCGCGCTCCGTCGAGCCGCCCATCCAGACGATCCGGGCGATGCGCGGGGCCAGCTCGGGACGATCGCGCAGCAGGATCGCCACGTTCGTGAGCGGACCCGTCGCGATGATCGCGACGGGCTCTTCCGCAGCCAGCAGGGTGTCGGCGATGAGCTCGGTCGCCCCGCGCGCCTCGAGCGGCACCGTCGCCTCGGGCAGCTCGGGCCCGCCGAGCCCGTTCTCCCCGTGGATCCACTCGGCCGTCTCGAGCTCGCGCACGAGCGGGGCGGCGGCGCCAGCCGCGACCGGCACCCCGGTGACCCCGGCGACGCTCAGCGCGACGCGGGCGTTGCGGCTCGTGTGCTCGAGGGCGACGTTGCCGCCGACGGTGGTCACCGCGCGAAGGTCGAGGGCCGGATGCCCCGCGGCGAGCCAGAGGGCGAAGACGTCGTCGTGTCCGGGGTCGCAGTCGACGATCACGGGCAGGGTCATGCGGGCGAGGCTCCTTCGTCGTCGAGCTGCGCGGCGGCGAGCACCGCCGCGCGTGGGGCGTACGAATCGACCGTGCCGCGCGCCTGCACGGCGAGGGCGCCGGCGGCGACGGCGATGCGCATCGACTCGGCGAGGCTGCGCCCCTCGGCGAGGAACGCCGCGAGGGTGCCCGTGAAGCAGTCGCCCGCCCCCGTCGTGTCGACGGCGACGACCTCGGGCGCCGGCTCCGCCCAGTCGCCCTCGGGCGACGCCCCGACCGCACCCACCGCACCGAGCGTCACGACCACAGAGCGCGCGACCCGGCCGACCGCGGCGGCCGCGTGCGAGCGCCACTCCTCCAGCGGCGCGTCGACCGCGACATCCTCGCCGATGCCGATCGCCCGTGCCTCGTGCTCGTTGACGACGAGCGGGTCGCACACCGCGAGCGCCGTGGCGGAGACCGCGACGGGCGGCGCGAGGTTCACGACGAGGCGCACGTCGAGCGCCGCGCAGTGCTCGGCGAGCCGCTCGATCGTCGCGATCGGGAGTTCGCCCTGACTCAGCACGAGCGCACCGGAGGCGAGGCGTGCACGTTCGGCGTCGAGCGCGGCCGGGTCGAGTGCGAGGTTCGCGCCGCCCGTGACGATGACCGTGTTCTCGCCCGAATCGGCGACCGTGATCTGCGCGACACCGGTCGGGGCATCCCTGACACGCTCGACGCCCGCGGTCGCGAGACCCAGACGATCCAGCACGCCGAACGCGAGCGCGGCGTTCGCGTCGTCGCCGACCCGCGCGACGAGCTCGACCTCGGCGCCGGCCAGGTGGGCGGCGACCGCCTGGTTCGCGCCCTTGCCGCCGAGCGCCGTGCGGAACGTGCGAGACGTGACCGTCTCGCCGGGTTCGGGGAACCGCTCGACGTAGCTCGTGGCGTCGACGTTCAGGGAGCCGACGACGACGACCCGGGCGCCGCGTGCCAACTCAGGCCGCCGGCCCCGGGCCCGCGATGCTCGCCGTCAGCGGCTCGCCGCCCGAACGGTTGGCGAAGCAGTAGTAGTCGCGAGCTCCGGCCTCCCACTGGGCGGCCTCGGCCGGGTACGACGCCTGGACCTGCAGGTCTTCCATGCCCGACACCGCGGCCACGTTGATGACGCCCGACGCCGTGCACAGGAGGTTCATCTGCGTGGCGAGTTCGGCCTCGCCCGGGTAGGGCGCGGCGGCGTCGCCCGGCAGCGTGCCGCGGTAGACGAGCTGCGCGGCATGCGGCGTCGCGCAGTCGACGACCGTGTACTCCTCCTGCCAGGCGTCGGTGAATGGCTCGAGGCACTCGCCGCCGAAGAGGGTGTTCCAGGCATGGACGCCCGCGGGCTGCGGAGCGGTCGGCACCGGTGCCGGCGTCTCGCTCGCGCTGGCCGACGGGGAGTTGCTCGGCGTGTCGGCGCCGGCGCCCTTCGTGAGCATCGTGCCGAGGAAGAACAGCCCGGCGAGCACGAGCAGGGCGACGAGCCCGCCCGCGATCCAGACGAGCGGTCGGATGCCGCCCTTGCCGCCGCCGTCCTTGCCGGTGCCGCCGCTGCCGGAGGCGCCGCCTCCGAAGCCGCCTGCACCGGATCCTGCGCCCGGACCCGACGACCCGCGAGCGCCCTGGCCGCCGCCTGCGAAGCCGCCGCTCGCACCGCTCCCACCGGCCGCGAAGCCGCCCGTGGCGCCTGCACCTGCACCTGCACCTGCGGCGAACAGTTGCGCGGTCGCATCCGTCTGGAGGAGCGCCGTGGCCGGAAAGGCCTCGACCTGGCGGCCGGCCGAAGGGTCGACCAGTCGGAGCGGACCCGTCGCCGTGACGCTGCCGAACAGCGCCGCGAGCCCGTCGTCGGCCTGATCGGCCGAGTCGGGCCCCGCGCCGAAGGGATCGTCGGCCGTGTCTTTCGCCGACCAGGGGTCGTTCTCGGCCGGGAACGGCTCGGTGCCGAACTGCTGCGGCTCCTCGTCGAACGTCTCGAATGCGGCGGTGCGCGGAGTGAAGGCGTCGAAGAACCGGTCCTCGGGCGCGAACTCCGCCGCGGACTCTGCGACGAGATCGGGGGCGGGCTCGGGCTCGGGCTCGGGCTCGAGCCGGGGGATCCGCACGAGCGATCCGAGACCGCTGCTCATCGGCGGCTCGTCGACGACCGCGGTCGCACCGCTCGCCGGGGCACCGCCCGCGAGGATCGCGGACACCGAACCCGGTGACGCTGCACGCGGGTCCTCGGCGGTCGGGTCGGGCTGGAGGTTCCAGAGGAATCCCGCCTCCTCGGAGGCGTCGTCGAACTCGTCGTCGAACTCGTCGTCGGCGGACCGGGCGCGGTCGACGACCTCGTCGAGTCGCGGGTCGGACGAGAACGGCAGGCCCCGGCGCCGCGGCTCCTCGACGACCTCCTCTTCGTGACCCCGGTCGTCGTCGGCGTCGTCATCGTCGGCTCCGAAAGCGAGGCCGAGTCGGTCGAAGGCATCGGTGCCGGTGAGCGCGGACTGCGCTGCCGCCCCGGCCTCGACGCCCGTGAACGCGGCGCCCGCCGCTGCGGCCGTGGATGCCACGGGGGTCTCGGCAGCCGCGGCTCCCCCGCCGAGTGCGGCGAGCAGGTCGTCGACCGGCGGGACGGCGCCCAAGGAGGCCGGCGCGGGGCGGGATTCCGCTGCGGCGAAGGCGGGGAACGGCGCTCGCGGTGCCGAGAGCATGCCCTCGGCCGGGCGATCCTGCTCGTGCAGCGCGGGCAGGGCGACGGTCCGCGGGTCGGATGCCTCGGCACCCCGGCCGTCGAACACCTGCGGCGCCTCGACCTGGTCGAGGGCGGCGCGCCGTTCGGCACGAGGCGTCCACTCGAGCTCCTCGGCGAACGCGTCGAAACGGCCTGCGCGGCGGGGAGCGGGTTCGGCGTCGTCGGAGAGCTCCGGCGCTGCCGGCTCGGTGCGACCGAAGTCCTCCGACACCGTCTCGACGGGCGTCGACGCGGGTGCGGGGTACTCGGGTGCGGCGAACTCGGCCGCCGGGTATGCGGGCGCGGGATGCTCCATCGCCGGCGCCGGAGCGCCGTACTCGAACGGCAGGGCAGGCGCCTGCGAGAACTCATCGGGCTCCGCGACCGGTCGAGGCTCGACATGCGTCTCGGGCCTCGCGGAGGCGAAATCGGTCCACGCACGACCCGGCGTCCATGACGGCGCCGCTGCGGCGGCCGTCGCGTCGGGCTGAGGGGCACCGGGAGCGATCGGATCGGCCTCGTACGTCGGCGCCGGAGTGGGCGCGGGCGTCACCGGCGCCGACGGCGCGAATGACGTGGCCGGCGCGGTCGGGCTCGTCGGCTCGGGCTCGTTGAGCGCCGCCCACAGCTCGTCGTCGTAGCTCGCCGCACGCGGCGCGGGGGCCTCGCCCCACCCGGCCGGCGCCTCGGGCGGCGCGGTCGGGTGCGGCTGCTGGACCGGGATGCCGCCCACCGGCGTGAACGAGCTGCGCGCCACCGCGGGCGCGGAGAAGCCGGCGAACGGGCCGTCCTCGATCGGCGCCCTCGGCTCGGCCGGGGCCGACTCGGGCACGACGGGCTCGGCGACCGGCGCCTGCGGGGCGACCGACTGGGCCGGGCCGCTCGTCGGGGCAGGGACGCTCGTCGGGGCAGGGTCGCTCGACGGCACGCCGAGCGACGCCGTGCTGTCGGAGAGCTGCTGGAACGCCGCCCGGAGCGCGGCCTCGGACTCGAGCTCTTGGTCGCCCCAGGTGAGCGCGAAGGATGCGGGCGGCGTCACGGGCCCGGGCGGCGGCGCCGGTGTCGGGGAGGGCGCCGGCGCGAGCGGCGCCGTCGATGTGTCGGGCGGCACGGGGCTCGCCTGGGGCGACTGCCAGGGCGTCGCGGGCGGCTGGGCCGAGGACATCGGGTTCGGATCACCGAACTGCGGAATCGGCGCGGGTGCGAGAGCAGGAGCCGCCGCGGGGGCGGCCGGAGCCGTTCCGACGGGCGGCTCGACCTCGGTGAGGCGGACGGTCGGCGCCGGCGGCGCGACGGTGAAGGGCGGGGTCCAGCTCGGCAGCCCCGACTGGACGGGCGGCAACGCGGCCGCACCGAGGCCGGCGGCGCCGGCGCCCGCGCCGTTCGCGACTCCGGCGGCACCGGCAGCGCCCTCGGCGCCGGCGATTCCGGCCGCACCGGCCGCACCGGCCACGAAGCCGGCATCGCGCCACGGCGCCGGCTGAGCCGACTCGAGCGGTGCCGACGGGTGCGCGGGTGCAGGCGTGTGCCCGGGGTCGCCGATGACGGGCAGCGCCCGGGTGGCCGAATCGTCACGCGAGGGCGGCTCGGCCAGCGAGAACCAGTCGAGCACCTCCTCGTGGTGCGACGAGCGCGGCGGGGTCGTGGGCGCGGCGGGCGGCTGCGGCGTCGCGGCGAGGTGCGGAGGGACGGGGGCGGGAGCGGCCGGCGCGACGGGGGCCGCGAACGCCGAAGGAACCTGCGGCGGGGTCTGCGGCGGGGACGCCTGCGGCGCGGAGCCGGAAGCTCCGCCGCCCGCGAGCTGCGCGAGCAGCCAGTCGGCGCCGTCGTCGAATCCCTGCCGCCCGCTCATCAGGCCAGGCCCAGGTCTTCCAGTCCGATGGCGTAGAGGTACGGCACGCCCTCGGCCTCGATGATCTCGCGGGCCCCGGTGGCCCGGTCGACGACGACCGCGACCGCGACGACCTCGGCGCCGACCTTGCGGAGCGCCTCGATGGCCTTGATCGGCGAACCGCCGGTGGTCGAGGTGTCCTCGAGCACGATCACGCGCTTGCCGGCGAGATCGGGGCCTTCGACCTGCTTGCCGCGGCCATGGTCCTTCGGCTCCTTGCGCACGACGAAGGCGTCGTAGGCGAGGCCGCGCGCGGCACCCTGGTGCAGGATCGCGGAGGCGATCGGGTCTGCGCCCATCGTCAGACCGCCCACGGCGGCGACGTCGGGGATGTCGCCGATCACGTCGAGCATGACCTGGCCGATCAGCGGGGCGACGCGGTGGTCGAGGCTGACCTTGCGGAGGTCGACGTAGTACGTCGCCTTCTTGCCGCTCGTCAGCGTGAAGTCGCCGTGGAACACGGCGTCGGCGGAGATGAAGTCGATGAGCCGGCGGCGCGCGTCGGCGGAGTCGAGGGGCTGGCGATCAGTCACCCGAATACTCTACGACCCGCCTGCCTGAGAAGAAGGGGAGGATTCATCGGCCGGCGACTCCTCCGGGGCATCCTTGGGGGTCTTGCCCGACCGGGCGCGGCGCTCGCGCCGGCCGCCCCAGAACGACTGCGGGGTTCCGGGAACGAGGCGCGCCCAGAAGGGCGGCTCCTCCTCCTCGGTGAGCGCAGCGGGCACGTCGACGTGGAAGTCCGCGAGCTCCTCGGCCCCGTGATGCACGACGCGGTAGAGGGCGGTGCCGATGAGCACGCCGAGCGCGATCGACATGATCGAGGTGATCGCCTCCGCGAAGTCCTCGAGGCCTCGCGTGGTGCCGACCGCCTCGGTGAGTCCGAGCAGCCCGGCCGCGCCGGGGACGAGGAGCCAGAACGCCGGGAGGAAGGTCAGCTGCGAGGGCGCTCCGTGCCGCAGCGTCGCGATCCAGAGCACCACCGGCGTCATCGCGACGGCGCCGATGAACCCGCCGACCGTCGAGCCGATGAGCACGGTGCCGGCGTACTGCCCCACGTACGCCACGATGAGCACCAGGAGCACCCACCCGAAGGTGCGCCGCGGCGCCGAGAAGTGCAGGTAGTTGCCGATGGCGAAGAGGAGCACGCCGAGCACCGGGATCCACCAGGGCAGTGACGTGGATGCCTCGAGCGCCTCGTAGCTCGAATCCTCGACGCCGACGACGGTGCCCGCCGCGAGGATGCCGAACGCGAGCAGTGCGAGCTGCACGAGGCCGAACACGAGGCGCGACGCTCCTGCGAGCATCTGCCCGGCCGCGAGCTCACCCACGCCGGTGGTGAGCACGCCACCGGGGAGGAAGGTCGCGAGCGGCGCGATCAGCAGGCGGATCGGGTCGCCGATCTCGATGTGGGGCGCGATCAGGAAGACGACGATCGCGCAGGCGAATGCCGCGAACACGGGGAAGATGAGCTGCAGCGTGGGCGAGCGGACGAGCTTCGCCAGACCGACGAAGGCGCCGAGCCCGAACGCGATGAGCGCGCCCTGCCAGGTGGGGGCGAGCAGCAGCGAGAGGCCGGTGACGAGCACGGCGTGCCCGAAGGTGCGCACGATCCACCCGTGCCCGGCCTTCATCGCGCCGATCTCGTTGAGGCGCCTGAGGCCCTCGATCGGTTCGAGCTCGGCGCGCTCGGCCTCGCCGATCAGGTTGTAGAGCGCGGCGATCTGGTCGAAGCGGAACGAGGCGTTCACCGCCGAGCGGATCTCGACCCGCCCCTCCTCGCCCTCGCCGGTCTCGACGATGATCACCGTCGGCAGCACGATGAAGTCGGTGTCGTCGCGGCCGTACGCCCGTGACACCGTGACGAGCGTGTCCCTGATGCGGTCGACGGATTCGGCGGCCGCGTTCATGCCCTCCGCGAGCCCCAGGAGGAACTGGCGGAGCAGTGCGCGATCGGCGATCTCGGCCATCAGGGCGCCCGGATCAGACCACCACGAAGGACAGCAGTACGCCGACGATCATCGCCGACACGACGTACACGAGGTTGGGCAGCTGGAACGAGTGGTCGAACACGAACTTGCCGAGCTTGGTCGTGCCCGTCTGGTCGAAGGCGGCCGTCGCCACCTGCGACCCGTTCGCCGGCAGCGTGTACATGCCCATCGCCGAGGGCCAGAGGCCCACGATGAGCGACGCGGGCAGCCCGATCGCGAGACCGATTGGCACGATGGCGTTCGTCGCGCTCGACTGGCTGGTCGTGAGCATGGCGACGAGGAACAGCGCGAGGGCGAAGAGCAGGGCTCCGACGAACGCGGTCGACCCCGAGACGAGCGACCCGAGCCCGTCGACGATGAGCTGGTTGTTGTTCGCGACGAAGGTGTTCGCCAGCCAGGCGATGCCGAAGAGCGCGAAGGCTCCGACCATGCCGGCGGGGAACGTCGACTGCTTGGGCACGTCGGCCGACTTGACCTTGCAGAACACGAAGATGAGCGCGGCGATGACACCCATCGTCACCTCGATGATGATCGTCACCGAGACCCGCACCGGGTCGCCGTTGTCGTCGGTGCCGATGATGGGGCGCAGTCCCTCGAACAGGCCCATGATCACGATGAACGCGACGCCGGCGAGGAAGATCGACGCCGACAGCACCGCGGTCTTCGGCAGCTTGCGTTCGGTCGTGTCCTCGGCCGGCGGCTTCACGAGGTGCTCGGCGAGTCGCCGCTGGTACTCGGGGTCGTCCTCGAGGTTCTTGCCGTGCCGCACCATGACGAGCGCGGCGAGGAAGAGGCCGACGATCGAGGCCGGCCACATGATGAGCAGCACCTGCCCGAGGTCGACGCCGCTCGGGGCGAGGAGCACGACGAGCGACGCCGTCGCCGCCGAGACCGGGCTGCAGAGGATGCCGACCTGCGAGGCGACCGCGGAGACCGACAGGGCTCGCTCGGGCCGGATCTTCTGGTCGTACGAGACGTCGTAGATGACGGGGAGCAAGGGGTAGAAGATGTTGCCCGTGCCGGCGCCGACGGTGAAGAGGAACGACATCGCCGGCGCGAGGAAGACGACGCTCTTCGGCCTGGACTTGATGGCCTTGGCCGCGACCGACACCATCCAGTCGATTCCGCCGGCGGCCTGCATGACCGAGGCCGCGGTGATGACCGTGAGCACGATGAAGACCGCATCGACCGGCGCGTTGCCGGGGGCGGTCTGGAAGCCGAACACGAGCACCGCGACGCCGACGAGGCCCCAGACGCCCAGGCCGATCCCGCTCGTACGGGTGCCCATGAAGATCGCCAGGACGACGACGATCAGCTGCGCGACGAGGATCCAGACGTTGTCGTTCACGCGCTCGGCCCCTTCACGATCGGGCCGGTGGCCTCGAGCACCTGCACGGGCAGCGGCGTCTCGACGATCTCGCCGTCGATCGCCTCGACCCGGAGAGCGAGGGCGGGATCGACCGGGCTGATCGCCGTGACGAACTCCTGGTTCTCGAAGTGCAGCGACTGCAGGTTGCCGACGGCGTACCCCGTTGCGAGCTCGCCGCTCCGGAGGGCCTCGTGGAACAACGGCTGCCGCTGGTCCTCCGCGTCGTAGTGGGGGCAGAAGCTGCCGTGCAGGAAGCCGAGCCCCTCGGGCAGCACCTGGAGGGTCGGGCCGTAGCTGTCGGTCGTGCCGCCCTCGAACCAGCAGATGCCACCGGCCGAGCCGCCGGTGAAGACGACGTTCGAGGCCGGGTCCTCCCACATCTCGCGCATGATCTCGTCGAGGCCCTGCCGCTTCCAGACGTCGAGCATGTTGGCGGTGTTGCCGCCGCCGACGTGGATCACGTCGAAGCCCTTCACGTAGCCTGCGAGGTCGTCGAGATCGCGGTGGAAGAGCGTGAGGTGGTGCGGCGCGCACCGGTCGGAGTCGTAGGTCTTGTAGAAGCTCAGCGTGTACGCGGCCTCATCGCCCGTCGCCGTGCCGACGAAGAGCACCCGCGGCCGCTCCTTGCCCGTCAGGCCCAGGATGTAGTCGTGCGTCGGATCGGCACGCCGCTCCATCATGGCCTTGCCGGCCCCGGTCGCCACCACGTGCGCCATCGCGCCCCCCTCGTCCGATGTACCCCTCGCGTCACGCTATCGGTCGGTGAGGAACGGTGTCGAGAGGCTCATCGGCCGTGTCGCGGGCGTCATCGAGCGGGGCGGCGCCGACGGGCGCAGCGGCCGGACGGCGTCGCGCCGTGCAGGCGCGCCGGTCGCGCGGCATCGCGATCCCCCCAGCTCATCTCGATGCGCACGGCGACCGGTCGCGACGGCACAGAGGAAGGGCCGCCCCGCGGGGTGTCCCTCCCCCGCGCGGCGGCCCTGCAGTCCCGGAGAACGGACCTCCGGGGATTCGCGGCACTCAGACGGTGCGCGCGAACGTCTCTCGCGGCTGGCGGCGGTAGCCGTCACGAGCGGTGACGACGATCGCGCCGGCGACAGCGGCGACGGAAACAGTGCCGAGAAGCACGATGATGCTGATCACGATGGATCCTTTCGACGAAGACGGTGCAGGCTGGTCGAGCGACTTTGCGCCGTTGCACGTGTTCGACATGCACTATTCTTCCGCGTCGAAACATTCAGCACAAGCTCACGGTTCTACAAGCACGATGTAGAATCGCTACATGGATGTGCGCCGCCTCGATCTCCTCCGCGAACTCGCCGAGCGCGGCTCGGTGACCGCGGTCGCCGAGGCCACGGGGCGCACGCCGTCGGCCGTCTCGCAGCAGCTCAAGGTGCTCGAACGCGAAGCCGGCATGCCGCTCACCGAACGCAGCGGGCGAGGCGTCGTGCTGACGAGCGCGGGGCACGCGCTGGCCCGCAGCGCGACCGACGTCGCGATCGCCCTCGAACGCGCGACCTCCCTGTGGGACGAGTTCCGCAACCACCCGAGCGGCGAGGTCACGCTCATGACCTTTCCGACCATCGGGGCGACGGTGCTGCCCGCGGTGCTGGCCGAGCTCTCGCAGATCGCGGGCCTCGTCGTGCACGCCACCGACCTCGACCCCGAGCTCGCCGAGTTCGCCGACCTCACGAGCGACTACGACATCGTGCTCGCCCACACCATGCCGGGCGTGCTGCCGTGGGGCGGCCGCGGACTCAGGGCCGTGCCGCTGCTCACCGAGCCGCTCGACATCGGCCTGCCCGCCGACCACCGGCTGGCGGGCCGCTCGCACCTCACGCCGGGCGACCTCGTCGACGAGACCTGGCTCGGCGTGCCGCCCGGCTTCCCCTTCGAGCGCATTCTGCACGCGATCGAGCAGCAGACCGGCCGCCGGGTGCGGGTGAGCCAGCGCTTCAGCGACATGCGCATCATCGAGGCCTTCATCGAGGCGGGGCTCGGCATCGCGTTCGTGCCGCGGTTCACGAGCGGCGCCGTCCCCGAATCCATCGTGCTGAAGCCGCTCCGCGGCGTGGCATCCGCTCGCCAGATCGTCGCCCTCGTGCGCCCCGACGTCGCCGAGCGCCTCGCCGTGCGCACCGTGCTCGACGTGCTCGTGTCCCAGGCGGCGCGGCTCGAGCGGCAGCACACCGAGACGGCGCCCTGACGCCCACCGCCGCGCGCTGTGCGCGCACCGGGGCCGTCAGTCCCCCGTTCCGCGCTCGAGGTCGTAGGCGAGCACGAGGCTTCCGAGCGGGGTGGTGCCGAACGCCGTCAGCCTGAGCGGGCGCGGGCGCTCCAGCTCGCCGAAGAGGCGCTTGCCCGAGCCGATGAGCAGCGGGTGGACGAAGAGCCGCAGCCCGTCGACGAGGTCCTCCCGCAGCAGGGCGCGCACGAGCACTCCGCTGCCGAGGATCGCGATATCGCCGTCCCCCGCCTGCTTCAGGGCGCGGACGCCGTCGCGGAGGTCGCCGACCAGCGCGTGGGTGTTCCGCCATCCGAACTCGGTCAGCGTGCCGGTCACCACGTGCTTCTCGGTGGCGTTCAAATGGGCGGCGATCGGGTCGTCGTCCGAGACGGACGGCCAGTAGGCGGCCATCTTCTCGTAGGTCTTCCTTCCGAAGAGGTAGGCGGTGGTGCCGCCCAGGCCGTCGGTACCGCTGGAGGCGTGGATCGCATCGGCGTAGGGTGCTCCCCATCCGCCGTGCTCGAAGCCGCCCTCGCGGTCCTCGTCGGGCGACCCCAGTCCTTGCATGACTCCATCGACCGAGAGGAACTCGATCGCGATCACTCTGCGCATCAGGTACTCCTTCCTCGTCTCATGCTCACTCCTGCGGGCCGACCCCGTCTTGAAGGAAATCGATCGTCCGTGACCGATGACACGAGGCACGAAGGCACCGCACCGGGGCCGATCCTGGTGCGGCATCGAGTGCGCCCCGAGCTCGCCGGGCTCGTCGCGGGCATCGTCGGCCACGACGAACACGCGGTCGGGCAGGTCGTCCGCCGTCAGGTGGCCGGCAGCCTGATCCCCGTCGTGCTGTCGATCGGGCCGCCGCTCGACGTCGTCGACCTCTCCGTCGGCGAGGGCGTCGGGCGCCACACCTCGTTCGTCGCGGGCATCATGCCCGGCCACGCGACGACCTCGTTCGAGTCCGAGCAGCACTGCCTGCAGATCTACCTCACCCCGCTCGGCGTCACCCGCCTCCTCGGCCTGCCCGGACGGGAGCTCGCCGCGCGCGTGGTCGAGCTCGCCGACGCGCTCCCCGTCTTCGACGGCCGCTTGCTCGACGAGCTGTGGTCGGCCGGCACCTGGCCACGCCGCTTCGAGCTGATCGATCGGGTGCTGCTCGGCCTGCTCGATCGCGGCCGGCCTCCCGAGCCCTTCGTCGGCTGGATGTGGCGGCAGATCGACTCCTCCGGAGGCCGCGTGCGGATCGCCGAGCTCGTCGAGGAGACCGGCTGGAGCTCGCGGTACGCCAGCACGCGCTTCGCGGAACAGGTCGGGATCGGGCCGAAGGCGGCCGCCGGCCTCGTGCGCTTCGAGCGCGCCGCGATCGCCCTCCGACGCCTGCCCGCCGCGGAGGTGGCGGCGCGCTTCGGCTTCGCCGACCAGAGCCACCTGGTGCGCGAGGTCCGCCGGTACTCGGGATGGACCCCGTCCGTCCTCGCCGGCACCGTGCCGACCACCGCCCACACGGCCATCGGCTGACCAGGCGACCACAGCGGTCCGCGACCCGGTTGGCGATGGCCCACTGCGAAGATGCCCGTGTCGGGAGCACCGCGTGAGGCCGCCGCCAATCCACGCGCGACGACGAGCCCGGCCCGGTAGGCTCCGGCACCATGGCCGATGACGCGATCCTGTTCGACGTGACCGACGGGCTCGCCCGCGTCACGCTCAACCGCCCCGCCCGCCTCAACGCGGTCGATCCCGAGGCGATCGGCCTCTGGCAGTCGATCGCGCACGAGATCTCCCGCCGCGACGACATCGGCGCGGTGCTCTTCGACGCCGAGGGCCGGGCGTTCTGCGCCGGCGGCGACGTCGTCGCCATGTCCGAACTGGCCGCGGCGTCGAGCGACGCGGGCGCGGTGATCACCGGGCTCGCCGACCGCATCCACGACGGGCATCGGATGCTCCGCGAGAGCGCGAAGCCGATCGTCGCCGCCGTCCAGGGCCCCGTCGCCGGCGGCGGCCTCGGCTTCATGCTCGTCGCCGACCTCGTCGTCGCGAGCGAGCAGGCGAGCTTCGCCAGTCGCTACGCGGATGTCGCGCTGACGCCCGACTGCGGGGTGAGCACGCTCCTCCCCGAGGCGATCGGCACGCGTCGCGCCCTCGAGCTCACCCTCACCTCGCGCCGACTGACCGCCGCCGAGGCGCTCGAATGGGGCCTCGTGACCGAGGTCGTGCCGCCCGAGGAGGTCGCCGGCCGGGCGCGCGCCATCGCGCAGTCGTGGCTCGACGGCGCGACCGGCGCCTTCGGCCAGGCCAAGCGGCTCGTACGTTCGGGGCTCGAGCGCCCGTTCCAGGACGCCCTCGATGACGAGGCCCGCACGATCGGCGCGGCTTTCAAGACCCCCGACGCTCAGGCACGCATCGCCGCCTTCGCGCGGCGCTGACGCCGGCCCCGCCGGTCGAGGAGCGGAGCGTATCGAGACCACGCCCGGGTGGTCTCGATACGGTGCTGCGCGCCGACTCGACCGACGTGACCGCTCAGTCGTGCTGCGGGAAGCCCAGGTTCAGTCCACCGTGGCTCGGGTCGAGCCACCGCGACGTGATCGCCTTCTCCTGCGTGTAGAAGTCGAAGCCGCGGGCGCCGTACGCCTTGGCGTTGCCGAACAGCGAGTCCTTCCAACCGCCGAACGAGTGGTAGGCGACCGGCACCGGGATCGGCACGTTGATGCCGACCATGCCGACCGTCACCTCGCGCTGGAACCGCCGCGCGGCCCCGCCGTCGTTCGTGAAGATCGCCGTGCCGTTGCCGTATGGCGAGCCGTTGATGATCTCGAGTCCGTCCTCGTAGCCGTCGACGCGCACGACCGAGAGCACCGGTCCGAAGATCTCGTCGCGGTACACCGACGACGACGTCGGCACGCGGTCGACGAGGGTCGGCCCGAGCCAGAACCCGGCCGCGTCGCCGTCGACGACCGTGTCGCGACCGTCGACCACGACGCTCGCGCCGTCGACGGCTGCCACGTCGAGGTACCCGGCGACCTTGTCGCGGTGCTCGCGCGTGATCAGGGGGCCCATGTCGCACCCGCGCGTCCCGTCGCCGATCTTCAGCCGCGACATCCGGTCGGCCACCTTCGCGACGAACTCGTCGGCGATCGAATCGACCGCGAGCACCGCCGAGATCGCCATGCAGCGCTCGCCCGCCGAGCCGAAGCCCGCGTTGACGGCGGCGTCGGCCGCGAGGTCGAGGTCGGCGTCGGGCAGCACGAGCATGTGGTTCTTCGCACCGCCGAGGGCCTGCACGCGCTTGCCGTTCGCGGTCGCGGTCGCGTAGATGTACTGCGCGATCGGCGTCGAGCCGACGAACGAGATCGAGCGCACGGTCGGGTGGTGCAGCAGCGCATCGACGGCGACCTTGTCGCCGTGCACGACGTTGAGCACGCCGTCGGGCAGCCCCGCCTCCTGCATGAGCTTCGCAAGCCAGACGGCGGCCGACGGGTCCTTCTCGGACGGCTTCAGCACGACCGTGTTGCCCGTCGCGATCGCGAGCGGGAAGAACCACAGCGGCACCATCGCCGGGAAGTTGAACGGCGAGATGATGCCGACGACGCCGACCGGCTGCCGCAGCGTGTAGACGTCGATGCCGGTCGACACGTTCTCGCTGTACTCGCCCTTGGTGTAGCCGGGCATCGCGCACGCGAGCTCGACGACCTCGATGCCGCGCGCGATCTCCCCCGCCGCGTCGCCGAGCACCTTGCCGTGCTCGCTGGTGAGGATCGCGGCGAGCTCGTCGGTGCGACCGGTGAGCAGTTCGCGGAACTTGAACATCACCTGCTGCCGTCGTGCGATCGAGGTGTCGCGCCACCCGGGGAACGCGCGCGCCGCGGCGTCGACCGCGGCGTCGACGTCGTCGGTCGACGCGAAGTGCACGCGGCGCTGCTCGACGCCGAGTGCGGGGTTGTAGACGGGTCCGCTGCGAGCGGGGTCGCCTGCGACGGATGCCCCGTCGATCCAGTGCTCGATGAAGTCGGTCATGATCTCCTCTTTCCTCGTCGGACGTTCAGTCGCCGGAGACGGCGGTCGCCAGCACGTCGTCGTAGATCGCCATCGCGTCGGCGACCTCGTCCGCCGTCACCACGCACGGCGGCACCACGTGGATGCGGTTGTCCTGGATGAACGGCAGCAGCCCGCGCTCGACGAGCGCCGACTTGATGCGGCCCATCGCCGCGGCCGGCAGCGGCTCACGGGTCTTGCGATCCGCGACGAGCTCGAGCGCCCAGAAGACGCCCTCGCCGCGCACCTCGCCGATGACCGCATGGCGTTCGGCGAGGTCCTCGAGGGCGGGCGCGATCGACTCGGCGCCGACCTCGCGCGCGTGGTCGACGATCCCCTCGGCGGCCATGGCGTCGAGCGTCGCGACGATCGACGCCATCGCGAGCGGATGCCCCGAGTAGGTCAGCCCGCCGGGGAAGACCCGCTCGTCGAAGGTCGCGGCGATCTCGTCGGAGATGACGACGCCGCCCGCGGGCACGTAGCCCGAGTTCACGCCCTTCGCGAAGGTGATGAGGTCGGGCCGCACGTCGTAGCCGTCGAAGGCGAACCAGCGCCCGGTGCGGCCGAAGCCCGCCATCACCTCGTCGAGGATGAGCAGGATGCCGTGCTTGTCGCAGAGCGCACGCACGCCCGCGAGGTACCCGGGCGGCGGCACCAGGATGCCGGCCGTGCCGGGGATCGTCTCGAGCAGCACCGCGGCGATCGAGGCAGGCCCCTCGGATTCGATCACCCGCGCGAGGTGGCGCAGCGCCCGCTCCGACTCCTCCTCGGGGGTCGCCGCCCAGAACTCCGAACGGTAGAGGTAGGGGCCGAAGAAGTGCACGTGCCCGCGGGCGAACTCGTTCGGCACGCGACGCCAGTCGCCGGTCGCGACGATCGCCGCGCCCGTGTTGCCGTGGTACGAGCGATAGGTCGAGAGCACCTTGTCGCGCCCCGTGTGCAGTCGCGCCATGCGCACGGCGTTCTCGTTGGCATCCGCGCCGCCGTTGGTGAAGAACACCTTCGTGAAGCCCGACGGCGCGCGCGCGACGATGCGCTTCGCCGCCTCGCCTCGGGCGAGGTTCACGGTCGACGGGGCGATCGTCGTGAGCAGTTCGGCCTGCTCGCGGATCGCGGCGACGACGGAGGGGTGCTGATGCCCGATGTTGACGTTGACGAGCTGGCTCGAGAAGTCGAGGTACTCGCGGCCGGCGTGATCCCAGACGCGGGCGCCGCGTCCGCTGGCGACGACGAGCCCGGAGGCCTGGGACTGCGCCGACCAGGAGTGGAAGACGTGCTCGCGGTCGAGCCGCCGCGCGATGTCGTCGAGGTCTTCGAGGTTCTCGCTCATGGCTTCACTGCCTTTCGCTGGAGGTTCCGGGGATGCTGCGCCGCCGTCGTCCGGCGGCGCAGCATCCGCATTGCTAGTTGCCGCCCTCTTCGAGGGTGACGTCGATGGGCGACCAGTCGGCGCCCGTGAGGTCGAGGTCCTCGCCCTCGAGCTCCGAGAGCGCCTTCTCGATCCACTCATTCGACCAGGCGGTCGCGGGCGGCTCCTCGGTGATGAGGTGGTCTCCCGCCTCGTTCACCGCGGCGAGCGCGCCGGCGACGGTCTTGTCCCACGCGGCCTCGTCGATCATGCCGATGCCGTCGTCGGAGGGCCAGATGAGCTTGTTGGTCTCGTTCACCATCCAGAGCTCGTGGCTCGGGCCCCAACCCGAACCGGCGGCGATCGTGATGTCGGCGGCATCCTCGGGGTTCGCCGCGGCGAACGCCCAGCCCTTGATGACGGCCTTCAGGAACTTGACCGTCGTCTCCTGGTAGTCGGTGTCGCTCTCGAGGCGTTCGGTGTCGGCCCAGATCGCGTCCTGCAGCATGGCCCCCTCGGTGTCCTCGTACGAGATCACGTTGAAGTCCTCGGGCTGGTAGAGCTCACCGGTGTCGGGGTTCGGGGTCTCGAGCAGCTGCGCGTACTCGTTGTAGGTCATCGCCTGGGCCGCGTCGATGTCGCCCTGCAGGAACGCGTTCATGTTGAAGTCCTGCGTGATGATCTGGACGGTGGTGGAGTCGAGCCCCTCCGCGGCCATCGCCGCGAAGATCTCCCACTCGTTGCCGAAGCCCCACGAGCCGATCTTCTTGCCCTCGAAGTCGGCGACCGATTCGATGCCCGAGTCGGCCCACGAGACCTGCAGGGTGCCCGAGCGCTGGAAGATCTGGGCGATGTCGGTGAGGTTCGCACCCCGCTCGATCGAGCCGAGCACCTTCGGCACCCACGCGATGGCGTAGTCGACGTCGCCGTTGGCGAGCGCGTCCTGCGGCACGATGTCGCCGCCCGACGGGATGATCTCGACGTCCAGGCCCTCCTCCTCGAAGTAGCCCTGGTCGGCGGCGGCGAAGTATCCGGCGAACTGCCCCTGCGGGAGCCACTGGAGCTGGAGCTTCACGGGGGTGAGCTCGCCGTCGCCGGAGCCGCCGTCCCCGCCCGAGTCTCCGGACGAGCAGGCGGCGAGGATGAGCGCGGCCGTGACGGCGAACGCTCCGGCCGCGAGTCCGCGGCGTGTGCTGTGCTTCATGTCAGTCCTTCCCTGTTCTCAGTGCGAAACGGTGGTGCTGGTCGTGCTGACGGTGCTGGTGCTGGTGGTGCGGGTTCCGGGAGCGCGTGCGGCGGGCCTGCGGCCCCGCAGCACGAGCCGTTCGAGCGCGAGGGTCGCGAGGTAGAAGAGCAGGCCGAGGGCGATGGATGCCACGACGTACGCCCAGGCGCGGGCGTACGCGCTCGACGCGGCCGAGGTCGAGATCAGGCTGCCGAGGCCGCCGCGCGGCCCGCCGAAGTACTCGGCGACGAGAGCCGAGATCACCGCGAGCGAGGAGGCGATGCGGATGCCGGTGAGGATGAACGGCCGCGCGGTCGGGAGCGTGAGCGAGCGCAGCACCTGGCCGGGGGTCGCCGCGTAGGCGCGCATCAGTTCGCGGTGCACCGGCGTCGTCTGCCGGAACCCGCGCAGCGTGTTGAGGAACACGGGCACGAACGAGGCGATCGCGGCGATCGCCTGGCGCCCGAACTGGCTGTCGGCGCCGAACATCGAGTTCAGCACGGGCGCGAGGGCGACGATCGGCACGACGGCGAGCGCGGCGACGACCGGGGCGCTCATGCGGTCGACGGCACGCCACCTCGCCGCGAGCGCGGCGAGGCCGATGCCGAGCACCGAGCCGACGACGAGGCCGATGAGCGCGTTCGTGCCGGTGATGATCGTGGCCTGCACGATCGAGTCCCATGAGGCGATGAGGGCTTCGATGATCGAGGCGGGGCTCGGCAGCAGGTAGTCCGAGACGCCGACGACGCTGACGAGGAACTGCCAGATGCCGAGCACGATCAGCCCCACCGCCACCGGTGCGACGATGCGCAGCGTCGTCTCGGTGCGGGGGCTCATCATCGCGTCTCCACGCCGCGGGCGCCCGTCGCGACGGGGGCGCCGTGCAGCGCCTCGCGGACGGCGGTCACCATCTCGAAGAACGAGCGGTCCTCGCGGAGACCCTCGGTGCGTGCGGCCCGGGTAGCGACCCCCTCGCCCGCCTCCCGCGCCTCGCCCGCCCCGCTCGCGGGGACCGCCCCGGCGAGCCGCATGGGCACGATCTCGCGGATGCGGCCCGGTCGCGGCGACATGACGACGACCCGGTCGGAGAGGAACACCGCCTCGGGGATCGAGTGGGTGACGAACACGACGGCCGCGCCCGTCTCGCCGGCGATGCGCACGAGGTCGGCCTGCATCTTCTCGCGCGTCATCTCGTCGAGGGCGCCGAACGGCTCGTCCATGAGCAGCAGCCGGGGCTGCTCGGCGAGCGAGCGGGCGATCGCGACGCGCTGCTGCATGCCGCCCGAGAGCTGGTCGGGGTAGCGCTCGGCGAAGTCGGTGAGGCCGACCATGTCGAGCAGCTCGTCGACCTTCGCCCGCCGCGCGGCCTGGGCCACGCCGTGCAGCTCGAGCGGCAGCGCGACGTTCGCGGCGACGGTGCGCCAGGGCAGCAGGCCCGCCTGCTGGAACGCGATGCCGTACTCCTGGTCGAGGCGCGCCCGCGACGGCGTCTTGCCGAACACGGCGATCGAGCCGGACGTCGGTGCGTCGAGGTCGGCGATGAGCCGCATGAGCGTCGACTTGCCGCACCCGCTCGGGCCGATGAGCGAGACGAACTCGCCGGCCGCGACGGTGAGGTCGATGCCCTCGAGCGCGTGCACGCGGCCGCCCTGCGTCTCGAACACCTTGTCGACGGCGGTCACCTGCACGGCCGTCGCGGGCGATGCGGTCGCGCCGGGTGCGGCGGTGGTCTCGGGAGCGCTCATGCGGCTTCCTCCGTTCGTCGGTAGTTCTTCAGGATCACGCCGAGCAGCGCCACCGAGCCGGCGGCGACGAGCCCGAGCACCACGGCGCCGAAGATCGGCCCCCATGCCTTGGCCGGGTCGCCCGAGGCCTGCCCGGCGAACTGGATGAGGAGGCGGCCGATGCCGCCCTGGAGGCCGGTCGACACCTCGGCGACGACCGCGCCGATGACGGCGTTCGCCGCGCCGAGCCGCAGCGCGGGCAGCAGGTACGGAACCGCGGCGGGGAACCGCAGCTTCACGAGCGTCGCCCAGTACCCGGCGGCGTAGCTCTGCATGAGCTCCTCGTGGATGCGGTCGGGCGACTGGAGCCCCTTCAGGGCGCCGATCGCGATCGGGAAGAAGGCGAGGTAGCTCGCGATCAGCGCGACCGACATCCAGTCCTGCCACTCGAACGAGCCGATCTCGACCCGGGAGCCCCAGCTCTTGACGATGGGCGCGAACGCAATGAGGGGCACCGTCTGGCTGAGCACGATCCACGGCAGCAGGCCCCACTCGGCGATCCGCCAGCGCTGCATCACGAGGGCGAGACCGACGCCCACCACGACGCCGACGAGCCAGCCCGCGGCGGCGATGCCGAGCGTCGTGAGCGCGCCGAGCAGGATGACGACCCACAGCGCCTGCGCCGAGGGCGAGCGCGTCACGGGCTCGGCCAGTCGGCTGAACATGTCCCAGACGTGGGGCATGGCGAGGTCGGTGGTGCGCGGCAGCACCCGGGTCTCGCCGATGAGCACGCCGTCGGCGGGCGCGAGCAGCTTGTACCCCTCCCACAGGGCGACGAGCAGCAGCAGGCCGGCGACGCCCCATCCGACGACGGCCGTTCGACGAGCCGCGGTGCTGGTCATGCCTTCGCCGTGATGTGCTCGGTGAGCGCCGGGATCACGGTCTCGCCGTAGACCCGCAGCGTCTCCTCCTTGTTGTCGTGCTGGAGGTACCCGGCGAACTGGTCGACGCCGAGGTCGGCGAGCTGCTTCAGCTTCTGGATGTGCTGGTCGGCCGAGCCGAGCACGCAGAACCGCTCGACGATCTCGTCGGGCACGAAGTCGACATGGTCGTTGTCGGCCTTGCCGTGGGTGTTGTAGTCGTAGCCCTCGCGACCGCGGATGTAGTCGGTGAGGGCGTCGGGCACCGTGCCGTGCATGCCGTACTTCGCGACGATGTCGGCCACATGGTTGCCGACCATGCCGCCGAACCACCGGGTCTGGTCGCGCATGTGGGTCCAGTCGTCGCCGATGTACATCGGGGCGGCGACGCAGAACTTGATCGACATGGGATCGCGACCCGCGGCCTCGGCCGCATTGCGGACGGTCGTGATCATCCAGGCGGCGATGTCGGGGTCGGCGAGCTGCAGGATGAAGCCGTCGCCGACCTCGCCCGTGAGCTTCAGCGCCATCGGCCCGTAGGCCGCGACCCAGATCTCGAGCTCGGAGCCCTTCGACCACGGGAACTGCAGCTGCGAGCCCTTGTACTCGACGCTGCGCGAGTTCGCGAGCTCGCGGATGACGTGGATCGACTCGCGCAGCTCGCTCATGCTCACGGGCTTGCCGTTCGTGACGCGCACGGCCGAGTCGCCGCGGCCGATGCCGCAGATCGTGCGGTTGCCGTACATCTCGTTGAGGGTGGCGAAGATCGAGGCCGTGACCGTCCAGTCGCGGGTGGCCGGGTTCGTGACGAAGGGGCCCACCTTGATGCGGTGGGTCTCGGCGAGGATCTTGCTGTAGATGACGTACGGCTCCTGCCAGAGCAGGTGGGAGTCGAACGTCCACGCGGTGCTGAAGCCGTACTGCTCGGCGAGCTTGGCGAGGTGCACGGTGCGTGAGGCGGGCGGGTTGGTCTGGAGGACGACGCCGAAATCCATGGGGGCTCCGTTCAGTGGCGGGCGATCGGGGTGGCTCTGCTCAGATGAGGTACTGGCTGAGCCCCCGCTTGAGGTACTTCCCGTCGCCCTTGGCGCCGAGGTACTCGTCGCCGTCGACGATGACCTTGCCGCGCGAGAGCACCGTGTCGACGTGCCCATCGATCTCGTACCCCTCCCACGCGGAGTAGTCCATGTTCATATGGTGGGTGCGCCCCTCGCCGAACCCGATCGAGGTGTGCCCGTTCGGGTCGTAGACGACGATGTCGGCGTCGGCCCCGGGCTGGATGACGCCCTTGCGGCCGTACAGCCCGAACATGCGCGCGGGCGTGGTGCTCGTGAGCTCGACCCAGCGCTCGAGGCTGATCTCGCCGGTGACGACGCCCTGGTACATGAGGTCCATGCGGTGCTCGATCGACCCGATGCCGTTCGGGATCTTGCGGAAGTCGCCGAGTCCGAGCTCCTTCTGGTCCTTCATGCAGAAGGGGCAGTGGTCGGTCGAGACCATCTGGAGGTCGTTCGTGCGCAGCGCCTGCCACATCGAGTGCTGGTGACCCTCGGCGCGCGAGCGCAGCGGCGTCGAGCACACCCACTTGGCGCCTTCGAAGGCGCCCCATTGCTCGCTGGATGCCCCGAGCTGGTCCTCGAGCGAGAGGTAGAGGTACTGCGGACAGGTCTCGCCGAACACGTTCTGGCCCTTGTCGCGCGCCCAGGCGAGCTGCTCGACGGCCTGCTTCGCCGAGACGTGCACGACGTAGAGCGGGGCGCCGGTGAGCTTCGCGAGCATGATCGCGCGGTGCGTCGCCTCCTCCTCCATCTCCCAGGCGCGGGCGATGCCGTGGTAGTACGGGTCGGTGTTGCCCGAGTCGACGAGCTGCTGGGCGAGCACGTCGATGGCGGGGCCGTTCTCGGCGTGCATCATCGTGAGCAGGCCGGTCTCGCGCGACACCTGCATGGCCTTGAGGATCTGCGCGTCATCCGAGTAGAAGACGCCCGGGTAGGCCATGAAGAGTTTGAAGCTCGTGATGCCCTCGTCGGGCAGCCGCTTCATCGCGGCGAGCGAGTCGGCGTTGACGTCGCCCACGATCTGGTGGAACCCGTAGTCGATCGCGCAGTTGCCCGTGGCCTTCTCGTGCCAGGCGGCCAGTCCGTCCTCGATGCGCTGGCCGTAGGTCTGCACCGCGAAGTCGATGATCGAGGTCGTGCCGCCGTGCGCGGCGGCGCGGGTGCCGGTCTCGAAGGTGTCGGAGGCCTCGGTGCCGCCGAACGGCAGCTGCATGTGGGTATGTGCGTCGATGCCCCCCGGGATCACGTACTTGCCGGTCGCGTCGATGACGCGGTCGACGGCGGCCGAGACATCCGTGCCGAGCAGTTCGCTGCCTGGTTCGATGACGGCGACGATGCGCTCGCCGTCGATGAGCACGTCGGCCGCGGCGCGGCCGGTGGCGCCGACGACGGTGCCGCCGGTGATGAGGGTGGTGGTCATGGCGTCGTCTCCCTTACGGCTTCGCGATCTTCGCGTACGAGTCGGGCCGGCGGTCGCGGTAGAACTGCCAGTCGTCGCGCATCTGCTGCACCATGTCGAGGTCGAGGTCGCGCACGAGCAGCTCCTCGTGCTCGCTCGAGCCGCGCTCGCCGACGAAGTTGCCGCGCGGGTCGATGACCTGGCTCGTGCCGTAGAAGTCGACGGCGAGGTCGCCGTACTCGTTGTCCTCGCGGCCGACGCGATTGGGCTGCAGCACGAAGTAGCCGTTCGCGACGGCGGCGCACGGCCCCTCGACCTCCCACAGGCGGTTCGAGAGCCCCGGCTTCGTGGCGTTCGGGTTGAAGACCATGTGGGCGTCGTTCAGGCCGAGTTCGCGCCAGCCCTCGGGGAAGTGCCGGTCGTAGCAGATGTACATGCCCACGCGGCCGACGGCGGTCTCGAAGACGGGGTAGCCGAGGTTGCCGGGGCGGAAGTAGAACTTCTCCCAGAAGCGGTCGAGATGCGGCAGGTGGTGCTTGCGGTACTTGCCGAGGATCGTGCCGTCGGCGTCGACGAGCACGGACGTGTTGTAGTAGACGCCCGTCTCGGCCTCTTCGTAGATCGGCAGCACCATGACCGTGCCGAGCTCCTTCGCCACCTCGGCGAAGCGCTGCACGATGGGACCTTCGGCGGACTCGGCGAAGCGGTAGTACTTCTGGTCCTGGGTGATGCCGAAGTACGGCCCGTAGAACAGCTCTTGGAAGCAGACGACCTCGGCGCCCTGCGCCTTCGCATCGCGGGCGAACTGCTCGTGCTTGTCGAGCATCGAGGCCTTGTCGCCGGTCCAGGTGGTCTGCGTGATGGCCGCTCTGACGATCGTCATGAATGTCTCCTGAGTCGGGCGGCGCCATTGCCGTTCACTCGAGGATCGCCTGGCGTGGTGCTCGTGTCAGGTGCTCGCCGGGTGCTGCTGCGACGCCGAGATGTACCGATTGAACTGCCGGTGGAACTGCCGAACCAGGGGCTTGTGGCCCGTTCTGTTATTGTTCGGCTTGAACATTTCTCTTCTGTTTCACTCTGTGACGCTGTGGTTACATATCTTGTCCCTTGCGCGGTTCGGAGGCAATGGTGGTGTCAGGTATTCGAGTGGATGCCTCGCGATTGATCGAACTCGCCGAGTTCGCCGATGCCTCGCCGCGCACGATCGCCGGTGACGTGGCCCGGCTCGTGAACGGCGGAGAGCTCGCCGCCGGCGATCGCCTGCCGACCGTGCGCGAACTCGCCGCCGCCCTGGGCGTGAGCCCGGCGACGATCAGCCAGGCCTGGCAGGCCCTCGCCCGCGCCGGTGTCATCGAGAGCCGCGGCCGCGCCGGCAGCTTCGTGCGCGGCGCCGAGGCGCTGCGGCTCGCCCCGCGCATGCGCGGCATGGCCGCCCCCGACGACCCCGTGCGGCTCGACCTCTCGCGCGGCACCCCCGACCCGTTGCTGCTGCCCGCGCTCGGCCCCGCCCTCTCGCGCGTCTCGGCGAAGGCCGAGACCGGCAGCTACCAGGCCGAGCCCGTGATCCCCGCGCTCGCACGCGCGCTGCGCGACTCGTGGCCGAGCGACGCCGAGTCGATCATGGTCGTCGACGGCGCCCTCGACGCGATCTCGCGCACGCTCGAGGAGCTCGTGCGCTTCGGCGACCGCGTCGTCGTCGAGAGCCCCGGGTTCCCGCCGTTCCTCGACCTGCTCGAGGTGCTCGGCGCGGTCGCGGTGCCGGTGCGGCTCGACGAGCACGGCATGGTGCCCGAGGCGCTCGCCGTCGCCCTGCGAAAGCGGCCCGTGGCCGTGCTGCTGCAGCCGCGCGCACAGAACCCGACCGGGGCATCCATGACGCCCGAGCGCGCCGAAGCGCTCGCCCGGGTCATCGCCGCCGCCGAACGCGTCGACGACCTCGTCGTCATCGAGGACGACCACTCGGGCCTCATCTCGATCGAGGGCGACGTCACCCTCGGCACCTGGCTGCCGGGGCGCGTGGTGCACGTGCGCAGCTTCTCGAAGTCGCACGGCCCCGACCTGCGCATCGCCGCCCTCGGCGGACCGCGCGAGCTCATCGAGCACATCGCCGGGCGACGGATGCTCGGTCCCGGGTGGACCTCGCGCATGGTGCAGACGATCCTGCTCGACCTGCTCACCGACGGCGCCTCGATCGACGCGGTCACCGAGGCGCGCCGCCAGTACTACACGCGCCAGCGCATGCTCGGCGACGCGCTCCGCGAGCGCGGCGTCGCCGTGCAGGAGGCCGACGGCATCAACCTCTGGATGCCGGTGCTCGGCGAGCGCTCAGCCCTCGTGCAGCTCGCCGTCGCCGGCATCAGGGTCTCGGCCGGGTCGCCGTTCCTCGCCGCCGCGAACGGCACGGATGCCACGGGCGCCGGCCGCACGCGACGCCCGGGCGAGTTCGTGCGCGTCACCGTCGGCATGGTGCGCGAGGGCACCGACGAGGTGGCCGACGCGCTCGCATCCGCGGCGACCCACCTCGTGGCCGGGGGCTACTGACGGGGCTCTGTCGGTGTCGCGGCCTAGGCTCGCACCATGCCCGAACTCGACGACGTTCGCCGCATCGCCGCCGGGTTGCCCGGCAGCGAGGAGCGCGCCATGACGGGCGGCGCCGCGTGGTTCGTGCGCGGCAAGCTCTTCGCGTGGGAGTGCCACCCGTGGCCGAGCATCCCAGAAGACATGCGCGAGGTCATCGCGGCCGAGCTCGTCGTCGGGGTGAAGGTCGCCGACTCCATTGACGCGCGCGCCCTGCGCGAGATGCAGCCCGAGGTCTTTCTGCGCGCGACGACGAGGTGGGGCGAGCCGAAGATCGCCTTCCGCATGGCCGGCATCGCCGACGACCACCTCGAGGAGCTCGTGACCGAGGCATGGCGGGTGCAGGCGCCGAAGTACCTGCGGCGCGAGATCTTCGGCGACGACGCGTAGGTCCGCCGCTCCACGAATCCATGCGGCATTCGCCGCCCGGGCGCGGCAGACTGGCCCCGTGAGCCAACGCAGCCACGGGTGGGTGCTGCACGTCGATCTCGACCAGTTCATCGCGGCGGTCGAGGTGCTGCGGCGCCCCGAGCTCGCGGGCAAGCCCGTCATCGTCGGCGGGCGGGGCGATCCGAACGAGCGGGCCGTGGTGTCGACGGCCTCGTACGAGGCCCGCGAGTTCGGCGTCGGCTCGGGCATGCCGTTGCGCATCGCAGCCCGCAAGGCGCCCGAGGCGATCATCCTTCCCGTCGATCACGAGGCGTACACCGAGGCATCCGACGCCGTGATGGCGACGCTGCGCGCGCAGCCGGGCGCCACCGTACAGGTGCTCGGCTGGGACGAGGCGTTCGTCGGCGTCGAGACCGCCGACCCCGAGGCCTACGCGCGTGCCGTGCAGGGCGCGGTGCTCGAACGCACGCGGCTGCACTGCAGCGTGGGCATCGGCGACACGCTCGTGCGGGCGAAGGTCGCGACCGGGTTCGGCAAGCCGCAGGGCGTGTTCCGGCTGACGGCGGCGAACTGGCTCGAGGTGATGGGCGATCGGCCGACGATCGAGATGTGGGGCATCGGCACGAAGATCTCGCGGCGGCTGGCCGTGCTCGGCATCACGACGATCGGCGAGCTCGCCGCCGCCGATCCCGAGACCGGCGGCCTCGTCGCCGAGTTCGGCCCGCGCATGGGGCCCTGGTACGCCCAGCTCGGCCGCGGCGAGGGCGCCCGCGTCGTCGACGACACCCCCTGGGTGGCGCGCGGCCACAGCCGGGAGACCACCTATCAGCACGACCTCACCGAGCCGCCGCAGATCGAGGACGCGATCCGCGAACTGGCGGCGCAGGTGCTCGCGGATGTCGCAGCCGAGGGCCGCCCGGTCGTCGGCCTCGGGCTCAAGGTGCGGTACGCGCCGTTCATCACGAAGACGTTCACCAAG
The DNA here is from genome assembly GCF_042799635.1 of Agromyces sp. NPDC057679. Classification (NCBI taxonomy): domain Bacteria; kingdom Bacillati; phylum Actinomycetota; class Actinomycetes; order Micrococcales; family Microbacteriaceae; genus Agromyces; species Agromyces sp. NPDC057679. Next base: position 384,168 of record NZ_JBHVIK010000002.1, on the reverse strand, counting down.
AAGATCCCCGAGACGGCCGACCACGAGGTCGTGCTCGCATGCATGCTCGACCTCGCGGGCCGGATCGAACCCGGACGACCGGTGCGGCTGCTCGGCCTGCGCGCCGAGATGCGCATGCCCGACGAGGCGCGCGACGGGCACACGCCCACGCGCAGCGGTTGGTGAGCGCCCTCGCGTGCCAGACTCGCGGCATGACGCGCGACACGACGGAACGCGATCGCGAGACCACCCCCGACGCCATCCCGCGCGACCGGGCCGGAAACGCACGACGAGTGCTCCGACTGCTCGGGCGCCTCCCCGTCACGCTCTCAGTGCTCGTCGTGCTCGTCGTGGTCGGCTTCGTGAGCGGCGGATTCACGAGCGCGAGCGACCACGCCCCCTGGTACGAGACCTTCGCCTACGGCGTGCCCTCGTTCGCCGACGGCCGCTGGTACACGGTCGCCACGGGCACCGTGCTCGTGGCGGTGCCGCTCGGATACCTGCTGATCCTGCCGGTCGCCGCCGCGGGGCTCGGCTGGCTCGAGCTGCGGCGCGGCTCGGGGCTCACCGCGGCGACCTTCCTGATCGGGCAGGCGGTCGCGGTCATCGGCACCGCCTTCATCGTCGCCGGGTTCGCGACCTTCGGGTCGCCGTGGGCCGAGGAGCTGGCGAAGCAGGTCGACGTCGGCCCCTCGGGCGGGGTGTTCGCCGCCATCACGATGGCGGCGTTCTCGTTGCGTTCCCCGTGGGCGGGTCGCGCACTGCTGATCGTGTTCGCGGTGGTCGCGATCGGGGTGCTCTTCCTCGGCACGCTCGCCGACATCGAGCACGCCGTCGCCGTCGTCGCGGTGATGCTCGTGCAGGCACGCGCGTTCAGCCGCCCCTCACTGCGCGAACAGCGCTTCATCACGTGGACCGTGCTCCTCGCGATCGGGGCGGCGCAGCTCATCCTGGTGCTCGTTCCGACGTTCGGGCCCTTCGGCGCAAGCGAGCCGGGCGGTGTGCAGTTCCTCGACGTCGCGATCGACGCGGTGATCGTGCTGCTCCTCGCCGACGGGCTCCGCCGGGGCCTCCGCCTCGCCTGGATCGGCGCCGTCGTGCTGGGCGCCCTGAACGTGGCGGGTGGCATCCTCGCCTTCCTCCTGCTCACGTTGCTCGACGCCCTCGAGCCCGACTTCACCGCGGCGGAGGTCGCCGCGACGCGCGATGCGCTCACACTCGCGATCACGACCTCGGTGCTGTGGCTCGGCATGCTCGTCTGGCTCGTGCTCACCCGACGTGCGTACCGGGCCCGCCTTCGCCGTCGCCTGCCGGGAGCCCGCGACGCGCAGAGCCCGGGCGCACTCGCCGAGACCGCCCGCGAACTGATCCGCGAGACCGGCGGCGGCCCGCTGTCGTGGATGGCGACGTGGCCCGACAACCGCATCTTCCTCGGTTCCTCCCCCGAGACGGCGGTGGCGTACCAGACCCACCAGGGGGTGGCGATCGCCCTCTCCGATCCGATCGCACCCGACGATCGCGTCGGCGAGACGCTCGTCGAGTTCCTCGACACCGTCGTGCGCGCGGGCTTCACGCCGTGCGTCTTCGGCGCGACCGAGCGCACGCGGGCCGTCATCCCCGAGGGCTGGCGGGCCGTGCAGATCGCCGAGGACACGATCGTCGACCTCCCTGGCCTCGAGTTCACCGGCAAGGCGTGGTCGCCCGCACGGCAGGCGCTCAACCGCGCCGAGCGCGAAGGCGTGACCTTCCGAATGGGCGCCCTCGCCTCCGAGTCGCGGCGGGTGCGGGCGCAGGTCGACGAGATCTCGTCGCAGTGGGTCGGCGAGAAGGAGCTGCCCGAGATGCGCTTCACGCTCGGCACGGTCGACGAGGCCCTCGACCCTGAGGTGCGAATGGCGTTCGCCGAACACGACGGGCAGCTCGAGGGCTTCCTCAGCTGGCTGCCCGTGTACGGCAGCGACGGCGCGGTCGCCGGATGGACGCTCGACCTCATGCGCCGACGTGCGAACGGCACCTTCCCCGCGGTCATGGAGTACCTGATCGCCTCGTCGGCGCTCGCGTTCCGCGACGAGGGCGCGGCGTTCCTCTCGCTCTCGGGGGCGCCGCTCGCACGCTCGACGCCGGCATCGCCCGAGGAGCTGAGCCCGATCGACGGCTGGCTCGACCGGCTCGGCGCGATGCTCGAACCCGCCTACGGCTTCCGCTCGCTGCACCGCTTCAAGCAGAAGTTCCGGCCGCGTGCCGAACCGCTGTACCTGCTCTTCGCCGACGAGGGCGACCTCGCGCGCATCGGCCTCGCGCTCGCGCGCGCCTACCTGCCGGATGCCTCGATGGCCGAGCTCGTGCGGATGGGGGCGTCGCTCACCCGCTGAGCGCACGGCTAGCGTGGGAACCGTGAAGATCACGGTGCTCGCCGGCGGAGTCGGCGGTTCGAAGTTCGTGCGGGGCGTCCGCGAGGAATGCGCGCGGCGGTGGCCGAGTGACGACGGCGGCACGGAGGCATCCAGCGCCGAGATCACCGTGATCGTGAACACGGGCGACGACGTCTGGCTCGCGGGCGTGCGGCTCATGCCCGACTTCGATTCGCTGCTCTACGCGCTCGCGGGCGTCAACGACACCGAGCGCGGCTGGGGTCGCGCCGGCGAGACCGAGCGGGTCGCGGCCGAGCTCCGCGAGTGGGGCGTCGGCTGGCCCTGGTTCACCCTCGGCGACCTCGACCTCGGCACTCATCTCGCCCGCACGTCGTGGTTGCGCGACGGCCTCACGCCGTCGCAGATCGGCGAACGGCTGCAGCGGCGCTGGCCGCTCGGGGCCCGGCTCATCCCGGCGACCGACACCGAGGTCGACACGTGGGTGCGGGTCGCCGATCCCGAGACGCCCGGCGGCGAGCGCGAGATGCACTTCCAGGAGTGGTGGACCCGCCACCGCGCCGCCCTGCCGGCGCTCGCGTTCACGCAGCGCAACCTCGACGCGGCGCGGCCGGCGCCGGGTGTCGTCGAGGCGATCGCCGACGCCGACGTCGTGCTCGTCGCACCCTCGAACCCGGTCGTCTCGATCGGCACGATCCTCTCGATCCCGGGCATCCGCGAGGCGCTCGCGGCGACCGCGGCCCCCGTCGTCGGCGTCTCGCCGATCATCGGCGGCAAGGTCGTGCGCGGCATGGCCGACGCCTGCCTGCCGGTCATCGGCGTCGAGACGAGCGCCGAGGGGGTCGGGCGGCACTACGGCTCGCGTGCGACCGGCGGCCTCCTCGACGCCTGGCTCGTCGACGAGACGGATGCCTCGGCGCTCGCCCCGCTCGCCGAACAGCGCCTCGTCGCGGCGGCCGCCCCGTTGTGGATGCGCGACCTCGACACCTCGGCCGACCTCGCCGGCGCCGCGCTCGACCTGGCCGCCTCGGTCGCGTAGTCGCCGCGCGCGTCGACACCCGGGCGGGGTTCGCCTTCGCGCACGGTGTGGCGATGTGGCCATGTGGTCGGGCTCGGTGTGGCGATGTGGCCATGTGGTCGGGCTCGCTGGAGGGAACCTCGCCGGGCGAGTCGCAGGAGGAATCGACTCGGGCGGCCCGCCACGTCGGCGCGCCGCCCGGCTCGTCCTGCGACTCGTCACGGTGCAGCGAACGGCGGCTGAGCCGAGCGCGTCAGGCGACCCACTCGACGAGCTGCCAGATGAGTCCGTTCGGGTCGGCGAACTGGCAGTAGCGCTCGCCCCACGGCTCGGTCTCGGGCGCGGTCACGACGCGGGCGCCGGCGGCCTCGATCCGCGCGAACTCCTCGTCGAGGTGCTCGACGACGAACGCGAGCAGCAGCCCCTGGCCCGCGCTGCCGGCGATCTCGGCGGGCTTGAACGTCGCCAGCCCCGTCGCGAGGAAGATGAGGTTCGTGCTCGACGCGGGGTGGGTGAGCGAGACGAAACCGTCGGCCGCCATCGTCTCCTCGTAGCCGAAGTGCGTCTTGGCGAAGCTCGCCGAGGCCTCGACGTCGGGCACGTTCAGCGAGACGGCGGTCTGGGTGATGTTCATGGAGTCTCCCGTCGATCAATCTCTGTACGTTGTACAGTTCAATGTACAACGTACAGTTTTAGCGCAGATATTCCGAGGAGGTCCGCAATGCCCGAACCGCTGCTCGACCTCCTCTGGCGCGACCGCGCCGCCGCTCCCGTCGGCCGCCGCCGTGGCCCCAAGGCGCGCCACTCCACCACCGACGTCGTCACGCTCGCCATCGAGATCGCCGACGAGGGCGGGCTCGGCGCAGTCACCATCCGCGCGCTGGCGCAGAAGCTCGAACTGACGCCCATGTCGGTCTACACGCACGTGAACACCCGCGACGACCTCCTCGTGCTGATGGCCGACCAGGCGCACGCCCGCATGGCGTCGACGCCGCTCGGGCGCGCGGCGTGGCGCACCCGGGTGCGCCGCGTCGCCGACGACAACCTCGCGCTCCTGCGGGAGCATCCGTGGCTGCTCGACCTCGACGACCCGCGCACCGCCCTCGGGCCGGGCACCATCGCGAAGTACGACCGCGAGCTGCACGCCTTCGACGGCACCTCGCTCGACGACGTCGCGCGCGACGCCGCGCTGACCTTCGTGCTCGACTTCACGCGCTCGACCGCCGAGCGCATCGTGGTGCGGCCGGCGACGGGCGTATTCGCTGAACTCTGGGAGCAGTCCGTGGCCGGGCTGGCGGGGTATCTCGGCGACGACTTCGTTCTCGCGCAGCGCGTCGGCCGCGCCGCAGGCGAGAGCATGGGCGGTCCGTACGACGCCGAACGCGCCTGGGAGTTCGGCCTCGCCCGGGTGCTCGCGGGGCTGGCCGAGCTCGAAGGTCTCCGCGACGCGCCACCGACCGCGTAGCCGAACGGCGCCGGGCCCGGGTGGTCACCCGAGCCCGGCGCCGCACTTCCTCAGCGGGCGACCGCTCAGCGCCCGAGCGTCAGCGACACCGCCGCCCCCGGCTTCGCCGTGATGCGCAGCGTCTGCTTCTTGCGGTCGTAGTGGGCCTTGCCGCCGGTGATCGTCACCTTCGGCGAGCTCGCGTACACCGACGACGGCACCCAGACCTCGGTCGGTCCGCCCGCCGCGGTGTAGCTCAGCGAGTAGGCGCGGGTCGTGGCGTCGAAGTGCTCGGCGCCGGGCACGCCCGCGATCGCGTTGGCGTAGGGGCCGAACGCGGGTTCGTTGCCGGGAGCGGCCTTGCCCGAGGCATCCATCGCGCAGTAGCCGCCGCCGTCGGCGCGGCACCAGTACCACATGGCCCAGCCGCTCGCGAAGCGTTCCATCGACGCGACCTGGGCGGCGACGAGCGCCGCGTTGCCGGGCGTGCGAGAGTTCGGCACGCCCCACTCGCCGACGATGAGCGGCATGCGGTTCGCCGACGGATACGCCGAGATCGCGGCCTCGTAGTTCACCACGAAGTCGTCGCCGGGCCAGTCGCCGCCCTCTTCGACACCCGTGTTGTAGAAGTGCGGGGCGTAGCCGAGCTTCGGGTCGTCGAAGCTGCGCAGCTGCGTGGGCACGCCGTAGCCGACGAGCACGGTCGGCTCGAGGAAGATCCACGACTCGTCGTCGACCGAGCGGATCGCGCCGATGAGCCGTTCGTACATGTCGCTGATCTTCGTCGACTCCATGCGGGCCGAGGCGGTCACCCAGTCTTCACCCTCGGCGAACTCGCCGAAGGGCTCGTTGAAGAGGTCGTAGCCGATGAGGCTGTCGTGGCCGCCGAAGCGGTCGGCGATCTCGACCCAGAGCTGCTGCTGCGCCGCGCGCAGGTCGGCGTCGTCGTACAGGTGCGTGAAGGCGCGCATGACCGCGGGCTGGAAGTAGTTGTTGAACCAGTTGTCGGGGTCGTCGACGAACGGCAGCCCGTCGGTGCGGGTCGCCCACTCGGGTGCGCCGGAGGCGCCGAACACGGGCCCGTACACGTCCTGGTGCATGTCGAGCATGACGTGGATGCCCTCGCGGTCGGCCGCGTCGAGCACCGACTCGACGTAGTCGAAGTAGGCCTCGTCGTACTCGCCCTGCTCGGGCTCGAAGTACTGCCACTGCACGACGAGCCTGAGGAAGGTGGAGCCCTGATCGGCCATCGCCGCGACCTCGGCGGGCGTCAGGCGGTCGTGCACGTACTTGGCCGCGTTGAACCCGCGCAGCTGCAGCGCGCGACCCTGCTGATCGGTGATGAAGGTGCGGCCGTCGGGTGTGGTGATGCGGTCGGACTTCACCGACTTCGCCGCGGGCGGCGGGGCCGTCGGCGGGGCCGCCACGGCGGCCGTCGGAATGGCGAGCGCCGCGGCCGCCGCGAGGGCGAGACCGGCGGCGGCACGGGGCAGGAATGAAGGCATCGGCGCTCCTTTGCGCGTCCTTGCGACCAGGGGTTGCGAGCGAGCCTAGGGGAAGTGGGTCATTTGTCCAAGTAGTTTTCCGGAGCCGTTCCCGCCCGGTGGTCTCCGTGCGTGGAAGCCGCCCGATGTCCCCGGTTCAGGGCAGCATTGACCCCGTGATCGCGATCGTGGCGCTCGCACTCGGTGCGGCCCTGGCGTACGGCATCGCCGACTTCCTCGGCGGAGTCGCCGCCCGGCGCGCCACCGTCTTCGCCTCGACGACCGTGAACTACGTCGTCGCCGCAGTGCTCCTCGTGGTGGCCGTCGCGCTGACGGGCGGGGTGTGGTCGGCGCAGGCGGTCACGGGCGGACTCGTCGGCGGAGTGCTCGCCCTCATCGGCTTCCTCGCCTTCTTCGCGGCCCTCGCCGCCGGGCCGATCTCGCTCGTGACGCCCGTCATCGGGCTGCTGAGCTCGGCGGTGCCGGTCGCGGCCGCGCTCGTGCTCGGCGACAAGCTGAGCCCGATCGCCTGGGTCGCCATCGCGATCGCCGTGGTCGGCGGGGTGCTCATCGGCATGGAGCACCGGCTGAGCATCACGGGCCTCAGCACCCGCACCGTGTTCTTCACGGTGAGCGCGGGCCTCGGGTTCGGCTTCGCGACGGTCGCGCTCGACCGGGTCCCCGCCGACGCGGGACTGATCCCGGTGCTCCTCGACTCGGGGCTCGGCGCGGTGATACTGCTCGCTCTGGCCGCACTGCGGCCGTTCAGCGGCCCGCTGCGGCGGCTGCTTGCGCTGCTCGACCCGCCGACGCCGGTGATGGCCGCGCCGGAGCCGACGGCGCCGCCCTCCCCCACCGCCACGCCGCCTGCGGGCGCGCCGACAGCCGCCGCCCCCGGGATGGGAATGGTGACTCCGGCGTTCCTCCTCGCCGCGACCGCAGGGCTCCTCACCGGCGTGGCGAACGTGCTGCTCATGCTGGGCCTCCACGCCGGGTCGGTCGCCGTCGTCGCCGTGCTCACGAACCTGTACCCGCTGGCGACGATGGTGCTCGCGTGGATAGTGCTGCGCGAGCGCCTCTCGCGGATGCAGCTGCTCGGCGCCCTGCTCGCGCTCACCGCCTCGGTGCTGCTCGGCGTCGCCTGAGGCGCTGTCAACCCGTTGCCGCGCCGCCGGGCGCCTGCGAGCGTTGCCGGTACGCAACGACGAGCAGGAGACCGCCATGACCTCGATGAACGACCCCGAGACGACCGCCCGCACCGAGGCCCGTCGCGCCGGCGACGAGGAGGCCGAGCGACTGGCCCGCGACGTCGAGGAGCGCGAACGCGAACGCGACGCCGACCCTGAGCGGGCCGCGGGCGAGTCGAGCGGAGGCAGCGTCCCCGGCGCTCCCGGCAACGACGAGCCGATGACCGACTCGACCGACGGCGGGCTCTCGGGCGGCGACCCCGGCGTCGAGGAGTGAGTTCCCCGGCGTCGAGGAGCGCGGTGGTCGGCATCGAGGATGAGCCGGCCGGCCTCGCCTACGGGATGTAGTCGATGAGCCCCTGCGGAGCGACCGCCGCGCGGTACCGCTCGACGAGCTCCCGCCATCCCGCCTCGGGCGTGAACTCGTGCGCGTGCACCGCCTCGGTGAAGTGCCAGAGCAGGTACGGATGTGCACCGAGCGCGTACAGCGCCGCAGAGTCGCGCGCGGCGAAGGCCGCCTGCTCCTCGGCGGTGAGCTCGCGGTCGTCACTCGCGGCCTCCGCCCCGGCGCCGGCCCCGAGCCATCCCTCGACGTAGCCGGCGGGGTCGCCGACGTAAGCGGCGACCCGCTCGTCGCTCAGCTCGACCCACCGCATGAACTTGTCGACCATGTACTTCGTCATCGCTTGCCCTCCCACAGGAAGAACGGGCTCGACGCGAACCGCGACTCGGCCACGTCGACGAAGTCGGCGGGCCGGCCCCCCATCGCGGCGAGCGCGGCGACCGCGTTGAGGTACTGGTAGGTCATGCAGCCGGCGTCGAGCAGGCGCTCGAAGTCGCTGCACACGCTGATGGCGCCGTCGAGGTCGCCGTCGCGCATCCACGCCGCGGCGGCGCGGTCGAACTCAGGGTCGGGCGAGCCGGCGAAGGTGCGCGGCCCGCCGACGTCGTTCGCCATGTGCCCCGAGGTCAGCAGCGCGACGCGGGCGTCCGAGTTCCACGCGTCGATCGCCGAACGGACGTGCTCGCCGAGAGCGATGAAACGCCGCACCGAAGGCACGGGCGGCATCGACGCGTTCGTGTGGATCGGGACGACCGGCAGGTCGAGCTCGGGCCTGACGTACTGCAGCGGGATGACGAAGCTGTGGTCGAGCCGCCACTCGAGGCTCACCGAGAGGTCGATCGTCTCGGGCAGCACCGTGCGGCCCGTGATCTCGTCGGCGAGCTCGCGGTGCCCGGTGACCTCGACATGCTCCATGCCGAAGGTGCGCACCTCGTTCTCCCAGGTGCCGTGGTACGACTCGGCCTTGCCGACGACGAAGGCCGGCGAGTTGTCGTAGAAGAACTGCCGCAGGTGGTCGGTGCCGATCACGACGACCGCGTCGAGCTCGTGCTCGGCGAAGGCCTGCCGGATGCGGGCGAAGCCCGCGGCGACGCCGGCGAGGTCGTCGGGCATGGGGTCGCGCATCGAGCGCCAGAGCAGCGGGTTGTGCGGCGTGGCGGCCGCGAGCACGAGTTCGGCCATGTCGCTCCTTCTCAGATTCCGAACAGTTTGCGGGCGTTGTCGAGCAGGATCTTCTGCCGCGACTCGGGCTTGAACGGCAGCTCGGCGAACTCGTCCATCCACCGGTCGACGGTCATCACGGGCCAGTCCGAGCCGAACAGCACGCGGTCGGTGATGAGCGAGTCGGCGTAGCGCACGACCTCGGGCGGCAGGTACTTCGGCGCCCAGCCCGAGAGGTCGAGGTAGACGTTCGACTTGTGCCACACCATCGCGAGGTTCTCGAGGTGCCACGGCCAGGCGGGATGGGCGCTGATGATCTTGAGCTCGGGGAACTCGGCCGCGACGTCGTCGAGGTACGGGATCGGCCGCGCGTTCTCGAGCCGGTACCCGCCGCCGCCGGGCGTGCCCGCGCCCGCCCCGGGGAAGCCCGAATGGAACATCACGACGAGGCCGAGCTCGGCGCACGCCTCCCAGATCGGGAAGAACCGGCGGTCGTTCGGCAGGAACTTCTGCCGCGAGGCGTTGAGCTCGCCGACGCCCTTGATGCCGTACTCGCCGTGCATGCGGCGGATCTCGGCGATCGCAGCCTCGCCCTTCCACGGGTCGATGCCGGCGAACGAGAGGAAGACGTCGGGGTGGTCGACCTGGGCACGACCGAGCAGGTCGTTCGGCGCGCCCTTGATGCCCGAGGTCGTCTCCGAGTCGGAGTTCACGATGACCGCCATCATCCGGCGCTCGCGGTACTGATCGGCCTGCTCGGCGAACGAGACGGCCGGGCGCTCACGCCCGAAGTGCTTCGCCATCTGCTGATGGCGCTTGCCCATCGCGGCGAGGAACTCCTCGGTCTGCGGGTGGGTGTGCACGTCGATCGCGACGAGCTCGTCGGGGCGGGTCATGCGAGGGTCCTCTCCTGGGCGTCGGATGCTTCGCCGAGCAGTTCTCCGTCGTGCTCGCCGAGCCCGGGCGCGGCACGCAGGGCCGGCCGCCCGCTGCGGCTGAACCGCGTGCTCGGCACGGGCACCCGCAGCGGCTCCCCGCCCGGACCGGTGATCTCCTCGACGAGCTCCATGGCGGCGATCTGCGGGTCGTCGAAGAGCTCGGCGACCGTGTTGAGAGGGCCGTGGGGGATGTCGTGGGCGGCGAGCCGGTCGAGCCAGTACTGCCGCGGCATCCGCGCCGTGATCGCCTTCAGCTCGACGTCGAGCGCGTCGTAGTTGGCGACCCTCGCCTCGCGGCTCGCGAAGCGCGGGTCTTCGGCGAGCTCGGGGTGCTCGAGCACGTCGAGCAGCCCCGTCCAGAACTTCTCGGGCACCGACATGTGAATGACGAAGGCGCGCCCGTCGGAGCCGCGGCAGGCGTAGGCCTGCGCCCGGCGCGGCCGGGAGTCCGGGCCGGCGACCTGCCCGGTCTCGAGGTAGGTGGAGGCGGCCTCGGTGAGGAAGTCGATGAGCGAGCCCACCATCGACACCTCGACGTGCTCGCCGAGGCCCGTCGCGTTGCGCGCGTGCAGCGCCGCGAGCACGGCCTGCGCGGCCTGCATGCCCGAGAGCAGGTCGGAGAACGCCGGGCCGAGCGGCCGCAGAATGTGCTCGGGCACGACCTGGCTGTACATGCCGCCGACCGCCGAGATGACGGTGTCGTAAGCGGGCCGCGCGGCGTAGGGCCCGTCGGCGCCGAAGCCGGTGATCGCGCAGCTCACGAGACGCGGGTTGCGCTCGCGCAGCACCTCGGGCCCGAAGCCGAGGCGCTGCGCGACGCCCGGGCGGAAGTTCTCGATGAGCACGTCGGCGTCGTCGGCGAGACGCAGCAGCTCGCCGAGGCCGCGCTCGCTCTTGAGGTCGAGCACGACGGCGCGCTTGCCGCGGTTGTACGCCGCGAACTGCGGGCTCATCGTGCCGTGCCCCTCCCAGCGGCGCATCGGGTCGCCGCCCGGTGACTCGACCTTGACGACGTCGGCCCCGAGGTCGGCGAGCAGCTTCGCGGCGTACGGCCCCGAGATGTACTGGCCGAGTTCGACGACGCGGATGCCGGCGAGCGGGCCATCAGCCTGGGCCGGTTGAGGAGGGAGCGCAGCGACCGTCTCGAAATCTTCAGCTGACATCGATGATCACCTTTCCTGGGGGCGAGTCGGCGAAGCCGCGGTAGGCGCGGCCGATCTCGGCGAGCGGGTACCGGGCGCCGATGAGCGGGGTGACGGCGCCCGCTGCGACGAGGTCGAGGGCACGGCGCACCTGGGCGTAGTCGGCGCTCGCGACGCCGATGAGGCGCTTTCGGCGCAGGTAGAAGTCGAGGGTGTCGAGCTCGAGGGACCGGTCGGAGACCGCGGCGCAGAACACGGCCCGCCCGCCCCAGGCGAGCGCGGCGACCCCGGCGCCGAGCGTCGGCCCGTTGCCGCTCACGTCGACGACGACGTCGAAGCCGGCGGAGTGGCGCTCCGAGAGCTGCGCGCGGAGCGCGGCGGCATCCTTCGCGGCGATGCTCGCGACCCCCTCGGGCAGCTCGGATGCCTCGAGCGCCGAGCGCGACGCGGCGACGACCTCGGCGCCGAAGTGCGCCGCGAGCGCGGTGGCGGCCCGGCCGAGCGTGCCGCCCGCGCCGGTGACGAGCACCCGATCGCCCGCGGTGACCCCGGCGGTCTCGATCGCATTGAGCACGATGGGCAGGCTGTGCACGGCGGCGGTCGCGACGTCGGCGGGGATGCCTCCGCGAGCGAACGCGTTCTTCGCGGGCACGGCGACGAACTCGGCTGCTCCCCCGTCGCGGTGCACGCCGACGACCGTCTGGGCGGGGCAGTCGGCTTCGCGGCCGCGCGCGCAGGCCGCGCAGACCCCGCACGCGATGTTCGGCTTCACGACGACGGCCTCGCCGAGGCGCGCGGGGTCGACGCCGTCGCCGATCGCGACGACGACACCCGCGGGGTCGAGTCCGAGCACCCGCGGCAGCTTGGCGGCGGTGCCGGGGCCGCGCCCGGCGATGACGTTGAGGTCGAGCTGGTTGACGCCGACGGTCTCGGCGCGCAGGAGCACCTCGCCCGGAGCGGGCGTCGGGTCGGGGCGCAGCGCGACGTCGAGGCCGTCGACTCCGTGGCTCGAGAGCACCGCTGCGCGCACCGCCTGCCTCCCTCTCGTCGTCGAGTCGCGGCCGTTTCCGCGAGGTCTCCGGAAACGGTATCCATGCCTTGCGTGAACGAGCCAGCGCTCTGCCATGCCCAATCAGCTCTGGGTCATGCCTCTTCGCGGCCCGGCCTCACTCGGCTCTGGACAAAACCATAGACAGTTCCACCCATTTTGGATACCGTATCCAGCAATTCGCGATGAGGCGAACGCTCTCGCGGGAGCCTCAGCGCACCACCCGCCAAGAACGGAGCATCATGCGCAGATCCATTCCCCGACCGGCTCGGGCGGCGGTCGCCGCCCTGGCAGCGCTCGCGCTGCTCGCCGGCTGCGCCGCCTCGAGCGGTGCCGACCCCGCCGAGCCCGTCGAACTCGCCGAGGGCGAGCCCGGCGCGGCCGAGGACACCGACATCACGGTGGCCATCCCCTTCCCCGACATCACGATGTACTCGATGTACGTGCTCGCGACCGACCTCGGCTACTACGAGGAGGAGGGCCTCACCGTCGAGGTCATCACGGCCGACAACGTCACCGCGGCCGTCGCCTCGGGCAGCGCCGACATCGGCGTCGAGTCGACCGGCACCGTCATCGAGGCGATCCGCGGCGGCGTCGAAGTCGACCTCGTCAGCGGCCACTACTGCCGGCAGAACTTCGACTTCGCCGTGCAGCAGGGCATCGAGGATGTCTCCGATCTCGACGGGACCTCCGTCGTGCTCGCCGGCACTCCCGGCGACCCGGCCGAGTTCCAGCGCAAGCGCGTGCTGAAGGAGGAGGGCTGGGACCTCGACACGGTGAACGTCGAAGTCGTCTACCCCGGCCCCGGCTCGGAGTCGTGGACCGAGTTCTTCGTCAACGACAAGATCAGCCTGCAGCCGTTCTACGGCGACGACCGCCCCGCGCTCGAAGAGCACGACGCCGAGTTCCCCGTCGAGGCGCTGCGAAACTGGGCCAACGACGTGATGGTGTCGGGCAGCGCGTACGCCGCCGAGAACCCCAACACGCTGGTGCGGTTCCTCCGCGCGACGCTCAAGGCGACCGACTACATGACGGCGCCCTCGCCCGGCGAGTTCCCCGAGAACGTCGACTCGGTGCTCGACATCTACGAGGCCAACGACTTCGACGTCTCGGCGCTCCGCGGCTCCGACAGCGTCTGGGTGCTCGACGGCCACCTCGCCTGCCAGAACCTCTACTTCGGCACCGAGGCCTGGGACACCACGGTCGAGACGCAGGAGCTCGAGCCCATCGAGTTCGACGAGTCGCAGCTCGTGTACCTCGAGAAGGCGCAGGAGCTGCTCGGACTCGACAACGAGGGGCCCGAGACGCTGCCCTACCCCTGAGGAGTGGCGAGCTCGCGCTCGCCTCGCACCTCGCACCGAGAGCCCCCGCCGCAGCGCATGACGGCAGGGGCTCTCGCGTGCCCGGGCGCCGCGATCGGGCGCACAGGAAGCCGCCCGCCGCGCCGACGGCCACCGCGGCCTAGGCGGCACGGCGCGCGAGGAGCCTCCGACGGAGCTTGTGCAGGACGGGCATGACCGCGTAGATGACGATCGGAACGGCGATCGTGACGACGACGATCGTGCGCGGCACGAGCGGCAGCAGCGCGAGCAGGGGTCCGAGCACGAGGTTGATGACCAGCAGCGTGGGCGTCACGGCGAGCCAGATCATGAGCGCCAGCTCGTGCTGACTGGGCGGCTTCGGGGCGGATGCGGGAATGGGCTCGCTCATGGGCGCCTCTCGTGGTGGATGGACCGCGTTCGAGAGCCAACAGTGCCGAGCCCCGCCGTGCGCGCGCAACGAAGCTTGCCGAAACCGCAACTCGCTCATGCTGCCGACTCCGAGCACACCTCCGCCGTCGGCAACGCGGAAGCCGGCCCCCGTCATCGCGCATGAGACGGGGGCCGGCGGTCTGTGGGTCGGGGGTGAGGTGGTCTCGATACGCTCCGCTACTCGACCGACGGGAGCGACGCGACCGCGGCGATCGCCTCGATCTCGAAGCGGTACTCGGGCGAGGCGAACCCCGCGACCTGCACGAGCGTCGAGACCGGGAAGTCGTGCGTGAAGTACCGCGCGCGGATCTCGCGAAGGTCGTCGCGCACGAGCGAGAACGGCTCCCCGACGAACACGTTCACCTTCACGACGTCCGCACGCGTCGCGCCCGAGGCATCCAGCACCTTCGCGAGGTTCTCGAACGCCAGCTCGATCTGCTCGCGCGTGCTCGCCGGCATCGAGCCGTCGGGCCGCATGCCGATGATGCCGCTCACGAACACGAGGTCGCCGCCCGAGACGCGGATGGCCTGGCTGAAGTCGGCCGTCGGCGGGTAGACGCCCTCGGGCCGGATGACCCGTCTCACGACGCCCCCGCGATCTTGCGGTCGTCGTACCAGGGCGCGAGCCGGCGGCGCAGCGTCGAGATGAGCAGCAGCGTGAGGTTCGCGATGATGACCATCACGATCACCATCGCGATCGCCTCGGCCATCTCGAACTGGTACGCCGCGTACTCGAGCAGGTGCCCGAGTCCGCCGGTGCCGCCGAGGAACTCGCCCAGCACCTCGCCCGTGAAGGCGAGCGCCGCACCGCGCTGAATGCCCGAGAGGCTGTACGGCAGCGTCGCCGGGAAGATGACCTTCCACCCGAGCGCGAGGCCGTTCACCCCGTAGACCCGCCCCGCGTTCACGAGCGAAGGACTCACGGTGACCGCGCCCTCCATGGTGTTGAGGATGATCGGGAACACCGCCAGCAGGAAGACCAGCGCGATCTTCGACTCGCTGCCGAGCCCGAGGCCGAGGATGAACAGCGGCGCGAGCGCCACCTTCGGCGTCGAGTACAGCAGCCAGAGGAACGGTGCGACGGTGAACCGCAGCACGGGCGACCAGCCGACGGCGAGGCCCACCACGACGCCCACCACGACGGCGAGCACGAGGCCGATCGCGACGTTGCCGAGGCTGTAGGCGAACGCCGACCAGAACTCGGGGTCGACCATCAACTGCGCGAAGGATGCCGCGACCGCCGTGGGCGGCGGAAGGAACGCCTCGGGCACGAGGTGCAGCCAGCTGACCGCGGCCTCCCACACGAGCAGGATGGCGGCGATGACGCCGACGAGCAGCCAGGTCCACTTCGCCTCGTCGCGGCGCACGACCCGGCGGGGTCGCACGATGCGCATGGTTCCGGTCGCGCTCGTGACGCTCATCGCCGGCCCTTCCTCGTCCACGGGGCGACCCATCGTTCGACGAGGGTCACGAGCTGGGCCATGCCGACGCTCCACGCGACGATGATCGCGATCGCAGCGAAGGCCTGGTCGGTCTGGTACGTGTTGACCGACTTGATGATGAGGGCGCCCATGCCGATGGCCGAGCCCGAGAGCTCGGCGACGACCATGCCGATCGTCGCGAGCACGACCGCTTGGCGAAGCCCCGCGAAGAGGAACGGCACCGTCGACGGCAGGTACACCGAGCGGTAGAGCTGCGTGCGGCTCGCCCCGTACACGCGCCCCGCGCGGATGATCGACGGGTTCGTGGTGCGCATGCCCGCCGCCACGTTGAGCAGGATGGGAAACAGCGCGCTGATCGCGACGAGGAAGATGACGGGCCCGATGCCGAAGCCGAACCACGCCTTCGCGAGCGGCTGGTACGCGATCGACGGCGTCGCGTAGATCGTCCACGCGATCGGCCCGACGACGCGGTCGACCGGCAGCGAGGTGCCCATGAGCAGCCCCACCGGAATGGCGATGACCGCGGCGATGACGAAGCCGATGAGCCACCCCTGCAGCGAGATGAGCAGGTTCGGCCAGAGCACCCCGCTCGAGACGAGCTCGACGAAGCCCTGCCAGATCGCCGTGGGCGGCGGCAGGAACACCGGGTTGATCCACCCGAACACCCCGACGACGAGCTGCCAGACGACGAGCATGACGACGACCTCGACGGCGAGCACGCCGGCCTTGCCCGCCGGGCTGAGCCCGGCGAGCCAGGCGCCGATGCCGCCGCTGCGGCCGACGTTCGGCCCGCTCGCGAGGAAGGTGCTCATTTCGAGACCGCCGCAGCCGTCGCCTCGCCCTGCAGCGCCTCCCACAGGTGGTCGCGCAGCTCGAGGAACCGCGGGTCGTGCTGCACGCTCCGCTCGGAGCGCGGCCGCTCGAGCCCGGTGTCGATGACCTCCTTGATCGCGCCCGGGTGGCTCTTGAACACGACGATGCGGTCGCCGAGCAGGATCGCCTCCTCGATCGAGTGCGTGATGAAGAGCACGGTCTTGCCGGTCTTCTGGATGAGCTTGTCGATCTCGTCGCGCATCACCTCGCGGGTGAGCGCGTCGACGGCGCCGAGCGGCTCGTCCATGAGTAGGATGCGCGGTTCGGCGACGAACGCGCGGGCGAGCCCGACGCGCTGCTGCATGCCGCCCGACAGCTCGCGCGGGTACGACGACTCGAAGCCCGCGAGGCCGACCATCTCGATCGCCTCCTGCACCCGGTCGCGCCAGCCCTCGCCCTTCAGCCCCTTCTGCATCTCGAGGCCGAACTTCACGTTGTCGAAGACGGTGCGCCACGGCAGCAGCGCGTAGTCCTGGAACACGACGGCGCGATCGGGACCGGGCCCGGTGACAGGCGAGCCGTCGACGAGCACGGTGCCCGTCGACGGCTTCACGAGGCCCGCGACGACGTTCATGAAAGTCGTCTTGCCGCAGCCCGACGGCCCCAGCACCGTCACGAACTCGCCCTCGTGCACGTCGAGGTCGACGCCCTCGATCGCGATGAGGCGTTTGCCGGTGCGGGCCACGTCGTACGTCACCGAGAGGTCGCGCACCGAGATCAACGGCGCGGGTGGGGATGCCTCGGGGCGGCGTGGTTCGGTCGTCGGGGTCGTCATTCGCTCCTCCTCGTTGAGGTTTCGTGTCGATCTGTGTTCCGCCGGTTGAGGAGCGCTCGACGGAGTCGGACGCGTCTCGAAACCATGGTGAACGGGTCTCGAGATTGGCTCACCGGGTTTCGAGACGCGTCGCCGCTCCGCGTCGGCGCTCCTCAACCAGCGGGTGGGCGGTCAGGCCGCGGCCTGGCCCTGGCGGAACTTCGGCAGCACCTCGGTGCCGAGCAGCTCGATCTGCTCGAAGAACCGGTCGAACTTGAACCGGAAGTCGAACACGAGGTGCTCGACGCCGAGCGCCTCGAACTTCCGGATCTCCTCGACGGCCTGCTCGGGGTCGCCCACGATGAGCTGGCCCTCGAGGTCCTCGACGGTCTGGAAGCTGCCCGACTCGGGCTTCACGGTGAACCGCGCCTTGTTCGCCCAGGCGAGCAGGCCCGGGACGTTCACGTGCTTCAGCGCCTCCTCGCGGGTGTCCTCAATGGAGGTGGGCGGGATCACGGCGACCGTCGGCATGGGGCGGCCCGAGGCATCCGTCATGTCGCGCATCGTGGCGATGCGCTTCTCCATCGTGCGCAGCGAGATGCGTCCGGGCATCCAGCCGTCGGCGTACTCCGCCGCGAGGCGGGCCGAAGCGGGGGTCGCGCCGCAGTACCAGAAGGGGATGCGCCCGCCGACGGGCTTCGGCTCGATCGTGACGTTCTCGAACGAGAAGATGCCGTCGTCGTAGGTGACGTCGTTCTCGGTGAAGACCCGCTTCAGGATCTCGGCGTTCGACCGCACCATCTCGACGCGGTTGAGGTCGCCCCAGCCGACGGCCTCGAACTCGTGGTCGAAGGTGCCCGCGCCGAAGCCGAGGATGAGGCGCGGCCCGACGAGCTGCGTGATCGTGCCGGCCATGAGCGCCGTCACGAGCGGGTGGCGGAACGGGATGAGCGAGCCCGTGCCGAGCTCGAGCTTCTCGGTGACGGCGCCGATCGCGGTGAGCGTCGTGAGCGCGTCGTAGAAGGTGCGGTTCGGCTTCTCCATCTCGCCGTGCGGCTCGAACACGAGGTGGTCGCGCACCCAGACCGAGTCGAAACCCTTGTCCTCGGCGAGCTTCGAGCCCTCGAGCAGCTTCTCGCGGCTCGCCTCTTCACCGAAGTGGGGCAGCAGCAGTCCGAACTTCATGTCAGTTTCCTTCCTCTGCGATCGCAGCGATCGCGACATCGGCCCGAGCGGCCGCGAGCTTCCCGTCGCCGGGCTTGCCGACGACGACGCCGTCGGCGTAGACCTCCCGGCCGCGCACGAGGGTGCGCTCGATCCGGGCGGAGATGGTGCGGCCGTCGTACGGGGTCCAGCCGATCTTCGACAGCACGTCGTCGTTCGTGATGGTCCACTCGTGGGCCGGATCGGCGATCACGATGTCGGCGTCGGCGCCGACCTCGAGCGAGCCCTTGACGCCCGCGAGCCCGAACTTCTCGGCGGGGATGCGGGCGACCATGTCGACCGCGCGCTCGAGCGTCAGCTGGCCGCGGTTCACGGCGTCGAGCATGAGCTCGTAGTAGTACTGGATGCCCGGCGTGCCGGTGTGGGCGCTCCACATCTCGGTCCAGCCGATCTCCTTCTCCTCGCGCGTGTGCGGCGCGTGGTCGGAGCTCGCGATGTCGATGGTGCCGTCGCGCATGCCCTCCCAGACGGCGGCGCGGTTGTCGTCGGGCACCCAGTAGCTGAGCGCGTACGGGCCGAGCGTCTCGACGTCGTTCCAGGTGGAGAGGAACGGCGCCCAGTGGTTGACCTCGCACGTCACGTCGACGCCCGCGGCCTTCGCACGGCGCACCGCGTCGATCGAGCGGCGCGTCTGGATGTGCGCGATGTGCACGGGGCATCCGGATGCCTCGGCGAGGCGCAGCACGACGTCGATCGCCGTGTCCCAGATGACGCCCTCGCGAGCCGCGTACGCCGAGGCGTAGCCCTGCGGCGTGTTCTCGCCGCGGGCGAGCACCTCGCCCTCGATGTAGTCCATGAGGGCCTGGTCGTGCGGGTGCACGATGAAGCGCTTGCCGGTGGTGGCGATGCGGTCCATGATCTGCAGCAGGTGGCCGTGGTCGTGGATGCCGGTGCCGGCCGGGTGCGGGTAGGTACGACCCGTGTCGACGACCATGTAGATCTTGTACGCGCAGATGCCCATCTCGGCCATCGGCACGATGTCGTCGAACTTCGTCGGGGCCGGGTTGTGGTTCCAGTCGACGATCGAGCTCGCGGTGTAGCGGTCGAAGACGTCGCGCAGGGTCGTCACGTCGACGGTCGGCGGGTTGAGGTTCGGCATGCCGAACATCGTCGTGACGCCGCCGGCCGCGGCCTGCTGCGAGGTCGTGAGGATGTCGTCCTTGTGCTCGTAGCCGGGCTCGCGGGTGTGCACGTGCACGTCGACCATGCCAGGCAGCACGAGGCGGCCGGATGCGTCGAGCTCGCGTGCGGCCGCGACCTCGACGCCGGGTGCGACGAGGCCGGCGATGCGCCCGTCGTCGCCGACGAGCAGGTCGGCCGCGACCGGGCCGCTCGGGGTGACGACGATGCCGCCCGAGATTCTGAGGTCGATGCTCATCGCACGGCCTCCAGACGCGTTGCTTCCATGGGTGCCTCCAGGCGTTCTGCGGTCTCGCCCTGACCGGGCGAGCGGGTGGTGCGGACCTCGACGTCGCTCGGCCGCACGTAGCGGTCGAGCCAGTCGACGATCAGCGGGGTGGTCTCGGTCCAGTAGCGGTCGTACGCCGCATAGTGGGTGGTGTGCCGCTGCATGACGAGCTGCTTCGGCCCGCGGGCGGCGGCGTAGAGCTGCTCGGCGTGGTCGGTCGGGGTGGTCGCGTCGCCCTCGACGCCGATCACGAGCAGCGGGGTCTCGAGACGGGCGGCGGCGTCGATCGGCCGGTACGCGAGGATCTCCTCGGCGCACGAGAGCGGGATAGCGCTCGGGATCTTGTCGTCGACGTCGGCCTTGATGTTCGTGGCCCGGCGCTCGGGGGTGGGCACCATGATCTCCTCGCGGGGGTGCACGAGCCGGCCTGCGCCGGTGGTGACGCGGAGGCGCCGGTCCTCCTCGAGGCCCGCGAGGAAGGCGAGCCACTCGTGCTCCTGGCGCATGCGGTGCAGCCAGTCGGTGCCGTCGGCGACGGGCACCTGGCTGACGGCGGCCTTCACGCGCGGGTCGGCGTCGGCGAGCAGCACGGCGTTGCCGCCGCCCGTGCCGCCCGTGCCGAAGACGCCGATCGCGTCGGCGACGACGTCGTCGCGGGTGGTCAGGTAGGTGACGGCGTTCACGAGATCCTGCAGCTGCCGGTTCGGCGAGAGGATGCCCCGGTCGCCGCCCGAGTCGCCGAAGCCGCGGTAGTCGAAGACGAGCACGGCGAAGCCGGCGGCCGTGAGCGCCTCGTGGTAGCGCACGTAGAGCTTGGCGTCCTTCAATCCCAGCCAGCCCGGGCCCTGCACGATGGCACGATACGGGCCGGGGGTGTCGGGAGTGCGCCAGATCGCGGCGATGCGATCGCCCTCGCTGTGGAACTCGACCTCGGTGTGCTTCATTCTGCGGGTCCTCCCGGATCTCGACGCTGCGTTGCGCGCGGGCCCGGTACGGCGGGCGAACCGTCGCCCCGGCCCGTTTCGAATCACTCGATTCGGGCCCGCGAGGCCATCATCACTCATTTTGGATCCAGAATCCAGTATTGATTCGAAACTCGCTGCGGGGCTATGCTGGCGACGACCACCGGGCTGACTTGCCCGGTCGTGGTGGCCCGGGATTGGGCCGCGAGTCGCCGACGTCGTCGGAGTTGCACCCTGCACCCATTCCCGGAGGAACTCTGCCCATGCGCACCCACGCCACCCGTCCCCTGCTCGCCGTCGCCGCACTCGGCGCCACCGCCGCCGTCGCCCTGCTCGCCGGATGCGCGGGCCCCGCGGGTGTCGACCCCGCCGCCGACTCCGCGGCGAACGGCGCCGGCGCCGCGGCATCCTCGTACCCGCTCACGATCGACAACTGCGGCACCGAGGTGACCTTCGACGCCGCCCCCGAGCGCGTCGTCACCGTGAAGTCGTCGACCCTCGAGCTCATGCTCGCGCTCGGCCTGGAGGACAAGGTCGTCGGCACCGCGTTCAGCGACGGCCCCGTGCCGGCTGAGGTCGCCGACGCCGCGGCCGACCTCGAGGTGCTGAGCGACAAGGTGCCGTCGCAGGAGGCGACCCTCGCGGTCGAACCCGACCTCATCTACGCGGGCTGGGAGTCGAACCTCTCGGCCGAGGGCGCCGGCGAGCGCGACTCGCTCGCAGCGCTCGGCGTCGCGAGCTACGTCGCCCCCGCCGCCTGCAAGGGCGAGGGCTACATGCCCGACCCGCTGACCTTCGACGAGGTGTTCCGCGAGTTCGACGAGGCGGGCGCGATCTTCGGCGTGCCCGAGCGCTCGGCCGAGCTCGTCGCGGCGCAGCGCGCGGCGCTCGAGGCGATCGCGCCCTCGGAGGACGGGCTCACCGCCCTCTGGTACTCCTCGGGCGACGACCAGCCCTTCGTGGGCGCCGGCATCGGCGCCCCGCAGATGATCATGGAGGCCGCGGGGCTCGACAACGTCGCCGCCGACGTGCACGACACCTGGACGGCGATGTCGTGGGAGGCCGTCGTCGAGGCGAACCCCGACGTGATCGTGCTCGTCGACGCCCCCTGGAACACCGCCGACGCGAAGATCGCCGCCCTCTCGTCGAACCCGGCCACGGCCGCGCTGCCGGCCGTGCAGGGCGAGCGCTACGTCGTCGTCGACTTCCCGTCGACCGAGGCGGGCGTGCGCAACGTCGACGCCGTGGCCTCGATCGTCGAGCAGCTCGGCGCACTGGAGGGCTGATGATCGGTCGCGGAGCGAGCGGCACCGGCACTGCCGGTCGAGCAGTGAGCGCCGGCGAGCGGGGCGAGGCCCCTCGCTGGGCCTCGCCCCGCTCGTCCGTCGCCGCTCGACCGGCTCATGCCGGTCGCACGCTCCTCTGGGGCATCGGCCTCGCGGCGCTGCTCCTCGTCTCGATCGTGGTCGCCGTCACGATCGGCCCTGCGGCCCTCTCGCCCGCCGACGTGCTCGCGAGCGTCGCAGCCCACCTCGGGTTCGGCGAGGCCACGCTCTCGCCGCTCCGCGACGGCATCGTCTGGCAGCTGCGCATGCCGCGGGTGCTCACCGCCGCCGCGGTCGGCGCGGGCCTCGCGCTCTGCGGTGCGGTGCTGCAGGCCGTCACCCGCAACCCGCTCGCCGACCCGTACCTGCTCGGCCTCTCGTCGGGCGCCTCGGTCGGGGCCGTCGTCGTGCTGGTGCTCGGCTGGTCGCTCGTGCTGCCGCTCGCCGCCTTCACCGGGGCGATCGTCGCGCTGCTCGCCACCCTCGGGCTGGCGCTCGGCGCGGGCCGAGCGGGCGGCGCCGCGGGCGCGACCGGTGCCCGACTCTCGCCGACGGCGACGGTGCTCGCCGGCATCGCCGTGTCGAGCGTGTTCGGCGCGATCACGAGCCTCGTCATCTTCTGGAGCGCGACGAACGACAGCTACCGCGAGATCCTGAACTGGCTGCTCGGCTCGCTCTCGGGCACCGACTGGGTGTCGGTCGCGATCGCGGGCGGCGCGTTCCTGGTCGTCGGGATGCCGCTGCTCGCGAGCGCCCGCACCCTCGACGCCTTCGCGGTCGGCGAATCGGGGGCCGCGGCGCTCGGCGTGAACGTGGCCCGAAGTCGCGTGCTGCTGCTCGGCGGCACCGCGCTGCTCACCGGCGCACTCGTGTCGGTGAGCGGCTCGATCGGATTCGTCGGACTCGTGCTGCCGCACGCCGTACGGCTCGTGACCGGCCCCGGACACCGGGCGCTGCTGCCGCTGTCGGCGCTCGCGGGCGCGATCTTCCTCGTCTGGGCCGACACGGGCGCGCGCACGTTGTTCGACCCGAGGGAGCTTCCCGTCGGCATCCTCACCGCCCTCATCGGCGGCCCGGTGTTCGCCTGGCTGCTGCTGCGCCGAAGGAGCCTCGCATGAGCCTCGACCTCTCACGGGTGCGGTTCGACCGCGCCGGACGCACGATCATCGACGGGGTCGACGCGACCATGCGGGACGGCGCCCTCACGGCGCTCGTCGGGCCGAACGGCGCCGGCAAGTCGACGCTGCTGCACCTGATCGCCGCGATCGAGCGGGCCGACGCGGGCGAGCTCGACCTCGACGGCCGCCCGATCGCGCGCATGCGGCGGCGCGACCGCGCCCGGCTCGTCGCCCTCGCCGAGCAGCAGGCCGAGGTCGACCCGCAGCTCAGCGTGCTCGCCGCGGTGCTCATCGGTCGCACCCCGCACCTCGGGGCGTTCGCCCCGGCCGGCGACCACGATCGCTCAGTCGCCGAACGCTCGCTCGCCGCGGTCGGCGCCTTCGAGTTCGCGCCGCGGCCCATCGGGTCGCTCTCGGGCGGCGAGCGCCAGCGGGTCACGCTCGCCCGCGCCCTCGCGCAGGAGCCCGAGCTGCTGCTCGTCGACGAGCCGACGAACCACCTCGACCTCTCGGCCCAGCTGACCGCGCTCGAGCTGCTCGCAGGGCTCGCTCGCGACGGCCTCACCGTCGTCGCCGCGCTGCACGACCTCTCGCACGCGGCGGCGTACGCCGACCACGTGATCGTGCTCGCCGCCGGGCGGGTGGTCGCCGCGGGCGACCCCCGCGAGGTGCTCACCGCGTCGCTCATCGAGCAGGTCTACCGGGTGCGCGCCGAGGTGATCGCCCACCCGCTGACGGGGAGGCCGCTCATCGCGGTCGCGGCGCCGGCGGCCTCCGCGCTCGCAGCACACACCGACATCGACGCCATCGCCACCGCTGACACCGCCCTCGCCGCCACCCGGTCTTCAGCTTCCGCCTGAGCCGACGTCACACGAGCTCCGCGATCGCCACCGCTTCGGGTCGGATCACGCCCGCGCCCCCGCCCTCGTGGCCGTCGGCTGCGCACGAGCGAGGCGAGTCAGCCCATCCGCGTGGATCGCACCATCGGCGCTGACCGTGGAGCTCGCCGCACCGCCGCGGAGGGACCATGCCTCCGAAGAACCGGACCACATGACCACACGACCACACGACGGGCGACCACATGACCACACGACCACACCGCCCGTGCGTCGATCTCCCCTCGGCTGCCCATCAGCCCGCCGTCGCGGATGCGGTCGGGCGTAGCCTCGAGGCATGAGTCCGATCCAGACCGGGCCGCAGCCGACGATCGAGTGGGTGGCCGAGGAGTTCCTGCACAACGCCCGTCGCGGGCGGCGTCTCGTGGCGGTCGACGGCGGCGACCCCGTGGCATCCGCTCGGGTGGCCGATGAGCTGGCGGTCGCGATCGCCGCGCGCACCGACGGGACGCCCGTCGTGCGTCACAGCCTGGGGGCGGTCGACGAGGCGCGCCTGCGCGCCGAACTCGTCGACCCGGTGCGGGCGGGTACCTTCGCCGGGGCGGAAGACCCCGACACCGTGCTCGTCGTCGACGGGCAGCACCTGCTCGACGACGCGGTGCGCGGCGTCTGGCACTTCTCGGTGTGGGCCGTCGCGGGCGACGAGCTGCCCCACTCCGGGGCATCCGTGATCGTCGACGTCACCGACCCGGCGGCGCCGACCCGGTACTACTACGACTTCTGCGCGATCCCGCCGAGCGTGAACCGGCCCGGCCTGCACTGAGGGCACGCACCACAAGGGGTTGCCGCTCGCCGGCACCGGGTCTACCGTGAGCCCGAACGTGCAGATGTCACCACTTCGGGGGGTCCCCATGGTCAACGTCGATCGCAGCCGCTTCACCGCCGGCCGCAGCATCATCGCCATCGCCGCCGCCGTCTCGCTCGCGGCGTTCGCCGCTCCGGCGGCGTCGGCAGGCACCGTCACCGGGCGCCCGGCGCCGCCGGCTCCGGCCACCTCGACCGGCTTCGGCGGGGCGGTCTCGTCGGTGGATGCCTCCGCGAGCGCCGTCGGCCTCGAGGTGCTGCGCGACGGGGGCAACGCGGTCGACGCCGCGATCGCCACCGCTGCGGCACTCGGCGTGACCGAACCGTACAGCGCCGGCATCGGCGGCGGCGGGTACCTCGTGTACTTCGACGCCGAGACCGGTGACGTGACCACGATCGACGGCCGCGAGACCGCGCCCGCCGCGATGCAGAGTGACGCCTTCATCAACCCGGCGACCGGTGCGCCCTACGCGTTCGCAGACGCGGTGTCGTCGGGCCTGTCGGTCGGCACGCCGGGCACCCTCGCGACGTGGGAGGCCGCGCTCGACGAGTTCGGCACGACGTCGCTGCGCGACGCACTGCAGCCGGCGATCCTGCTCGCGACGAAGGGCTTCGTCGTCGACCAGACGTTCCGCGACCAGACGCTCGCGAACCAGGCCCGGTTCGCGGCCTTCCCGGATACCGCCGAGCTCTTCCTCCCCCGCGGCGACGCCCCGAAGGTCGGCAGCGTGTTCAAGAACCTCGACCTCGCCCGCACCATGCGGCAGATCGCGCTCGGGGGCACCGACGTGTTCTACGAGGGTGCACTCGCCGACGAGATCGCCTCGGTCGCGCAGGACCCGATCACCACGCCCGGAGCGACGCTGCCGGCCTACCCGGGCCACCTCTCCGCCGGCGATCTCGCCGACTACGAGGTGCTCGAGCAGGCGCCGACGCACATCGAGTACCGCGGCCTCGACGTCTACGGCATGGCCCCGTCGTCATCGGGCGGCACGACCGTCGGCGAGTCGCTCAACATCCTCGAGAACTTCGACCTCGCCGGCGCAGACCCCGTGCAGGCACTGCACCTCTACCTCGAGGCCACCGCGCACGCCTTCGCCGACCGCAACGCCTACGTCGGCGACCCCGCGTTCGTCGACGTGCCGACCGCGACGCTGCTCAGCCAGGGGTTCGCCGACGCGCGCGCCTGCGTGATCGACCCGGACGCCGCCTCGGTGAAGCCCGTTCCGCCCGCACCGCTCTCCGCGGCCGGCTGCGACACCGCCGCGCTCGACGAGCCCGCCGACACCGAGAACATCTCGACGACGCACCTCTCGGTCGTCGATCAGTGGGGCAACGCGGTGGCGTACACGCTCACGATCGAGCAGACCGGCGGCTCGGGCATGACGGTGCCGGGGCGCGGGTTCCTGCTCAACAACGAGCTCACCGACTTCAGCTTCGTGCCGAACCCGGCCGACCCGAACATCGTCGAACCCGGCAAGCGTCCGCGTTCGTCGATGTCGCCGACCATCGTGCTCGACGACGGCGAGGTGCGCTTCGTCGTCGGCTCGCCCGGCGGCTCGATGATCATCACCACCGTGACGCAGGTGCTGGTGAACCGCATCGACCTCGGCATGACCCTGCCCGAGGCCGTCGCGGCCCCGCGCGCCTCGCAGCGCAACACGGCGGCGGTCGCGGCCGAGCCGGCGTTCCGGGCCGCGTACGAGAGCTCGCTCGCAACGTACGGGCACGCGTTCTCGACCTCGGCCGAGATCGGCGCCGTCGCCGCGATCGAGGTCGGCGCCGACGGGCTGATGACCGCCGTCGCCGAGCCGGTGCGTCGTGGCGGCGGTACCGGGTTGGTGGTCGAGCCGGCAGACTGAGCGCGGACTCCCGCTAGAGTTTCGTCACCGGGCGTCCGACTCACACGCCGCGGCTCCATCGCACCACCGGCCCGGACGGCGCCGACGTTCAAGGCCAAGCGGATCCCGATGCGGTGACCCGCACGGCGGCGTGCAGCGCCACCGTCGCCTCGAGCAGCGCCCGCGAACGCGTGACGATGCCCTGCTCGCGCTCGGCGAGCCGCGCCGCGGCGTCGCCCGCCTCGTGAAGCGACGGCAGCAGTTCGCGCAGCGGCGGGATGCGGTAGCCGGCCAGTCTGAGCTGATGCACGAGCCGCGCGTCGCGCACGTCGGCCGGCGCATAGAACCGATCGCCGTGCGGGCCGCGCGCCGGGGCGAGCAACCCCTCGTCCTCCCAGTGCCGCAGGGTCGAGGTGCGCAGGCCCAGGGCGTCGGCGAGCTCGCCGATCGTCATCGCATCGCCCGGCATCACCGGGTCGACGGGCTCACTGCGGATCGTCTCGACCGCGTGCCGAGCCAGTGCCAGCTCCTCGCGCTCGCGGTGCAGCCCTGCGTGCGCGGCATCGAGGCGCTCGAGCATCGCAACCGGGTCGCGGTGGGCGCCGTCCATCACGAGGCGGGCATCGGTCGGGCCGATCGCAGCCGCCAACGCACGATAGGCGAGGGCGCTCGCGACGTGGCGTTCGCCGTACTCGCGGTATCCCGACGGCGTCCGCGGCGCGGCCGGCAGCACGCCCGCCGCCTCGAGCTTCCGGACCTGCTGGATCGAGTATCCCGTGCGACGTGCGACCTCGGCGATGCGCATCAACCCTCCACAAGCACTTGAATGCATCACTTGAAGTATGAGTATCGACGAGATCACCGAGTACGTCGAGTCCCTCGGCGGCGTGCTGACGCTTCGTCCCGAGCCCGGCGACGGCACCCCCGAGATCGCCTGGGGCGACCGGTTCTTCTACTACGCGCCCGACGGCGTGCTCCCGCCGGGGCAGCCGTTCACGACGATCGTGACCAAGGACTACCCCGACGAGCCGTCGGCCGGGCTCGGCGACGGCGTGTTCCGGGTCAACATCGACGCAGGGCGCCGCGGGCAGGAGCCCGTGGACGACCCGGCGCTCCGCGACGTCGTGCAGGCCCACCCCGCTTACGGCCACCTTGGCTGGGTCTCCGTCGTGCAGCCGGGCGAGCGCACGTCGGGCGAGCTGCGCAAGCTGCTCCGCGACGCGCACGCCGCCGCGAAGCACCGCTGGGAGCGCCGCCGCACCTGATCCGAGCCGCCGGACGGCATGCGAGAGTCCCCGAGACCACTCGCGAGGCTCGATGACTGCATCGGATGCCCCGACGAATGCCGAGTCGCAGGACGTCAGCCGCGACACGCCGCCGACACCCGGTGCGTCGCCCGGATCGTCCTGCGACTCGACGAATCGGCCAAGCAGGCGGCCGAGCGGACGCTCAACCGCCCCAGCCGCTACCGCGCCCGCAGCCGCGGCGCCAGGTCGCGCTCGAACAGCTCGAGGAACCGGCGCTGGTCGTGCCCCGGCGCGTGGAACACGAGGTGGTTGAAGCCCCAGTCCATGTACTGCCCGATCTGCTCGACGACCGCGTCGGGGTCGGTGCCGACGATCCAGCGCTTCGCGATCTGCTCGATCGGCAGGGCGTCGGCGGCGCGCTCCATCTCGACGGGGTCGGTGATGTCGTGCTTCTGCTCTTTCGAGAGCGAGAGCGGCGACCAGAACCGGGTGTTGTCGAGCGCGGTGTCGAGGTCCTCTTCATAGGAGAGCTTGATCTCGATCATGCGGTCGTACTCGTCGAAGGTGCGGCCGTCGTCACGGGCGGCGAGGCCTTCCTTCACGGCGGGCATGAGCTGGTCGGCGTAGAGCTCGGCGCCCTTGCCCGAGGTGCAGATGAAGCCGTCGCCGGCGCGGCCGGCGTACTTCGCCACCTGCGGCCCGCCGGCGGCGATGTACACCGGCACCGCGACATCCGGACGGTCGTAGATGGAGGCGTCGTGCGTCGAGTAGTACTCGCCGTCGAAGCTGACCTGGCCCTCGTCCTTCCACAGGGCGCGCATGAGGCGCACCGACTCGCGCAGGCGCGCGTAGCGCTCGCGGAACTCGGGCCATTCCTGCTCGCCCGCGCCCTGGAAGCCCGTCGCGATCTCGTTGAGCGCCTCGCCCGAGCCGAAGCCCGCGATGATGCGCTCGGGGTAGAGCACGCCGAGCGACGCGAACGCCTGCGCGAGCACCGCGGGGTTGTAGCGGAACGTCGGCGTCATGACGCTCGTGCCGATCTTCACGGTCGAGGTGCGCTCGCCGACCGCGGCCATCCAGGCGAGCGAGAACGGCGCGTGCCCGCCGGTGTGCCGCCACGGCTGGAAGTGGTCGCTCGTGAACACCGACTGCATGCCGTGGCCTTCGGCGGCGACGGCGATCTCGACGAGCTCGCGCGGGTCGAACTGCTCGGCGCTGGCCTTGTATCCGAGAGTGAGGGTCATGCGTGGCTCCTTCTGTGGGGGTCGGTGAGGTGAGTCGGGAGGGTCGACGGGCCGGGCCCGATGTGCGGCAGTGCACCGTCGGTCAGTGCGGCCACGGCCTCGGCGGTGTGCGCGCCGACGCCGAGTCGCAGCGCCTGTTCGAGCGCTTCGACCGTGTCGACGTCGCGGCGGAGCGTCGCGAAGGGCGCGCTGCCGGCCAGGTCGGCGAAGCCGGCCTCGCGGTGCCGCGATGCCGACTGCTCGCCGAAGGCGGGGCGCATGGCTGCCCCTGCCGAGGCGGTCGCGAGCGTCGTGCCGGTGCCGTCGGCATCGGCGATGAAGGCGAGGGGATGCCGCGACGCGGCCTCGAGCGCGAACTCGAGCTCGCTCGTGCGGAGCGACGGCAGGTCGCCGAGCAGCACCGCGACGGGCACGAGGCCGTCGGCGCGGGCGGCGCGGATGCCGTCGTCGATCGCGGCGGTGAGCCCGCCGGGGGCGGCCCCGTCGGCGACGCCGGCCTCGCGCACGAGCTCGACGCCGGTCGGCAGCGGCGAGCCGAGGTCGACCTCGCCGGTGACGACGATCACCCGCTCGACCCCGCGCGCGGCGCGGGCCGCGGTGATCGTGTCGAGGGCGAACGCGCGGGCGAGCGCGGCTCGCGCCTCGGCGGGCACGGCCGGGCCGAGGCGGGTCTTCGCCGCCGAGAACGCCTTCACCGGCACGACGAGGGTCCAGCCGGCGGGCGCCGGGCCGGCCGTCATGCGCGCAGCCCCGGCAGCACCTCGCGGCCGAAGACCTCGATCCACTCGGCCTGGTTGCGGCCGACGTTGTGGAGGTAGATGCGGTCGAAGCCGAGGTCGAGGTGCCGCTGGATCTCGGCGCGATGCCGGTCGGGGTCGGCCGAGACGACCATGCGCCCCTCGAAGTCCTCGGGTCGCACGGTGCGCGCGAGCTGCTCGAACTCGAACGGCGAGCGGATGTCGCTGCGCCCGAACCGCATGCCGGCGATGGGCCACTCGGTGAGCGCGTTGCGCATGGCCTCTTCGTCGGTCGCCGCCCACGAGAGGTGCAGCTGCAGGATCTTCGGCATGCGCCGCACGTCGCGGCCGCCGTCGCGGGCCCCGTCGGCGAAGCGGGCGAGCAGCGCGTCGAGACGATCGGCGGGGCCGCTCGTCGTGATGAGCCCGTCGGCGACCCGTCCGGCGCGGCGTGCGGTCACGGGGCCTGCGGTGGCGACGTAGACCTCGGGGGCGACGGGCGGCATGGTCCAGAGGCGGGTGGTCTCGAGCTTGAAGCTCGGGCCCGAATGACGCACGTCGCGGCCGGCGATCGAAGCGGCGAAGAGCTTCTTGATGAGCTCGACGGCCTCGAACATGCGGTTGATGCGGTCGGGCGCCTCGGGCCAGTACTGCCCGACGATGTGCTCGTTGACCGCTTCACCCGAGCCGATGCCGAGCCAGTGGCGCCCGGGATGCATCGACGCGAGCGTCGCACTCGCCTGCGCGACGACGGCGGGGTGCGTGCGGAAGGTCGGCGTCGTCACCCCCGGGCCGAAGTCGCCGCGGGTGCGTTCGGCGAGGGCGCCGAGCACGCTCCAGACATGCGAGGCCTGCCCGAGGCGGGGCGTCCACGGCTGGAAGTGGTCGGTCGCCATGACCCCGGTGAAGCCGTGTTGTTCGGCGAGCGCGGCGAGCGCCACCGCCTCGGCGGGCGGGAACTGCTCGAGCATCGCGGCGTAACCGATGTGCACTGACACTCCTCCATCCTCCCTGCTCGGCGGGGCGCCGTCACCTCGACGTGGTCGGGCCTCGTTGGCGTCGCCTCATTATTTCGGATACTGGATCCAAAACGCAAGCGACGAACGGAGGCACGGCCCACGACCGGATGCCGCGCGCCTCAGCCGCGCGACTCAGCCGCGCGACGCCGCCGCCGTCGGCGCGCCCGCCTCTCCCGCGACGAGCAGCTCGAGCACCGCGTCGCGCACGCGCTCGAGGTGAGAACGGAGCACGCCGCTCGCGTGCTCGACGTCGCCGCCCTCGACGGCGGCGACGAGCTCCTCGTGCGAGTGGCCGTGCTCGGCCCCGCCCACGAGACGCCAGCCCAGCACGTAGCGTCCGACCTTGAGGCGCAGTTGCTCGATCATCTCCCACAGCACCGGACGGTTGGCCGCGTCATACAGCTCGGCGTAGAACTCGGTGCGGGCGTCGACGAAGTCGGCCCCCTCGTCCTCGACGTCGGCCGTGCGACCGAGTTCGCGGAGGCGGGCGATGCGCTCTGGAGTCATCTCGGCCATCGAGAGGCGCAGTGCCTCGACCTCGAGCAGCGTGCGGATGTCGTAGACCTCGCGGGCCTGGTCGGCCGAAAGCGACTTCACGACGGCACCGCGACGTTCGTGGAACTCGACGAGCCCGTCGGCCTCGAGCTGGATGAGCGCCGAACGCACGGGCAGCCTGGACACGCCGATCGACTCGGCGAGGGTCTCCTGGCGCAGTTTCTGCCCCGGCGGCAGCGTGCCGGTGAGGATGGCGTCCTTCAGGATGTCGTAGACCATCACGCCGACCGACCGGTACC
The DNA here is from genome assembly GCF_042799635.1 of Agromyces sp. NPDC057679. NCBI lineage: Bacteria > Bacillati > Actinomycetota > Actinomycetes > Micrococcales > Microbacteriaceae > Agromyces > Agromyces sp. NPDC057679. Next base: position 352,616 of record NZ_JBHVIK010000002.1, on the reverse strand, counting down.
CGGTCTGGTGCTTGCCCGCCAGCTGCTGCAGTGCGTCGGAGTTCAACCCGGACCCGACGGATGCGCGGCGCGCGCCCTCGGCGATCTGTTCGCTCATGGCACCCGAATGTACCGGCAAACCCCGCTCAGGGCACGCGTTCTGGATCCAAAAATCGGAGGAGCCTACTCGAAGTCGGACGTCGAGCGCAGCGGGCCCTCGGCCTGCGCCTCGTCGAATCCGGCGCGGTACCCCTCGTCGTACGCCTCGTCGGCGCCCTGGCGGAACAGGTCGCGCTCGCTCGGCCGCTGGATCGACCGCGCACCCGGCAGGTCGAGGTCGCCGACGTAGCGTCCGAGCCCGCGCACGATCGCGAGCGGCACCCCCGACGACTTGCCTTTCACGAGCTCGCCCGCTCCGGCGATCTCGTCGGCCACGCACGGCATCGTCACCGAGAGGGGCTTGCCCGAGGCATCCACCCCGCCGCGCAGGTCGTCGAAGACGTGCACGCCGGCGGCGCCGATCGCGATGTCGGTCTGGCCCTCGCGCCACGGGCGCCCGAGCGTGTCGGAGAGGATGACGCCGACCCGGGCACCGGTCAGGGCACGCAGCCCCGTCGCGAGGTCGCGCGCCGAGGCGTCGGGGTCGACGGGCAGCAGCAGCACGGTGCCATCGGGCGCGTTCGAGGCATCCACCCCGGCCGCCGCCCCGACGATGCCCTGCCGGTTCTCGACGATGCGGGTGACGCCGCCCTCGTACTCGCGCGTCGCGATGACGCGCACGGTCTCGTCGGTGATCGCCTGTTCGCGGTCGGCGGCCTGCACGACGCGCCCCTCGGCCTTCGAGACGATCTTCGAGGTGACGACGAGGATGTCGCCGTCGGCGAACTCGGCGGCGGCCGCGATGATCGCGGCGAGATCGTCCCCGGTCGAGATCTCGGGCAGGCCCTCGACGCCTTCGACACTGAATGCTGCGGCCATGATGCTCCCCTGTTGAACACGACGAGCTCCATTCTGACAGCAACGACGGCTGCAGGGCTGGCGCAGCACGTCGCAAGCCCCCGTGGCGGTGCGGCGCCCGGCGGTACGATCGCGTATGGGCACCGACTCCGCCACGCAGACCGCGAGCGCCGACGACGAAGACCGCGACGACCGCCGCGACGGCCGCGACGAGACCCGAGTCGAACGCCTCGACCGCAACTGGGGCGACATCCTGCAGGAGCTGCGCGCGGTGCAGACCGGCACGCAGATCATCACCGGTTTCCTGCTCGCCGCGGCATTCCAGCCCCGATTCGCGGAGCTCGACGACTACGAGCTGACCCTCTACCTCGTGCTCGTCGCCCTCGCGGGCCTCGCGACCGTGCTCGGCTTCGCGCCGGTCATCCTGCACCGGCAGCTGTTCGGGCGGCAGCAGAAGGACCGCCTCGTGCATATCGGGAACCGCATGCTGTTCGGGCTGCTCGCCGTCGTCTCCCTGCTCTCCGCGGGGGTGACGAGCCTCATCTTCGACGTCGCCGTCGGCCGCGTCGCCGGCTACATCGCGCTCGGCGCGGCGCTCGCGGTCGTCATCGTCGTGTGGGTCGTCGTGCCGGCGATCGCGCGGCGCAGCCGCTGAGCCCGCCGGTGTCCCGCAACACCAACTCATCCTGAGGAATGAGCCCGAACTGGGGGTCGCGTATCGGAGGATCCACTCCGTATGCTCCCGCTACCCGCACCGATCGTGCGACCCCCTACGAAGGAATCCGAATGACCCGAACCCGACCGGGCGCGCCTTGGCGCGCAGCCGCCGCCGCTGCCGCCAGCTGCGCGCTCCTCTTCGCCGGCGTGACCAACGCCGCCGCCGATGATCTCGTGCCGCCCCCGTTGCCCTCCACCGGCGAGACGCGGCCGCCTGCTGACGATCCGTTCGCCCCCTTCCGAGCCGACCCCGAACTCGCGGGCCCGCAGCAGCTGGGCGGAGCCGGGCTCGCCCCGGCCGCCGCCGGTGCGGGCACCGGGTCGATCTCGGGCACGGTGACGTACACCGACATGACCGAGAAGCCGCTGAAGCCCCTCGGCACCGGCTACGTCGAGGTGCAGCTCTGGAACGACGCGACGAACTCGTTCGACCTCGTCGCCTCCGCCGAGGCGGCGGACACCGGCGCGTACAGCGTGACGGGCGTTCCGGCCGGCACCTACCACGTGGCCTTCTTCGACACGGCCTCCGGCACGTCGCTCCTCCCGGAGTTCTGGAAGGATGCCCCGCGTTCGGGCATGGCCACGACCGTCACCGTCGCAGACGGCCAGGCCGTCACCGCCGTCGATGAGCGGCTCGAGCCCCTGCTCACGGGCTACATCGCCGGTCTCGACCGCTATTCGACGTCGGTCGCGATCTCGAAGTCCGGGTTCGCGCCCGACGTGCCGTGCGTGTACATCGCATCGGGGGCGAACTTCCCCGACGCACTGAGCGCCGGCCCCGCCGCCGCACAGTGTCGCGGACCCCTGCTGCTCGTCCCGCCGACCTCGCTTCCGTCGAGCACGGCGGCCGAGATCAAGCGCCTCTCGCCCGACACGATCGTGATCGCGGGCGGCACCGGTGCGGTGTCGGCGGCGGTCGAGAAGCAGCTCAAGCCCCTCGCCCCCAGCGTGATCCGCCTCGCGGGAAAGGATCGCTACGAGACGTCGCGCCGGATCATCGCGGCCGCGTTCGATGAAGTCCCCGCGATCTGGGTCGCGACCGGTACCAACTTCCCGGATGCACTCGCCGCGAGCGCCGCCGGGGCCGTCGACGGTCTTCCCGTGCTCATCATCGACGGAACGTCGACCAGGTACGACCTCGGAGTCACCGAGACCCTGCTCCAGACCGGAGCCAAGCACGTCGCGATCGCCGGTGGAACCGGGGTGGTCTCCGCCCAGCAGGCGAAGTGGATCGACGACCGGGCCGGCATCACGGTGACGCGATTCGCCGGAGCCGACCGCTACCAGACGGCGCTCAAGATCAATCAGGCGGTCTGGGATCCGAACCAGTGGTCGTCGGTCTACGCCTTCCTCGTGAACGGCACCAAGTTCCCCGATGCACTCTCGGGCGCGCCCCTCGCGGGCGCCTACGGCGCCCCGATGCACGTCGTGCCGCCGAACTGCACGCCGGCTGGGGTCGCGAAGAACATCACCGGCCTCGAGGTGCATGAGGCGTACCTGCTCGGCTACTTCTCGAAGCTCTCCTTCAGCGGCAAGCCGTTCAAGGTCTGCTGACCGGCATCGAGGGCGGATGCCTCGTGGGCGACCACGGGGCATCCGCCCTCGCCGTGCTCGGGGTGTCGCCCGGCTGACCTACGCTGGAACCCATGCGCATCGCCACCTGGAACGTCAACTCGATCCGCACCCGCGTCGGCCGCGTCGTCGACTGGATGGTGCGCGAGGACGTCGACGTGCTGGCCATGCAGGAGATCAAGTGCAAGCCCGAGCAGTTCCCGCACGAGGCCTTCGAGGAGGCCGGGTACGAGCTCGCGATCCACGGACTGAACCAGTGGAACGGCGTGGCGATCGCGAGCCGGGCGCCGATCACCGACGTCGAGACCGAGTTCCCGGGCATGCCGGGGTTCCTGAAGGGGCATGACGGCCCCGACCTCCCGAAGGAGGCGCGCGCGATCGGCGCGACCGTCGACGGCGTGCGCGTGTGGAGCCTGTACGTGCCGAACGGCCGCTCGCTCGGCGACCCGCACCTCCACTACAAGCTCGACTTCTACGCCGCACTCACCGACTACGCGCGCGCCGAGACGACCGCCCACCCCGAGCGCCCGTTCGCGCTCATGGGCGACTTCAACGTCGCGCCGCTCGACATCGACAACGGCGACCCGACCGTGGTGGTCGGGCAGACGACCCACGTCTCGCCCGAGGAGCGCGCCGCGTTCTTCGCCCTCGAGAACGCGGGCGTCACCGATGTCGTGCGTGCGCGGGTGCCCGAGGGGCTGTACACCTACTGGGACTACAAGCAGCTGCGCTTCCCCCGCAACGAGGGCCTGCGCATCGACTTCATCCTCGGCTCGGCGACGTTCGCCGAGGCGGTGACCTCGGCGTCGATCCATCGCGACGAGCGCAAGGGCGACGCCCCGAGCGACCACGTGCCGGTGCTCGTCGACCTCGCCCTGGGCGACGACGACGACGACCGGCCGATGATCTTCTGAGCCGAGCGACGCAACCCCCGGGCCGGTCCCAGCCCGGCGGACTACCCTCTGAGGAGTGACGAACATCTCCGATCGCGACCGCACCGAGCCCACCACGGGCCGGATGCTCGGCGGACGCTACCGACTCGACGCGCTCATCGGGCGCGGCGGCATGGCGAGCGTGTACCGCGGCTTCGACGTGTCGCTCGGTCGGCCGGTCGCGGTGAAGGTGTTCGGCGAGGCCACCGAGGGCATCGACGACGCGGGGCGGCGCGCCTCCGAGATCGCGCTGCTCGCGAGCGTCGAGCATCGGGCGCTCGTGCGCCTCTACGACGCGGCGCACGATGCCGGCAGCTCGCGCGAGTACTTCGTGATGGAGCTCGTCGAGGGGCACGACCTGCGTGCCGCGCTCCAGCACGGACCGCTCGATGCCGCCGACGCGGCCGATCTCCTCGCCGACCTGGGCGAGGCGCTCCACGTCATCCATTCGCGCGGCATCGTGCACCGCGACGTGAAGCCCGCGAACGTGCTGCTCGAGCCGGCGCACTTGCCGAGCCGTCGGTGGAACGCGAAGCTCGCCGACTTCGGCATCGCCCGGCTCATCGACGATGCCCGCATCACCCGCACCGGCCTCCTCGTCGGCACGCCCGGCTACCTGAGCCCCGAGCAGGTGAGCGGCGCCGCCCCCGGCAGTGCTGCCGACGTCTACTCGCTCGGCCTGCTCATGCTCGAGGCGCGCACCGGGCGACGTGCGTTCCCCGGCCCCGCGGCCGAGGCGGCGAGCGCCAGGCTGGTGCGCGACCCCGAGGTGCCGGGCGAGCTCGGCTCCGACTGGGTCGAGCTGCTCACCCGCATGACGGCCCGCGAACCGGCCGCACGGCCCACGGCGCTCGAGGTCGCGGTCGCCGCGACGGCGCTCGCGCGGACGAGCCCGGGGCGGGCGTCGGAACCGGCCGACGTCGAGTCGGAATCGGAGACGTCCTCGCTCGCGCCGACGGTCGTGCTCGACGCGACGGCACCCGTCGGCGCGCCGCAGACGGCCGAGCCCGAAAGCGTCCCCGAGCCCGAGCCCGAGCCGACGGGCCCGACCCGAGTGCTTCCGGCGCACCCGGGTGCGCCGACCGTCCCGAGCGACCTCCACTCCCCCGCCGGCGCCTCCGGCACGCGCCCGGTCGGCTCCGCACGCCCGGGAAGCCCGAAGCCCTCCCGGCGGCGCCCGGTGCTCATCGTCGTCGTGCTCGCGATCGCCACGGTCGCGATCGTGCTGGCCGTCCACGCCGCGATCACTGCGGCGACCGGCGGCGACCAGTCCGAGCCCACGCCCCTGCCGCCGATCCCGGCCGAGCTCGATCCGCTCGGCGAGCATCTGCAGCAACTCGACGAGGCGGTGCGAGGATGACCCGGCTCACCCGGTACCGCCGCCTGCGTGCCGCGGCGCTCGCCACCGTCGTCGCGCTCGGACTCGGGCTCGGGCTCGCGGGCTGCGCGAGCGAAGCCGATGCCGGCGACGCCCTGCACGCGTCGGTCGTGCGCGTCGCCGAGCGTTCGGCCGACGAGGACTTCGCCGGGGCGCTCGCGGCGCTCCTCCTGCTCGAGCGCGATGTCGACGAGGCGGTCGCCGCGGGCGACCTCCCCGAAGCGCAGGAGGCCGAGGTCCGTGCGGCGATCGAGCTCGTGCGCGACGATCTCGAGGCCGCCGAGGAGCGCGCCCGCCAGGCCTCCGAGCCGTCTCCGACGCCCACGCCGGCCGATGACGACGACGACAACAGCGGCCCCGGCAACAGCGGGGACAACCGCAACGACGACAAGAAGGACAAGAACAAGGGCAAGGACGAGGACTGACCGGCGCCGGAGCGCCGACGGTCATCGAATGGGCCCCGGAGTGCGTAGTCTCGTGACGTGCCGCACCTCGACCTGCCCGGAGCCGAGCTCGCCTACGAGACGACCGGCCGCGCCTCGGCGCCGGCCCTGCTGCTGATCCCGGCGGGCATCGCGACCCTCCGCATGTGGGACGAGCACGTCGAGGCGCTCGCCTCCGAACACCTCGTCGTGCGCTACGACCCGCGCGCATTCGGCGGCACCCGCCACGACGAGGCCGAGCCGTTCTGGAACCACCGCGACGCGATCGCCCTCCTCGACCACCTCGGCATCGCGCAGGCGACGGTCGTCGGCGCGAGTCGCGGTGGCGCGATCGCGATCGACGTCGCGCTCCACGCACCGGATCGCGTCGCCGGGCTCGTCGCCGTCTCCGCGCGCATCGGCGGCCACCCCGAGGTGCCGCTCGATGCGGCCACGCAGGCGCGGTTCGACGAGGTCGAGGCGATCGATCCCGCCGTCGACGCGGCGCGGATGCTGCGCCTCGAGACCGAGCTCTTCGCCGCAGGCGTCGGGCGCGTCGCCGACGAGCTCGACCCGGCGTTCCTCGCCCGCGCGCGCGAGCTCGCGCTGCCGAACGTCGCGCACGCCCTCGACGACGGCGACATGCGCCCGCTCGAGCCCGCCGCGGCCGGCAGGCTCGACACGATCGGAGTGCCGTCGCTCGTCATGGTCGGCGAGCTCGACTTCGCACCGTTCCTCGCCCAGTTCGAGACCCTCGCGGCGACGCTGCCCGACGCGACCGCGCACCGGCTCACGGGCACGGCGCACCTGCCGAGCGTCGAGCGCCCCGAGGAGTTCTCGCGGCTGCTGCTGGCATGGCTCGACGAGCACGGGCTCTGAGGAACGCGCCGGGCCCGAGGCATCCCTTCGACGTTCGGGGCGCGCACTCAGGCTCCGGGGCTACGGTCGTCGCATGACCACGGAAATCTGGCTCTCGGTGCTCTGCCTCGCGGGCCTCGTCGCCCCGATCGCGCTCGGCCTGCTGGCCCAGCGTCGCCGTGTGCTGCAGCCCGTGCGGGTTCAGCGCCGCCCGGTGAACCGCTCCATCGAGCGGTAGACGCCGAGGCCGTCGCCGACGACGCGGTCGAACACGCGCGTCGGAAGCACGGCGCGCAGGACCCGCGAGAGCCGGACGCTGCCCGGCAGTTCGACGAGCGGCCGCCCCGCGAGCATCGCCGCCCAGACCCGGTCGACGACGTACTCGGGATCGAGCACCGGCGCCATCACCGGGCCGCGCGCCCCGGCGAACATGCCGGTGGCGATGTAGCTCGGCGTGACGGTGGTCACCGTGACGTTCCGGTGGCCGGCCTGCTCGAGTTCGAGGCGCAGCGAGTCGCTCCAGGCGATGAGCGCCGCCTTGGATGCCGCGTACACGGCCATGCGCGGATTGCCGATGGTGCCCGCCGCCGAGGCGAGGTTCACGATGCGTGCCGGGCGGAACGCGTTCGCGATCATGCCCGGGAGGAACTCGCGCGCGACGTACATCGGGGCGAGCGCGTTGACCTGCATCGTGGGGCGGGTGTCGTCGCCGTTGTCGGTCTGCCAGAAGTAGCCGTTGCCGCGGACGATGCCCGCGTTGTTGACGAGGACGTCGGGGTTGCCGAGCTCGCGTCGCACGCGCTGGGCCGTCTTCGCGATGGCGCCGAGGTCGCCCACGTCGACGACGAACGACTGCACGCGGGTGCGCCCGCGGGAGACGGCACCGAGTTCGTCGACGGTGCGGCGGAGGGCCTCGGGGTCGATGTCCCAGAGGATGACGGAGGCGGCGCCCTCGGCGACCGCGCGTTCGGCGAACCTCCGCCCGAGGCCGGCCGCGGCACCCGTGATGAGCACCTTCGCGCCGCGCACCGTTCTCGTCATCGTCCAATCCTCCCCCACCGCGAGGGGCGCGGCCGCCTCACCGGGCGAGGCGGCTCACCGGAGGCCGGTGCCGAGGTTCACCAGGGCTCGTCGGCTGCCGGAAGCAGCGTGCGCACCTGCTCGACGGCCCCGGGGAAGCAGGAGTCGAGCACCTCGGTCGCCGAGACCTCGTCGCCGTAGTCGCCGGTGAGCCGCAGGCCGACCACGGCGTTGATGAGCATGCCCGTCGCGAAGAACTCGCGGGCGGTCTCTGGCGTGAATCCGGCCTCCTCGCGGAGGAAGCGCCAGATGTCGCTGAACCCGCGGCGGGCCACGCGCCCGATCTCGGGTTCGCCGCCGAGCGACGTGGAGTGCGCGATGACGGGCAGCATTCCCCGCTCGGCGAGGAGCTCGGTGTACGCGGCGCCCATCCGGTCGATGCGGGTCTCGTCGGGGCCCGGCATCGCACGGCGGAACTCGTCGATCACCCTGGCGTAGGCCCGCTCGACCACCGCGATGAAGAGCTTCTCCTTGGTGCCGAAGAGGCGCACGACGTACGGCTGGCTGACGCCGGCGGCCCGCGCGACCTCGTCGGTCGTGGTGCCGACGTAGCTCTTCGCACCGAACACGGCCGTCGCCGCGGCGAGGATGAGCTCGCGGCGGTCGGCGGCCTTCATGCGCGGCGCCGTCGCGGGTGCGGTGATCTCTTCGGCCGACATGCTTGACATGTTATCAGTCGATTACTACATTACGAAGTAATCATCGGATTACAACTTTGGAGATCGCCATGTCGACCACACTCGCCGCCTCGGCCGCTCCCGGCGCCACCGCGCGCCGACCGCGCCGCGTCCCTCCGCTCTGGCTCGTGCTCCTCGCCACGGCGCTGCCGATGTTCATGGCCACCCTCGACAACCTCGTGATGACGAACGCGCTGCCCGTGCTGCACACGGAGTTCGGGGCATCCGTCGAAGAGCTGCAGTGGTTCATGAACGCGTACACGCTCGCCTTCGCGAGCACCATCCTGATGGCGGTCGCCCTCGGCGACCGCTTCGGCCGGCGCACCGTGTTCCTCGTCGGCATCGCCGTCTTCACCGCGAGCTCGGCCCTCGCCGCGCTCGCGAGCGATCCCGGCCAGCTGATCGCCGCTCGTGCCGCCCAGGGCTTCGGCGCCGCCGCGATCATGCCGCTCTCGCTGACCCTCCTCGCGGGCGCCGTGCCCATCGCCCGCCGCCCACTCGCCATCGGCATCTGGGGCGGCGTCGCCGGGCTCGGCGTCGCGACCGGGCCGCTCGTCGGCGGCGCGGTCATCGAGGGCTGGGCGTGGCAGGCGATCTTCTGGATCAACGTCCCGGTCGGCCTCGCGTCGATCGCGCTCGCGCTGGCCGTCCTCCGCAACGGCTTCGGGGCGCGCCTGCGCGCCGACGTGATCGGCCTGCTGCTCTCGGGCCTCGGCCTGCTCGCCCTCGTGTACGGCATCGTGCGCGGCAACGACGCCGGCTGGTCGAGTACCGAGGTGCTCGCCGGGCTCATCGGCGGCGGCGTGCTGCTCGTCGCCTTCGTCGTCTGGGAGTCGCGCGCGAGCGCGCCGCTGCTGCCGCTCCGGCTCTTCCGCGACCGCAGCTTCTCGATCGCGAACGTCGTCGGCTTCGGGTTCAGCTTCGGCGCCTTCGGCTCGATCTTCATCCTGATCCAGTTCCTGCAACTGGTGCAGGGCGCGTCGCCGCTCGAGGCGGCGGTGCAGACCTCGCCGTGGACGCTCGCGCCGATGGTCGTGGCGCCGCTCGCCGGCCTCCTCGCACCGCGCGTCGGCACCCGGGCGCTCATCGTCGCGGGGCTCCTCGCCCTCGGCGCGGCGCTCTTCTGGCTGACGCCCCTGCTCGACGCGGGCACCGAGTACTCGGCGTACCTCGCACCGTTCATCCTCGCCGGGGTCGGCATGGGGCTCGTGTTCGCCCCGTCCTCGACCGCGGTGCTCGCCCGCATGGCGCCCGACGACCATGCCAAGGCGAGCGGCACGAACTCCATGCTCCGCGAGGTCGGCGTCGCGCTCGGCATCGCGGTGTCGACCGCCGTCTTCACCGGCGCGGGCGGCACGCTCACGCCGACCGGCTACATCGAGGGCGCGCAGCCGGCGGTGCTCGTCGGCGCGGCCGTGCTGATCGGGTCGGCGCTCGTCGCACTGCTGCTGCCCGCCGGTCGCGCTCCGCACGCCGTCGACGCGCCGCGCCCCGTCGAGGCGCGCGGATGACCCGCACCCTCGTGATCATCGGCCACCCGCACCGAGGCAGCTTCACGCACGCCCTCGCCGAGCGGTACGTCGAGGGGCTCCGGGCCGCGGGCCGCTCGACGGACGGCTCGGCGGACGGCCGGTCGGTCGGCTCGGCGGACGGCCGGTCGGGCAGCTCGGCCGACGGGCCCGCGGTCAGGGTCATCGACCTCGCCGAACGCGAGTTCACGCTGATCCCCGACGATCGCTCCGCGCTCCGCGCCCCGGGCGGCGACACGGGCCACCTCGAACCGAGCATCCGCGGCTTCGTCGACGACGTCGCCTGGGCCGAGCACCTCGTGTTCCTCTTCCCGCAGTGGTGGGGCACTTACCCGGCCGTGCTGAAGGCGTTCCTCGACCGGGTCATGCTCTCGGGCACGGCGTTCGCGTACGGTCGCGGCCATGTCTCGACGCGCCTGCTGGGCGGTCGCACCGCGCGCATCGTGATGACGATGGATTCGCCCGCCGCCTGGAATCGCCTCGTCTACCGCAACGCCGCCGAGACCTCGCTGGCCCGGGCGACGCTCGCCTACTGCGGAATCCGCACGATCGGCATCTCGCGGTTCACGCCGGTGCGGTTCTCGTCGGCCGGGCAGCGGGCCGCGTGGCTCGCCACGGCACGTCGCCTCGGCGAGCGCGACGCCTCGAGGCGCCCCCGCGGCCGACGGCCCGAGACGGCACGAGCGCCGGGCGGTGTCGGGCGCGCTCAGCGCATCGCGCGGTAGCGCGCCCGCTCGGCCGGGTCGAGGTGCTCGGTCGCGTAGCTCAGCATGGTGCGGGGCATCCGCGCCGCATGCCCGTCGAGGAAGCCGGTGAGCACGGAGCGATCGACTCGCTTGCCGACCTCCCGCAGCATCCAGCCGACCGCCTTGTGCAGCAGCGGCTCGGGGTCGTCGAGCAGCCGCTCGGCGAGCGCGAGCATCGGCCGCGGGTCGCCCGCCTTGATCGCGGCGAAGGTCGAGATGACCGCGACGCGGCGCGGCCAGATCGAATCGGATGTCACGAGCTCGCCCACGATCGGCGGCACGACCTCGGCGACCGGCGCCGCGGGGAACACCACCTCGCCGAGCAGGTACTCGGCCGTGGCGTCGACGAGGTCCCAGTTGTCGACGTGCCCCGCGCGCACGGCGTCGAGGTAGCGCTCGTGCTCGGCCGCGCGCACGGCGTCGTCGCGGGTGCGCACACGGCCGGCGCGGCGGAATCGCTCGACCATGACGAGCAGGCCCGCGAGCCGCTCCTCGTGGATCGGGCTCGCGACGAGCTCGGCGACGTCGGCCGGCGGGAGCGCCGACGATCTCCGCACGATCGCGCGCGTCGCCGGCACCGTGACGCCCAGGAACACGTCGCGCTCGGCGTAGCCGCCCGGCCCAGTCTTGAAGAAGGCCGCCGCGCCGCTCGCCCTCGCCGGGTCGGACGCCGCGGCGAGGGCGGCACGCACCTCGGCGGCGGTCTGCAGTTCGGGGTCGCCCATGGCGGCGACCCTACCCCGCCGGCGGTGGGTTGCGGGGCACGCCGATCGGCATCGGGGATCCGCCCGTGCGCCGGCGCGGGACATCCGCCAACATGGAGGGATGACCGACGACACCGCGACCGCGGAGACCGCGCGCGCCGACGAGCTCGCCTTCGTCCCGATCACGGGCGACGACCTCGTGATGTGGCTGCCCGAGTCGATGGCGTACTACCAGGCGTCGAGGCTGCGCGCCGGTGACACCCCCGAGCAGGCCGAGGCCGCGGTCGAGGCCTCGCGGCAGCGCTTCTTCACCGACGGGCAGCTGCACCCCGAGCACGTGCTGCTCGCGATCGTCGTCGACGGCGAGGACGCGGGGTGGCTGTGGCTCGGCCCCTGGGCCGAGGGAGGCGACGCGTGGTGGGTGTGGGACGTGCACGTGCGCGAACCTTTCCGCCGCCGGGGCCTCGGCCGGGCGGCGATGCGGCACGCCGAGCAGGTCGCTCGCGAGCACGGCTCGCCGACGCTCGGCCTCAACGTGTTCGCCTACAACGTGCCGGCGATCGAGCTCTACGAGAGCCTCGGATTCGAGGCGGCGTCGCTGCACATGGCGAAGTCCCTCTGAATCGTCGCGCCCGTCCGGTTCGGGCGCGCAGATCGAGAGCGGGGCCAGCCGGTCGGCGTGACCCCGCTCTCGCGTGGTGATCATCGGTTGCGCGGTGAGATCGGTCGGGGCTCGGGCGTCGGCGTGGGGACGCCGTCGTCCTGCGACTGGCCGAACTGCTCGGCGTACTCGGCGAGACGCTGGCCCTGCACCTCGGCGGCCGAGGGGTCGACGGCCTCCGCCTGCTTGGTCGCGCGCACGGCCTCCTGGACCTGTGCCGAGTTCGAGCGAGCGGCGCGCTGCGCCGACTGCTCGGCCTGCTTGACGGCTCGCATCTGCTCTTGCGCCTTCGCAGAGCGTGCGGCCGACTCGACGCGCTCGGTGCGCTCGGCCTCGCGCAGGATGTCCTGCAGGGTGGTGCCCTGGGGCGCGAATTCCTGCGCGTGAGCCCGGCTGCGTTCCAGCGCGGCCTCTCGACGGGCCGAGTCCTGCTGCGACTGCAGCGAGGTCACGCTCTGCGATCCGGATCCGCTCTCGAGCTGGGACTGCACACCGGCGCAGCCGCTGATCGTGACGAGGAGTACGACGGCACCGATCACTGCGGCGCCGGTCCTGTTGGTGTTCATGGCCCTCTCCTGTTCATGTGGGGGTTCGCGGGGATGTGAACAATCCTCAAGTTAGGGTCGGGCGAGACGCCCGTCATCGGGACCGCCCCCGGTGTTCTCCTCGGTGCCCGCGTCGCGTCGAGGCCGGGCAGGCGTGGAGCGGCATCCGGGTGAACGCTGAGGTGTTCTCGACTTCGATGCGAATCGCGGGCGTGCGCGGCATGCGCGATCTGCGGCGCCGTTTCGAAGGCGAACGCAAGATTCCCGCGTTGCAGTGCAATCAATCGCGAGCGGATGCCTCGTAGCCTTGAGCTGTACGGCGATTCCCGCCGCGCGCGGCACTGCCGCGACCCAGCATCTGACCCCTCACTGAGGAACGGAGGTTCACATGTCGAACATCACGATCGACCCCATCGTCGGCGAACCCGAGGTCCTCGAGGACGTCACGCCCGAGCAGATCGCCCTCGCCGACGGCGTCGAGGCCGACCCCGCCTGGCTCCGCCTCAAGGAGTCGGCGACGAAGCTCCAGTCGCTCCAGGTGAAGGACGGCTCCGTCCCCGTCGAGGGTGACAAGGCCGAGGCATCCGCCCTCGTCGACGCCATCGTCGAGTCGGTCGCCGCACTCGCGCCGCGCTTCCCGCACGAGGCCGCCTACCTCACCGCACTCCAGGCCGACTTCCGCAAGTGGCAGGCCGCAGGGCTCGAGGTGCCCGACTTCCTCGACTCGCTCGTCGAGTTCCAGCCGCAGCGCCACCGCATCGACGGCATCCGCCACCTCGTCGTGTTCCCGATGTACACGCAGAACGGCTCGCTCGACCGCCACGTCGAGGCGCTCGTCGTCGAGACCATCTGGCCCGAGTTCATCGCCGCCCTCGAAGCCGGCGACTACGGCAACAAGCTCTTCGTGAGCCTCCGCCTCGTCGACTTCACCCCCGGCTACGACACCAACTCGGCCGTGCTCTTCCCTGAGACCGTCGCGATGCGCGAGATCCCGACGTTCACGTGGGGCGCGATCTTCCAGGACCGCGAGGCCGCCCGCTACCGCAAGGTCGTGCGCGCCGCGAGCGACATCACGAAGCTCGTGCTGCCCGACGACGCCGCCGAGATGCTCACCGACCAGGAGCTCACCGAGCGCACCTTCGTCATGTGGGACATCATCCACGACCGCACGCACATGCGCGGCGACCTGCCGTTCGACCCGTTCATGATCAAGCAGCGCATGCCGTTCTTCCTCTACTCGCTGGAGGAGCTGCGCTGCGACCTGACCGCGTTCCGCGAGTCGGTCAAGATCCAGCGCGCGCTCGACGCCCGCCTCGCGAAGGGCGAAGAGCTCACCGACGTCGAGGAGCAGATGCGCTCGACCGGCAAGCTCGTGCAGTACGCCGTCATCTTCGACCGCATCTTCCGCTTCTCGATCACCGGGTCGCGCGTGCGCAACTACGACGGCCTCGGCGGCCAGCTGCTGTTCGCGTGGCTGCACAAGAAGCACGTGCTCGAGTGGCGCGACGTCGAGCTGAGCTTCGACTGGGACAAGGTGGCCGACGCGGTCGTCGAGCTCGGCGACGCGATCGACCTGCTCTACTGGGAGTCGATCGACCGCCCGAAGACGGTGCACTGGCTCAAGGCCTACGAGCTCGTCTCCTCGGTCGTCACCCCGAACCCGGCGTCGGCCTGGGCCGAGGGCCTGCCCCGCGAGGTGCTCGCCGGCCCGCCCAAGGGCTACACCGACCTCGTGATGGACGACGAGTTCCCGCTGTCGATGTTCTTCGAGGCGCTCGACAAGAAGATGAAGCCGGTCATCGAGTCGACGGTCGGCATCACCGGGCAGACCGAGGTCTGACCCACCGTTTCAGGAAGACGTACGCTGCTCAGGACGGAATCGGCGATTTCGTCCTGAGCAGCTTTCGTTCTCCTGAATGACCGCCTGCTTCCACGAAGCTCGAAGAGGAGCCCACCATGACCGACCACCCCACCGGCGCCGCGGGGCGCACCGTGCTCATCGCGGGCGCGACGAGCGCCTCGGGCCGAGCCGTCGCCCGAGCCCTGCTCGAGGCGGGCGCCCGCGTCATCGCGGTGGGCAGCGACCGCGGCCGGCTCGTCGAGCTCGCAGCCGAGCTGCCGGGCGTCATCGTCGAGCAGGCCGATCTCACCGACCAGATGCAGGTGTGGCCCCTCGCGATGCGCGTGCACGGCCGGGTCGGCGAGGTCGACGGCATCATCCACCTCGTCGGCGGCTGGCGCGGCGGCGGCGGCATCCCCGGGCAGACCGAGGAGGACTACCGCGTGCTCGAACGCTCGTTCTCGGCACTGCGCCACGTCAGCCGCGCCCTCTGGGACGACCTCGTCGCCTCCCCTGCGGGCCGTATCGCGATCGTCTCCTCGACGGCGGTCGAACGTCCGCTCGCGGGCGGCGCGAACTACGCCGCCGTGAAGGCCGCGAGCGAGGCCTGGATGCAGTCGCTCGCCCACGGCCTCGGCAAGGAGGGCGAGACCGGCGCCGCCGTCACCTTCCGAGTGAAGTCGCTCGCGGGCCTCGAAGACCGACTCGCGAACGAGGTCGTCGCGCTCTGGTCGACGGATGCCTCGGAGCTGAACGGGCGCGTCGAGACGCTCTCGGACTGAACCGACGCGGCGGGATGCCGCCTCGGTCAGGCGTTCGCACCCGGTGCGTCCACGTCGGAGGCGACCGCCTCGGCCGCGTCGGGTGCGAGCGCTTCGGGCGCGACCTCCTCGGCTGCGTCGGGTGCGAGCGCTTCGGGCGCGGCCCCCTCGGTCGCGTCCTCGGGGCGTTGCAGGCCCCCGTCGCCGGGCCCCGGCGGCACCGAAGGCGCGGGCGGTGCGGGAGGCGGCGGAGCCGATTCCTCTCGATCCTCTTCGGCGGCCTTGCCGAGACATCCCGTGCCGTCGAGCCCCGGGCCCTCGAGCGCCGCATGCCATGCGGCCTGCTCGTCGGCGCCGAGCCCTTCGGGCATGGCCGGCGCGGTCGAGTTCGGGTTGCGCGGTTCGGTCGTCCACCACTCCCAGTGGCGGTACTCGTACCCGGCGTCGACCATGCACTCGCGCACCGCCTGCTGGAACGCGAGCCACGCCGCCTGCTCGGCGGCGCTGGGCAACGGATCGGCCGGCGGTGTCGTGGGCGACGGCTGGGGCGCCTCGGGCGTCGGAGCATCGCTCGGCGACGGAGCGTGCGGCGACGGCGACGGTGACGGCTGCGGCACCGCATCCTCGCCGTCGTCGGCCCCGTCCGAGGTGCCGGGCGGCGTCGTCGGCGCGCCCGCCTCGACCTCGAGTCGATCGTCGGCGGTGCTCGCGGGGTGCGGCGAGCGCGCGTCGTAGAAGACGGGCGCCCCGGTCAGGGCTGCGGCGACGCCCAACGACAGGGAGCCGAGGAAGAGGACCGTCGCGGCGGCGACCAGGAGGAGGATCTTGCGCACGCGGCTCCTCCTCGTCTCCCGAGGGGTCGCTCGGGCGTTCGTCGTGCGGGCGTCCGGCAATGCTACGTGACCCCCGAAGAGGGGGCAACCCCGTGAGCCGGTTGCACTCGGACGGCATTCGGGACGATCAGCCGGCGACCTACGGCTCAATCGATCGGCGGCACCCCCGGGGCGTCGTCCGTCTCGCGACGCTCACCGGCGACCTCGGTCGCCTCGTCGGCGGGCGAGCGCTGCCGACGGCTCAGCCAGAGGAACGGCACCGCGAGCGCCTGGAACCCGCTGCTCACGAGGAGCGACCCCGGGTAGCCCCACAGGTCGGCCGATCGCCCGAGCACCGGCTGGATCACCGCCCCGCCCGTGCTGCCCAGCAGCGAGTCGAACGAGAGCACCGTCGCACGCTGCGCCGACGGGATCATGTCGTTGAGGTAGGCCTGCTGCACGGGGCCCGCCGCTGCATCGACGAGCCCCCAGAGCACGAGCAGCACGAGCGCGAACCAGAAGCTGCGGTTGAATCCCAGCGCGAGGAGCACGGCGCAGCTCACCACGAGGCTCAGGAGGATCGTCGTGGTGCGGCGTCGGAACCGGCGACGCACCCACGGCGCGCAGAGCCCGCCGATGATCTGCGAGCCCGAGAGGATCGCGGCGGCGAGGCCCGCGATCGAGTACGCCTCCTCGTCGCCCCAGAGCTCGACGAGGTAGGGCTGCAGCGCATAGAAGACGTAGAAGCCGACGCCGGAGGTGAAGAACGAGGCGAACATCACGTAGCGCACCGCCGGTCGCCCGAGCCCGTACTTCAGCGACGACTGGAACACCTGCTTCGTGGCCTGCAGCGGGTGCGCGCGTCCGGCGGGCGTGAAGCCGAGGTCGCGCATGAGCACCGCGGCGACGACGAACATGACGATGAGGATCGCGGCGCGGACGAGGAACGGCACCCCGAGGTCGCTCGCCTGCGCGATCACGCCGCCCGCGATCGAGCCGATGAACATCGCGGCGCCCGAGAGCGCGAGCCCGCGTCCGAACACCCGCTCGAGACTGCCCGTGTACCCGGTCGCGGTGAGCGCGTCGACGAGCCACGCCTCGGTCGCCCCCGAGAAGAAGGTGAAGCCGAGCCCGAGCAGCACCGAGACGACCGCCCATCCCCAGAACGGCGCCTCGATCACCCAGAGCCAGTAGTAGAGCAGCGTCGTGACGGCGAGCGTGACCGTGCCGAGGAGGTAGGACATGCGACGGCCGAGGGTGTCGGCGACGACGCCCGTCGGCACCTCGAAGATCACCATGCCCAACGAGAAGAAGGCGTTCGCGGCGAATGCCTCGAGATTCGAGAGCCCGGCGTCGAGCAGGAACAGCGTGTTCACACCCCAGATGAACGACGCCGCGAGCGTGTTGCCGATGAGCAGCGTGAAATACACGGACTGCACCCGCCGCGCCGCGTGATTGACCGTCGTCGGCTCGCTCACCCGCCCATCATCCTCCCGACCGGCTGCCGACGGAAGCGCTACGCTCACGCCATGGTGCGCTTCCTCATCCGTCTCGGCGTCTCCCTCGTGCTCGCCGCCCTCGCCCTCGCCGTCGCCGCGCTGCTCGTCCCGGGCATGCACCTGCACTGGTCGGGATTCATCGTCGCGATCATCGTGTTCGCGGCCGTGCAGGCCCTCATCGAGTGGCTGGTCGAGACCCTGTTCCACCGTGGCGCCCCGGCCGTCGCGGGCGTCGCAGGCCTCATCTCGACCGCGGTCGCGCTCTTCGTCGCCTCGCTCGGCGACGGCATCACCTTCGACGGCATCGCGCCGTGGGTGCTCGCGGCCGTCATCGTCTGGATCATCACCGCCCTGGCCGCCTGGCTCTCGGGCAAGTATCTGCTGCCGCGCATCGCCCCCGACAAGAAGGGCTGAGCGATCGGATGCCCCGGGGCCGGCTCCGGCCCCGGGGCATGATCGCCGCGGCATGACGGACGATCACCGCATATTGTCACGGCCGGTGACGTGCGTCGCGTAGCCCGAGCAACCGGCGTCCTCCCAGCGGTACGCCGCACTCGTCCCCGCGTCGCCGCCGAGCGCGAGGGTCCACTCCGCTTCCTGCTCGGGAGTCAGATCATCGGGCATCGCGTCCTGCGGGTCGACGTCGAAGGGGTCGGGGGTGACGTAGTCGGGATTCCAGAACTCCGAATAGAGGTACTCGAACCCCTTGTCGCCCATGCACTGACGGATGACGTCGTCGTATGCGAGCCAGTTCTCGCGCGGTGTCGGCAGATCGGGGTCGTCGGGCGGAACGGCCGCGGACAACGGTGTGCCCGCGGCACGACCCGCCTCGGCCGCGGTCCGGGCTTCCGTCGCGCACCCGCCTTCGAAGCTGTAGGGGTGGTCCTCGCCGAGCAACGCCTGCCCCCACAGGATCGAGGTCTCGAAGTCCAGGCCGACCGGCTGGGAATCCTCTTCCAGCCACCAGCGGGCGATCCGGTAGTCGAATCCGCGATCGGCCATGCACTGACGCACGAGCTCCTGCTCGCCCAGGTACTCCGAGCGTTCCTCGGGCGAAACGTACTCGGGGTCGCTCGGCTCGAGGTACGGGTTGTAGCTCGCCGCCATCACCCCGGTACCCGGCTGCGGCGGCGCCTTCGGAGTCGCCGGAGGCGCGGTCGGTACCCCGGGTTCGGCCTCGGGCAGCGAGGCGAGATACGACGCCATCTCGTCCTCCGACTCACCGCCGTCCGTTCCGCTCGCCGGCTCGGCGATCGGCTCGGGCCCCGGCTGGCTCGCCGCGTACGCGGCGGCGCCCAGGGCGACGACCGACGCGCCGCCGAGCACGGCGCCCGAGATCACGACGACCGCCGCGATGCGCTGCAGATTCATGCGGACACCGCCTCGGTGGGCGCGACGTCGACGGTAGGGTCGCTTCGTCGACGGCGCGCCCACAGCCCGCCCGCAGTCGGCAGCCACCACGCGGCCATCGCCGCGAAGAACAGCACGCCCGCTGCGGCCATGACCCGGTTCACGAGCATCGCCTGCTCGATCGTCGAGGCGTAGAACGCGCCCAGCGTGGTGCTCGACGCGATGAGCGTGTACATGCCGAACCTGATGAGCACGTAGCTCGCCGCGGCGAGCCAGAGGGCGCCGAGCCAGCGGAACCGCGGAACGGTCGTCAGCACGGCTCCGAACACCGCCATCGCGAGGCCGAAGACGCCCGCGGCCACCAGA
Organism: Agromyces sp. NPDC057679; assembly: GCF_042799635.1. Lineage (NCBI taxonomy): Bacteria > Bacillati > Actinomycetota > Actinomycetes > Micrococcales > Microbacteriaceae > Agromyces > Agromyces sp. NPDC057679. The sequence continues at coordinate 333,231 of NZ_JBHVIK010000002.1, read as the reverse complement.
TCCCAGGCGCCCGACCAGGAACCGGCGGCCACGCCCGCGACGATGCGCCACACGACGAGCACGCCCCACGCGAGCAGCAGCGCGGTCGCGAGGTGGGCGAGCGCGGGCATCGCGAGCGGGAAAGTGCCGCGCGGCGCGGTCAGGGCGAGCCGGCGCAGCTGCGCGCGCCGCCAGCTGAGATCGGCCGGGATGCCGCGGACGAGGCGACCCACGAACGACCGGGCTGCCACGGATCGGCCGGTCTCGGCCGCGATCGCGCGCTGCTCGTACAGATCGGAGACGAGCTCGGCCCGTCGTGTCGTCGCGACGGGCTCGGAGAGGTCGCGGGTGTACCAGCGGCACCAGCCGAGCACCAGCGCATCGACGCGGTCGTCGCCGGTTCGGCGTTCGACCACGCGCTCGACGAAGCCGCCGTCGAACGCGTCGTCGAGAGCGTTTTGCTCGAGCGCGGGCGAATCGGCCTCGGCCCGAGCCATCCCCCCGCCGCTCATGCGAACGCCGCCTTCGGCCGGGTCACGGGCGCGGGTTCGCGGGCGGCGAGCTCGGCGCGGTACGCGAGCTCGCCGGCGCCGGTCACACGGTAGAGGCGACGGCGTGGGCGGCCGACCGCCTCGGCGAGCGCGGCGTCCTCCCACGCCGACTCGAGCAGACCCGCCTCGTTCATCCGCGCGAGCGCCTTGTAGAGGGTGCCGTACGCGGTGAGCGCCACCGCCTCGTTGCGCTCGGCGATTCGCTTCGCGAGGGCGAAACCGTAGAAGTCGCCGTCGGTCCGCTGCAGCTCCATGCCCGCCGCGAGGATATCGACCTCGAGGTCGAACAGTCGTCCTTCACGTCTCCGTGCCATGCGGGAAACAATAGGAACATATCTTCCTTTAAGCAAGGGCCGTCCCGAAACCGAGTCGGATTCGGCGTCGGCGGGCGGCCGGGTTAGCATGCTCGCACCCCGAAACGGCGCGCGAGTCTCCCCCGGCTGGCCGCCCCCGCGCCCGAGCGAACCCGAGCTCGAGGCATCCGACCCGAAGGCCCCACCCATGCGCAAGCGCACCGTCGCGCTCATCGTCATCGCCGCCGTCCTCCTCGCCGTCGTCGGCGGGCTCTACTGGGCCGGCCGCCACCTCTTCTACGAGCCGACCGCGAAGGGGGTCGACTCGGTCGTCGGCGAACTCGGCGGCACCCGCGTGCTCGGCGTGTTCGCCCACCCCGACGACGAGCAGACCGTCAACGGACTGTTCTGGCACGCGCACGAGGACGGTGCCTACACCGCGATGATCACCGCCACGCAGGGCGAGGCCGGGCACCAGACCCCGGTCGTCGCACGGCAGGAGGACCTCGGCGAGGTGCGCAGGGCCGAGGCGCTGAAGAACAGCTTCAACCTCGGCGTCGACCGCCACGTCGTCTGGGACTATCCCGACGGCGGCGTGCCCGACGCCGACGAGGACGAGCTCGTCGACCGCGTCGTCGACGAGCTGCAGCGGGTGAAGCCCGACGTCGTCGTCGCGTTCTGGCCCGAGTCGGGCGCGACCGGCCACAAGGACCACATGCAGATGGGCCGCGTGACCGAGCTCGCGATCGCGAAGCTCGAGGCGGAGGGCGGCGACTACGCCGGCCCGAAGCACCTCGTCTACACGATCAGTCCCTCCGGCGCCCTGGCGGCGTTCGGCGGCGACACCGGCGCGTTCGTCGTCGCGAACCAGCCGAAGCCCGAGGTCGCGATGGATGCCGCGGTGCAGAAGAAGCACGAGGGGTGGACGATCCACGCGTCGCAGGCGAACTTCATGCAGGAGTCGTACATCCTGCCGACGTGGCTCATCTACCTGCTGTGGGACCAGGAGTTCTACCACGTGCGCGATCTCGAGGCCGAGCCGCTGGGTTAGATCGACCGGTCGGGAACGAGCCGCGCGGCGACCGTTGCGGAACCGCGTGTAGCCTCCCCTGATGACCACCACCATCTCGGCCGCCGCGATCCTGCTCGACATGGACGGCACGCTCGTCGACTCGTCGGCCGTCGTCGAACGGGTGTGGACCGACTGGGCCGCGGAGCACGGGCTCGATCCTGCCGAGGTCATGCAGGTGATCCACGGCCGCCAGGGGCACGCGAGCATGGCGATCCTGCTGCCGGGGCGCCCGGTCGAGGAGAACCTCGCCGACAATCGCGCGATGCTCGAGCGCGAGACCGCCGAGACCGAGGGGGTCCTCGCCATCGCCGGCGCGGCCCGGCTGCTGCGTTCGCTCGCCGAGGTGCCGCACGCGCTCGTGACCTCGGCGAGCCGCCCGCTCGCGACCGCCCGCATGACCGCGGCCGGGCTGACGATGCCCCCGGTCGCGGTGACCGCCGAGAGCGTGTCGGCCAGCAAGCCCGACCCCGAGGGGTTCCTCACCGCCGCCGAGGCGCTCGGCGTTCCGCCCCGCGACTGCGTGGTCTTCGAGGACTCCGAGGCCGGCATCACAGCGGCCCGCCGGGCGGGCATGCGCGTCGTCGGCGTCGGGCCGCTCGCCGGACCGCACCGACCGGATCACCACGTGCACGACCTCTCCGCCGTGCGCATCACGGTGGACGACGCGGCGATCACGATCACGCTGGAGTAGGGCGGCTCGACGCCGGCAGTGCGGGGGCCCGGCCGCTTCTCGGGACGCGAACGGAGAGCGTCCTCCGATTCACTATGCTGACGCTGTGAATCGCACTCTCGCCCGCAGCCTCGGTGCTGCGCTCCTCGTCTCGTCGATGACGTTCGCCCTCGCCGCCTGTTCGCTCCCGGGCGGCGGCGCTTCCGCCGAGGCCACCCGTCCGTCTGAGCAGCCGGTGGTCGCCGCCGAGGCCTCCGCCGACCAGGCGGCCGCGCTCGACCGCTACGTCGCGGCCGTGCAGGAGCAGATGCCGGCGCTGATCGACCAGTTCGGCGGGATGTACTCGGAGATCACGGCCGAGGCGATCGCGCCCGACACCATCGACTACCGCTACGTGTTCACCGAGGCGGTGGACGCGGATGCGGCCGGACCGACCTTCGACGAGCAGAAGCCGATGCTGCAGACCCTCTGCGACGAGACGCTGTTCCCCGAGATGGAGTCCCACGGGATCACCGAGTCGCCGAAGGTGAAGTACACCTACCTCAACCCCGACGGCTCCGAGGTCTGGACGAACGTCTTCACCTCGGAGTAGCACTCGAACCGGTCGACCGTGTGCTGCGCGCCTAGGCTGGCTGGCAGGCCCGAGCAGACGGGGGATGACGCATGACCGAACCGAGACTCGCCGAGGTGCAGGCCGAGCTCGCCGCACTCGACGACCCGAAGACCCGCGAGGCCAACGAGCGACGGGGCGACACGCACGGTGTGAACCTCGCGCAGCTGCGCGCCCTCGCGAAGCGGGTGAAGACGGACCACGAGCTCGCACTCGAGCTCTGGGCCACCGGCGACACTGCCTCGAGGCTGCTCGCGATCCTGATCTGCAAACCGAAGGCGTTCAGCGCCGAGCAGCTCGATGCGATGGTCCGCGAGGAGCCGACGCCCAAGGGCCACGACTGGCTCGTCAACTACGTGGTGAAGAAGAGCCCCCATGCCGAGGCGCTGCGGCTCGCGTGGCTCGACGACGCCGACCCGCTCGCGGCGAGCGCCGCGTGGGCGCTCAACGCCGAACGGGTGTCGAAGCAGCCCGAGCGGCTCGCACCCGACGAGCTCCCCCGCATGCTCGACACCATCGAGGCCGAGATGCAGGGCGCCCCGGCCAAGGTGCAATGGGAGATGAACACGTCGCTCGCGATGATCGGCATCAACCACCCGGCCTTCCGCGCCCGCGCGATCGACATCGGCGAGCGCCTCGAGGTGCTGAAGGACTACCCGACGCCCCCGAACTGCACCTCGCCGTTCGCCCCCGTCTGGATCGGCGAGATGGTGCGCCGGCAGGGCGCGAAGTAGCCGGCGCGATCTCAGCCACGCGACGGATTCCCGCACCGCGCCCGGTCGCTAGCGTGGAGGGATGTCCGAGAACGTGACCACCGCCCCGCCCGTGCTGCCGGGCGTCGAGTGGGTCAGGCCGCGCCCCGGCCGCCGGGGGTACCGCAACGACCTCGTGCTCGCCCTCGTGCTCGCGGTCGGCACCGCCGCGAGCGTGGTGCTGTACCGCGCGACCGGGTGGGGCGAGGGCACCCCCTGGTGGGGCGCCGCGCTCTGGACGGCCGGGATGACCCTGCCTCTCGCCGCGCGGCGCCGATGGCCCGAGATCGTGGCGCTCGTGGCATCCGCCGTCTTCATCGTCGGCGCCGTCGTCGGCGTCGGCGAGGCGCTCTTCTCGAACATCGCGCTCTTCGTCGCGATCTACACCGTGGGCGCGTGGGGGCGCAGCCGCCGCGTCGCGACCATCGTGCGCGCCGCCATCGTGATCGTGATGTTCGGGTGGCTGTTCTGGGGGCTCATCTTCTTCTCGACGGTGCAGGATCACCTGCCCGAGCTCTCCCGCGAGGGCCTGCTCTCGCCGTACCTCGCGTACGGATTCATCAACGTGCTCACGAACCTGCTGTACTTCGGCGGCGCCTGGTACTTCGGCGACACCGCCTACCGGTCGGCGCGCGCGCGGGCCGAACTCGAGCAGCGCACGGCCGAGCTCGCCGCCGAGCGCGAGCGCACCCGCGTGCAGGCGGTCGCGCTCGAGCGGCTGCGCATCGCGCGCGAGCTCCACGACGTCGTCGCCCACCACGTCTCGGTGATCGGGGTGCAGGCGGGCGCGGCGCGGCGCGTGCTCGCCAAGGACCCTGCGGCGGCGACCGCGTCGCTCTCGACGATCGAGTCGAGCGCGCGCGAGGCGGTCGACGAGCTGCACGGGCTGCTCGGCACCCTCCGCGGCGACGCCGACACCGGACCGCTCGTGCTCGACGACGCCCCGGCGCCCGCCACGGTGGAGGCGACCACGAGCACCTCGACCCGCGGCATCGCCCGACTCGACGAGCTCGTCCGCGAGTCGGCCGACGGCGGACTGCCCGTGACCCTGGCGATCGTCGGCGAACCACGGCCGGTCTCGCCCGTCGTCGACCTCAGCGCCTACCGCATCACCCAGGAGGCCCTCACGAACGTGCGGAAGCACGCCGGCGCGGCCGCGACCGCCGAGGTGCGCGTGCGGTGGACCGACACGGCCCTCGAGGTCGAGATCACCAACTCGGGCACCGCGACCTCGGTCGCGGGAACGGCACGACGATCGGATGCCACGGGCGGGGGCCTCGGCCAGCTCGGCATGCGCGAGCGGGTCGCCGCGGCGGGCGGCACGATCGAGCTCCGTCCGCGGGCGAGGGGCGGCTACCTCGTGCGGGCGAGCTTCCCGCTCCGTCGCGTCGAGGAGGCGGGCGCGTGAGCATCCGCGTGCTCGTCGTCGACGACCAGAGCCTCGTGCGTGCCGGCTTCCGCACCATCCTCGACTCGGAGGACGGGATCGAGGTCGTCGGCGAGGCGGCCGACGGGCAGGCGGCGATCGACCAGGTCGCGGCCCTCGCCCCCGACGTGGTCTGCATGGACGTGCAGATGCCCGGCATGGACGGGCTCGAGGCCACCCGCCGCATCACGGGCGACGCCGCGACGCAGGCCGCGGTCCTGGTGCTCACGACGTTCAACCGCGAGGACTACCTGTTCGCGGCGCTCGACGCCGGGGCGAGCGGGTTCCTGCTGAAGAACTCGAGCCCCGAGCAGCTCATCGAGGCGGTGCAGGTCGTCGCGCGCGGCGACGCGCTGCTCTCCCCGGATGTCACGCGCCGCGTCATCGAGGCGGTGGCGGGCCGCTCGGGGTCGAGTGCCGCGGGCGGGCACGGGGCATCCGTCGCCGTGCCTGGCCCGGCCGCTCCCCCGCCGCCCGCCGAACTCGCGACGCTCACCGAGCGCGAGCGCGAGGTGCTCGAGCTGCTCGCGCTCGGCATCTCGAACGCGGAGATCGCCGTGCGGCTCTGGGTCGGCGAGGCCACGGTGAAGACGCACGTGTCGAAGGTGCTCATGAAGCTCGGCCTGCGCGACCGGGTGCACGCGGTCGTCTACGCGTACGAGCACGGCGTGGTGCGGCCGCGCGGCTGATCTCGCCGACGGCCCGCGCCGAGCTGGGGGGTTGACGCATCCCCTGGCGCGACTTATGGTTAAGCAATTCATTAATTAAGGAGTTGCTTAACTTGGGTGGAGCGCAGGACGAGCTCAGCGCGGTGTTCCAGGCGCTCGCCGATCCGACCCGCCGCGCGATGCTCTCGCGCCTCCGGGTCGGACCCGCGACCGTCGGCGAACTCGCCGAGCCCTTCGCCATGAGCCGCCCCGCGATCTCGCAGCACCTCGGGGTGCTCGAGCGGGCCGGGCTCATCGAGCGCACGGCGACGGCGCAGTGGCGCACCTGCACGCTGCGCACCGAACCCCTCGACGAGGCATCCGCCTGGGTCGAGCTCCACCGCCGCGAGTGGAACGAACGCTTCGACCTGCTCGCCGAGCACCTCCGCACCATGAAGGAGGGTCCGAAATGACCGAGCACCAGACGGCATCGGCCGCGGCGACCACCGCGGCGAGCCGAGCACCGCAGTTCACCATCACCCGCATCTTCGACGCCCCGCGCGAACTCGTCTGGCGGGCGTGGACCGAGCAGGCCGACGCCGCCGCATGGTGGCATCCGCGCGACATCGTGATCAAGCCCGGCAGCGTCGACCTCGACACGCGCGAGGGCGGTCGCTACCGCTACACGATGGTGGCGCCCGACGGCACCGAGTACCCGACGGCGGGCACCTTCCGCGAGCTTCGCGAGCCCGAGCGCCTCGTCATGACGTGGGGTTCACCCGGCGACGACGACGACCGCGTGCCGGTCATCACCATCACCCTCCGCGAACTCGACGGCGGGCGCACCGAGATGCTGTTCCACCTGCTCGGCGTCGACGGCGCACCCGGCGACGACGATGTCTACGACGGATGGGACTCGGCGTTCGACATGCTCGAGGAGCACCTGGCGGGCGCGCCCGACGCACCCGGCACGCGAGGCGAGGCGAGCTGATGGGCCGGCTGATCGTCGAGCAGGTGATCACCGCCGACGGCTACGCCGCCGACGCCGACGGCGGCATCGACTTCTTCGACGCACTCGTGCAGACCGGCGACGACGGCGCGGTCGAACTCAACGACGCCCAGCAGCTCGCGTACGTCTCGCAGGCCGAGGCGATCCTCTTCGGCGCGACGACGTACCGCATGTTCGCCGACTACTGGCCGGCCGTCGACCCGGCGGTGGAGCGCGTCGCCGAGCTCATCAACCGGCTGCCGAAGTTCGTCGTGTCGAACACGCTGGCCGTCGCCCCATGGGGCGACGGGAGCGTCGAGATCCTCCGCGGCGACGGGGCCGAGCAGACCGCCGCCCTGAAGGAGCGCTTCGGCACCGTCATCGTGTGGGGCAGCCTCGTGCTCACCGACGCGCTGTTCACCGCCGGTCTCGTCGACGAGCTGCACCTGCGGATCGTGCCGACGCTGCGCGGCGACGGGCGCTCGTTCACGCCCGGCGCGCTCGCCGAGCGTCGGCTCCGGCTCGAGAAGGTCGCCTCGCGCCCGGGGGGCGTCGTGAGCCTGCGATACCGCGTGGGCTGACCGGCGGCGACGCCGGCCGGTGCGCAGTCACCGGATCGGCGCCGGGTCAGCGCCGGAACGTGACGTGGACGACGCCGCTCTCGGCCGTCTCGCTGGCGACTGAATACCGCGCCTCGAGCCCGCGCAGCTCCTCCCACAGGTTCTGTCCGCGCCCGAGCACGATCGGCGCGATCGCGACGTGGAGCCGGTCGACCAGGCCCGCCGCGAGGAACGAGCGCACCGTGCGCACCCCGCCCCCGATGCGCACGTCCCCGCCGTTCGCCGACCGGGTCGCCTCGGCGAGCGCCTCCTCGGGCGACGCGTCGCGGAAGTGGAAGGTCGTGCCGCCTGCCATCTCGATCGACGGGCGCGGCGCGTGCGTCAGCACGAACACGGGGACGCGGAAGGGCGGCTCCTCGCCCCACCAGCCGCGCCAGTCGGGGTCGTCGGCGTTCTGGTGCAGCCCGAACATGCCCGCGCCCATGATCTCGGCGCCGACGCCCTCGAAGTACGCCCGGGCGTAGGCGTCGTCGATCCCGGTGGTGCCGGCTCCCGAGGTGTCGCCGAGCACTCGCTCGCGGAACGTGCGCGTCGCCGCGTAGGCGCCGGTGAGTCGGAACCAGTCGTCGCCCATCGGATTCTCGGGGGTCTGGTCGGTCGTCGACGCGAAGCCGTCGAGGGAGATGTTGAGGTCGGCGCGAACGGCCACGGGCGGAGTCCTTCCGGTCATCGATCGCGACCCCATCGGGCCGCGACGCCCACTCTTCCGGCGCTCGGGCCGACGCCGAAGGGTTTCGATGGAGGTCGAAACATCGAGCCTCGAGCTCAGTCGGCCCGCCGGCCTCCCCGCCCGCCCGTCGCCGACTCGGTGAGGGGGTCGGCGTCGGCGGACGCGCTGCCGGCGTCGTCGGCCTCGGGGTCCTCGCGCCCATCGCCGACCGCCGGCGTCACACCCTCCCGGAACTCGGTGGAGAGCATCCGGTACGAACGGGTCGTGAACGCGGCGAGCGCGAGCGCCACCATGATGAGGCCCGAGAACAGGAACACGAGCGCGATGCCGCGCGCCACCCCGTCGCCGAGCACCCAGCCCCACGTCGCCTGCCCGTCGTCCGACTCCATGTAGGGGATGATCCAGAACTCGGCGAGCGGCGCGATGAGGAACGCGGTGATCGGCGCCGCCGCGGCCTCGAACGCCTGCGCGAAGCCGAAGACGCGCCCCTGCGTGCGGAACGGCACGACCTTCTGGATCACCGTCTGCTCGGCCGCCTCGACGACCGGGATGAGACACATGTACGCCCAGATGCCGAGCGCGTAGAGCAGCCACCAGTCGCGGATCGTGAAGAGCGCCCCGAGGAGGCCCATGACGATGACGACGAGCAGCATGGTGCGGATGGGGTTCTCGCCGAGCCCCCACTTGGCGACCACGAGGCCGCCGATGATGAAGCCCGTCGCGGTGACGCCGAGCACGATCCCCCAGATCTCGACGGGGAACAACTCGAGGCCGTACGGGTCCATCAGGGCCATGTACACGCCGCCGATGAGGTTGTTGAAGGTCGAGAAGAGGATGAGCGCGAAGAGCCCGGGGGCGGCGCGCACCGCCGCGACGCTGCCGCGGAGATCGATCATCGGCGGCCGATCGGCGTCGACGGCGGGCTTCTCCTCGGGGATGCGCACGAACAGCAGGTGCACGAGCGCGACGAGCGTCAACACGATCGCGATGGCCAGCGTCCACCCCATGCCGACGATCCCGATCGCGAGTCCGCTGAACACGCTCGTGACCATGAACGCGAGGCCCTGCACCGTGCCGACCATGCCGTTGGCGTTGGCATGACGCTCGACGGGCACCAGCAGGGTGACCGTCGTCGACAGGGCGATGTTGCGCATGTTCTCGACCACCGCGCCGAAGAGGATGACGCCGGAGAACACCCAGAACCAGGGGCCGCCGAGATCGACGAGCGCCGACTCGGGCTGCAGCAGGTAGAGCACCCCCGCGAGGGTGAACGCCACGAGCGAGACGACGCTCGACAGCACCATGACCCGGTGCTTGCGGTGCCGGTCGACGAGGGTGCCGAAGACCATGCCGAACAGGGCGATGAGCAGCATGTACGCCCCGCCGATGATGCCCGTCGCGAGCACCGAGCGGGTCTCGAGGTACACCCAGAACGTGAGCGCGAACCACAGGAAGCTGGTGGTCACGTTCGCGATCATCGTGTTGACGAGCACGTGCAGGAAGGTGCGCATGCCGTGCTCGGGGGGCACGACCGAGCCCGCCTGCGGCGCGTGCGCTTCCGCCGCCCCCGGCCCCGTCCGGTCGAGCCCCTCGCTCATGCTGCGAGGGTAACCGCGACCGCCGAGATCCATAACCCCCTTCGCGCCACCCGGCGCGCTCCTCCCCCGCGAGGCGGAGCCGCGATCCCCGTCGCGAGGCGGATGACGCCGGCCACGCGACATCCGTACCGTGAAGGCATGCTCGAACTCAACGACGTGACCAAGCGCTACGGCGATCGTCTCGCACTCGACGCGGTCTCCTTCTCGGTCGGCGACGGCCGCCTCACCGGCTTCGTCGGCGGCAACGGCGCCGGCAAGACGACGACGATGCGCATCATCCTCGGCGTGCTCGCGGCCGACGGCGGCCGCGTCTCGCTCGACGGATCGTCCCTCACCGCCTCGGATCGCCGCCGCTTCGGCTACATGCCCGAGGAGCGCGGGCTCTACCCGAAGATGAAGGTGCTCGAGCAGGCGGTCTACCTCGCCCGCCTGCACGGCTGGGCTCCAGCCGCGGCGCGCCGCAACGCGAGCGAACTGCTCGACCGCCTCGGCCTCGCCGAGCGATTCGACGACACGATCGAGTCGCTCTCGCTCGGCAACCAGCAGCGGGCGCAGATCGCCGCCGCGCTCGTGCACCACCCAGAGGTGCTCGTGCTCGACGAACCGTTCTCCGGCCTCGACCCGATCGCGGTCGAGACGGTGCAGGGCGTGCTCGCCGATGCCGCGGCGGGCGGTGTGCCCGTGCTGTTCTCCTCGCACCAGCTCGACATCGTCGAGCGCCTCTGCGACGACCTCGTGATCATCGCGGGCGGCCGCATCGCCGCCTCGGGCGCTCGCGACGCCCTCCGCGCCGAGCACGGCTCGGAGCGCTGGGAGCTGCTCACCGACGGCGACACCGGCTGGCTGCGCGATCGCGCGGGCATCACGGTCGCCGAGTTCGACGGCGGCTGGGCGGTCTTCGAAGCCGAATCGGATGCCGCGCGGCAGGCGGTGCTCGCCGAGGCCGTCACCCGCGGCGAGGTCGTCAGCTTCACCCGCGAGCACACCACGCTCGCCCAGATCTTCAAGGAGGTCGTGCGATGAGCACGCAGTCCCAGCAGCCCGCGGTCGCCACGACCAGACCGGTCGAGCCGCGCTTCGTCGACAGCGTCTCGCTCATCGCGGGCCGCGAGATCACGATGCGGCTGCGCAGCAAGGCGTTCCTCATCTCCACCGGCATCCTCATGCTCGCCGTGCTCGCCTCGGTCGTGCTCGGCAGCCTCTTCGGGGGCCAGTCCGACCCGGTGAAGGTCGCCGTCGTCGGGACGGCTGCGACCGCCGTCGAGGGCAATCCGGCGCTCGACCCGGTGCCCGTCGACGACGAGGCCGCCGGCGAGCAGTTGCTGCGCGACGGCGAGGTCGAGGCGATCATCAGCCCCGCGGCATCCGACCCCCTCGGCATCACGGTCACCGGCCTCGACCAGACGCCGTCGAGCGTCGTGTCGGCGCTCGCGGTCCGCCCGACGGTCGAGCTGCTCGAGCCCGCCGCGGTCGACCCCGGCCTCGCATACCTCGTCGCCTTCGGCTTCGGCATCGTGTTCTTCATGTCGGCCATCACCTTCGGCTCGACGATCGCGCAGTCGGTCGTCGAGGAGAAGCAGACCCGCGTCGTCGAGATCCTGCTCTCGACGGTGTCGGCCCGGGCCCTGCTCACGGGCAAGGTGATCGGCAACAGCGTGCTCGCGTTCGGGCAGATCCTCGCGATCGCGGTGCTCGCGATCGCCGGGCTGCTCGTCACCGGGCAGAAGGTGCTGCTCGGCGGGCTCGGCAGCTCGGTGATCTGGTTCGTCGTGTTCTTCGCGATCGGCTTCGTGATGCTCGCCGCGCTCTTCGCCGCGAGCGCCGCGATGGTGTCGCGCGCCGAGGACATGGGCTCGGTCACGACGCCCGTGACGATGCTCGTGATGATCCCGTACTTCCTCGTGATCTTCTTCTTCGACGACCCGACCGTGCTCGGCATCATGAGCTACGTGCCGTTCTCGGCCCCGGTCGGCATGCCGGTGCGCATCTTCCTCGGCCAGGCCGAGTGGTGGGAGCCGATCCTCTCGCTCGTGATCCTCATCGCGACGACGGCGCTCGCGGTCGTGATCGGCGAGCGGATCTACCGCAACACCCTCCTCAAGACGGGGTCGCGGGTGCCCCTCGCCGAGGCGCTGCGCGGATAGCGGCCTCGCGCGAATCGAGCTGCGGGCGGATGCCACGGGGTGGGGGCCCCGGCATCCGCCCGCTTCGCGCGTCAGAACTGCGTGCGGGGCACGAATACGGCGATTCCGTGCGCCCGCCGTCACGATGCCCGCCCGCCCGCGGATGCGAGGATGGTTCGGTGAACTCACCGCTCCACGACACGACCTTCCGCGGCTTCGCCTCCGACAACTACTCGGGCGTGCACCCCGACGTGCTCGCCGCCATCGCGACCGCCAACGACGGCCACCAGGTCGCCTACGGCGAAGACGTCTACACCGAGCGCCTGCAGCAGGTGTTCGCCCACCACTTCGGCGAGGGCGTCGAGGCGTTCCCCGTCTTCAACGGCACCGGCGCGAACGTGACCGGCCTGCAGTCGATGCTGCCGCGCTGGGGTGCGGTCGTCTCGGCGAAGACGGCGCACATCAACTCCGACGAGGGCGGGGCGCCCGAGCGCGTCGGCGGCATCAAGCTGCTCACCGTCGCCGCGCCCGACGGCAAGCTCACCCCCGAGCTCATCGACGAAGAGGCGTGGGGCTGGGGCGACGAGCACCGCGCGCAGCCGCTCGTGGTCTCGATCACGCAGACCTCCGAGCTCGGCACCGCGTACACCGTCGACGAGGTGCGCGCGATCGCCGACCACGCCCACTCGCTCGGCATGAAGCTCCACATGGACGGCGCCCGGCTCTCGAACGCGGGCGCCTCGCTCGGCGTGCCGCTGCGCGCGTTCACCCGCGACGCGGGGGTCGACGTGCTCAGCGTCGGCGGCACCAAGAACGGATGCCTCGGCGCCGAGGCGATCGTGGTGCTGAACCCCGAGGCATCCGAGGGCCTGAAGTACCTGCGCAAGCTCAACATGCAGCTCGCCTCGAAGATGCGCTTCGTCTCGGCGCAGCTCATCGCGCTCTACGAGGGCGACCTGTGGCTCCGCAACGCGACCCACGCGAACGCGATGGCCTCGCGCCTGCGCGACGCGCTCGACGCGGGCATCGCGGCCGGCGAGCTGCCGGGCCTCGGCTTCTCGCAGGAGACGCAGTCGAACGGCGTCTTCGCAACCCTGCCGCAGGGTGTCGCCGACAAGCTGCGCGACCGCGGCTTCCGCTTCTACGACTGGGACGCCGCACGCGGCGAGGTCCGCTGGATGTGCGGATTCGACACGAGCGAAGCCGACATCGACGCGTTCGTCGCCGGCATCCGCGAGGAGCTCGCGGCGGCGTAGCCTCCGCGGCAGTCCGTCAACGATCCGCTTCGGTATCGCCCGGGGGCTGATGCTCCCGGGCGTTACGTCACTGATCCGTCTCGGGTATCAGCCGAGGGGCTGGTCCTCCCGGCCGTTACGTCACTGATCCGTCTCGGGTATCAGCCGAGGGGCTGGTCTTCCCGTGCCGTTACGTCACTGATCCGTCTCGGGTATCAGCCGAGGGGCTGGTCCTCCCGGCCGTTACGTCACTGATCCGTCTCGGGTATCAGCCGAGGGGCTGGTC
>NZ_JBHVIK010000002.1:0-319614 GCF_042799635.1 Agromyces sp. NPDC057679 | reverse complement strand
GTCTTCCCGTGCCGTTACGTCACTGATCCGTCTCGGGTATCAGCCGTGCGCTGCGCGCCGGCGCGGCCCGACGTCACTGATACCTCAGGCGGATCAGTGACGTAGGTGCCGGAGCGGAGTGCGCCGACCCGGAGCACCCGCGCGGGTCAGTCGCGCGCGACCAGGCGCTCGAGCGGGATCGGCGTGCCGAGGATGCGCTCGGCCGCGCGGTGCCCCGAGAGGAGCGCTCCGTTCACCGTCGCGGGGCAGTCGCCCCAGGTCGCCTCGCCGGCGAGGTGCAGCACGCCGCCGACCGGCGTGGCCATCACGTCGTGGTCGTCGTACGAGGCGCCGCGGGCGACGAAGGAGTACGAGCCGAGGGCGAACGGGTCGGAGCCCCAGCGGGTGATCCAGTGCCCGGTCGGCTCGGGCAGCGCGTCGCCGTAGAGGCGTCGGAGCCCCTCGAGCACCGACGCGACGATCTCCTCGTCGGCCATCTGCTCGATCTTCCGCGCCCACTCGCCGCCCGCGAAGGTCAGCAGCATCGGGGTGCGACTCACGGCCGACACGTCGTACCAGGAGTGCCAGGGCACGCTCTCGGCGCCGAGCCGTCGGATCGCGTACGCCCCCTCCGGCCAGAAGCGCTCGGGGAACTGCAGGAACACCTTGTCGAAGGTGCCCATGCCGACACGGTCGATCGCTCCCGCCACGGTCTCGGGCAGTGCCGGCTCGAACTCGATCGCCCCGGCCTTGAGCACGCCGAGGGGAACCGTGACGACGACCTCGCGGGCCTCGAACACCTCCGATCCGGTCGTGACGCGCACGCCGGCGTCACCGTCAGACCCCGACCATTCGACCGCGGTGACGACGTGCCCGAGACGCACGTCCACGCCCTCGGCGAGCGCCGTCGCGAGCGCGTCGTAGCCGCCCGGGAAGACGACCTCGTCACCGTCGATCGCGTCTTCGTCGAGCCCGTGGGCGTCGACCTCGGCGCTGTCGGCACCGCACTGCTCCTCGGTGCGATGACGGTGGAACGCTCGCGCGCGGGCCGCGCGCTCCGCGCTCCACCCGAGTTCGTCGAGCACGCGCTCGACGACGTCGGCGTAGCTCTCGCCCGCCTCCGACGCGTCGGCGGCCGCCGCGAGACGATCGCCGACCGCCTCGGCATCGGCGAGCCACGCCTCGGTCCCGGCCGCGTCGAGTTCGCGATGCGCCTCGTCGTAGTTCGCGATCGGACGCCCGCCCGCCTGGAAGCTGCCGACGGTGAACTCGATGGTCGGCATGCCGAGGGCCTCGACGACCTCGGTGAGGGGGTTGCCCTCGATCCCGTGGATCCACGAGGCGCCCCGGTCGACGCTGAAGCCCGAGGAGCGGTCGGTCCAGGTCCGGCCGCCCACGCGGTCGCGCGCCTCGAGCACGACGACGCTGCGACCGGCCGCACGCAGCAGGCGGGCCGCGGTCAACCCGGCGAGGCCGGCTCCGACGATGACGGTGTCGAACATGGGCTTCTCATCCATTCGTTCGTGAAGGAGTTCGGGAGGGAGGGTGACGAGACGGCATGCCGGCGAGGCATCCCGCCATGACTCATTCGGGTGCGAGCACCTCGGTGTCGCGGTTGAGCGAGCGCTTCTGGAAGTAGTCGCGCGAGCCCGGGAACAGCGCCCACACGAACAAGAGCACGACACCGAGCAGCAGCGAGCCGATGCCGACGATGAAGGCGCCGCCGACCCCCGCGACCTGCGAGTAGCCGTAGTCGGGGTTCAGCATGTCGATCGCCGACTGCACGAAGGCCCACGTCATGAACAGCCCGCCGAGCAGCGGGAAGACGAAGCGGTAGAACACGTTGCGCCGGCTCGCGAAGAGGGTGCGGCGGAAGTACCAGACGCACGCGAAGCTGGCGATGGCGTAGAAGAACGCGATGGCGAGCCCCATCGAGAGCAGCGAGTCGGCGAGCACGTCGGTCGAGACGAGGTTCATGCCCGCGTAGTAGACGATCGCGATGACGCCGACGAGGGTCGTCGAGAAGGTCGGGGTCTTCGACGCCTCGTGCACCTTGGCGAAGCGGGCGGGCAGGGCCTGGTAGACGCCCATCGCGAAGGTGCCGCGCGCGGTCGGGAGGATGGTGGTCTGCGAGGAGGAGAGCGCCGAGATCGCGACGGCGATCACGAGGAACCAGCCCATCGGACCCATCGCCATCGCGGCGAGACCCGAGAAGACGTCGTCGGCGTTCGCCTCGTTCGCGAGCCCGGTGCCGGTGTCGCCGAGGCCGGCGTACATCATGGCGACGACGGTGATGCCGACATAGGTGATCAGCAGGATGACGGTGGTGAGGGTGGCGGCGCGACCCGGCGTGCGGCGGGGGTCCCTCGTCTCCTCAGTGAGGGCGAGGCAGGTGTCCCAGCCCCAGTAGATGAAGAGCGCCAGCAGGATCGCCTGCACAATGCCGGTGCCGTCGGCGAGGAACGGGTTGAACCAGTCGAGCGAGACGGGCGTCGCATCGGGGGCGTTGCCCGAGAAGTAGCCGACGAGGCATCCGATCACGAACGCCGCCATGGCGAGGTACTGGATCGCGAGCAGCACCTGCTGCATGCGCTCGCCGATCTCGACGCCGCGCAGCGAGACCCAGGTCATGAGGGCGATGATGAGGCATCCGAACGCGGTGACGAGCGCGCGGTCGTCGGCCAGCGAGCCGTCGCCGATGAGGCTCAGCAGGTAGACCGAGGCGATCTCGGCGAGGTTCGCCATGACGAGCACGCCGGCCACGGCGATGCTCCAGCCCGCCATCCAGCCGGTGCGCGGGCCGAACGCCTTCGCCGCCCACGTGAACACCGTGCCGCAGTCGGGCACGTCGTTGTTGAGCTCGCGGTACGCGAATGCGGTGAACAGCATCGGCACGAACGCGAGGATGAACGCGACGGGCGCCTGCGCGCCGACGGCGATGATCACGTAGCCGAGCGTCGCGGCGAGCGAGAACAGCGGTGCGGTCGAGGCGATGCCGATGACGGTCGAGCCCCAGAGCCCGAGCTTGCCGATGGCGAGGCCCTTCGTGGGCGTCTCCGCCCGGGGTGCGGAGGTGGAGGGGGAAGCGGGGCTTGCCGCGCGGGTGGTGCTCACGGTACCTGCTCGTCGTCGAGGGGTGGGGGGACGTGAACAGCATACGTCACCGACCGACTAGTCGGTCTGTCGCGGGAGAAACCCGGGTCAGGCGCGCGCTCGGGGCACCCGCATCGCCTCGAGCGTCGCGACGAGCTCCTCGACGAGCGCCGGCGCGAGCACCTCGTCGCCCTCGGGCGGGCTCATGAGCGCATTGTGGTTCATGCCGTCGCCGGCGAAGAGGACCATCCGCGCGAGCGCCTCGTCGCCCGTCGCTGCGATGAGCGCCTCGAGCCAGTCGTCGCGGCAGGCCCGCAGCGCCTCGATCGCCGCCTCGTCGCCGGTCTGCGCGACCCGGTACCCGGCGTCGATGAGCCGCTCGAGCTCGCTGTCGCGGTCGAGCGAGGAGACGAGGTAGTACCGCACCGCCGCGTCGGGCGCGGAGCGCATCTCGTCGGCGTCGCGCGCGGCCTGCGCCCGCATCTCGACGAAGAGCGCGGCGCGCAGCGCCCCGACCGAACCGAAGTGATGCAGGGCTCCCGACTTCGACAGCCCCGCGCGGCTCGCGACCGCCTCGAGCGTCGCGCCGCGGATGCCCCGCTCGACCAGCAGGTCGGTGTACGCGGCGAGGACTCGGGCGGCCTGCCCATCGACGGTGATCATCTGCACATCGTACGAGGACGACGGCGAGACATCCGCCCATCGGACGACGAAAGGCGCGGCACCCGTTCGATGAGAACGGATGCCGCGCCCGATGCCGCGCGTGCGCCGTCACCGGCGCCCGGCGTCGATCAGCGGCCGATGGCCGCCAGCGCGTTCACGATGCCCGAGCCGTAGAAGCCGTTGGTCTTCTTCGAGCTCTCGCACGTGTGGGTCGCCGTCGCGGTCGCGCCGCTCGGCAGGTGACGCGTGTACGTGTAGTCGGCCGGAACCGGGCACGCCTCGTCGACCGCCGTCTTCAGCAGCTTGCTCTCGACCGCGTTCGGGTTCATGCGCAGGCCGCCCTTCAGCGGGTCCTTCGCGCCGTACTGGCTGACGATGAGCGCCGCGACGCCCGCAGCGTGGGGCGAGGCCATCGAGGTGCCCTGGATGAACTGGTAGTACCCGCAGGTGCCCTCGTCGTCGCAGCTCTTCACGATGTTCGAGACGAGCGGGTCGCCGTTCTCGTCGATCTCGCCGTTCGCGATCGCGAGCGACTCGGGGTAGGCCGCGAGGATCGTCTTCGTGACGTCGCGGGTGCCGGCCGGGGTGTCGTACGAGTCGCCGCCGGGCGCCGCCACGTCGATGTACCCGTTGCCGTAGCTCGAGTAGTACGCCTTGCGCTCCGAGATGCCCGTGCTCGAGACCGAGATCACGCCGTCGCCTTCGGCCGGCATCGACACGCACGAGGCGGGGTCGAGCAGGTCGCGCACGTACGCGGCCTCACCGGGCACGCTCGCGAAGTCGGGGCTGCCCGCGTCGGTGACCGCCTTGGTGTAGTCGATCGCCTCGTTGCCGGCTGCGGCGACGAGCGTCACGCCGTGGCCGCGCGCGTAGTCGAGCGCGCGCTGCATCGCCTCGATGATGACGGCCTGCTCGGCCTGGTCCTCGGGCGAGTCGGCCGGGTGGCTCGTGCAGTTGAACAGCCACGGGTCGACGTAGTAGCTCATGTTGACGACGTCGATGCCGTTGTCGCCCGCGTAGGTGAGGGCGTCGATCGACGGCTGGAGGAAGAAGTAGCCCGAGTCCTGACCCGCGCGGAGGTTCACGAGGGTCACGTTCGGCGCGACGCCGGCCATGCCGAGACCGTTGATCGGCGAGCCGATCGTCGAGGCGACGTGGGTGCCGTGGCCGTTCTCGTCGACGTCGGCCGCGTCCTCGCAGGAGCCGTCGGGGTCGTCGGCGCACGCGCCGTCGACCTCGGCGCCGTTCGCGTCGACGGGGACGTCGACGGTGAAGTTGCGGCTCAGCGCCGCGTCGAAGTTCGGTGCGATGTCGGGGTGGCTGCCGTCGACGCCGGTGTCGATGATGCCGACGCGGACGCCCTTCGAGCCCTGCTGGCGGGCGTACGAGCCGTCGACGGTGGCGTCGATCTGCTCCATGTCCCACTGCAGCCCGGCGAGCGGCTCGGCAACGGGCGTGCCCGGACGGTGCTTCTTGCCCTTGTCGCCCTTCGCGGCGCCCTTCGCGCTGCGCGGCCCATCGGCCAGCCCCGCCTCGCGGGTCTCCTGCTCGACGGCGTCGGCCTTGCGGGCCTCGCCGTTCGCGGCGCGCGACTCGGGCACGTCGCCGATCACCCGGTTCTCGGCGGTGCCGTCGATGGCCGCCTGGGCGTCGGCCGCGGCGGCGAAGCCGGCCCCGGCGCTGACGGTGGCGACGCCGACGGCCGTGTTCTCGGCGACGACGGTGCCGCCGGCGGCCTCGACCGCGGCGAGCGCGTCGGCGCTCGAGACGCCCTCGGCGAAGAGCACGACGTACTCGTGGTCGCCGCTCGAATCCGCGCCGGTGACGGCGCCCGCGGGTGACGCGGCGAGCGCGGTCAACCCGAGCGCGAACACGGAAGCTGCTGCGATGGATCGCATCTTCAGCATGTAGTTTCCTTCCTCGTTGATGGAACTTGCCCGGCAATGCTGTCACAGCGGCCGCCCCTCGAACAGGGGGCGCGCTGAGCGCGCTCGCCGGCGAGTGAACGCGTTCAGCTCGCGCTCGGGGAATGCGGCGTAGCATCCATGCGTTTGCATTTTTCGGGACGACGGAGACCCGGCATATCACTCGATCCAGGAAGCACTGCTCATGACCCTCGTCACCGACCTCACCTCGCGCAAGGCCGACACCGCCGCTCCGCTCATCGACCCGCTCGCCGACCGCTGGAGCCCCCGGGCGTTCGACCCCGCGGCCGTCATCGAGACCGAGACCCTCCGCACGATCCTCGAGGCCGCCCGCTGGGCGCCGTCGGCGAACAACTCGCAGCCGTGGCGCTTCATCGTCGCCCGCCGCGGCACCGCCGCCTTCACGAAGCTGCACGACGCGATGGCCGGCTTCAACCAGGCCTGGGCCGACTCCGCCGCCGTGCTCATCGCGAACGTCGCCGAGACGGTCGACGCCGAGGGCCGCGAGCGCCCCTGGGCGCGCTACGACCTCGGCCAGGCGGTCGCCCACCTCACGGTGCAGGCGCAGCACGAGGGCCTGCACACCCACCAGATGGGCGGCTTCGACGCCAAGGCCATCCACGAGGCCTTCGGCCTCGACGACGCGCTCGAGGTCGTCTCGATCACCACGATCGGCGCGCTCGGCGACGTCGACCGCCTGCCCGAGGTGCTCCGCGAGCGCGAGGTCGCGCCGCGTCAGCGCAAGACGCTCGACGAGTTCGTCACCGTCGGCGAGTAGTCGCCCGCTTCAGCACGACACGGATGCCCCGGGGTTCGCCCCGGGGCATCCGTCGTCTCCGCTCGCCGCCCGCCCCTCCTTCGGTTTCTCAGGAGGCCATGCCGCTGGGCTTCGGTTTCTCAGGACCAGACGTGCTGATCAGGTAGCTCACCTGGAGATCGTTCCTGAGAAACAGACCGGGTCGGTCGAGGTCGCCGTCTACGCGCGCACGAGGTCGACCGGGGTGGTCGGAGGCTCCTCGCGCACGTTCGCGGGCTCGACCGGTGCGGCCGACTCGTCGACGGCGACCGCGACGGGCTCGCGCTCGAGCGCCCGCTTGATGCGCCACGCGGCGAACACGGCGAGCGCGCTCACGGCGAGGTGCATGCCGAGGAAGACGTCGGTGAGTCCCGCGCCGAGCAGTACGCCCGCGACGAGCGGGCCGGCCGCCGAGAACGCGGTCTGCAGCGCGGCGATCGTGCCGAGCGTCTGCCCGACCATGCCCTTCGGCGCGAGCTGCGCGGTGAGCGGGTTCAGCACGGGGCTGTAGATCGTCTCGCCGACGGCGAAGATGCCGTAGGTCGTGACGAACAGCGCCGTGGCGATGCCGGGCGAGAACTGCGCCGCAGAGAGGATGAGCCAGGAGACCACCCAGATCGAGCCGACCGCCATGAGCAGCGCCGGGGCGCTGCGCTTCGCGGTGAGCTTCACCACGATGACCTGCAGCGCCACGATGACGAGGCAGTTGATCGCGGCGGCGAGGCCGATCGCCGAGGGGTCGACGTCGAGCACGGTGATGCCGTAGGCGGGCAGTCCCGACTCGAACTGCGCGTAGAAGCCGAGCGCGAGCGCGATGGTGACGACGGCCGTCCACCGCATGGCGGGCTGGGCGAAGATCACCCGCAGCGCACCGCGCGAGCGTGCCGCGCCGTCGGCGTGCCCGTCGCCGTCGAGGTCGACCGCGGCGATCGCCCCGGTGGCCGCGTCGATCGCGCCGATCGAGCCGGTCGAGCCGGTCGCGGTCGAGACGGAGCCCGGGCCGCCGCCGGCAGCGACGCGGGCACCGCCCGCGAGCCGACCCGCGAAGGTCAGCCGCCCGGCGAGCGCGATGATCGCCGACGACAGCACGAAGCCGCCCGCGGCCATCATGAATCCGATGTCGAGGCCGTCGGCCCGGTCGAGGTCGACGACGAGCCCAGCGAGGAACGCGCCCGCCGCCATGCCGAGCGCCTCGCCCGTGAACTTGTAGGCGAACACCTTGCGGCGGTCGTCGCTCGACGACCAGTTGAGCGCGAGCACCTGCTTCGCGGGCACCGCGGCCGAGAGGCCGAGCCCGAAGACGAGCATGCCGGCGAGGAAGACGGCCGGCACGTCGGCGAAGACGAGGGAGGCGACGCCCGCCGCGCCGAGCAGCTGGGCGATGACCGCCACGCGCACGGGGTCGAAGCGGTCGGCGAGGCGACCGGCGAGCGGCGCGGCGACGAGGGCCCCGATCGAGAACAGCGACGAGGCGCCCGCGGCGACGAGGGCACCCCAGTCACGGGTGTCGGCGGCGTAGGCGTACTGGTACGGCAGCACCGCCCCCCAACCGAGCGAACCGATGGCACTGGCCAGGATGAGCAGTCGTGCGCGCATGATGGTGTCCTCCTCCCGAGGTCTCGACGAGCAGAGGGATGCCTCGCGGCCGGCGTCGGCCCCGAGGCATCCCTCACCCTTCGAATACGAAGTCTTCGATATCGAAATATTAGCAACCGAAAGATGCATGCGAGAATTCCCGTATGGCACAACGCACCCCGAGCGCCCAGGAGCTGCACCGGCGCGCCGTCGCGACCTACGTCAAGGCGGGCGGCGAGGAGTCGGTGCAGCGGGTCATCACCGCGGTGCAGAGCCTCACGAAGAAGCTCGACCAGTGGTACGCGCGCCAGCTCGTCGACCTCGAGGTCACGGCCGGCGAATGGGCCGTCGTCACCTCGCTCGCCAAGGCCGGCGAGTCGCTCACCCCGAGCCAGCTCGCCGAGCTCACGAACGTCGCCCCCTCGTCGATGACCCACCGCCTCGACAAGCTGGCCGAACGCGGGCTCATCGAACGCACGCCCGACGCCGAGAACCGCACCCGCATCTACGTCAGCCTCACCGACGCCGGGTGGCAGCTGTTCAGCGTCGCGATCCGCGGATCCGACGTCGTCGAGTCCGACGTGCTGCAGGACCTGAGCGACGACGAGCGCGGCGAGCTCGCGCGCCTCCTCGAGGTCGTCATCGCGCGCCTCGACGACATCGACGCGTAGGCGCAGCCCGGCGCCACCCCGCAGGGCCTCCGCCGCGACCTACCAGGCGCGGACGCGCTCCACCTCGACGCGCACCGGCACCGAGTACTCGGCGATGTAGCGCTCGGCCGTGTACCCGATGCGCACGATCGCGGCGGCGTACTTCTCGGCGTACTGCGCCCACTCGGGCGCATCGCCGATCTCGCCGATGCGCGCCGAGCCGGTGAACACGGCGACGTCGTCGCCCTCGGCGTCGGTGTTGAAGTGCAGCGAGGTGCGCGGGTTGCGCGCGAGGTTCGCGAGCTTGGGGGTGCCCGGTTGCGAGAGCAGCATGAGCTCGCCGTCGTTCCACACGAACCACACGGGAGTCGGCACGGGCGTGCCGTGCCGGTTCACCGTGGTGAGCCAGATGGTCTCCTCGGTCGCGAGCCGTTCGCGCACGCGGTCGCTGAGCTGCAGTTCGTTCGCCACGGATGCCTCTCCGATTCCCTCGCCCCGCCCTACGGGCGCAGCAGCACCTTGATCGCCCGGCGCTCGTCCATCGCCGCGTACGCCTCGGCGGCCTCGGCGAGCGGCAGCTCGAGGTCGAACACGAGCCCCGGCTCGATCGCCCCCGAGAGCACGTCGGGCAGCAGCTCCTCGATGTAGCCGCGCACGGGCGCGACCCCGCCGTTCACGCCGACGTTCGTGTTGAAGAGCTGGCGCACGGGCAGTTCGGGGCCGCCGTTCGGCACCCCGACGTAGCCGACCATGCCGCCGGGGCGGGCCGAGCGGATCGCCTGGTCCATCGACTCCTTGGTGCCGACGCACTCGAGCACCCGGTCGGCGCCGATGCCGCCGGTGAGCTCGCGCACCCGCGCGATGCCGTCGGGGCCGCGTTCGGCGACGACCTCGGTCGCCCCGAACCGCCGGGCGAGCGCCTGGCGCTCGGGGTGGCGGCTCATCGCGATGATCGTGGTGGCGCCGAGCCGCTTCGCGGCGATGATCGCGCAGAGGCCCACCGCCCCGTCGCCGACGACGGCGACGGTGTCGCCCGGGCCGACCCCGGCCGACACGGCGGCGTGGTGTCCGGTGCCCATGACGTCGGAGAGCGTGAGGAGCCCGGGGACCTGCTCGTCGCGCACCGGCCCGGGCACGACGGCGAGCGTGCCGTCGGCGAGCGGAACGCGCACGCGCTCGCCCTGGCCGGCGTCGGCGAAAGCGCCCTTGCGGTCGTCGCCGCCCCACCAGCCGCCGTTCAGGCACGAGGTCGAGACGCCGTTGCGGCAGTTCACGCAGGTGTTGTCGCACACGTAGAACGGGGCGATCACGAAGTCGCCGACCTGCACCGAGACGACCTCCTCGCCGACCGCCTCGACGACGCCGATGAACTCGTGGCCGATGCGGTGCGGCTCGTGCGTCGGCGTGACGCCGCGGTACGGCCAGAGGTCGGAGCCGCACACGCACGCGGCGACGACCTTCACGATGGCGTCGTCGCCCGTCGTGATGACGGGGTCGGGCACGGTCTCGACGCGGATGTCGCGGGCGGCGTGGATCACGGTGGCGAGCATGCCCCGAGCCTATTCCCCGTCGGCGTCGGGTCGGGCGGTGGCGGCACCGTCCGGCGCTCCACGTCCTCCGCGCTCTCCGCGCTCACCGCGCGCGCCGCGCTCGAACAGCCGCGAGACCAGGGCGTGCAGTGGCGAGACGAGCACGAGCAGGAACATCGCCCAGTAGCCGATCGCGGGCACGGTGATCGAGATGAGCAGGGCGAGCGAGAACAGCACGGCCGAGATCGCATCGGCGAGGATGCCCCGGCGCAGGCGCACCGGCGACTCGTCGTGCAGCCCGGGGTGCCTGAGCAGGTACCAGCGGATCGCGAGCGAGACGAGGCTCGTCACGATGAGGCTGCCGACGTAGACGGCCTTCTGCGCGTCGTCCTCCTCCATCGAGCCGAGCATCGCGGTGGGCACGGGCAGCCAGACGATCGTGAACATCCACGCGACGCTGAGCCAGAGCAGCGCGGGCGTGGTGCGCTCGAGCCGCGCGAAGACGCGGTGGTTGGTCAGCCAGAACATCGCGATCAGCACGAAGCTGAGCGTGAAGCTCATGAGCTGCCCGCCGTGCCGTTCGAACCATTCGGCGACGCCGCCGCCCTCGCCGCCCAGATCGGTCACGCTCTCCATGAGCGGCAGCACGAGCACGGTCATGGCGATCGCGACGACGGCGTCGGTGAAGGCCTTGAGCCGCTCGGCCGACGCCCTGACGGGAGCGCGTCCGTCGTCGGACGCGGGTGCCGTCGAGGGGTGCGAGGTGGACATGCGTGGAAGGCTAGCGAATCGGCCGCCGGGGCCGCGAGGCTCTGAGCCGGCTCGACTCACACGTGCGGCACGAAGCGCTGCCACGCGATCCGGCGGTCGCCGCGCGGGTCGGCCTCGATGCGGTCGCGGCCGTCGAGGATCAGGGTGAGCCGCCGCTCCTCGTCGTAGCGAGGCCAGTCGAGGCATCCGGCCGCCTCGGTGCGCGGTTCGCCGCGCTCGGCGAACCCGGCCCAGTGCGCCTGCATGCGACGCCCGACCGCACGGAACATGCGCCCCCCGCCGAGCACCGTGAGCCCGGCGCCGACCGGGGTGTCGAACTTCTCGAAGAGGGCGAAGAGCTCGAGGCCGTGGGTCGCGTCGAGGCCGAGCAGCCTCGCCATGCGGGGCGCCGCGTCGAAGCGGTAGCACCACGTCGGCGCGAAGCGCGAGTGCCGTTCGGCGAGCTTCACGCTCGGGTACCAGAAGGTGAAGTCGCCGGCGAAGTCGGCCGCCGGCCGCCGCTCGGGCAGGCCGGGGTACTGCCGCTTGATCGCCTTGCGGGCGGGCTTGCGCGTGTTCGCGAAGATGGCGCGGATGCGCGGCTTCGTCGTCGGGAGGATGTCGATGCGCCCCTCGAAGAGCGAGCCCTCGCGGTCGTTCGTGCCGATGACGAGCGGCACCCGGTGGGCCCGCCCCGACTTGAACGCGTCGAGCGGCCGCTCGGGCAGGAACTCGCCGTCGATGACGGGCGCGAGGCTGATCGTGCCGGGGTTCTCGTCGGGCGTGCGCACCGCGAGCTCGGTCGTCGCCCGGGCGAGCAGCTCCGGGTCGGCGGTGCGCAGCATGACGGCGGCGTCCATCGGCGCCTCGCTGTCGAGGTCGTCGTCGTCGACGATGCGGCTGAGCAGTCGCACGTACTCCCCCGCCCACGCCTGGGCGGTCTCGGCGGAGTAGACCGCGTTCGCGGGTGAGGACTGCGCGATCGCCCGGGCGAACAGCCCCTCGGCCGCGGGCACGGTGAGGAGCGTCGTCACCGAGTTGGCGCCCGCCGACTCGCCGAAGAGGGTCACCCGGTCGGGGTCGCCGCCGAAGGCGCGGATGTTGCGACGCACCCACTCGAGCGCGGCGATCTGGTCGCGCAGGCCGAGGTTCGATTCGATGGGATGCCCCGCGCTCGCGTAGCGGCGCAGGTCGAGCCAGCCGAGCGCGCCGAGCCGGTAGTTGCAGCTCACGTAGACCACCCCGTGTCGGCGCACGAGCCGCTCGCCCTGGCGCGGGTACTCGCCCGAGGAGCCGACGCTGTAGGCGCCCCCGTGCAGGAACACCATGACGGAGCGCCCGGGCCCCGCGGCATCCGAGTCGTCGGGCGCGATGACGTTGAGGCTCAGGCAGTCCTCGCTGCGCGGCAGGTGCGGCGCCGCCCCGATGAACTGGCCGTGCCGCAGCTGCGGGGCGACGGGGCCGAAACGTGCGGCGTCGCGGACCCCGTCCCAGCCGGGCGCGGGGCGCGGGGCGCGGAACCGGCCGGCGCCCGCGGTCGAGTCCGCGAACGGGACGCCCCGCCAGCGGCGCACCCCGCTGCGGCGGACCCCGCGGACGGCACCGGTGTCGGTCGTGACGACGAGGTCGTCACGGAGGGCGGGCGTCGCACGCAACGTCATGCGCGCATGGTACGACCGCCGGGTGAACGCCGCCGGTGCTTGACGCCCCACCCACGCCCGGGCTACTCTGGCCGCAGCCATTGTGACAGCGCTGTCATTCCAAGAATCCCAAGACGTGACTCCTGTCGATCCGCACGTGGCACCCCGAAGGCCCGCCGATTCCAGGAGACACCATGGCCCCCTCCGGCCCCACCACCGCTCACTGCGCGAAGACACCCCGGTGGCGACGTACCGTCGTCCTCGCCGTCGCGGCAGCCCTCGCCGCGCCGCTCGCCGGCCTCGCGCCGGCCGCCCTCGCACCCGCAGCCCAGGCATCCGCCGCCCCGTTCGTGAAGACCGCCGCCTTCGGCGCCCCCGACGGGATCGCGGCCGACTACTACGCCGCCCTGCTGCGCCACACGCGCTGGGTGAACACGGTCTGGGACCCGGCGATCAACGCGTACCAGTTCAAGGACTTCAACTTCGCGGTCGTGCTCGGCAACGCCGTGATCGTCACGCACGGCGACTACGACGCCGAGATCACCGGCATCTCGAAGGAGCAGCTCACCCAGCGCACGATCGACACGATCCGCTACTACGCCGCCAAGAACCGCTTCGTCGACCCGAACGGCACCTGGGGCAAGAAGATGTTCTGGGACTCCACGTTCCAGTCGTACTTCCTCGACGCGGGGCGCGTGCTGTGGGATCGGCTCGACGCCACGACGCAGCAGAACCTCGAGACGATCGCCGTCGGCCAGTCGGCCTACACGTCCGACCTCGACCACGGCGACGACCCGCTCTCGGGCTCGTGGACGGCCGACTGGCCGACCGGCAAGCACGTGGGCGACACCGCGCAGGAGGAAGCGGGCGTGTACACGCAGGCACTCGCCCCCGGTCTCGCCTGGGCACCCGACCATGCGGACGCCTCGCGCTGGACCGAGCAGCTCGTCGACTGGGCGCGCAACGCCGCCGGCCAGCCCACCGCCGACGTCAACAACCCGGCCGTCGTCGCCGGGAAGCCCGTGTCGACGAACACGCTGCAGACGATCTACGACACGTACCTCGTCGAGAACCACGGGTCGTTCGGCCCGCACTACCAGTCCGACATCTGGCGCTCGGGCGGGCGCAACGCGATCCAGTTCATCCTGAACGACGAGCCGATCCCCGAGTACCTGAAGCACCAGCCGAACTCGGCCGAACTCTGGCGCTCGATCGAGATGGTGATGTCGAACCAGGGCGAGCCGTTCATGCCGATGGTCAACGACCGCGAGTACCTCTACGGCCGCGACGTGATCCCGATGGCCTTCCTCGGCCAGGTGCTGCGCGACCCCGACGCCGTGCGCGCCGAGGCGAACATGGCCGCGTCGCTCGAGGCCTACCAGGCGTACGCGCCGGTCGACCGGCTCGCCAAGTTCTCGGGCGAGCCCAAGTACGAACCCGAGGCGCGCGCCGAGATCGCGATCTCGTACCTGCTGCACGTCGAGGCCGCCGAGTCGCCGGAGGGCGTCGTCGAGGCCACCCCGCAGGACGAGTTCTTCGCCCGCCTCGCCGGCGTGCGCGACTTCGGCGCCGGCCCCGGGCTCTCGGTGCAGCAGTCCGCGAACGCGTGGGCCGCGGCGTCCAGCAAGAAGGGCTTCCTGAAGTTCCCCTGGGTTCCGGGCCACGACTCGTGGCTGTTCGCCCTGTCGGGCGCGACGCCGTACCTGTACCCGAACTCGGCGGCGACCGTCGACGTCAGGAACACGAGCACCTACACCGAGCCGCGCGACGGCTTCGAGGGCACGGCGTCCGTCTTCCGCATCGGCGACGGCTACGCGGGCCAGGCGACGCTGCCGAGCGGCGCGGCGCTGTATGCCTCGACCGGTGCCGGCTGGCAGGACGGCACCGTCTCGGTGCGCAACCTCGACCTCGGCGGCTACAACGGCCTCGACGGCTCGCGCACGTACTCCACGGCCGAGGGGTCGGCCACCGACACCCTGCCCGTCGTGACGCCGCCGAACCCGGCCGACGCGAACGCCGCCCGCATCGACGACCTGTCGTTCGCCCCGGTGCCTGCCCGCTACGTGCGCATCCAGGGCCAGCAGGGCAACGCCCGCTACGGCTACTCGCTGTATTCGCTGCACGCCTACGGGACGGATGCCGAGGCCACGACCGACCTCGCCGCCGGACGGCCCGCGACCGCCTCGAGCGAAGACCCGGCCCGTCGGGCCGCGACGGTCACCGATGCCAGCCCCACCACCCGCTGGGCCGTCGCCGTCGCCGAGCGCACGCGTGCGGACTCGTGGATCCAGGTCGACCTGGGCGCGGAGCGGACCGTCGGTTCGGTGCGTCTGGCCTGGGAGGCGAGCGCCGGCGAGCGCTATCTCGTGCAGACCTCGTCCGACGGTCAGACCTGGACCACGCAGACCGCCTACACCGGAAGCGCCGACGCCAACGTCGCGCGCCTCGACACGGTCGACCTGACCCCGGCCGGCGCCACCTCACCGGCTCCGGTCGAGGCGAGGTTCGTGCGCATGCAGGGCGTGCAGGGCGACCCCGCCTACGGCTACTCGCTCTACACGATGCGCGCGCTGACCGCGGCCGGCGTCGACGCCGCCGCGGGCCGCCCTGCGACCGCGTCGAGTGCGGACTCGGGGCGCGCCCCGTCGAGCGTGACGGACAGCGACCCCGCCTCACGCTGGGCCGTGTCGCGCGCCGACCGCACCCGGGCCGACTCGTGGATCCAGGTCGACCTCGGCGCCCCCACCGCGATCGCGCAGGTCCAGCTGGGCTGGGAGGTCTCGGCCGGTCGCGAGTACCGCATCCAGGTCTCGGCCGACGGTGAGGCCTGGCAGGATGCCGCGAGCTTCCGCTACACGGGCGACCAGGTCACCACGACCGAGGGGTCGTGGATCAACGTCGAGGGCACGGCCGGCTACGTCGTGCGCGGCGGACAGGCCCCGATCACCGTGTCGAGCGAGAAGGAGGGGATCAACACCGTGCGCCTCGGCGGCGGAGACGACCCGATGCTCGTCGAGATGGTGCCGGGCGACGCCGAGGCGACGGCCGCGCAGGACGCCGCGCCGCAGCCGAGCGCCGACGGACTGCTCGTGAGCTCGCTCGACGGCTACCTCACCGCCTTCAACCTCACCGGCGCCGACGTCACGACCGAGGTCACGGTCCCCTACGTCGGCGACACCGTGGCGCTGTTCGCCGGCGATCAGGTGCTCGGATCGGATGACTCGAACCTCACCGTCACGGTGCCCGCGGGCGACGCCGTCGTGCTCGCCCCGCGCGCCACGGTGCCGACCGCGTCCGCCGCGCAGGCGGCCGGCGTCTCGGTGTCGGTGATCGACGGCCGCACGGTGCGCGTCGTGCGGCCGGACGGCGGGGACGCCCGTGCCGCGGCAGCGGCCCCGCCGACGCTCGACGTGACGAACGTCGAGACCGGTGAGACGCGGACGCTGCCCGTGCGCAAGCCGAAGGTCGCGGCCGCGACGTCGTTCCGGGACGCGACCCCGTTCCCGGTGCCTGACCTGGCGCTGAGCACGCTCACCTTCCCGGCATCCGTGCTGCCCGAGGGCATGACCTCGCCGCAGGCCGCCGTCGACGGCGACACCCGCACCGCATGGATCCCGGGGGCGAACGGCCGCATGGTCACGGACCTCGGCTCGGCGCAGCCGATCGGCGCCGTCACCACGCAGTGGGACGACGGCGGCGCCCCGGCGGCGACCGTGTCGGTGAGCGACGACGGCATCACGTTCCGCGAGGTCGGATCGATCAAGGCCGGTGCGCCGCGCGGGTCAGCGGTCGTCGATGCGACGGCGCGGTACGTGGCGAT
Source organism: Agromyces sp. NPDC057679 (assembly GCF_042799635.1). Lineage (NCBI taxonomy): Bacteria > Bacillati > Actinomycetota > Actinomycetes > Micrococcales > Microbacteriaceae > Agromyces > Agromyces sp. NPDC057679. The sequence goes on along the minus strand of NZ_JBHVIK010000002.1, from coordinate 303,194 downwards.
CACCACCGAGTGGGCCGAGGGCGACCCTGGCCTGATCGCGCTGCGCGTGCTCGTTCCGGGGGCGGACGACCCCGATCGCGGCGGCCGACCGAGTCGGTGAGCCGTCCGCCGGTGCATTCACCGGCGAAGACGCGACGGCCGCGGTCCGTCCGGGCGGGAGCCCGGGCGGACCGTCACTGCTCGGGCGCCTCGCCCAGCATCGCGCGGAGGTGCTCGACGACGAGTTCGTGGTCGTCGAGCTGTGGGAGCCCTGAGACGCCGACCGCGCCGATCAGCGCACCCGAGACGAGCCGCAGGGGCACGACGCCGCCGTGCGCGGCGAACTGCTGCGGATCGAGCCGGGCGTGGGTGTCGAAGTCCTCGCCCTTCGCCCGGAACTCCTCGCCGACCCGCAACGACGAAGTGCCGTAGCGCTCGACGACGTGGTGCTTGCGGTCGAGCCAGCCGTCGTTGTCGGCGCTCGCGCCGGGCAGCGCCGCATGGAAGACGCGCTGCCGGCCGAACCAGACGGCGATCGCGATCGGCAGGCCGCGCTCGGCGGCGGTCGCGCGCAGCCGGGTGCCGAGCACCCAGGCGTCGTCGAGGGTGAACGCGGCGAACCGCAACTCGTCGTCTTCGGCCTCGAGGCGGCCGAGCAGTTCGCTCATGCTCGAAGCGTACCGCCGCCCCGGTCCGCCGATGTCGGTGGTTTCCGCCAAGATGTCTGAGTGACCGGCATGAAGACGTTCTGGGCCGCCCTGCCGACCGAGGGGCGCTGGCTGCTGTCGACCGTCGCCATCCAGACGCTCGGGCGCGGTCTCACGCTGCCGTTCACGATCATCTATCTCCACGAGGTGCGCGGCTTCGAGCTCGGACTGTCGGGCGCGCTCATGAGCCTCATCGCGATCACGGGGCTCGTCGTGACCGGCCCCGGCGGCACCCTCATCGACCGCTTCGGCGCCCGGGTGGTGCTGCTCGTCGGCCTCTCGGCGATGATCATCGGCTGCGCCCTGCTCGCCTTCGCGACGACCCCCGCCGTCGCCGCCGTCGCGCTCGTGCTCATCGGCATCAACTTCGGCGTCTCGTGGCCGGGCTTCAACGCGCTCATCGCCTCGATCGTCGAGGGCGAGCTGCGCCAGCAGTACTTCGGCATCAACTTCGCGCTCGTCAACCTCGGCATCGGGGTCGGCGGCATCGTGGGCGGCTTCTTCATCGACGTCGACGACCCGGGCACCTTCACCACCATCTTCCTCGTCGACGCGGCGACGAGCCTCATCCCGATGGCGCTGCTCCTCGGTCCGCTGCGCCACGTGCGCACCCACGGCGAGCACGACGCCGACGCCCCGCCCGTCGGCGGCTACCGCGAGATCATCCGGCAGCCGGTCGTGCTGTGGCTGACGCTGCTCACCTTCATCGCGGTGTTCATCGGCTACGGCCAGATGGAGGCGGGGTTCCCGGCCTTCGCGCGCCAGGTCGCCGAGGTCTCGACGCAGGTGATCGGCTTCGCGTTCGCCATCAACACCGCCGTCATCGTGCTGCTGCAGTTCGCCGTGCTGAAGCTCATCAGCGGGCACCGCCGCACCCGCGTCATGCAGGTCATGGCGCTCGTGTGGGCCGTCTCCTGGCTCCTGCTCGGCGGCGCGGGCCTCCTGCCCGACACGCTCGCCGCCGCGATCGGCGTGCTCGCCTTCATGGGGGTCTTCGCCTTCGGCGAGACGATGCTGCAGCCGACCGTGCCCGCGGTCTACAACGATCTCGCCTCCGACCGCAATCGCGGGCGCTACAACGCGATCAACTCGGCGGCCTTCCAGGGCGGCGCCATCGCCGGGCCGGTCGCCGCGGGCGTGCTGCTCGAGCACGGCCTCGACGCCTGGTACATCGGCGTGATGGTGCTCGGCTGCGTCGGCATCATGCTGCTCGCCCTCGCCGTCGAGCGCCGGATCCCCGCGGGCGCGAACGGCGTGCCCGAGGCTCGGGCGACGCCCGCGCCGCCCGAGCCCGTCTCCGACTGAGCGGCCGCTACGACGTCTTCGGCAGCGGCGGCACCAGCACGCGGATCGACCAGCCGAACAACAGGAACAGCACCCCGGCACCGGCGGCGAACAGCGCCACGCCGAACGCGACCACCGAGGTGAACAGCGAGGCACGCAGGAACGAGGCGTCCATGACCGTCGCCCGGACCGGGTCGTCCATGTCGAGCTCGGCGTACGTCTGGCCGTCGGCCATCTCGAGGGCGTGCGTGTTGATGACCTCCGCCTGCACGTAGGCGTCGATCGGCCCGTCGACGACCTTGCCCGCGAAGATCGGCGCGTCGTCGGAGATCACGATGTTCTCGGCCCGCAACTGCGCCGACACCGCGAACCATGCGACGACCGCGACGACGACCAACAGAATCCCGCCGATGATGCCGGCGAGCCCCGTGAGTCGCACCACGTTGACCTGGGTGCGGTTCAGCACCGCTCCACCCGTTTCGAACTGCTCCGACATGACTCCCCCTTCGAACCGTCGTTCAGGGCCAACCTAGCGAGTCGGACGCCGCAGCGACATGGCCACGCGGCATCCGATGCGAAAACGGATGCCGCGTGGCCGCTCGGCGCGTACGCTCAGCCGCTGGTCGTCGCCAGCGAGGCGAGCGTGCCCTTCGCCTGCCGCAGCTGCTGCGGGGTCGAGGCGGCGTTCGTGCGCACCGTCTCGACGTCCAGCATCGCGTCGCCCCATGTCGTCGTCACGCCGCCGACCTTGACCGGCGTCGCGAGGTCGACCGAGCCGTTCGCGAAGTTCAGCCAGGCTGCCAGCAGGAACTGGTCGAACTGCTCGGCCGCATCGTTCTTCGGCGGCGAGTGGAAGATCGCCACGGCGTCGTCACGGTCGAGCGGGGTGTCGAACACGGTGCTGAAGAACACCGCGATGTCGAGGTAGCACTCGAGCTCGGCCGTCGTGAAGTCGTTGCCGTTCTTCACGCGCATCTGGTTCAGCCACCACCCGTGCTGCTTCGACTTCGTGCCGTCGCCGACGACCACGATCGCCGCCTCGTCGGCCGCCGAGCCGCCGTCGTCGTCGGTCACCTCGGTGACGAGGTCGTAGAGGCAGGCCTCGGTGTAGACGTGATCGGCCGAGAGATCGACGTCGCGCGGCTGCACGGTCGGCGACTTCGGCGGGTCGAGCGCCGGCGGGTTCACGAGCGAGGTCTCGTCACTCGTGGTGCCGTCGTCCCAATCCCAGACGACGGTGAGGTCGTCGCTGCCCGGGTCGGTCGCCGTCACGGGGATCGTGACGCTGCCGCCCGCATCGAGCACGAACGCCTCGACCCCGTCGTAGCCCTGCGTGCCCGACGTGTCGATCGTGATCGACGGGTCGACGTTGGCGACCGCGACGACGACCGACTCGCACACGGTGACGTCGTCGTCCGAGCCGCAGACCTCGACGTCGAACGCCCCGTTGTCGCCGTAGTCATGGCTCGTCTCGAACTCGAGGGTCGCATCGGGGCGGACGTTCTCCTCGGTGCCCGTCAACGGCTGCGGGCCGGCGCCGTCGTCGAAGTCGATCGTCGCCGACAGGTCGTCGAGCCACCCTGGGTCGGTGATCACGCCCGTGATCGTGGCGGTGCGGGTCGCCTCGTCGAGCGGCGCGACCGGGTCGATCGCCACCGCCGGCTCGACGTTCGCCACGTCGACCTCGGCCGTGTCGGTCGAGGTGTTGCCGTACAGGTCGGTGACCCGCAGCCCGATCGTGAACGTGCCGTCCTGCCCGACCCGGTCGAACGAGGGGTTGAAGCCGAAGGCGTCGTCGTACTGGCCGTCGCCGTCGAAGTCCCACTCCCACGCCGAGATCGCGCCGGCGCTCGGGTCGCTGCCCGCGCTCGAGCCGGAGCCCGACACGGCGACGTCCGTGCCCTCGTCGGTGGCGTAGGGGCCACCCGCGTCGGCGGTCGGTGCGCACGCGGCGGGCAGGGTGTTGTCGTTCACCTGCGCGGCATGGCCGTTCGTGCCCGCTGCGACCGCGCCCTCACCGAGTCCCCGCTGCGCGAACGCCGACCAGATGGCGCAGACGTTGTCGCCGCCGTTGGTCGCGATGTCGGCCGCGAGCAGGCCGTTGCGCGCGTCGACGAAGGTGGGCTTCGCGCCGCCCGCGGTGTTCTTCATGCCGTCGATGACGAGCTGCTCGGTGACGGGCACGCCGAGGAAGGCGCGCACGGCGTAGACCATGGTCGCCCAGATCGTGCCGTTGCCGTGCGGCGAGGTGTTCGGCCCCGGCACGTACGCGTTGTAGTCCGAGTAGACGAGCGGCGAGGTGTCGTAGGCGACGTTGCGCACGCCGGTGGTCGCGTCGCCGGTGACGTACTCGCCGACCACGGCGTCATTCCACTTCAGGTACGAGACCACGTCGCTCCAGCCCTCGCCGAGGGCGCCGGTCTGGTCGTCGCCGTAGTCGAAGCTGCCGCCGCCGACGAGCCTCGTGGAGACGCCGTGACCGAACTCGTGCGCGATGACGTCGCCGTCGAGCGAGCCGTCGCGGAACGGCAGCGACCACATGTACATCTGCATGCGCGGGCTCGAGCCGTCACCCGGCGTGCCGAAGTTCGCGTTGTTCATGCAGCGGATCGGGTTCGACGCGTTGTCGACGCAGCCGAAGTCCCAGCCGTCCTGCGCCTCGGCGAGCACGGGGTCGCCGTCGCTGCCGCCGTTGCCGAAGTTGTCGACCTGGAAGTTGCGCCACGCCTCGGTGAAGCCGAGCTCGTAGGTGTAGTCGTGCATCACGTTCGTGTAGTAGAAGAGCTGCGTGATGATCGCGTCGAGGTCGGCGTCGAGACTCGCCTGGCTCGAGTCGGAATTCACCGCCCAGGCATCGGTGAACGGGTAGTCGAAGACCTGGTAGCCGGGGTCGCCCGAGGCCGGGGTGTTCGGCTGGTACTCGTCGTTCGCGTCGTTGTCGTCGAGGTCGCGATACGCGTTCACGTTGTTGCCGCTCGTGGTCGTGTCGTCGACCCACGTGCCGTTGATGCCCGTGAACGGATGCAGTTCGCGCGAGGCGCCCGCCGCCTCGGGATGCTCCTCGTCGAAGACGTCGCCCTCGGGGCCGACCTCGGCGTAGCGACTGGATTCGGCGAGGACCTCGCCGGTGGCGGCGTCGACGACCGACTCGACCCACACCTCGCCCGAGACCTCGACGTCGGTGACCCAGGCGAGGCGCAGGCTGCGCCCGTCGTGGTCCATGTACCAGCGCTGCTCGGCCTTCAGCGGGGTCGGGTCGACGAGTCCCTCGACGGCGATCGAGTTCGGCACCTCGACGCTGTCGCGTTCGGTCGTCTGCGCGGCGTCCGGCAGGTCCTCGGCGATGACCTCGGCACCGGATGCCACGCCCGCGGCCTCGGCGATCGCCTCGGCCGCCGTCACCTCGGGTGCGGCAGGTGTCGCCGGCGCGACGTCGGCGGTCGTGCCGCCGAGGTGCACGAGCCGCCCGTCGGCGTCGACGCTCGCGGTGATGACGGCCTGGTGCACCGGGATCCCGTCGACGGCCTGACGCAACTGCACGTAGCTGACGCCGTTCGGGTCGGTGATGACCTCGTCGACGGCGAGTGATTCGAGCCCGGCGCCGTCGAGCCCGAATGCGTCGCGATGCTCGGCGAGGTAGCCGAGCGCGATGTCCTCGGCGGCCGCGTCCGAGGGTTCGGTGAGCGGTCCGGTCGGGTTCAGCACCGAGCGCACGTCGCCGGCGGAGTCGTACGCCACGAGGGCGGTGCCGAACTCCTCGGCGGGATCGGGCGGCGCTTCCGCGCCGGGTGCCGCGAACGCGGCGACGGGCTGGACGACGATGAGCGCGGATGCGGCGAGTGCGGCAACCACGGCAGATGAACGGGTCACGACGACCTCCGGAGGGACGCCGGGGATCCGCGGGACGTTCCCCCCGATCGCCCCGCGGCGCGGCCCTCGGACGAGCCGGCCGTCACGTTACCCACGGGGGACATCGACCACGCGGATCGGGGGACGTATGGCGCTCCACTCCCCCGGACTGGGGGCAGCCCATCCGCCCGGAGACGGCGACGGGGCATCCGCCGCCATGCGGTCGGATGCCCCGGAGCGATCTCAGTCGTCGAGCAGTTCGGCCTCGACGATCTCGTCGTCGAAGCCGGCGCCGTCGCCCTTCGCGTCGGCCGCCTCGTCCGCGCGAGTCACCGTGAGCGACTCCCCGTCGTCGGCGAGCCCGACCACGACCGTGTCGCCGTCGCGCACGCTGCCGTCGAGCAGCGCCCGGGCGAGCCGGTCGTCGATCTCGCGCTGCATGAGCCGGCGCAGCGGCCGTGCCCCGTACAGCGGGTCGTAGCCGCGCTCGGCGAGCCAGGCGCGCGCATCGGGCGTGACGCCGAGCGCGAGTCGCCGGTCGCGCAGGCGAGCGGTGAGCCGGTCGATGTAGAGGTTCACGATCTCGGCGAGGTCCTGCTCGCTGAGGGCCGAGAACACGACGAGGTCGTCGAGACGGTTCACGAACTCGGGCTTGAACGACTGCCTGACCGTCTGCATGACGGCCTGCTCCTTCTCGCTCCAGCTCAGCGACGGGTCGATGAGGTAGTGCGAGCCGAGGTTCGAGGTCAGGATGAGGATGGTGTTGCGGAAGTCGACCGTGCGGCCCTGCCCATCGGTGAGCCGGCCGTCGTCGAGCACCTGCAGCAGCACGTCGAACACCTCGGGGTGCGCCTTCTCGACCTCGTCGAAGAGGATCACCGAGTACGGCCGACGGCGCACCGCCTCGGTGAGCTGCCCGCCCTGGTCGTAGCCGACGTACCCCGGAGGGGCGCCGACGAGTCGCGAGACCGAGTGCTTCTCGCCGTACTCCGACATGTCGATGCGCACCATGGCGCGCTCGTCGTCGAACAGGAACTCGGCGAGCGCCTTCGCGAGCTCGGTCTTGCCGACGCCGGTCGGGCCGAGGAACAGGAACGAGCCGGTCGGCCGGTTCGGGTCGTTGATGCCCGCGCGCGAGCGGCGCACCGCGTCGGCGACGGCCGCGACGGCCCGCTTCTGCCCGATGAGGCGCTTGCCGAGCTCGGCCTCGAGGTGCAGCAGCTTCTCGGTCTCGCCCTGCATGAGCCGCCCCACGGGGATGCCGGTCCACGCGGCGATCACGGCGGCGATGTCCTCATCGGTGACCTGCTCGTTGACCATGCGCGGCTCGCCTCCGGCGTCGCCTGCGGCGTCGGCCTGCTCGGCGGCCTCGAGGTCGCGCTGCAGGTTCTTGATCGTCTCGTACTCGAGCTTCGACGCCTTCTGGTAGTCGCCGGCGCGCAGCGCGAGGTCGCGCTGCGTGACGGCCTCGTCGATGCGCTTCTTGAGCTCGCCGACGCGGTTGAGCCCCTGGCGCTCGCGTGCCCACCGGGCTTCGAGACCGGCGAGCTCGCGCTCCTGCTCGACGAGCGTCTCGCGCAGCTTCGCGAGCCGCTCCTTCGAGGCGTCGTCCTTCTCCTTCTTGAGGGCGAGCTCCTCGAGCTTCATGCGATCGACCTGGCGCTTGAGCTGGTCGATCTCGACGGGCGAGGAGTCGATCTCCATCTTGAGCCGCGACATGGCCTCGTCGATGAGGTCGATGGCCTTGTCGGGCAGCTGGCGCGCGGTGATGTACCGGTTCGACAGGGATGCCGCGGCCACGAGCGCGGCGTCGGAGATCGTCACCCCGTGGTGGGCCTCGTAGCGGCCCTTGAGCCCGCGGAGGATCGCGATCGTGTCTTCGACGCTCGGCTCGCCGACGTACACCTGCTGGAAGCGGCGCTCGAGCGCGGCATCCTTCTCGATGTACTCGCGATACTCGTCGAGCGTGGTCGCGCCGATGAGGTGCAGCTCGCCGCGGGCGAGCATGGGCTTCAGCATGTTGGATGCCGCGACCGAGCCTTCACCGCCGCCCGCACCCATGAGCAGGTGCAGCTCGTCGACGAAGGTGATGATGCCGCCCTCGGCCTCGTTGATCTCCTTCAGCACGGCCTTCAGCCGCTCCTCGAACTGGCCGCGGTACATGGCGCCGGCGACGAGGGCCGAGATGTCGAGCGAGACCAGCTGCTTGTGCTTCAGCGACTCGGCGACGTCGCCCGCGACGATGCGCTGGGCGAGGCCTTCGACGACGGCGGTCTTGCCGACGCCGGGCTCGCCGATGAGCACGGGGTTGTTCTTGGTACGACGGGTCAGCACCTGGCTCACGCGGCGGATCTCGGCGTCACGGCCGATCACCGGGTCGAGCTTGCCGGCCTTCGCGAGGTCGGTCAGGTTGACGCCGAACTGTTCGAGCGCCGACTTCTGCTCTTCCTGCGTGTTCGGCGCGCCCTGCATGTTTGCCACTCAATGCTCCCTTCGTTCAAAACTTGAGTCTACTGAACTCAACTTTGCGAAGTGGGCCGGTATTCCGGATTCCGTCCGGAATCTCCCCCGCCTTCACGGTAGACGGATGCCACGGGGCGCGCCAGCATCGTCGGCACGGCGCAGGCACTTCCCCATCCCGCGATTCGCCCGCTCACCTGCAATATCTTCGGCACCTCGCCTATGCTGGCGTCATGGGGGGCATACGAGCGCGCGCTCGAACGACGGCCGGCATCGCCATCATCGCCGGAGCCCTGCTGTGCGGCGCCGCTGCCGGAGCGGTGCCCGCCTTCGCCGCCGCGTCCGGTCCGATCGTCGTCGACGAGGACTTCCGCGGGGCGACGACGATCGATGGCTTCCAGGCGTACGGCTCGGCCTGCCTGACGGGCGCACCGACCGTGCTCGCCACCCCCGTCGGGCTGCACCCGGTGCTCGGCTGCCCGGCACCGGGCCCCGCGGCCCCGCCGAACGACGCCGCACCCGACGGCTTCCTGCGGCTGACCGACCGCTTGAACGACCAGGCCGGCGCGGTGCTCTACGACGTGCCGATCCCGGCGACCCAGGGCGTCGAGATCACCTTCGAGCAGTGGCAGTACGGTTCGAACACGATCGCCGCCGCCGACGGCATCGCCTTCTTCCTCGTCGACGGCGAGACCACACTCGACGCCCCCGGCGCATTCGGGGGCAGCCTCGGCTACGCCCAGAAGGAACCCGGCTTCGAACCGAACCCGCCCTTCCTGCCCGGCGTCGAGGGCGGCTACCTCGGCATCGGCCTCGACGTGCTCGGCAACTTCTTCGGCGACTGGGAGCGGCGCGGCGACGGCTGCGAAGTGCGCTCGCCCTCCGGCGAGGCGTTCTACAACCCGGCGCCCGGCGAGAACATGGTGACCGTGCGCGGCCCGGGCGACGGCACCCAGGGCTACTGCTTCCTGACGGCGACCGCCGACCAGTTCACCACGACGGGTCCGTGGACCTCGACCCTGCCAGGCGAACTCCACGGACCGGCCCCCGATCTCACCGGGGCGACCCCTGCCGAGGCGGCGGCGCTCCTCGAGCCGACCCGCCGAACGGTGACGGTGCACATCTCGCCGGCTCCCGATCCGCAGGTCACCGTGTCGATCGACTTCAACGACGGCGCCGGCTCCGTCCAGGTCCTCGAGTTCGCCGCCCCGCAACCCGCGCCCGCGAGCTACAAGTTCGGCTTCAGCGCCTCGACCGGGCTGTTCAACGACGTGCACCTCATTCGGAACGTCGTCGTGCAGGCGGTCGATCCGCTCGTGCAGCTGCAGCTCACCAAGACGGTCGACGACTCGCGGAGCTACACCCCGGGCGAGGTCGCCGACTACACCTACGACGTCGCCAACCTCTCGACGATCCCGGTCGCCGACCTCGTCATCGACGACGACCGCATCTCCGGGATCGTCTGCGACGCCCAGGAGCTCGCCCCGGCCGGAGAACCCGGCGACACCACCGTGTGCCGGGGCAGCTACACCGTCACCGAGGCCGACGCCGATGCCGGTTCGGTCACGAATGTCGCCACCGCGACCGCCCAGGCGCCCGGCGGACCGGTGATCTCCCCACCCGCGACCGCGACGATCACGGTGATCCCGGGCGCGACACCGACACCCACGCCGACACCGACACCCACCGCGCCCGCCACGGCCCCGCCCGCACCGCCGGGCGCCGCGGGCCTTCCGGCCACGGGCTTCCCACTCGCTCCTGCCCTCGCAGGCGGAATCGCCCTGCTCGTGATCGGGGCCGGCCTGCGACGCCGCCGGTCGCGAGCCTGAGGCGCGTCTCACGCGTCGACCCCCCGACCGCGCGTCGGCCGAGGCATCCATGCGTAGGAATAGACGTGCGCGGCACGGCGTTCCGGTTTCACGTGGAACGCTTCGGAACGCTCTCATTCGGACACTACGGACCCCTCGGCGGCGGGCGCGAGCTCTCGGCGGCCGACTCGATGCTGCAGGCGATCGACCTCGCCCAGGGCATGGATGAGCTGGGCGTCAACGGCGTCTACTTCCGCGTGCACCACTTCGCGCGCCAGCAGGCCTCGCCGATGCCGCTGCTCGCGGCGATCGCCGCGCGCACCGAGCGCATCGAGATGGGCACGGGCGTCGTCGACATGCGGTACGAGAACCCGCTGCACCTCGCCGAGGACGCCGCAGCCGTCGACCTCATCTCGGGCGGGCGACTCGCCCTCGGCGTGAGCCGCGGATCACCCGAGTCGGTCGTGCGCGGCTACGAGGCCTTCGGCTACACCGGCTCGCAGGACCCGCGCGGCGCCGACCTCGCGCGCGAGCACTTCGCGCGGTTCCTCGAGGCGATCGAGGGCAAGGGCATGGCCGAGCTGGATGCCTCGTCGCCGTTCGGCGGGCGCGGCATGCAGCGCATCGAGCCCTACTCGCCGGGCCTGCGCTCGCGCATCTGGTGGGGCGCCGGCAACCGCGATTCGGCCGAGTGGGCCGGCCGCGCGGGCGTCAACCTCATGTCGTCGACGCTGCTCACCGAAGACCGGGGGCTGCCGTTCGACGAGCTGCAGGCGCAGCAGATCCGGGCGTTCCGCGACGCATGGCGCGAGGCGGGGCATCCCGGCGAACCGCGCACCTCGGTGAGCCGCTCGATCTTCCCGATCACGACCGCCGAGGACGAGCTCTACTTCGGCGGCCGGCAGGACGGCGACGGGGTCGGCATGATCGACGGCATCCGCTCGACGTTCGGCAAGACCTACGCGGCCGCGCCCGACAAGCTCGTCGAGCAACTGCTGCGCGACGCCGCGATCCGCGAGGCCGACACGCTCATGCTGACCATCCCGAGCCAGCTCGGCGTCGAGTTCAACCTGCGGCTCGTCGCCGCGTTCGCCGAGCACGTCGCGCCGAGCCTCGGCTGGCGGCCGACGACCGCGTCGGCCGGCTGAGCGGTCGCCAGGTCGAGCGACGGCGACTCGCCTAGTCGAGCTCGATCGCGACGACGGTCGTGCGCACGACCCCCGACGGCATCGGGATCTCGTACCGGACAGGCATGCCGGGGTGTTCGAGCGCGAACCAGAACCGAGAGACGTTCTGCGGGTTCTCCCCGTGCTCGACCTCGAACAGCACGCACTCGACGTGACCGATGGGCAGTTCGAGCACCTCGGCCCCGCGCGTCGTGTGCTCGGCGGGGAACGCCGCGTGCTCCTGCAGCTCGAGCCACGTCACCCGCTCGCTCGTCACCGGCCCATCGACGGCGCCGTCGCCGTCGAGCCGCCACTGCGACAGCGTGGCACCCTCGTCGTCGAGCTCGGTGAAGCGGTTCACGCGCTCGAAGCGCTCGCCGTCGGGGAGCTCGACGACGAGCCTGACGGTCTTGCCCGAGCCGCTCGCCTCCCGGATCTCCGCCGCGGTGAAGGGCGTCGGCAGCAGCCCCGGCCCGAGCAGGTGCGGGTCGTCGCTCGGGAATCCCGTCGCGGCTTCGTCGTCGCTCATGGCGCCAGTCTGGGGCATCCGCGTCGACTTGGAAACCTTCTCGGGCGATTCAATGCGTTCTCATACGTTCGTACGCCATGCTCGAACTCCGACGACCCCACGCCCCGAGCAGGAGCCGCATGCAGAAGCGCACGAAGATCATCACCGCCTCGATTCTCGCGGGGGTGCTCACCCTCGGCGCGACCGCCGCGATCGCCGGCCCCGTCATCTACCGCGACCTCGTCGTCGGCGAGGCCGACGCCGCCCCGAGCGTCACCGTCGCCCCCACCGAGACGGCGGATGCCTCGGGCGCGCCCGCCGACCTCAGCGGCGCGTGGGTCGTGGCCGACGGCTCCTTCGCGGGGTACCGCGTCGACGAGGTGCTGAACGGCACCGACGTGACCGTGACCGGTCGCACCGAGGAGGTGACCGGCGACCTCGCGGTCGACGGGCTCACGCTCACCGCGGCCTCGTTCACGGTCGACGTGGCCTCGATCGCGACCGACTCGGGCAACCGCGACGACTACTTCCGCTCGACCGCGATGCGCGCCGACGAGTTCCCGACGGCGGGCTTCGTGCTCACCGAACCGATCACGGTGGCGACGGCCCCGGCCGCCGGCGAGGTGCAGCAGGTCACGGCGACGGGCGAGCTCACCCTCGCGGGCGTGACGCGGCCCGTCACCGTCGAGCTCGAGGCGGTGCTGAACGGCGCCGGCGGCCAGGTGGCCGGCAGCATCCCGATCACCTTCGCCGACTTCGCGGTCGAGGCGCCCGACCTCGGCTTCGTCTCGGTGGAGCCCGACGGCTTCGTCGAGTTCTCGCTCGAGCTCGAGCGCGGCTGACCGGGCCGACTCCCCGGTGAACGACGGATGCCTCCCCGCGGGTTCGCGGGGAGGCATCCGTCAGTGCTCGGCGAGACTCAGCCGACGCCCTCGAGCGCGTCGGTCTCGGTGTTGCCGATGGCCGCGATCACCGCGGGGCGGTGCTTCGCGAGGTGCAGGTACCAGGCGAGCGCCGCGACCATCGTGATGAGGAACAGGTACGGGATGACGTTCAGCGGCCAGGCGGGCACCGGCCAGACGTTCGCGAAGAACACGTAGGCCATCGCGCCGACCGACACGACCGCGCAGAACCAGACGAGGCCGTTGCGCATCTTCTCGCGGCGCGTGTAGGCGACGCACGCGATCGCGACGAGCGCGTAGGCGACCATGTAGCCGTAGGTGCCGTAGGTGTCGACCCACACGACGATGTCCATCGGGTTCACGCCGATGCCGAGGAGCACGAGGTCGAGGGCGATCGCGGCGGGGCCGGCGACGAGCAGCACGCGGTGCGGCGTGAGGTGGCGATCGTGGGTGCGGCCGAAGCGCTCGGGCACGACGCCCTCCTTGCCCATCACGTAGACGATGCGGCCGACGACGTTGAGCGGGGCCACGACGACGGCGAAGAACGAGGCGCCGACGCCGAAGGTGAGGACGGGCGCGAACCAGGCCGGCATGCCGATCTGCGTCGCGATGGCCTCGAGCGGGCTCGCGACGGTCGCGAGGTCCTCGCCGAGGATCGCGATCTGCGTGTACGCCGAGAATACGTAGAGGATGCCGACGGTGACCGCGCTCCACATGATCGCGCGCGGGATCGCGGTGTACGGGTTCTTCGCCTCACGGCCGAGCGCATCGGCCGAGGAGAAGCCGACGAAGCCGAGGATGCCGAGCACCATTCCCGCGGCGACCCCCTGGAACGGCACTCCCTCGAGCGAGAACTGCGCCGGGTCCCATGCCGCCGGGCCGGCCCAGACGAGGGCGAGCACGAGCAGGACGAGGATGATCGTGACCGAGACGAGCTCGAGCACGAGCGAGACGCGCGCCGAGAGCCGGATGCCCCGGATGGTGAACAGCGTCGCGAGGCCGCCGAGCACCACGGCGAGCGCCATCGACCAGCCGACGCCCTCGGCCGGGATGCCGATCAGCACGAGGAACTGGTTCATGTACGAGACCGCGCCGCCGAGCGAGCCGGCCGCGATGCCCCAGCAGCCGACGAGCAGGGCGATGCCGGCGAGGTACGCGCCGAACGGGCCGAGCCCCTTCGCGACGTAGGTGTAGAGCGAGCCCGCCGAGGCGTGGCGCTTCGCGAACACCGCGACGCAGTAGCCGACGGCGAGGATCACGAGGGTCGCGAGCACGAACGAGAGCATCGTGCCGTTGCCGGCGCCGAGGTAGATGCCGGCGGCCGTGAACGCGATGACGGCGCTCGGCGCGATGTTCGCGATGGCCTGCGCGGCCAGCTCGGGGCCGCTCATGACGCCGCGGCGCAGGCCGGCGTCGACGGGGGCCTGCGCGGGGGCGCCGGCCTGGGTGGGGACGGTCATGTCGAACTCTCCAATGAGTCGGTGGGTCGGATGGGTCTGCCGGGGGCGGCGGGGATGGCGGGCTACGGGATGAGCAGCGTCCGCAGCGCTTCGCCCGATTCGAGGTCTTCGAACGCCTCGGCCGCCTCGGCGAGGGGCCGACGGGCGGAGATGAGCGGGTCGAGCTTCAGCTGGCCGTCCATGTAGCGGTCGACGAGCGCGGGGATGTCGATCGAGGGGCGGACCGAACCGTAGTTCGAGCCGAGGATTCGCTGGTCGGCCTCGGCGAGCACGAGCGGCTCGAAGGAGGCCTTCGCGCCGGTCGGGGGCAACCCGACGATCACGGCGGCGCCGCCGAGGCCGAGCATGCGGATCGCCTGCTCGGTCGTCACGGTGCGGCCGATCGCGTCGAAGGCGTAGTCGACGCCGTCGGGGATGAGTTCGAACAGCTGCTCGACCGCGTCGCCCTGCGAGGCGTCGATGCGGTCGGTGGCGCCGAACTGGAGGGCGAGCTTCGTCTTCTCGGGCAGCACGTCGATCGCGATGATTCGCTCGGCGCCCGCGAGCTTGGCGCCCTGCACGACGTTCAGGCCGACGCCGCCGCACCCGATCACGACGACGGTCGAGCCCGGCTCGACGGCGGCGGTGTTGAGCACCGCGCCGACACCGGTGGCGACGGCGCAGCCGACGACCGCGATCACGTCGAGGGGGGCGTCGTCGCGCACCTTGACCGCGCCCGACGCGGGCACGACGACCTCTTCGGCGAAGGACGAGACGCCGAGGTAGTGGTGCACCGGCTCGCCGTCCTGCTCGAGGCGCGAGGTGCCGTCGAAGAGCACGCCCTTCGGTGCGACGACCGTGGCGACCTTCTGGCAACGGGCCTCGTGACCCGAGAGGCAGTAGCGGCACTCGCCGCACGGCGGCACCCAGCTGAGCACGACGTGGTCGCCGACGGCGAGCGACGTGACGCCCTCGCCGAGCTCGACGACCACGCCCGAGCCCTCGTGACCCATGACGAGCGGTGCCGGGGCGTCCCATTCCCCTCGCTTCACGTGCAGGTCGGAGTGGCAGACGCCGGCCGCGGCGATCTTGACGCGCACCTCGCCGGCCTTGGGGGCGGCGAGGTCGACGTCGGCGACCTCGATCGGCGTCTCCGGCTGCCGGAAGACGATGGCTTTCATTGATGCTCCCTTGGATCTGTTGCTGGGCATGCCGATGCTAGGCAGACCGACGCCGGTTCGGCACTGCGAGAAAGTGTGGATCGATCCGCCCCGGTTCGACATCTCTTACAATTTCTGCATGGCCCGTCGACTCGATTCCCTGGCCTCGACGCTCGGCGCCGCGGTGCTGCCGGGCCGCGTCGAGCCGTCGAGACCCGTCGACTCGGTGGTGGCGCTCGACGACTTCTCGGTCGCGGTCCACCCGTCCTTCGCCACCCTCGTCATCGGCGAGCGCGACGAACTGCTCGAGGCGCTCGCCGCCGGAGACGCGCGCGCCCGCGCCCTCGCCGACGCCGTGCTCGTGACCGGGGCCGACGACCCCGCGCTCCGCACCGTGCTGGCCGACGCCGGCGTCACCGCACTCGTCGGCGCGCCCGACCGCGGGTCCGCGATCCTCCCGACGCTCGTCGCCCTCCTCGCGGCCGACCAGGCCGCCGAGGACCGCCTCGTGACGAACGGCACGAAAGTGCTCACGCAGGTCGCCCGCCGCGGCGGCGCGAAGGCGGTCATCGCCGAGCTCGCCCACCGCATCGACGGCTGGGCGGTGCTGCTCGACGCGTACGGCCAGGTCATCACGACCGCGGGCGCCGGCGGGCTGCACGTGCAGGACGCGGTCGCCGTCGCCTTCAATCGTCCGGTGCGCGTGCGGCACCCCGGACTGCAGGTGCATCCCGTCGGCCCCGGCGAAGACCTCACCGCCATCCTCGTGATCGCCTCGCGCGAGAGCTCGACGAGCCGGGCGCGCGACCTCGCCTCGCAGGCCGCCGCGCTCCTCGACCTCGTGCTGCGCACGCACGACCACACCGGCACCGAGCGCCTCGGCCGCGCGGTCATGGTCGACACCCTGCTCGCGGGCGGCGCCGAGGCATCCGCACTGCTGCGCCGGTGGGGCGTGCGCGAACGCAGCCTCACCGCGTTCGCCCTCTCGAGCCGTTCGAAGGGCGTCGACCTCGAACGGCTCGTCACGCGCTGGCTCGACGAGCTCGGCGCGGTGCACGTCGTGACCGAGGCGCACGACCGCGTGCTGGGGTTCCTGCGCGACGACCAGGTCGACGCCTTCGCGCGCAAGGCCATGGAGTTCGCGCTCGACGGGAGCGCGGTGCTCCGCCTCGGGCTGGGCTCCTCGGCGCCCGGCGACGCCCTCGCCCGCAGTGCGTCCGAGGCGCGTCAGGCGCACGACTCCGCCGTCGCCGACGCCAGAACGGTCGTGCGGTACCGGGCGCTGCCGACGGTCGCCCTCGTGCTCGAACGGCTCGACGCCGACGCCACGGCGGGCATCGCCGATCTGCTCGACCCGTTGCGCGGCGCCGACGGCGCGCACGGCGAGCTCCTGCAGACCCTGCGCGTCTACCTCGTCGAGCACGGGGCGCTCGGCGCCACCGCGTCGACGCTCGGCGTGCACCGGCAGACGCTCGCCTCGCGCCTCCACCGCGTCGAGGAGCTCACCGGACTCTCGCTTTCCGACCCCGACGACCGCACCGCCGCGTGGCTCGCGCTCCGCGCGCTCGAACGCTGAGGCGAGCCCGACGCACCGCGGTGCTCACCGCCCGTCGAGCACCCGTCCGACGAACTCCGCCGCCCCCGCCTGGTCGTCGAGCCACGGCAGGTGCCCGCCGTCGACCAGCTGCACCTCGGAGCCCGCGATCAGCGAGGTGAGTCGTCGAGCCGAGCGCTCGCCCCCGAACGTGTCGCCTCGGCCCCAGAAGAAGTGCATCGGGACGGCGGCGGCGGCGAGCTGCGCCGGGCGCAGCGCATCGCGGGGGCGGATGCGGGCGAAGAGGCCCTGGTCGTTCGCCCGCGTCGGCGTGAGCGTCATGAGCGCCGTGTACCAGCGCAGGAACGAGGCGAGCGCCGGACGGGACATCGCCTCGCGGTCGTGACCCATCACGGTGAAGTTGCGCAGGCTCGACTCCGCCGTCCACGTGCCGAGCCTGCGGAGCAGCGAGTTCACCCCGGGGATCATGGACGGCACGAACGCGGGCGGCACCCGCGACCCGGGCGAGGGCGCCGGGCACCCGAAGTGCAGGTAGCGCGCCACGACGCCGGGATGCGCGAGCTCGTGGGCGAGCGAGAGGTAGGAGCCGAACGAGTTCGCCACGACGGCGATCGGCGGTTCGGGCAGATCGGCGAGCACGTCGGCGAGCAGCCCGGCCCCGTGCTCCCTGACGCTCAGGCTGGCCCGCGCCGGCTCGCTGAGCCCGCAGCCGGGCCGCTCGATCACGACGCACCGGAACCCGGCGAGCCGCCCGACGAGCGGCGCCCAGCAGGCCGCGGCGCTCGGGCCCCCGTGCAGGAACAGCAGCGTCGGCCCCTCGCCGAGCTCGAGCAGTCGCACCCGGGATCGGAGCGTCGGCAGTTCGGCCCAATGTACGTCGGGCTCGCGCCCCGCATGGTCGAGCCAGAGGCGCCGCTCGGCCTCGAGGTAGCGCTCCCGTGCCTGCTGCGCCGATGGTGTCGCCGAGGTGGTCACGTCCGCTCCGTCCCGGTGCGCTCGACCCGTTGCCCAGTGCGCTCAGGGTACTGCTCCATCGCCCGCGGCGATACGGGCGAGATCGTGCGCCGCCATCGGCGCGATTCTGTCTCGCGGGAAGAACTCGGGCCCTCGTCGGGTTGAGGTGGGCAGACGACCGTGAAGGAGACCATATGCCGCTCGAGGGCGAGTACGCACCCAGCACCTCCGACTGGGCCCGCAAGCAGGCCGAGAAGTACGAGGCATCCGACGGCGCCGCGGCGAACACGCTGCGCGGCCGTCCGATCATCGTGCTCACGACCCGCGGCGCGAAGAGCGGCAAGCTCCGCAAGACGGCGCTCATGCGGGTCGAACACGACGGCGAGTACGCCGTCGTCGCCTCGAAGGGCGGTTCGCCCGAACAGCCCAAGTGGTACTGGAACCTCAAGGCGCACCCCGCGGTCGAGCTGCAGGACGGCGACGAGAAGCACGACTACGTCGCCCGCGAGGTCGACGGCGAGGAGCGCGACGCGTGGTGGGCGCGCGCCAATGAGACCTGGCCCGACTACGCGAACTACCAGACGAAGACCGACCGGCGGATCCCGGTCTTC
This sequence comes from Agromyces sp. NPDC057679, assembly GCF_042799635.1. Lineage (NCBI taxonomy): Bacteria > Bacillati > Actinomycetota > Actinomycetes > Micrococcales > Microbacteriaceae > Agromyces > Agromyces sp. NPDC057679. The sequence continues at coordinate 284,812 of NZ_JBHVIK010000002.1, read as the reverse complement.
GTGCTCACGCGCGTCGTGCTCTGAGGCGCGGCCTCACAGCCCGCGCATCGTGAACACCCCGGCGAGCATCGCTCGCATCGGGGGCACCGCGAGCAGGCGCACGGCGGCGTTCCGCAGGGCGAGACGGATGCCGCGTGCCGGAGCCCCCATCGCCATGTTGAACCGCGCCCGGCGGCAGGCCCGCATCGCCGCTCGCCGTCGCTGCCGCTCGTAGCGCGCCAGCGGGGCTGCGAGGTCCGCCCCGGCCGATGACGCGAGCGCGCCCGGCAACGCCTCGGCGAGCGCGAGCGCGTCGAGGAACCCGAGCGTCATGCCCTGCCCACCGATCGGGCTCACCTCGTGGGCGGAGTCGCCGGCGAGCACGACCCGGCCGGCGACGAGGCGCTCGGCGACGTGCTGGCTCGCGAGGAACTCGCTGGGCTCGGGCACGCCGTCGAGCCGCACCCCGACCCGCTCGGCAACGATCGCCGTGAACCCGGCGGCGTCGAGCGCCTCGCCGGGATCCCGGTCGGCGAGGTGCACCACCCAGCGCCGACCGCCCGGCAGGGGCAGCGCCTCCACCACTCCGCCCGCCTCGAAGTGCAGCCGGGCGATGCCGTCGCCCGGCCCGGTGAGATCGGCCATCGCGTAGCGCGCGACCCCGGGCCGACGCCGCCACGCGATGCCGAGCCGCGTGCGCAGCCGGCTGCGGACCCCGTCGGCGACGATCGCGGCGCGCGCGACGAGCTCGTCGCCGTCGGCGAACCGCAGCCGAACCCCGTCCGAGCCCTGCGCGAGGTCGACGACCTCGATCCCGCGGCGGAGCGCGGTCGGCGCGAGCTCGCCGAGGCGCCGCTCGAGCGCGGCCTCGACCAGGTGCTGCGGCACCGACAGCACCGCGGACGCCTCGTCGAACCGCAGCCGCCCGAGCCGACGCCCGGCGACGCCGACCTCGCCGCCGGTGATGCGCGTGCCGACCCGTTCGAGCTCGGCGAGCACCCCCGCCTCGCGCAGCGCCCGCACCCCCGGCGCGTGCACGCCGATCGCCTTCGGCCGCGTCGCCCGCTCACGGCGGCGTTCGAGCACGACGACGTCGACGCCGCCATCGGCGAGGAGCACCGCGGAAAGGAGCCCGACCGGCCCGCCGCCGACCACAGCGACCTCGTGCGTCACCCGCGGGCCCGCCCCGCGGCATCCGCCTGCCAGACCACCTCGAGCCGTGACGGCGTCGCCCGCCGCACGCGCCAGCCCGGCGGCAGCGCCGCTTCGAGCTCGGCCGCGGTGTGGCTGCGCCGGATCGACGCGAGCCCGTCGGCGCGGATGAACGACCCGGAGAGCAGGTTCGCCGCGAACGGCCAGGTGCCGGCCGCGAAGGCCGCGTAGGCGAGGCGGCTGCGCTCGATGTCGCCGTGCACCACCGTGCCGCCGAGCTCGGCGAGCCGCTCGGAGTCGGCGAGCAGCGCGCCGAACTCGCGTCCGTCGAGATGGTGCAGCACGTGGTTCGACATGACGAGGTCGAAGTGGCGATCGGCACGGGCCAGCTCGGAGGTCGTCGCGGCCGACAGCTCGAGCCCCGGCACCGGGTCGCGTTCGAGGGCGGCACGCGCAGCGGTGAGCGCGCGGGGGTCGGGATCGATCGCCGTGACCTCGAGCCGCAGCCCCTCGGCGGCGGCGCGCCGCAGCCACCGCCGCGGCAGGTCGGCCCCGCCCGTGCCGACGTCGAGCAGCCGGGTCGTCCACACCGGCGAGAGCCGCGGGCGGATCCACCGCCGGTACACCGAGCCCGCACCCGAGACGACCCCGTTGACGAGCCGGAACTGCTCGTAGGTGCGCGCGAGCGTCGCGGCGTCGCACGCGGGGTCGTCCATGAGCTCGCGCAGCGCGACGTCGCGCGTGCCGAGCGAGCGCCAGACCCCCACGTGTCAGCCCATCACCGTGAGCAGCGCCGACTCGACGGTGAGGCCCGGGCCGAACGCCATCGCCGCGACCCGGTCGCCCGGCGCGGCGCTCCCGTCGAGGATGCGTCGCAGCACGAACAGCACGGTCGCGCTCGACATGTTGCCGTAGTCGCGCAGGGTGTCGCGCGCGGGCACGAGCTGCGCCTCGCTGAGGGCGAGGCGGGTCTCGACCTTGTCGAGGATGCTGCGGCCGCCCGGGTGGATCGCCCAGTGCTCGACGGCCCCGCTCGCGGCATCCGTCGCGAGCGCCTCGGCGAGGGCCGGGTCGTGGGCGAAGAGCGGTTCGAGCGCGCCGGTGATGTGCTCGTCGATGATCGCGGGCACCGCGTTCGACAGCACCATCTCGAAGCCGTGGTCGCCGATCTTCCACGCCATGTCGCCTTCTCCGGTCGGCGTGATGCGGGTGGCGAAGCGGTCGAGCGCGAACGCTCGCTCGCCGAGCTCGGGTGCGCGCGCGGTGACGACGGCCGCCCCGGCCCCGTCGGCGAAGAGCGACGACGCGACGATCGTGTCGGGGTCGTTCGACGAGCGGAGGTGCAGCGTGCAGAGCTCGACCGAGACGACGAGCACGACCGCCGAGGCATCCGCCTCGCAGAGCTGGGCGGCGAGTCGCAGCGCGGGGATCGACGCGTAGCACCCCATGAAGCCGAGGTGGTAGCGCTGCACCCCCTCGTCGAGGCCGAGCTCGCGGGCGATCATGAAGTCGGGACCCGGCGCGTAGAAGCCGGTGCAGCTCACGGTGATCACGTGCGTGACGTCGGCGGCCTCGATCCTCGGCGTCGCGGCGACCGCGGCGCGCCCCGCCTCGACGTAGAGTCCGGTCGCGTGCTCGGCGTAGAGCTCGTTGCGGGCCTTCGTGCCCGGCAGCAGCAACTCGCCGGAGTCGATGTCGAAGAACACCGGATCGTCGGGGTGGGCGTCGCGACTCAGCTCGTCGAGCACCGTGTACCGGGTCTCGATGCCCGAGACGTCGAAACTCGTCTGGATGATGCGCTGGCCGAGCCGGTTCAGACCGGGCTGCGACGCGAAGACGTCCCTGACCTCCGGTTGGACGAGCACGGTCGGCGGCACGACGGTCGAAAGTCCCCTGAGCGCGACGGTCATGCCCCATCGTAGGGTCGCGGGCGGCATCCGGGGCAAGGGGTTTCGTCGTGTTCCGCGATGGCCGCCGCCATCGTGGCGCCCCGCACGCGGTCTACCCCCACCGGGGCCCGCCGCCGTATCATGCAGTCAGATTCGTCGCGGTCACCGAGGAGGCTGACGTGCTGATCCAGGAATTCGATCTCCCGTCCGATCCCCGGCTGCTGCCGCGGAAGGGCCGCGAGGAGCTCGGGAAGTCGGCCCGCTCGGCCAGGCCGCTCGAGGACCACGCCGCGCTCGGCCCGGGCGCGCGCGACCCGATCGACACGCTCGAGCGTCAGGCGCTCTCACGGGTGCCGGGGCTCGTCGGCCTCCGCTACGCGCGCATGGCGACCTCGCCCTTCGCCTTCTACCGCGGTGCGGCCGCGATCATGGCCGACGACCTGCGCGAGCTGCCGGACTCCGGCGTGCAGACCCAGCTCTGCGGCGACGCGCACCTCTCGAACGTCGGCTTCTACGCCTCCCCCGAGCGCGCCCTGGTCGTCGACCTCAACGACTTCGACGAGACCGCGCCCGGACCGTTCGAATGGGACGTGAAGCGCATGGCGGCGAGCTTCGAGATCGCCGCCCGCGCGCGCGGCTTCGACGACCGCGAACGCATCGCGATCGTCGAGCGGGTCGGCCGCGCCTATGCCGCCGCGATGGACACGGCGGCGCGGACCCCCACCCTCGAGCTGTTCACCGCGCGACTCGACATCGACGCCGTCATGGCCGACATCGGCAGCGAGCTGCCCGAGAAGGTGTCCGAGCGCGCCGAGGAGGCCGTCACGAAGACGTACCGCCGCGACAGCCGCCAGGCTGCCGAGAAGCTCGCGGTGCGCGACGACGACGGCGTCCTGCGGTTCCGGTCCGATCCGCCGCTGCTCACCCCGCTCCGGGATCTGGCCGAGCGCGGCGGGTTGTCGTACGAGGCGGCCCAGGCGCGGCTGTTCGGCGTCCTCGAGCAGTACCGCGCGTCGCTCGCGCCCGAGCGGCGACGCCTGCTCGAGCGCTACCGCATGGTCGACGCGGCGATGAAGGTGGTGGGCGTCGGCAGCGTGGGCACCCGGGCCTGGGTCGTGCTCCTCCAGGGCGACGCCAAGCGCGACGTCCTCGTCCTGCAGGCGAAGGAGGCGCAGCAGTCGGTCATCGAGGCCCCCGATCGCCCGAGCGAGTACGAGCACCAGGGGCAGCGGGTGGTGCACGGCCAGCGCGTGATGCAGACGCTCAGCGACATCCTCCTCGGCTGGACGAGCGGCGAAGGTCTGGACGGCATCACGAGGGACGTGTACGTGCGCCAGTTCCGCGACTGGAAGGGCTCGGCCGAGCCCGAGCGCATGGAGCCGTCGACGATGCGCCTGTACGCGCAGTACTGCGGCATCGTGCTCGCCCGGGCGCACGCGCGGGGCGGCGACCCGGCGACGATCTCGGGATACCTCGGCGGCGGCAAGACCTTCGCCCGGGCACTCGTCGGGTTCGCGACCGCCTACGCAGATCGGACCGAAGCCGACCACGCCGCGCTCCTCGCGGCGATCGCGAGCGGCCGGCTGGAGGCCGCGGCCCTGTGACGCAGCGGCGGGTGCGGCCGCGCGTCGTGGTCGCACCCTCCGAGAACGACGGATGCCTCGGGCGAGGGCCGCCCGAGGCATCCGTGCTGTGCGTTTCGCGCGTCAGGCGAGCAGCTTCGCCTTCGCCGCAGCGAACTCCTCGGGCGAGAGGATGCCCTGCTGCTGGAGGGCCGCGAGCTTCTGCAGCTCGGCGACCACATCGACGCCGCCGGCTGCCGGCGCAGCCGCCTGCTGAGCTGCGGCCTGCTGGGCGGCGGCCTGCTGCGCGAAGGCCTGCTGCTGCTCGTACTGCTGCTGCTGCTCGTACGCCTGCGCGTCGTACTTCTGCTGCGCGCGGTCGTTCTGACGACGTGCGACGTTGCCGGAGACCGCGGTCGCGGTGCCCGCGACGACCGCGGTGCGTGCGGCCATTCCGATGAGGCCCGGACGGCCCATACGACCCAGAGGCATGATCAGTTCTCCTCACCGCTCGCGCTGGCGAGCAACTCGTTCACGACCGGGGCGGGGATCCGCTCGGTCGACAGCACCACGCCGCCGCCCTCGGCGAAGCGCGATGCGAGCTTCTTCGCCCAGAGCAGCTCGAACGCGGCCAGTGCCGCCGAGGTGCCCGGAGGAATCAGCTCCGCGAAGTCGTCGACGTCCTCGGCGCCGACGAGGCCCGACTGCTCGAGCTCGAGCACGCCGAAGCCGTACGACTCGCCCTCGTCCTCGATCTCGACGATGCGCACCGCACCGTCGGGCTCGCGCGACACGATCACGAGGTCGAGCAGGCGGACCTCGCCGCCCTCGACCAACTCCTCGAGCGCCTCGACCGTACCCGGGTCGAGCCGGTCCCCCTCGAATCCCACCAGATACAGCTCCACCGGGCCGTACTCGAACTCCGCCATGATTCCCCTTGGGCTCGAACGATGCCGGTCGGCGGTCGCCGACCACATCCGAAGACTAACCCCGCCCGTCGGTGCCGCGCCAGAGAGCGTCGCTCCGCTGCCCGCGAACTGGGGCCGCGACGACGAACCCGGCCACGCGATCCTTCCGTCGCCGCCCTCGTCCCGATAGCGTCGGAAGCGTGCGGAACGTACCGCGCAGAGCACGAGGGGAAGCTCCACATGTCCAAGGAATTCACGGGGACGGTCAAGCTCGACGTCCGCGACTCGGTCGCCGACTGGGCGCCGTACGAGACACCGAAGGCGCCGGAGGGAGCGCCGAACATCCTCGTGATCCTCTACGACGACACCGGGCAGGCCTCGTGGTCGCCCTACGGCGGCCGCATCGACATGCCGACGATGGACCGCCTCGCGCAGAACGGCCTCACCTACACGCAGTGGCACACGACCGCCCTGTGCTCGCCGACGCGTTCGACCTTCCTCACGGGGCGCAACCACCACGCCAACGGCATGGGCAACATCATGGAGGGCACGAACGGCTTCCCGGGCCTCTCGGGGCACATCCCCGCCGAGTGCGCCACGATCGGGCAGGTGCTGCAGCAGAACGGCTACTCGACGTTCTGGGTCGGCAAGAACCACAACGTCCCCGAAGAGGATGTCTCGGCCGGCGGCTCGAAGGCGCAGTGGCCGCTCGCGATGGGCTTCGACCGCTTCTACGGCTTCCTCGGCGGCGAGACGAACAACTGGTACCCCGACCTCACCGAGGACAACCGCTTCATCGAGCAGCCGTACTCGCCCGAGGAGGGCTACCACCTCTCGAAGGACCTCGCCGACCAGGCGATCCGCATGATCCGCGACCAGAAGGCGTCGAACCCGTCGAAGCCCTGGTACACGTGGTTCTGCCCGGGCGCGAACCACGCGCCGCACCACGCTCCGGCGGAGTACATCGCCAAGTACCAGGGCAAGTTCGACGACGGCTACGACGCCTACCGCACGTGGGTGCTCGAGCGCATGATCGAGCGCGGGGTGCTGCCGGCCGACACCGACCTCACGCCGTTCAACCCGCTGCCCGAGGACCAGGCGAACGCGGCCGACTACGTGAAGCCGTGGGACTCGCTCTCCGACGACGAGAAGCGCCTGTTCAGCCGCATGGCCGAGGTCTTCGCCGGCTTCAGCGAGTACACCGACGCCCAGATCGGTCGCATCGTCGACTACCTCGAGGCCTCGGGCCAGCTCGAGAACACGCTCATCTTCTACTGCGCCGACAACGGCGCGTCGGGCGAGGGCTCGCCCGACGGCTCGGTCAACGAGAACAAGTTCTTCAACGGGTTCCCCGACGACCTCGCCGAGAACCTCGCGAAGATCGACGTGCTCGGCGGCCCCGAGACGTACAACCACTACCCCACGGGGTGGGCGGCCGCGTTCTCGACCCCGTATCAGATGTTCAAGCGCTACTCGCAGTTCGCCGGCGGCACGTGCGACCCGATGGTGATCCACTGGCCCGCAGGCATCTCGGCCAAGGGCGAGATCCGCAACCAGTACCACCACTCGACCGACATCGTCGCGACGATCCTCGATGTCATCGGCATCGAGTTCCCCGACGAGTTCCGCGGCGTGAAGCAGCGGCCCCTCGACGGCGTCTCGATGAAGTACTCCTTCGACGCCGCCCCCGACGGGCCGACCGAGAAGCAGGTGCAGTACTACGCGATGCTCGGCACGCGCGGCATCTGGAAGGACGGCTGGAAGGCCGCCGCGATCCACGCCCCGCTGACCGGCCACGGCCGCTTCGACGAGGACCGCTGGGAGCTCTACCACGTCGAGGTCGACCGTTCGGAGTCGAAGGACCTCGCGGCCGAGCACCCCGAGAAGCTCAAGGAGCTCGTCGACGCCTGGTTCGACGAGGCGGAGAAGAACCACGTGCTGCCGCTCGACGACCGCTCGGCCCGCGACCAGCTCACCATCGAGCGACCGCAGTCGGAGCCGCCTCGCACCCGCTACGTCTACTACCCCGACACGGGCGCGGTGGCCGAGTCGGTCGCCGTGAACGTGCGCGGCCGCTCGTTCAAGATCATCGCCGATGTCGTGCTCGAGGAGGGCGCACAGGGCGTGCTGTTCGCGCACGGCTCCCGATTCGGCGGCCACTCGCTGTTCATCAAGGACGGCCGGCTCAACTACGTCTACAACTTCCTCGGCATCCCGCCCGAGCAGTCGTACGCGTCGGAGGCGCTCGAGCCGGGCAAGCACGCACTCGGCATGGAGTTCATCCGCGAGGGCGCCGGCGAGCACGGCGAGTCCGTCGGCACCTGCAGGCTCTACGTCGACGACCGGGTCGTCGCCGAGGGCCCGATGCGGGCGCAGATCGGCAAGTTCACCCTGTGCGGCGACGGACTGTGCGTCGGCTACGACAGCGGCGACGCCGTGAGCAGCCAGTACGCCGATTCGTTCCCGTTCTCGGGCGGCAAGCTGCTGGGCGTCGCGGTCGACGTGAGCGAGGAGCAGTACCTCGACCTCGAGCTCGAGGCGCTCGCGGCGCTGGCACGCGAGTAGCGGGCACTTCCGCGAAGACGGATGCCCCGGTGGGGGTTCCCACCGGGGCATCCGTCGTGTCGCCGGCCCGTCGCCTCGGACCGTTCACTCGCCGGTCGGTTCGTCGTCGGCGCGGGTTGCGGCCGACGCGTGCTTCTTCTCCTCACGGCGCTGCATGCGCTCGAGCTTCGCCTCGGCGTCGAGCTGGGTCATCTCGCGCTTCGCGTCGTCGACCTCGCCGAGTGCCGGAAGCACCCAGGCGACCGAGGGGTTGGAGTCGACGAGCAGCATGCGCACGAGCAGCGTGAGCGGCACGGCGAGGATCGCCCCCATCGGCCCGAGCACGACGGCCCAGACGAGCACCGAGATGAAGGTGAGCGACTGGCTGAGCGAGACCGCGTTGCCGACGATCCTCGGCTGGATGATCGACTGGATCACCGCGTTGATGAGGCCGTACACGACGAGGACGGCGACGACCGTCGGCCAGCCGCCGACGAGCGCACCGAAGACGAGCGGCGGGATGAGCGCGATGAAGTACCCGATGTTCGGGATGAAGCTGCAGAGGAACGAGAGCATGCCCCAGAGGGCGGCGCCGGGGATGCCGAGCAGCGCGAGCGCGATCCAGTTGATGAGGCCCTGGGCGATTCCGAGCCCCGTCGTCGCGACCATGTAGCGGCGCACGCCGTCGGCGAACCGCAGGAGCCCCGTCGCGACCTCGGGTCGCTTGCGCCCGATGCCCACGACCACCGTGGGCACGTACGACGAGTCGAACGTGATCAGGATGAGCATCGTCAGGAGGATCACGGCGAAGGAGATGAAGCCCGCGGCGCCGCCGAGCAGGCTCGACACCACGCTGCCGATCGCCCCGACGATCTTGCCCGGGTCGAACGAGCTCATGAGCGCGTTCACCTGCTCCTGGCCGACGCCGAGGCTCTCGAGCCACTGCGCGGCAGTCGCCGCCCACGTCTCGAACTCGGGCGCGTACTCGGGGAGCAGGGTCGCGAACTGCGCGAACGAGATGACCAGGGCGAACACGAAGCCGCCGAGCAGCAGCACGACCGTGAGCAGCACGATGAGCGTGGAGATCCCGCGGGGCACGCCGCGCCGCTCGAGCCCGCGGCGCACGGGGTGCACGCAGATGACGAGCACGAGCGCGAGGAACGTCGACGAGAAGACGTCGCGCATCGCCGCGATGCCGAACAACGTGACCACCAGGCCGGCGAGCCCGAGCAGCAGGAAGGCGTTCCGGTGCGGGATCACCGCGCTCACGGCCGGGCGCTCGGGCTTCGGCGGAGGCGGCGCATCGTCATGCTTCTTCTTCCACCACATCGCGGACCTCCCCGGTTGGGCTTCCAGTATCGGGGACCGGGTGGCCCCCGTCATCCTTCTTCTCGCGTGAATCGCGAGCCGGCAGGCTGCCCTCGCTCTCGCCGGTGAGCCGCCTGAGCGCGACCGCTCCGGAGTCGGGCTCGAGCAGCAGCGCCCGGACGAGCAGCGAGAGCGGCACCGACAGGACGGCGCCGAGCGGCCCGATCACGAACGCCCAGAAGACGACGGAGAAGAAGGTGAGCGTGAGGCTGAGCCCGACCGCGTCGCTCACGAACTTGGGCTGCACGAGCACCTGCAGCACGACGTTGATGACGCAGTAGATCGCGATCACGGCCAGCATGAGCGGCCAGCCGCCGACCACGAGCGCCAGGATCGCCGGCGGGATGAGCCCGATGACGAACCCGATGTTCGGGATGAAGTTGGTGACGAAGGCGAGGATGGCCCACACGATCGGGATCGGCACGCCGACGGCCCAGAGCAGCAGGCCGTCGAGCACCGCGACGATCGCGCCGAAGGTCGCGTTCACGACGTAGTAGCGCCGCACGCCGGTGAAGTACCGGCGCGCGATGCCGTCGGCCGACGGGCTGCCGAAGATCCGGGCGGATGCCGCGGCCGCGGCCGCGCGGAAGCGGGCGCCGTCGACCGTCATGAAGATCACGTAGGTGAGCACGAAGAAGAACGCGGTCGCGAAGCCGAGCACCTGGTCGGCGATGCCGAGCGCCGCCGATCCGATCGTGGCCGGGTCGAGCCATCCGGTCGCCGTCTCGGCCGACGGCGCCGCGAAGCCGAGGCCCTGCAACCAGCCGATCACCCCGTCGGCCGTCGACCCCAGCTCCTCCGCCAGCTCGGGCAGCATGGCGACGAACTGCCCGACCGCGTAGACGAGGAGGAACGCGAGGACCGCGAGGATGAGGTAGGCGACCACGATCACGGCGGTCGAGGCGAGCCAGACCGGCCATCCCCGACGTTCGAGCGGGAACCGCACCGGGTACGCGATGATCACGACCACGGCGGCGAGGGCCGCCGTCGCGAGGAGGTCGCGGGCCAGCCACACGCCCCCGAAGAACACCACCGCGGCGGCGAGCGCGACGAGCATCCGGCTGCCGTGCCGGTACGCCTCCCCCGCCGCGCCCCTGACGGTCGTCGTGCCCTGTTCAGCCACTCAGAAGCTCCCGATCCCCTTGCCGACCATGACCACGCCGATCACGAGGAGCAGCACGGCCATCACGGTCGCGTTGTTGTGCACGAGCCAGCCGCGGAGCGACTCGAGCGGTCCGGCCATCCGCTTCGATGCGAGCAGGTACCCGATCACCGGGATCGCGACCGAGCAGGCGGCGATGAGCACGAAGACGACGACCGCGACCGTCTGGTCGCCGACGGCGAGGCCCGCCGAGCCGATCACGACGCCCGCGCCGGCGGCCATGAGCAGGTTCTTCGGGTTGACCGCGGAGAGCAGGAAGCCCAGCCCGAGGGCCTTGCCGGCCGTCATCCGGTCGATCGCGGACATCCACTTCGGCAGCTCGGGCTCCTCCCCCGGCGCGGGGCGCGAACGCCACTGCTTCAGGGCGAGGAACAGCAGGCCGAGCCCGAGCAGGATCTTGATGACGCCGGAGATCGGCTTCGAGGCATCCGGATCGCTCTCGGGGATGATCGAGGCGAGCAGCGTGAACAGCACGACCGCGACGATGATGCCGAACACCCAGCCGAGCAGGAAGCCGACGCTCGTGCCCTTCGCCTTCGGCGAGAGCAGCATGAGGATGGCCGCGATGATCGGGATCGGGCTGATCGCGACCCCGAGTGCGAGGGGGAGGATGTCTCCGATGACGGGACCCATGCGCGCCCCCTACGCCTTCACCGGTTCGGGTACGACGGCCGTCGAGACGCGGGCGATCTGCGCGGCGAGCTCCTCCGGGCTCCGACTCCCGGCGGCGGGCTCGACCCCGGCCGTTGCCGTCCTCGAATCGGTCATGCGTCCCCCTTCACGAGTGCGGCGATCGCCGCACGATTGGTCTCGAACGTGGCATGTGCGCCCAGCAGCCCGAGCTCGACGAGCCGCTCGCGGGCATCGGGCCGCACCCGGCTGAACGAGAGGTCGATCTTCTCGCGCTCCAGCCAGACGAGCAACGCCTCGAACGCCTCGGCGCCGGTCACGTCGATGTCGGTGACCGCCTCCATGTCGATCACGAGCTGGCGCACCGGTCCGTTGCCCGCCTCGTTCGCGCGCCGCACCGCCTTCTTCACGGCGTCGGCGAACACCGAGCCGTTGGCGAAGAACAGCGGCGCCGCGAGGCGGATGACGATGACGCCGGGAGCGGTCACGTCGCCCTTCGGCGCACCCTCCAACAGTGAGTCGCCCGGTTCGCCGCTCGCCTCGAGCACGTCGATCGCGGGGTTCGCCGCACGCTTCGCGAGGTTGATGAGGGCGAGCACGAACGCGACCACGATGCCGGGGATCGACCCGACGAGGAGGGTCACGAGGAAGCACACCGCACCGACCGCGAACTCGAAGCGGTCCACCTTCCAGAGCGCCGCGAAGTCCTTGATGCCGAGCAGCGGCAGGATCGCGACGCCGACGATCGCGCCGATCGCCGGGGAGGGGATGTCGGCGAGGAGCGCCGTCCCGAAGAGGAGCAGGAGAAGCGTTCCCGCCGCGAGCACGAGGGAGGGCAGCTGCGTGCGCGAGCCCGCCTGGTCCATGGCGGCGGTGCGCGAGGTCGACGAGCCGACGGCGAAGCTGCCGGAGGCGCCAGCGGCGATGTTGCCGAGGCCGAAGGCGAAGAGGTCGCGGTTGGGGCTCGTGGGGTACCCGTGCTTCTCGCCGTACGAACGGGAGACGAGCAGGCCCTCGGCGGTGGTCACGAGGGTCAGCGCGATCGCCGACGGGATGAGCGCGAGCCACATCCGCCAGTCGATGATCGGCCAGGTGAGCGCGGGCGGGCCGGCCGGCACCTCGCCGAGTACGTCGACCCCGGCGTCGGCGAGCTGCGCCACGACGACGAGGACCGTCGCGGCGACGAGCACGACGAGCGCCCAGGGAACCTGCCCGAGGAACCGCTTGCCGAGCAGCAGCACGGCGACCGAGCCGGCCGAGATCGCGATCGACCAGGGGTTCGCGGTGCCGAGGCCGGTCACGAGCCCGACGACCTTGTCGACGAACTCGCCGCCCGAGTCGATCTTCACCCCGAGCATCTTCGCGACCTGGCTGACGAGGATGTCGAGGGCGAGGCCGCCGACGAAGCCGACGAGGATCGGCTTCGAGAGGAAGTTCGCGAGGAAGCCCAGCTTGAACACCGCGAGCAGCAGGAACATGACGCCGCAGATGATCGCCTGGGCGAGCGCGAGCGTCGCGTAGTCGGCGCTGCCCGCCGCCGCGAGCCCGCCGATCGAGCTCGCGACGAGCGCGGCGGCGGCCGCGTCGGGCGAGGCAACGAGCTGCCGGCTCGAGACGGCGAGCGCGTAGACGATCGTCGGCACGATGAGCGCGTAGAGGCCCGCGGTCGGCGGCAGCCCGGCGATCTGCGCGTACCCGATGTTCAACGGGATCGCGATCGCGAGCAGCGTCACGCCCGCGGTGAGTTCGCGGACGAGGTTGCGTCGGGTCAGCCCGGCGAGCGGTTTCTGCATCGGCTTCCTTCGCGTCCTCGGTGATTCCGTCGTCGGTGATTCCGTCGTCGTCACGACCGGGCCGGCTCGGTCGGCGACGCCGGGGTCGTGGGCGGGGCCGGTGCGGGTGCGGCGATCTCGAGCGCCGGGGCCCTGGTCACCATCAGCCAGATGGGCAGGATGACGACGCACATGACCGGCAGCACGAGGGGGTCGCCGACCACGATCGCGGCCACGAAGAGGGCGATCCATCCGTCGCGCGTGGAGACGAGCACGGTGCCGAGCACGCCGCAGGCGACCGCCAGCGAGATCGGCATGCCCGGGATCACGGCGTATCCGAGGAGTCCGATCGCGACGCCGATGAACACCATCGGGAAGATGCGTCCGCCTCGGAACCCGGCGCTCGCGGCGACGAGCAGGGCGATGAGCTTGATCCCGGCGAACGCCGCGAGCTGCAGCGCCGTGTACTCGTCGGGGTCGGCGAGGAGCTCACCCGTCTCCTCCAGGCCCTTGAACATCGTGATCGGCCCGCCGATCGCGCCGAGGATGCCGAGCACCAGGCCGCCGAGCGTGGTGAAGACGAGCGGATTCCGCATCGAGTGGAAGGCGCGGTGCACGTAGGGGAACGCCCACGCGATCGCGATCGCGGCGAGCGCCGCGACCCCGGCGACGAGCGCGCCCGTGAGCAGGTCGATGCCGCCGACCTCCGTCATCGGCTCGACCGAGAACGAGATCGTGGGTGCACCGAGGAGGTGCATGGTGATCGCGCCCGCGCCCGCGGAGGCGAGCGGCAGGAACATGCGGTCCCAGAGGGAGCCGCCGCCCTTGATCGCGGCGAGCGTGCCGGTGAAGGCGAGGGCGGCGCCCACCGGGGTGCCGAAGAGCGCGCCGAGCGTGCCCGAGGCCGCGAGCAGCACGGCGAGGTTCGGCGGCACCGCCTTCGACATGCGGGCGAAGAGGGCGACGGTGAGTGCGCCGTTGATCGCCATGATCGGGTTCTCGGGGCCGAGGCTCACACCGCCGGCGAGACCGAGCACGACCGCGATGAGCAGGCTCGGCAGCGCGACCAGCGGCGGCGGCGGGCCCTCGAGCCCACCGACGGCCGAGTCGTTGCCGGCGTGACCGGGCATCAGCCAGACCACGAGGCCGACGGCCGCGCCGATGACGGTCATCGTGAGGATGATCCACCACGGCGTCGAGCCGGTCGCCCCGACCAGGCCGGGGAGAGTCGTCCAGAGCTGGTCCTGCAGCCAGCCGGCCCCGACGTCGAGCAGCCACAGCACGAGCGCCGAGCCCGCACCGACCGCGACGGCGGGGATCGAGAGGACGACGAGCTGCTTCACGGTGGGCCCGTCGGCGGTCAGAGGCATCCTGGTTCCTTCCTCAGAGTTCCAGCGGCGGCGTCAGCGGTGCGGACGGCACGTCGCTCGTGACGACGGCCGCGATCCCGCGGGCGGCGAGCGTCGCCGACACCGCGTCGACGACCGCATCGGTCACGGCGATGCCGTGCAGCGGGTGGTGCCAGAAGCGCACCCGGTAGACCGCGCGGTCTGCGGCGAGCGTGATCGGGCGGAGCTGGATCGTCTCGCGATGATGCACGCCCTCGGCGCCGTTCACGGCCTCGACCACGAGCGCCCGGACCTCGTCGGCACCGTCGCCCGCCCCGCCTGCCGCGACCCGCACCTCGACCTCGCCGCGCCGTGCGCCGTGGGTCGAGTTGTTGACGAGCCGCTCCTGCAGGAGCTGGGAGTTCGGCACGTGCACCGTGCGCCCGTCGACCGTGCGGATGACGACGGCTCGGCCGTTGAGCTCGGTGACGACCCCGACGAAGTCGCCCGACTCGATCTCGTCGCCGAGCGAGATGGGATGCCGCGTCTGCAGCACCACGCTCGCGGCGAAGTTGTCGGCGATGCCGCGGAGCACGAGCACGAGCACGACCGCGACGATGAGCGCGATCGCGAGCACCGGTTGCACGGAGGCGCCGAGGAAGCTCAGGGAGATGCCGATGCCGAGCAGCCAGATCGAGTAGACCGCGATCCGCTCGGCCAGCCGCTGCACGCCGACGGTGAGGTTCGGCAGGCGCGAGAGTCCGGCACGCACGCCCTTGCGGGCGAGCGTGGCCAGCAGCCAGCTCGCGAGCAGCGTGACGACGATCCCCGCGATGCTCCAGCCGTTGATCTGCAACGACGCCCAGACTTCCGCCATGCGCACCTCCCCGTCGCGAGGCTATCGCGCTGCGGGGTACGGGCGCCTGACCCGCACCGGGCGATTTCCGCGCGGTTCGCCGGATCGACGCGCGGAATTGCCCCCGAATGGGCGCGCTCTCACGCTAGGGTCATGCTCAGGACCGTCTTCGGTCGGGGGGCATGGGGAGCTCGATCTCTCTCGCGACTCCTCTGCAGGGGGCGTCTCGGTGCAGCACTCCTGCGGCGCCCCCTCGTATCGAAGAAAGGCTCGTAATGAGTTTCTGGGAGAGTTTCTGGGACCTGATCTGGTGGTTCCTCTGGGCGTTCGCGTTCATCGCCTACCTCTTCGCCCTGTTCGCGATCATCGGCGACCTGTTCCGCGACCAGAAGCTGAACGGCTGGTGGAAGGCGGTGTGGATCATCTTCCTGATCTTCGTGCCGTTCATCACCGCGCTGGTCTACCTGATCGCCCGCGGCAAGGGCATGGCCGAGCGTTCGGCCCGTGACGCCAAGGCGGCGCAGGCTGCGACCGACGCGTACATCCGTCAGACGGCCGGCGCTGCGGCGAGCCCGTCCGACGAGATCGCCAAGGCCAAGGCGCTCCTCGACTCCGGCTCGATCAACCAGCAGGAGTACGAGGCGCTGAAGGCGAAGGCGCTCGCGCACAGCGCCTGATCCCCGCTTCACACGAAGGGCCGGATGCCAGTGGCATCCGGCCCTTCGTCGTCGGTGGGCTATTCGGCGTCGGGAACCGACCGCTCGACCGCGGCGGCGTCCGCCTCGGTCACCCCGGAGGCGCTCGCCGTCCGGAGGAACACGATGATCCAGCTGAAGATGAGGCACGCGGCGACGAGCTCGACCGCGGTGAGGTTGTAGTAGCCGGTGGCGAAGAAGATCGCCACCACGATGATCACCACGACGTAGAGGTAGCCGAGGCCGACGAACACCTTCGGCACGCTGCGGATGAACCAGGGCAGCCCGATCACGATCACCGCGAAGCAGACCGCCATGCCGGTCGCGACGGTGTTGTGCACGGCGAAGAACTCGTCGACCGGGAAGATGCCGACGCAGGCGAGGAAGATGCCGATCAGCACGAGGCCCACCCGCACGATGTCGCGTCCTCGCCGGTCGGGCGGGGTGCCGATCGGGAGGGTCGCCGTCGCGTAGCGGGCGACGATCGTCACGATCGCGCCGGCGACGATCAGCGTGACGTTGAAGGCCATCGCGGAGATGTCGTTCGTCATGCCGAGCGCCGAGAGGTTCTCCTTCCACCAGTGCGGGTCGCTCGCCGAGAGCATGCTCGTGAGCGCGCCGACCACGAGGAAGACCGCGAGCACCAGCGAGAGCAGCATCGGGGTCATCCGCGCCGAGGAGAGGAAGGCGACGTAGCCGGTGAGCGCGATCGCGACGCCCGCGAGCGCCGTGGCGGGCAGCGTGAACACGACGGCGTCGCGGAAGCTCTGCTCGAGCACCGTCGACAGCGCCACCCAGCCGAGAAGGGCGATGACGGCGTGCGCGATGGCGAGCGCGGCGACATCGAACCAGTGCAGCCGCGCACCCGGCACCGAGAGGCCCTGGCCGATCTCGCGTCGCAGCGCCGCGTTCTCGGTTCGACGAGCGAGCACGCGGCCGAGCACGAAGGCGAGCAACGCCGTCACGGCCGAGGCGATGGCGACGAACTCGCCGAGCGACCCCGGGCCCGAGATGGGCAGATCGCGTCCCCAGAACGCGATGCCGCTCACGAGGCCGCCGACCACGAAGAACGCGGCGCCGACGAGCAGCGCCGCGGATTCGAGCGATTCGACGTTTGCGGCGGGATGCCGCAGCGCTGCGCCGACGGTCGTGGTGCGCGATTCGGCGGGCGCGGGCGGCTGGGCCTCAGTACGGGTCTGCGTCACGGTGGCACTCCGATCTCTCTCTCGGGCACCACTCTAGGGGCGTGGTTCACCCATCGGTGGGATCGAGCACCTCGAGCATCGAGCCCTGCACGAACCCCGCCCATTCGTAGGCGGCACGGAGGTAGTCGTCGCGGGTCTCGGCGTCGACGTCGGGCTCGTCGTCGACGTCCTCGACGCCGACCCGTTCGGCGAGGATGAGCCGGAGGTCGGTGAGGAAGGTGAGCCACCCCCAGGCCTCGGACTGGTCGAGCTCGATCTCGACGAGCCCGCTGTCGGACCGTGCGGCGGTCGCGTCGCGCACCCGCTGGGCCGCCTGCCGCTTGCCGTCGACGAGGCTCTCGCGGGTGTAGCGGGCGTACTCGGCTGAGGCCTCGACGTCGTCGGGGTACGCGCTCGGCAGCAACCGCCCGAGCGCGGGATCGTCGGGTTCGCCGAGCAGCAGCACCGAATCGACCTGGTCGGCGAGTTCCGAGAGGAGCATCGCCTCCTCGGTCTCGAGCACGAGGCGCACCCCCTCGCCGCCACCGCCGCGGCCCGCGACGATCATGCCTCGCCCCTCACGACCGTCGCCTGGAGGCCGTACCCGTGCATCGCCTGCACGTGCCGCTCCATCGCCTCGCGGTGGCCGGAGGCGACGACCGCCCGCCCCTCGTTGTGGACGAGCAGCATGAGCCGCTCGGCCTCGTCACGCGGGTACCCGAAGTAACTGCGGAAGACGTAGCTGACATAGCTCATCAGGTTGACCGGGTCGTCCCACACGATCGCCTGCCACGGCACCTCGACCGCGGCGCGCAGGGCGTCGTCGGTGTCGGGTCGCTCGAGGGTCGTCGTCATTCCTCCAGCCTGACACGATGTCCGCCCGCCCGCATCCCGCGCGCATCGCATCCCGCTCACACCGCGCGACGCGACGCCGTGACCGTGAACTTCGCGTTCCGCGCGATCTGCCGGGTCGACCCCACGACGCGCTCGAGGAGCGGCCGGTAGCGGAGGTGCGAGTTCCACACGCACCACAGCTCGCCGCCGGGCGCGAGCACGCGCGCGGCGTCGGCGAACAGGTGGGCGGCGATGCCGGTCGAGATCGCCGCATCGCTGTGGAACGGCGGGTTGAGGACGACCAGCCGCTCGCTCGCGTCGGCGAGCCCCTCGAGTCCGTCGGCACGAGTGACGTGCACCCGGTCGGCGACGCCGTTGGCCTCGGCGGTCAGTCGGGCGGATGCCGCGGCCGCCGCCGATCGGTCGGTCGCCGTGACCCGCAATCCGGGCCTCGCCCGGGCGAGCCACGAGGCCACGACGCCCGAGCCGCAGGCGAGATCGACGGCGGTCGCGGCATCGGGCACCGCGCCGGCGAGTTGGGCGAGCAGGAACCGGGTGCCGATGTCGACTCCGGTGCCGGCGAACACGCCGCCGTGCGCGACGACCGTGAGCGACAGCTCCTCGTGGTGCGCATCGCGGGGCCAGTCGGCACCGGCCGCGGTCGCGGACGCACCGACGCGCGGCTCGCGCGCGATGAGCACGCGGGACTTCTGCCGCGCGTGGGACACGTCGAGGCGGGCGAAGCGACGGCCGAGCACCTCGTTCATCGCGAGCGACATGTGCTTGATGCGGCCCCCGCCGACGACGACGACCTCGGGGTGCGCATGGGCGGCGACGAGCTCGGCCACCTCGTCGAGCCGGTCGAGCGAGCGAGGGAGGCGCAGCAGGACGAGGCGGGCACCCGCGACGAGCTCGGGTGCGAGCGGAGCAGCGACGACGGCGTCGGCGAGTCCGAGTCGGGCCGCGTTGCGGGCGAGCGCGCGCTCGCCGGTCACGAGGTCCTGGTGCACGCGGATGCCCCGTGCCCCCGCGTCGGCCGCGTCGAGCGCGAGCGCCCCGTAGGCGTCGTCGACGACGACGAGCTCCCCCGGCCCGACCGCGTCGATGAGCGCGGCGGCCTCGTCGAGGATGAGGCGGTCCGCGGCATCCGATGCCTCGAGACCGGGCCCCTCGACGTCGGGACTGCGCCGCAGGGCGCCGAAGTCGAATGGCATTCCCCCAGCGTACGGCGCGTCGAACTCATGTCGACGACCTCTCCCGCTGACGGCATCCCCGCGGCTAGCCTGTCGAGTGTCGACACGACTTCTGGGGGTTATGAATGACCATCGAAGCTCAGCACAGCAGCACCGACGACGTCCACGGCGTCGAATGGTGGGCGCTCGCCCCTGACGACGTGATCGCGCAGGCGAAGACCGAGGCGTCGCGCGGACTCACCGCGGCCGAGGCCGAACGGCGACTCGCGGAGGCCGGGCCGAACGCGCTGCAGAGCGCCCCGCCGCCGAGCGTGTGGCGCATCGCGCTGAGCCAGGTGCTCGAACTCATGACCCTGATGCTCATCGCGGTGACGATCGTGTCCCTCCTCATCGGGCAGGTCACGACGGCGATCATCGTGGCGATCCTGGTGCTCTTCAACGTCATCACGGGCACCCAGCAGGAGGTCAAGGCCCGTCGCAGCGTCGACGCGCTCGCCAAGCTGCAGACGCCCAAGGCGCGGGTGATCCGCGACGGAGCGCTGATCCAGATCGAGGCGACCGGGCTCGTCCCGGGCGACATCGTCGAGCTCGAGTCGGGCGACCTCGTGCCCGCCGACGGCCGGATCCTCCGCTCGGCGAACCTCGAGACGCAGGAGGCCTCGCTCACCGGCGAGTCGCTGCCGATCCCGAAGGGGCCGGCCGAGAACACGGCCGACACGGCGCTCGCCGACCGCACGTCGATGGTGTTCCAGAACACCTCGGTCACCCGCGGCACCGCCCGCATCGCCGTGGTCGAGACCGGCATGCGCACGCAGATGGGCCGGATCGCCTCGCTGCTCACGCAGGTCGGCGACAAGAAGTCCCCGCTGCAGCTCGAGCTCGACGGGCTGACGAAGGTGCTCGGCATCATCGCCTGGAGCGCCGTGCTCGTCATCGTCATCATCGGCTTCGTGCGTGGGCAGAGCCTCGACGAGCTGCTGTTCCTCGCCACGGCCGTCGCGATCTCCGCGATCCCGACGGGCCTGCCCGTGTTCGTGCAGAGCCTCCTCGCGTGGGGCGCGTCGAAGCTCGCGAAGGAGCGCGCGATCGTCGCGTCGCTGAACGACGTCGAGACGCTCGGCGCGACGAGCGCGATCTGCTCCGACAAGACGGGCACGCTCACCCTCAACAAGATGACGGTGCGCACCGCCTGGTTCGGCGGCAACACCTACCGCGTCACCGGCGAGGGCTACTCGTTCGACGGCAAGGTGCTCGGCACCTCCGACGAGCCGCTCGACGCGCCGACGCTCGGACTCGCGGTCAGCCTGCCGAACGACGCGACCGTCACGGCCGAGGGCGAGGTGGTGGGCGACCCGACGGAGGCCGCGCTCGTGGTGCTGGGCGCGCGACTCGGCATCGACGCCGACCAGGCCCGCAAGGACTACCCGCGCCTCGCCGAGGTGCCCTTCGACTCCGACTACAAGTTCATGGCCACCCTGCAACGGGTTCCGGTGCGCGGCGAGCAGCGGCTCGTGCTCCTCGTGAAGGGCGCGCCCGACGTCGTGCTCGGGCGGTGCACGACGATGCTCGGCGAGTCGAGGGACGTGGAGCCCCCCGCCGCCGATTCGGCGACCGCCGAGCTCGAGCGCATGTCGGCCACCGGCCTCCGCACGCTCGCGATCGCCGCCCGATTCCTCGACGACGGCGACGAGGGGTCCGTGGCGGCGGACCCGATGTCGTGGGTCTCCGAGCTCGCGCTCATCGGCATCGTCGGCATCGTCGACCCGCTGCGCCCCGAGGCGAAGGCCGCGGTCGACATCGCCCACCGCGCCGGCATCGACGTGCGCATGATCACGGGCGACCACGCCGTCACCGCGGGAGCGATCGGCGCCGAGCTCGGGCTGGGCTCGGGGGCCGTGAGCGGAGCCGATCTCAAGCAGATGAACGACGAGGAGCTCCTGCAGCGGCTGCCCGACCTGCACGTGTTCGGCCGGGTCACCCCCGACGACAAGCTCCGGCTCGTCGGGCTCCTCCAGTCCGAGGGCGCCATCGTGGCCATGACCGGCGATGCCGTCAACGACGCCGCGGCGATCAAGCAGGCGAACATCGGCGTGGCGATGGGCTCGGGCTCCGAGGTGACGAAGCAGGCGGCGAAGCTGGTGCTCACCGACGACAACTTCGCGACGCTCGTGCATGCGGTGGAGCTCGGTCGCATCGTCTACTCGAAGATCACGGCGTACCTGCGCTTCCAGATGACGCAGCTGCTCAGCCTGATCATGCTGTTCCTCGCCGCGAGCGCGTTCTCGATCGCCGAGGGCGTCGCCCTGTTCCCGGCGCAGGTGCTGTTCATCAACTTCTTCGTGGCCCTGTTCGCGGTGATCGCGATCGCCGCCGACGCGAACCCGCCCGGCATCATGAACCACCCGCCGCGCGATCCGAAGGTCGGCGTCGTCAACCGCGTCTCCCTCGTCGAGTGGCTCGTCTACGGCGCCGTCATCTTCCTCATCGCCCTCGTGCCGCTCGTGTGGGGCCCCGACGTGCCGAGCCCGGTCGAGCCGACGGCGTCGATGACCATGTCGTACGTCGTGCTCGGACTCGCCACCGTGCTGAGCGCCCTGCTCATGCGGCGCACGCCCGAGTCGGGCCTGCTGCCCCCCATCGCCGCGGTCGCGAAAATCCTGGTCTGGCCGGTCGTGCTCATCGTGGCGTCGACCGAGCTCGGGCTGTTCCAGCGGATGCTCGGCACGGTGTCGCTGACGGGCTGGCAGTGGCTGCAGTGCATCGGTCTGACCCTGATCCTCCTGGTCGTCGTCGAGGGCGACAAGTGGCTCCGGCGTCGCCGGATCGCAAGCCGTCCGGCCGCGGCCCCGGTGGCCGCCGCCGGCGTCCGCTGAGTCCAGACCGCACGCGCGATTCGCCGGCCACCGAGTTCGCTGGGTGCGGCTCCCGGCCGCGTTTGCTACCCTCGGTGCCGCATGCAGGACGCACGAACCGGGGGATGGCGGGCGGCGCGGCAGAAGGTCGCGACGCCCGTGACGCGTCCCCAGCGTGACGCGGCGACCCGATCGCGCTCGCCCCGCCGATCGCTCAGCGCAGCCGCCGTGGTCTCGGTGTTCGGACTCCTCGCGGGCCTCGCGCTGGCGCCGCTGCCGCAGCCGGGCGGCCCGCTGCCGACCGCCGCAGCCGATGCCGCCCTGCAGGGGGACGGGCAGGCGGTGCGAGTCGGTGCCGAGGTCGCGGCTCCGGCCGTCTCGCGCGAGTCCTACGTCGCGACGACCGGCTCGCAGACGCTCGTCGCCGGCGGCACGAACGTCGATTGGGCCAAGCTCGTGCTCATCGAGGGCGGCTGGCCGCTCAGCGACGAGAACGTGACGTTCATGATGCGATGGATGCGGCAGGAGAACGGCGCCGACAACTGGTGGAACCGCAACAACCCGCTGAACAACGGTCAGGGTTCCGGGGGCGGTTCGGGCCTCGGCAGCTACCCCACCCTCGTCGAGGCCGCCTACTACGCGGCGGAGAACCTGCAGTCGGGTCGCTATCCCGAGGTCGATGCGGCGCTCGCACGCGGCGACTCGGCGGACGCCACCGCGCAGGCGATCTGGGCCTCGGCCTGGGCGTCGAGCCACTACGGCTACGGCACCCATTGGAGCTCGCGGCCCTACGAGGTCATCGCGGCACCGCCCTCGGCCTGGGGCCGCTGAGTCGGGCTACCCGCGCTCGAGCGGCCGCCACACGACGACCGCGTTCTCGCGGCGCACCCGGGTGCCGGCCTTGAGGCTGATCACCTCGCCCGCCGAGCCCGCCGCGAAGACGCGGCGACCGGGCCGGTTCAGCATCTCATCGGCGAGCGCGCCCTCGAGTTCGCGCACGCGCGCGCGAAGGGTCGCCACCTCCTCTTCGAGGCCGAGCACCCGCCGGATGCCCTCGAGGCTCACCCCTTCGCTCGAGAGCTGGGCGATCTCGCGCAACTGCGCGACGTCGTGCATCGAGTAACGACGCGACTTGCCCGCGGTGCGCGTCGGCGAGACCAGCCCGAGCCGGTCGTACTGGCGCAGCGTCTGGGGGTGCATTCCCGCGAGCTCGGCCGCGACGGAGATCACGAAGAGCGGGCTCCGCTCGTGCACCTCCATCACCTAGCCCTTCGCCTTCGCGAGCAGTTCGTCGCGGGGGTTCTCGTCGGGCATCGCCGCGACGAGGGCCTCGACGGCGGCCTGCGCGTCCTTCGAGAGGTGCGAGGGCACCGCGATCTGGACGACGGCGAGCAGGTCGCCGGTGCCCTTCTTCGTCTCGACGCCGCGACCCTTCACGCGCAGCACGCGGCCGCTCGGCGTGCCGGGGGCGACGCGGAGCTTCACGGGGTCGCCGCCGAGAGTGGGCACCTGGATGGTCGCGCCGAGCGCCGCCTCCGCGAAGGTCACCGGCACGGTGACGCGGAGGTTCAGGCCGTCGCGCTCGAAGACGGGGTGCTTGCGCACATTGACGGTGAGGATGAGGTCGCCGGCCTCGCCGCCGTCGGGCGAGGGATGCCCCTTGCCTCGCAGGCGGATCTTCTGGCCGTCCGAGACGCCCGCGGGGATGCGCACCGTGAGCGGCTTGCCCTCGGCCGTCTGCAGGGTGACCTGGTCGCCCTTGGTCGCGGTGATGAAGTCGAGGGTCGTCGTCGCGGTGACGTCGCGACCGGGCGTCGGGCCGCCGTAGCCACGGTAGCCGCCCGAGGGCTGGCCGAAGCGGCCCCCGCCGAAGAGCCCGCCGAGCAGGTCGTCGTAGTCACCGCCCTGCTGGAAGGTGTACGACTGGCTGCGGCCGCCGCCCTGGCCGAACATGCCGCCGAAGACGTCGTCGAACCCGCCGTTGGCGCCGCCGGCGCCCGGCGCGGTGAATCGCGCACCGCCGCCCATCGCGCGGATCGCGTCGTACTCCTTGCGCTGCTCGGGATCGGAGAGCACCGAGTTCGCCTCGCTGATCTCCTTGAACTTCGTCTCGGCCGCGGCGTCGCCCGGGTTCTGGTCGGGGTGGTACTTGCGTGCGAGCTTGCGGTAGACCTTCTTGATCTCCGCGTCGCTCGCGTCTTTGGAGACGCCGAGCACCTGGTAGAAGTCCTTGTCGAACCAGTCCTGACTGGCCATCGGCACCTCCTTCCTCTGAGTCTGTCCGAATGTGGAACGCCGGTCGAGTAGCGGAGCGCATCGAGACCGCTGACGGGTCCCGATCCGCTCCGTCGTCGCTACTCGACCGGCGGGGGGTGACGGCTACGCCGCCGGTGTCTTGACGACGACCTTCGCGACGCGCAGCTGCACGCCGCCGAGCGTGTAGCCGGTCTCGACGACGTCGGCGACCGTGTCGATCTCGACCTCGTCGCTCGGCTGCTGGAAGATCGCCTCGTGGCGCTGCGGGTCGAACGGCTCGCCGACCTCGCCGAACGCGGCGAGCCCGAGCTTCTCGACGGCGCCGCGGAGCTTCGCGGCGATCGTCGCGAACGCGGTGTCGCCCTCGAGGTCGCCGTGCTTCTCGGCCCGGTCGAGGTCGTCGAGCACGGGCAGCAGCACGGCGACGGCCGCGCCGACGGCGCGCTCGCGCTCGACCTCGCGGTTCGCCTCGGTGCGCTTGCGGTAGTTCGCGTACTCGGCGGTGACCCGCTTGAGGTCGGCGAGGTGCTCGTCGCTCGGCTCCTGCACCTCGGCGTTGGCCGCGTTCAGGATGTCGTCGACCGTGAGCTCGGCCTCGTCGTCGAACGAGTCGGATGCCTCGGCGCCCGAGCCGTTCGAACCGCCCGCCTCGGGGGCGCCCTCTTCAGGCGCCCCGTCGGCTGCCGGCTGCCGAACCGCACCGGTCTCGGGGTCGATGCGACGCTTGTCGCGGATCACCGGCTCCTCGTGGTTCTGGTTCTGCTCGTCGGTCATGATTACTTCTTCTCGTCCTCGTCGTCCACGACCTCGGCGTCGACCACGTCCTCGTCGGACGCGGCGTCACCGGCCTGGCCGGTCGCCGAGGCGTCCTCGCCGGCCGCGGCGGAGGCATCCGCCTGCGACTGGGCGTAGATCGCCTCGCCGAGCTTGGTCTGCGACTGCGACAGCTTCTCGAACGCGGTCTTGACCGCGTCGTCGTCGTCGCCCGCGAGGGCCGACTTCAGCGCGTCGACGTCGCCCTGCACCTCGGACTTGACGTCGTCGGGGAGCTTGTCGTCGTTGTCCTTGATGAGCTTCTCGACCGAGTAGGCGAGCTGCTCGGCGGAGTTGCGGGTCTCGGCCGACTCGCGACGCGCCTTGTCTTCCGCGGCGTGCTCCTCGGCCTCGCGCACCATGCGGTCGATGTCGTCCTTCGGGAGGCTCGAGCCGCCCGAGATCGTCATCGACTGCTCCTTGCCGGTGCCCTTGTCCTTCGCGGACACGTGCACGATGCCGTTGGCGTCGATGTCGAAGGTGACCTCGATCTGCGGGATGCCGCGGGGCGCGGGGGCGATGCCGGTCAGCTCGAAGGTGCCGAGCGCCTTGTTGTCGCGCGTGAAGTCGCGCTCGCCCTGGAAGACCTGGATCGCGACCGACGGCTGGTTGTCGTCGGCGGTCGTGAAGGTCTCGCTGCGCTTGGTCGGGATGGCCGTGTTGCGCTCGATGAGCTTGGTCATGATGCCGCCCTTGGTCTCGATGCCGAGGCTGAGGGGGGTGACGTCGATGAGCAGCACGTCCTTGCGCTCGCCCTTGAGGACGCCCGCCTGGAGGGCCGCGCCGACGGCGACGACCTCATCGGGGTTGACGCCCTTGTTGGGCTCCTGGCCGGTCTCCTTCTTGACGAGCTCCGACACCGCGGGCATGCGGGTCGAACCACCGACGAGCACGACGTGCGCGACGTCGCTCAGCTTGATGCCGGCCTCGCGGATCACGTCTTCGAAGGGCTTCTTCGTGCGGTCGAGCAGGTCGCTCGTCATGTTCTCGAACTCGGCGCGCGTGAGCGTCTCGTCGAGGTTCGCGGGGCCGTTCTCGGTGAGCGAGAGGTAGGGCAGCTGGATGGAGGTCTTCAGGTTCGAGGACAGCTCCTTCTTGGCCTGCTCCGCCGCCTCCTTCAGGCGCTGCTTCGCGATCTTGTCGTTCGCGACGTCGACGCCGGTCGAGTCCTTGAACTTCTTGACGAGCCAGTCGACGATGCGCTGGTCCCAGTCGTCGCCGCCGAGGCGGTTGTCACCCGAGGTCGCACGGACCTGGATGGTCGAGAAGTCGTCGTCCTTGCCCACTTCGAGGAGCGAGACGTCGAAGGTGCCGCCACCGAGGTCGAAGACGAGGATGAGCTCGTCCTCCTTGCCCTTGTCGAGGCCGTACGCGAGTGCGGCGGCCGTGGGCTCGTTGATGATGCGGAGCACGTTGAGGCCCGCGATCTCGCCGGCCTCCTTCGTGGCCTGGCGCTCGGCGTCGTTGAAGTACGCGGGCACGGTGATGACCGCGTCGGTGACCGTGTCGCCGAGGTACTGCTCGGCGTCGCGCTTGAGCTTCTGCAGGATGCGGGCCGAGATCTCCTGCGGCGTGTACTTCTTGCCGTCGATCTCGTCGGTCTTCCAGTCGGTGCCCATGTGGCGCTTGACCGAGGCGATGGTGCGATCGACGTTGGTGACGGCCTGGCGCTTCGCGGTCTCACCGACGAGCACCTCGCCGTCCTTGGTGAATGCGACCACCGACGGGGTGGTGCGGAAGCCCTCGGCGTTCGCGATGACGACGGGCTCGCCGCCCTCGAGGACCGAGACGACCGAGTTGGTGGTACCGAGGTCGATTCCTACTGCACGTGACATGTGTTTCTCTCCTTCTCCCCTCCCGCAGGTCGAGTGGGCGCACGGCGCCGCCTCGAGACCCTTGCGAGGGATACCGGTTCGGCCTTCCTGGCCCGCAACCGAAGTCAGATGCGTCAAGACTTGAGCCTTGACGACTCAAGCCTCCCAGCGCCGAATGAACGTGTCAAGTCGAGGCCGTGAAACTTGAGTGCACTTGACTCAACTCACGGCAGACGCTCAGTATTCCACTAACCTGCCGGTGTGGACGCACGCGACCAGGACGAACGACTCGTCGCCGCCGAACTCGCCAGGTACGACCGCGAGCTGCGGCGATACCGCAAGCTGCGCAGCCGCATCGAGGCCGACTTCGCGCGGCGGATCGAGGCCGCCGGGTTCCGCTACTTCCAGGTGACGGCGAGGGTGAAGTCGCGCGAGTCGTTCGAGCGCAAGGTGCGCCGCGCGCCCGATCGCGAAGTGCGCGACATCCTCGGCGTGCGCATCATCGCCCACTTCGAGGGCGACCTGTCCGGCATGGAACAGGTCGTGCGCGAAGCGCTCATCGTCGACGACGACTCGTGGGTCGACAAGTCGGCGCTGCTGCCGCTCGACGCCTTCGGCTACCGCTCGGTGCAGTTCGTGGGCCTCATGCCCGACGCCGAGCAGGAGGCGGGCGACGGCGCCGAACCGACCGGGACCCAGCTCGAGGTGCAGCTGCGCACCGCGCTCTCCGACACGTGGTCCGAGCTCGAGCACGACTTCCGCTACAAGTCGGCGCGCCAGCTCCCTCGCGAGGTCGACCGGCTGTTCGCCATCTCGGCTGCGCTGCTCGAGCAGGCCGACGACAACCTCGAGCTCATCCGCCGCCAGGTCGACGAGGCGCGCACCGCCGCCCCCGCGGCCGACGGCGGAGGCGAGCGCGGCTACATCGGCCGGTTCATCCAGTACGACGGCGACTCGCGCTCCCTCGACCAGATCGTCACCGCGGCGCTCGACGTCCCCTTCGGGGCGGTGACCGGCTCGGGTCGCGAGCTCCGCAGCGTCGTGAGGGCCGCGGGCTGGCTGCAGTACGACGCCCTCACCGACGGCTTCGCCGAGTACTCCGAGCTCGGGCGGCGCCTCGCGATCGCGTGCGCGAGCAGCAGCCACGACATCCTGCTCACCGACGCCGAGCCCCACCGCCCGGCGCGCTCGTTCCGCGGCATCGGCGTGTACTGGACGGCGATGGGCGCGGCCCTGGTCGCCGGCGCCTCGCTGCGCGAGAGCCGGGTGCCCGACGGCAGGCTGGCCGAATACCGGGCCGTCGCGACCTACCTGTTCGAGCATCCGGAGGCCTCGGCCCTCGCGACTCGCAGCCGCTACGAGCAGGTCGCGGCGCCGGTCGGCACCCTCGACGACACGGAGTTCCGGCCGATCGACCTCGGCTGAGCCGCCCCCGCCCGCCCCCTTCCCGGCGTCGGGTGAAGCGAGGAGAATCGAAGCATGGACGAGACCGAAGAGGGCCGCATGCCGACACGATCGCTCACCGAGGCGGACTGCTGGGAGCGACTCTCACGCGCACCGTACGGTCGCATCGCGACCGCCGCGGGCGGCGAGGTCGACATCTTCCCGGTGAACCACGTCGTCGACCCGAGCGGCGCGAACGGGCCGGTCATCGTGTTCCGCACCTCCGCCGGCACGAAGCTGCTGGAACTCACCATCCGGCACGGCGTCGCCTTCCAGATCGACGGCTTCAGCGACACTCAGGCGTTCAGCGTCGTCGTGAAGGGCACCGCCGAGGAGTTCGACCGCGAGAGCGAGATCGAAGCCGCCGAGGCCCTCGGCATCACCCCGTGGGCGCCCGAGGCGAAGGACCGCTGGGTGCGCATCGTCCCGACCGAGGTGCACGGCCGCGAATTCGACCGCGCGACGACCGGCGGCTGACCGGCCGTACCTCCGTCAGGGATACCCCTGACCCACGGCGTCTCGCACGGCAGTAGTGTGCCGGGATGACCCTACGAATCCTGCCGCGCGCGCTGACCGCCGCGACCGGCCTCGCGCTGCTGCTGCTGAGCGGATGCGCCGCCACCCCCGCCGAACCGACCGCGAACGAGTCCTCGCCGAGCGCCGAGGCCGAACCGTCCGCCGAGGCCACGCCCGCGGCGCCCGATGCCGGCGCCGAGCCGAGCTGCGACACCGTCTTCACCGAGGAGGAGAACGCCGAACTCGCGGCCGACGGGCTGACGCTGAACACCGAGTCCCCGTTCCCGCTCGGCCAGGTCATGGTCGACCTGACCGCCGACGGCGCCCTCGACTGCCAGTGGTCGAAGGACCAGAGCGACGTGGCCGTCTGGTTCTCGCGCCTCGCCGAGGACGACGCCGCGTGGGCCGCCCGCAGCACCGAGATCGGCGCCGCCGGCTGGACGGTCTCGGACGACCCGATCACCGGGACGATGCTCGCGCCGGCCGACTACGACGCGAACTACCAGCCGTCGATCGTGCACGTCGACGGCGTCACGTACTTCGTGAGCTACGCCGACCTGCTCGACTCGGTCGCCGAGCTGCAGTAGCACCGGGCGGGCGGCGGGCTCCGACGCCCCGCCGCCCCGCCCGCGGCGCGACAGACCGTCCTCCCCTGCGCCGCATCCCGGACGCCCGACGCGGAGCACGGGGCATCCGGACTGATTGAATCGTGGGATGCGCCGACTCGCCGTGACCGCCCGATGAGCCCGCTCGAGTTCGCCGCCCTGCTGCTCGGCGGCATCGTCGCCGGCGGCATCAACTCGGTGGTCGGGTCGGGGTCGCTCGTGACCTTCCCGATCCTGCTGGCCTTCGGATACCCGCCGGTGCTCGCGAACGTCACGAACAACGTGGGCGTGCTGCCCGCCTCGCTCGTCGCCACCTTCGCGGGGCGTTCCGAGTTCCGCGGAGAGTGGCGGCGCCTCGGCGTGTTCCTCTGCTTCTCGGCGGCGGGCGGCGCGACCGGGGCGCTCCTGCTGCTGCAGCTGCCGACCGAGGCGTTCGACATGATCGTGCCGGCGCTCATCGTGCTGGCGCTGCTGCTCGTGGTCTTCGGCACTCGGATCAAGCGGTGGACGACCCGACTGCACCGTCAGGCCGAGCACCACGACCACCCGATCGCGACGATGGCGGTCGCCGGGCTCACGGCCGTCTACGGCGGCTACTTCGGGGCGGCGCAGGGAGTGCTGCTGCTGGCCCTGCTCTCGATCACCATGGCGGGCTCGCTCGTCCGGGCGAACGCGTACAAGAACGCGATGGCCGCCACCGCGAACCTCGTCGCGGCGCTCGTGTTCGTCGCCGTCACCGAGATCGCCTGGCTCGCCGCGCTCGCGATCGCGATCGGGGCGTTCATCGGCGGGGCGCTGGGCGGGCGCTACGGCCGGCACATCCCGCAGACGGCGTACCGGGCCGTGATCGTCGTGATCGGGCTCGCGGCGCTCGTCTACTTCATGGTGCGGTGACCCGCATCACGCACGCTCGGCTCGGACCCCGGGCCACCACGGATCGCAGTATGGTCGGGCGAACCTGCGCTGCACCTGCTTCAATCGACTCGGGAGGGTTCATGGATTGGTCTGAGGTCGAGCGAGACCGGTCGCTGTCGGTGCCCGATCGACTCTCGATCAGGCTCGAGCGGCTGATCCTCGACGGCACACTGCAGCCAGGCGAGAAGCTGCCGCCCGAACTCGAACTGACCCAGCGGCTCGGGGTGTCGCGCGTCTCGTTGCGACAGGCGTTGCACGAGCTCGAGCGCCGCGGACTGATCGATCGCAAGCCGGGCCGCGGCACCGTCGTGCTGTCGGCCGCCGACGCACGCGACGCCTCGAGCGCGGCGCTCGCCGAGGTCCTCGGCTCCGCCACGCCCGAGATCGCGCACATCCTCGAGCTCCGCTCGATCATCGAACCGCCGATCGCAGCCCTCGCGGCGCGGCGCGCTGCACCCCGTGACCTCGAGCAGCTCGAGCAGCTCGTCGAGGCCATGGCCTCGCCCGAGTCGCGCGAGCAGTACGCCGAGCTCGACCGGGCATTCCACCAAGCGATCGCTCAATACACCCACAACCCGCTGCTCGCGATGCTCAACGAGCAGATCGCCAACCTGATCGCGCCGAGCCGCTCGACCGCGCTCCAGACCGAACAGCGCCGAACGACCTCCACCGTGGCGCACCGACGCATCCTGTCGGCCATCGCGGCGGGTGACGCCACGGCGGCCGCGGCCGAGGCGACCGCTCACCTCGCGACCGTGCAGCAGCAGATCGCCCACGCGGAGGCGGCCGCCGAGACACGGTCGACGACCTCCTAGCGCCCGCCGACCTGCCGTTCGACAACTGCGCACAGGAACTCAAGGATCACGTGCGCTGCGAGGCTGCCGGTCTGCCCGGCGAGATCGTGCGGAGGGGACACCGTGTTGAGATCGAACACCACGACGTCGAGCGCCGCGACTCCTCGCAGGAGGTCGAGTCCGTCGGCGGTGCCGAGCCCGCCCCACGCAGGCGTGACCACGCCCGGGGCGACCGAGGGGTCGAAGACGTCCATGTCCCAGCAGAGGTAGACAGGGCGCGCGCCGACCGCCGCCCGTATCTCGGCGAGCACATCTGCGATGCCGCGCTCGCGCACCTCGCGCATCGAACGCACGCGGTAGCCGAGCGCTTCCGCGAATCCGACGACGCCCGGGCGCCCGGCGAGCTCCGTGTCACGGATCCCGACGTGGAATGAGCGCGTGACGTCGATGAGGCCCTCGCGTGCAGCGTGCACGAACGAATTCGCGTTGTTGAACTCGTACGGCTCGAAGAGATCGTAGGCGTCGGTGTGGGCGTCGAAATGAACGAGCACGAGATCCGGATGCCTCCGGTGCGCTTCGCGGAGCTGCGGCAGGGTGACGGCACCGTCTCCACCGATCGTGATCGGGATCGTCCCCGAGTCGAGGAGCGCGCCGAGCTCGGCCGAGATCCGCTCGAATGCCGAATCGACCTGCCCCGGGGTGATCTCCAGGTCTCCGAGATCGACGAGCCCGAGGTGCTCGATCGGATTGATCCCGAGGTCTTCGGCGGCCTCGGCGACGAGCAGCGAGGAGGCCCGGACGTGAGCCGGACCGCCTCGCCCGCCGATCCGGGACGGATGGGATCCCATGTCGAACGGGATCCCGAGCACTGCTGCCCCTGCCCCTCTCGGCGAGCTCGCGTGCGGGACGCCGAAGAGGGTGCCGGGCGAGCGGCGGGGGCCGTGTCCGGTCATCGGCTAGAGCACCTTCGAGAGGAACTGCCGCGTCCGCTCGTGCTGCGGCTCCGTGAAGACCTGCGCGGGCGGCCCCGACTCGATGATGCGTCCGCCGTCCATGACGATCACGCGGTCGGCGACCTCACGGGTGAAGCCCATTTCGTGGCTCACGATGATCATCGTCATGCCGGCCTTGGCGAGATCGCGCATCACGGCGAGCACCTCGCCCACCATCTCCGGGTCGAGCGCACTCGTCGGTTCGTCGAACAGCATGAGCGCCGGACGCATCGCGAGCGCACGGGCGATCGCCACGCGCTGCTGCTGGCCGCCCGAGAGCGATCGAGGCCGTGCGTCGGATTTGTCGGCGAGTCCGACGCGATCGAGCAGCTCGCGCGCGTAGCGGATGGCCTCCGACTTCTTCTCGCCCTTCACCCGCACCGGCGAGTGCCAGATGTTCTCGAGCACCGTCATGTGCGGGAAGAGGTTGAAGTGCTGGAACACGAAGCCGATGTTCGCCCGCTGACGGGCGAGGTCTCGCGCCGACCGCTCCACGAGCTTGCCGTTCGCGCTCTCGTGCTTCCCGATCTGCTCGCCGTTGACGTCGATCTCGCCCGCGTCGATCGGCTCGAGACGGTTCAAGGTGCGCAGGAAGGTGGTCTTGCCGGCGCCCGAGGCGCCGACGAGCACGACGACCTCTCCGCGCTCGACCTCGACGTCGACCCCGCTCAGGATCTCGCGGTCGCCGAAGGACTTCCGTACGCCGACGGCCCGGACGATCGGGCCTCCGGCATCGATCGGGGTGGCCACGGTGTAGTCGGTCATCGTCTGCTCCTCAGTAGGCGTCATCGGTCTGCAGCACCTTGGATGTCTCGGCCGCCGCCTGCGCGGGCGGCGTCTTGCGGCTGCGGAAGCCGAAGAGCCGCTTCCACACCGACTCCGCCTTCGGAAGGCCCGCTCGCGCGTTGAGGGTGTTCTCGATCGCGGTCTGGGCCACGGTCCACACGGTGGTGAGCGCGAGATAGTAGATCGCGATGACGACGTAGATCTCGAACACCTTGAATGTCGACGACGCCATCGTGCTGCCGACCTGGAACATCTCGGCGACCCCGATGATCGACAGCACCGAGGTGGTCTTCATGAGGCCGTTGAACGAGTTGCCGAGCGGCGGCACCATGATGCGGATCGCCTGCGGCACGACGACGTACCGCATCGATCCGAGCGGGGTGTGCCCGAGCGAGAGCGCCGCTTCGTTCTGGCCCCGTTCGACCGACTCGAGGCCGGAGCGCACGATCTCGGAGATGTACGCGCTCTCATGGAGCATGAGACCCACGATCGAGGCCTGGACGGCGCCCTTGATCAGCACTCCCGCGAGGTCGGCGTCCTCGAAGCGGAACAGCCCGACCGCCGCGAACCCGGTGTAGATGATCACGAGCTGGACGAGCAGCGGCGTGCCGCGGATCACCCAGACGTACAGGCTCGCGACGACGCGGAAGGGCAGGAACCGGCTCCGCCCCATGAGGGCGATGACCAGTCCGAGCGCGAGCGCCAGCGCCATGGACACCACCGAGATGACGATGGTGAGCGCGAGCCCGTTCAGGAACTGCTGGCTCGGCGTCAGCAGGCTCTGCCAGAAATAGGTCCAGTCGAATGTCATTGGTCCTCCTTCGAGGGTGACTCGTGTCGCGGGTGCACGAATCGCTACTCGCCAGCCGTGATGTCGGCGCTCTGCACGCCCCACTTCTCGAGCAGCGCGGCGTAGTCGCCGTCGTCGACGATCTGCTGCATCGCAGCGTCGAGCGCCTCGTTGAGCGCGGTGTTGCCCTTCAGCGTCGCGGCACCGATCTTGATCTTGCCGACGGGCTCGCCCGCCATCACGAGCGCGCCGTCGGACTCGCGGTGGTAGAAGTCCATGATCTCGGAGGTGTCGATGAAGGCGTCCTGCTGGCCCGTGATGACCTGCTGCACGGCGGCGGTGCCCTCGTCGACGAGAGTGAGGTTGAGGGCCTTCTCACCGTCGGCCTCGCACTTCTTCGAGAGCTCCTCTGCGCCGTTGCCGCCGGTGGCGCCGGTGATCGCGACGACCTTGAGCCCGCACAGGCTGTCGTCGACGCCGGTGACGCCCTCGGGGTTCTCCTTCGAGACGCCGACGCCGGTGCCCGAGTAGAGGTAGGGCACGAAGTTCGCGATCTCCTCGCGCTCGGGCTTGATGTAGAGCGAGCCCATGATGACGTCGCACTGGTTCGCCTGCAGGGCGGGGATGAGCCCCGCGAACGCGTATTCGGCGAGCTCGGTCTTCAGGCCGAGGTTGTCGGCGAAGGCGTTCGCCATGTCGATCTCGACGCCCGTCAGCTCATTGTTCTCGTCGTAGTAGATGTTGGGCGGAGAGTCGCCGGTGCACACGGTGAGCCTTCCCGGCTTGACGAGCCCGAGCGCGCCGTCGCCCGACGCGGCGGCCCCGCTGGAACCGGGGCTCGAACAGGCGGCGAGTGCTGCGGCGACGGCGAGTGCGGCGACGGCACCGGCGATGCGACGGATGGGGAAACGGCCGGTCATGGGGGCTCCTTGGTCGTGGGCACAGCGTTGTGGTGGCCCAGTTTGACAGTTGGTAGGACCAACTGTCAAGCTGTCGATATGCCCACCGCTGAGGTCCCGCGACCGGGCATCCCGCGAGAGGATCGAACATGGAGTGGACGTCGTTACGCCGGGTCGAGGCGCTCTCGGTGCCCGGCCGGCTGTCGGTCGATCTCGAGCGGCTCATCCTCGACGGCGAGCTGAAGCCCGGCGACCGGTTGCCTCCCGAACGCGAGCTCGGCGAGCTCCTCGGCGTCTCGCGCGTCTCGATCCGCGAGGCGCTGCACGAGCTCGAGAGCCGAGGGCTCATCGACCGGCGCCCCGGTCGCGGCACAGTCGTCGTCGCGCCCGGTGACCGCGGCGGTCCTCTGGGGTCGGCGCTGACGTCGATGCTCGAGCGCTCCGACGACGGCAGCCACGAACTCGCCCGCATCATGGAGCTGCGCGCGGCCATCGAGCCGCCGATCGCCGCGCTGGCCGCGATCCGCGTGACCGATCGCGACGTCGCCCAACTGCGTCGCCTGGTCGAGAGCATGGAGGCCGAGACCGACCTCGAGCGCTATGCGAAGCTCGACCGGGCCTTCCATCAGGCGATCTCGCAGTACACGCACAACCCGCTCCTCGCGCAACTCACCGACCTGATCGCGACGCAGATCAGACCGAGTCGCCGCCGCGGCCTCCAATCACCCGAGCGCCGTCGCGCGTCGAGCGTCGCTCACCGGCGGATCTTCGAGGCGATCGCCGCACATGACTCGGACGCGGCCGAACGCGAGGCCCGCGCCCACGTCGGCGAGGTGCTGACGGCGATCCAGTCCAACGTGGCCCCGTCAGCGGGGCCCGCGACCCACGACACCCGCTCCACTCCGAAGAACGAGGCGATCCGCGCATGACCGAAATCCCGAACTCCCCCACCGCCGGCGCCGTCGCCACCTCGCACCACCTCGCGACCGAGGCGGGCGCCGCCATGCTCCGCGCCGGCGGCAACGCGATCGACGCCGCCGTCGCCGCCGCGGCCGCGCTGTGCGTCGTCTACCCGAACAATGTCGCGCTCGGCGGCGACCTCGTCGCCCTGGTGCGCAGCCCGGACGGTGACATCCGATTCGTCAACGCAACCGGTCGCGCCCCCGCCGCGCAGACCCTCGACGCACTCCGGACCCGCCACGGCGATGCCCTGCCCGCCCGCGGCATCGATGCGATCACCGTCCCGGGTGCGGTGCGCGGCTGGCAGGCGCTCGCCGAGCTCGGCGGCCGACTCGACTGGGCCGAGCGACTCGAACCCGCACGTCGTCACGCCCGCGACGGGGTGCCCACTGCGGTCTCCGTGGCCCGGGCCATCCGCGAAGAACGGGCCGACCTCGCCGATGATGCCGGGTGCCGGGCGGTCTTCCTGCCCGAGGGCGCGCCCCTCGACGAGGGCGCGCCCCTCGTGCAACCGGCCCTCGCCGAGACGCTCGATCGGCTCGCCGAGCGCGGGCCCGACGAGTTCTACACCGGCGAGGTCGCCGCGCGTTGGATCGCCGGGCTGGCCGCCCTCGGCGGCCGCATCACCGAGCAAGATGCCTCGCAGTACCGCGCGGTGGTCGAAGACCCGCTCCGCCTCGAGGCGCTCGGTGTCGAGGTGGTGACCGCCCCGCCGAACACCCAGGGCTTCTCGCTCCTCCGCACGATGCTCGGTGTGGACGAAGGCGACGTCCGCGATCCCCTCGGCGCCGACGCCGGCCGACTGGCCGAGCTCTTCCGCATCGCGAACCAGGTGCGCGCGTCCTGGTTGTGCGACCCCGACGTCGCGCCGCTCGACGGCGCCGAGCTGATCACCGTCGACGTGCCGTCCTCGACCGACGACGCTCGCCCGGCGCACGGAGACACCGTCGGACTCACCGCAGTCTCGTCCGACGGGTGGGCGGTCTCGCTCGTGCAGTCGGTCTACTGGGCGTTCGGCGCGTGCGTGCTCGAGCCCGCGACCGGCATCTTGTTCCAGAACCGGGGCACCTCGTTCTCGCTCGATCCGGCCCACCCCGCGGTATTCGGGCCCGGCCTGCGCCCGCCCCACACGCTCATGCCCGTGCTCGTGCTGCGCGACGGCCGGCTGCTTCAGGCGCAAGCCACGATGGGCGGGCAGGCGCAACCCCAGATCCACGCGCAGCTCCTGCTCCGAACGCTCGCCGGAGCCTCCGCGATCGAGGCGACGAGCGCGCCTCGATGGGTCGTCGGCGTGCAGGACGGAGGCGACACGGCGACCACCGTCACCGTCGAGTCGGATGTCGCGACGCCCGCCCGGCGCGCGCTCGACGCCGCCTCGGAGTTCGCGGTCAAGCTCGTGCGGCCCCGCGACGAGGCGCTCGGGCATTCGAACGTGATCCGGGTCACCGCGAACGGAATCGATGCGGCGAGCGACCCCCGTTCCGACGGTTCGGCGATCGTCGTTGAAGCCGAGGCCACGACCGAGGCGGTGGCCCGATGACCGTCGAGCAGACCGATCGGCGCCCGCTCATCGCCCTGATCGGCATCGGCCTCATCGCCGGCTATCTCTCGGGATTGTTCGGCGTCGGCGGCGGGGTCGTCGTCGTGCCGTTGCTCATGCTGCTCGGCGTCGACCAGCGCCTCGCCGCCGGCACGTCGACGGCTGCGATCCTGCCGACCGCGGTCGTCGGTGCGATCAGCTACGGCGTCACCGGGCACGTCGACTGGATCGCTGCAGCCCTCATCGCGATCGGGGTGGTCGTCGGAGCCCAACTCGGCACCTGGCTGCTCGCGCGCCTGCCGCGGAACATCCTGTTCTGGTCTTTCCTGGCCTTCCTCGCCGTCGTCGGCGTGAGTCTCTGGCTCGTCGTCCCCCAACGCGACGCCGTGATCGGCATCGACGTGGTCACCGGCGCACTGCTCGTCGTGGTCGGCGTGCTCACCGGCGTCCTGTCGGGTCTCATGGGCGTCGGCGGCGGCATCATCCTCGTGCCGATCCTGATGTTCTTCTTCGGCGCGAGCGACCTCGTCGCCAAGGGCACCTCGCTCGCGATGATGGTCCCCGGTTCGATCTCGGGCACCGTCGGCAACCTCCGGCGCGGCAACGTCGATCTGCGCATGGCCGCGGCGATCGGCGTGGTGGCGTGCATCGTGTCCCCGCTCGGCGCCCTCACCGCGCAGTCGATCACGCCGTTCGCCTCGAACGTCGCGTTCTCCCTGCTGCTCGCGTTCGCCGCGGGCCAGTTGATCCACAAACACGTGACGGCGCAGCGCGCCGCGCTCGGGTGAGGGCTGGACTCCGGCCGATTCCTGCGGGGCGCCGGGCGCCGGCCGTTCATTGCGAGATCGCGACCGCCGCCGCGACGAGCGCCGCCATCGCGACCGGGATGCGCGCGGCCTCGAGCGCGCCGACGAGGATCGGCGCGAACTGCGCCTTGCGGCCGGCGTGGGTGCCCATGAAACGGCGGAGCTGCGCATCGAGCGCGCGGCCGCGCTGGAACGGCTGCCGCTGGAAGGTGCGGAACCGCGCCAGTTCGCCCTGGTCGGCGAGCAGCTCCTCGACCCGGGCGGGGCCGAGGGCACGGATCAGCTCGCCCTCGAGGTCGGGCTCGCACGAGTAGAACCCGAGCTCGTCGAGCGGGGCGCCGACGCCCCCGAGGCCGGCGTCGTCGACGGCGCGGCGCACGTACGCGGTCTCGGCCGCGTCGAAGAGGCCGAGCACGCGGCGGCGCGGACGACCGGGGGCCGCGGCCTCCGCCGCGAGCGCGCTGAGATGGTGGTGCAGGTTGGTCACGCCGTCCATCGGGACGACGACGGCGTCGGCCGCCGCGAGGTCGGCTCCGAGGCGCACGGCGAGCGCCTCGAGGGCCAGCCGGTCGCTCTCGCCCTCGACGAGCACGACGGTGGATGCCTCGGCGATGACCACGTCCCGCATGGTGCGACCCTACTCCGGCCCTCCGGCGTGACCCGGGCGCGGGTCTACCGGCCGCGCGCCCGCGCGTCTAGAGTTCAGCACGTATGCGGGCCGGACGATGAGGGAGAACTCGTGGACAGGATGCGGGCACGACTGCTCGGCGGTGCGACCGTCGCGGCACTGGCGATCGGGAGTCTGGGCGCGATCGGCGCCGCCGCCGCTCCGAAGGGGCCCGGGCCCCGGTACACGGCCGGCGCCGCGGGCGCGGGCGACGCGTACTTCCCGTTCTCGGGCAACGGCGGCTACGACGTGCAGCACTACGACCTCGACCTCGACTACACCCCGCCCGCCCCGGCGCCGGCGCCCCTCGAAGGAGAGCTGCACGGCATCGCGACGATCGATCTCATCGCGACCCAGGACCTCGACCGCTTCAACCTCGACCTCCGCGGCATGGAGGTCGAGTCCCTGACGGTGAACGGCAAGCGCGCGACCGCCGTCTCGCCGCCGGCACCCGGAGCCGTCGTCGACGGGGCCGCGTACTGGCACGTGCAGGACGACGGGGCCCGCGTCTGGGAGCTCACGGTGCAGCCCCGACCGAAGCTCAAGGCGGGCCAGCGCGCGCAGGTGGTGGTCGAGTACGACGGCGTCACGACGCGCCCCGAGGACATCGAGGAGGCGCTGTACGGCTGGGTGACGACCCGCGACGGCGCGATCGTCGCCAGCGAGCCCGACGGATCGATGACCTGGTACCCCGTCAGCGACCACCAGACCGACAAGGCGAGCTACAGCTTCGCGATCACGGTGCCCGAGGGCAAGGTCGCCGTCGCCAACGGAACCCAGCCGAAGCCCGCGGAGACGGCGGGCGGCCTGACCACCTGGTACTGGGATGCGCCCGACCAGCAGGCGAGCTACCTCACGACCGCCTCGGTCGGCGACTACGAGCTCCGGGAGGGGACCTCCTCGGCGAGCGGCGTGCCGATCATCGACGCGGTCGACCGCGACCTCTCGCCCACGCGACTCGCCACCACGAACGCGAGCCTCGCGCGCCAGGCGGCGATGATCGACTTCTTCGAGAGCCGGTTCGGCCCGTACCCGTTCGTCGCGTTCGGCTCGATCGTCGACGACGACTCCGTCGGCTACGCCCTCGAGACCCAGACCCGACCGGTGTACTCGAGCCAGGCGGGTCAGGGGACCGTCGCGCACGAGCTGGCGCACCAGTGGTTCGGCGACGCCGTGAGCCCCGAGCGCTGGCAGGACATCTGGCTCAACGAGGGTTGGGCGACGTACGCGACCTGGATGTGGACCGAGGAGAACGGCGGCGCCACCGCGCAGCAGAGCTACAACGCCTGGTACGACCCGACCCGGGCCGCCTCGTACTGGCAGCTGCAGATCGGCGACCCGGGGCCGCTCGGCCTGTTCGCCACGCAGGTCTACAACCGCGGCGCCGGCACCCTGCACGCGCTCCGGGTCGAGGTCGGCGACGAGGCGTTCTTCGAAGGCGCCCGACTCTGGCTCGAGCGCTACGACGATTCCGCGGCGACCGCCGACGACTTCCAGGCCGTCTACGAGGAGGTCTCCGGCGAGGACCTCGACGAGTTCTTCCAGATCTGGCTCTCCGACCAGGTCAAGCCGCCGGCCGACTGGCGCCTCCCCTGATCTCGGCCGTCGGCTCGAGGGGCGTCCGGCGGGCGCCCCTCGAGCCGACGCCGGCCCCTACGATGACGGGATGACCCGCGCCTCCGTGCCCGCCTCCGCACCCGAGCCCGGCAGCGCCGCCGACGTCGTGCGCTCGTGGGACGCCCGCGCCGACCGCTACCTCGAACTGTTCCGCGACGAGCTCGAGGGCAAGCCGCACGACCTCGCGCTGCTCGCCGGGTTCGCCGGCCGTCTCGGCCCGGGCGCGCGGGTGCTCGACGTGGGGTGCGGCCCGTGCGGGCACGTCGCCGCCGTGCTCGCCGCGCACGGGTCGGAGGTCACCGGCATCGACCTCTCGCCGCGATGCATCGCGCTCGCGCGTCGCGAGCGACCGGGACTGCGCTTCGAGCCCGGCGACCAGCGCGCGCTCGACCTCGACCACCTCGGCGGGCCGTTCGACGGGATCGTCTCGAACTACTCGCTGCACGATCAGCCGAAGTCGTTGCTGCCCGGCACGTTCGCCGCGTGGGCCGCGGCGCTCAGGCCGGGCGGCCGTCTGCTCGTCGTGGCGAAGGCGGGCGATGCCGACGGCGTGGTCGGCGATCCGCTCGGCTCGGGCATCGACGTCTACTGGGCCGAGTTCACCGCAGCCGAGCTCGTCGGCGCGGCCGAGGCGGCGGGCTTCACGGTCGAGCGGATCGCCGATCGCGCCCCGTACGCGCAGGAGATCCCCTCCCAGCGGCTGTACCTCGAGGCATCCCTGCCCCGAGAACCGGGTCTGGACGCAGCTCGCCGGGAGCCCTAGACTGCCCAAGCCGCGTGCATCGCGCGGATTCGGGCCCGGAGCATCCGGCTGGAGGAGAGGAGAAGACCATGGCTGTCCTTGTCATGACCCTCGACATCCCTTCATCCTGCGAGGCCCTCTAGCCGCGAGACGCGGCCCGGTGGCCTCCGCAATCTTCGGAGAAACCACCTTGCATCTCATCTCGTCTCTCGACGAATCCGCTGTCGTGCGCTCGATCATCACCGCCCGCGACGCATCCACGCCCCTCACGACCCCGCGCTTCGACGCGGGCGACCTCGCCTTCCTCGACGCGGAACCCGGCGAGGGCCAACGCTGGTCGACCTGGCCGGCGACCACACCCTCGGAGCGCGGCCCCGCGCCGCGCCCCGACTGGCTCGTCACCTCCGCCGCGGCGATCGACACCGAACTCGGCGTCGTGAAGACCGGCAAGGAGGCCGACCTCTCGCTCATCGAACGCGCCGTGCCGGGCGCCGATCCGCAGATCGCCGGCAACTCGGTGCTGCTCGCCGCGAAGCGGTACCGCAGTACCGAGCACAGCGACTTCCACCGTTCGACCGTCTACACCGAGGGCCGCGGCACCCGCCGCAGCCGTGACGCGCGTGCCCTCGCGAAGGGCACGACCTTCGGCCGCGAGGTCGCGCGGGTGCAGTGGGCGTACGCCGAGTTCGAGGCGCTGTCGCGGCTCTCCGAGCTCGGCGCGGCGGTGCCCTACCCCGTGCAGGTCGGCGGCACCGAGGTGCTCATGGAGTTCATCGGCGACGGTCGCGTCGCGGCACCGCGGCTCGCGCAGGTGCGGGCGACGCCCGACGAGCTGCGCGAGCTCTTCCACCAGGTCGTCGACTTCATGCACACGCTCGCTGCGGCGGGGCTCGCCCACGGCGACCTCTCCCCGTACAACCTGCTCGTGCACGAGGGGCGGGTGGTCGCGATCGACCTGCCCCAGGTCGTCGACCTCATCTCGAACCCGCAGGGCTTCGACCTGCTGCACCGCGACTGCGTCAACGTGTGCTCGTGGTTCACGAGGCAGCGGCTCGAGTGCGACCCCGAGGAGCTGTTCGGCGAGCTCGTCGGCATGGTCGCGATGTGAGCGCCGGGGGCGCGCGGGCGGTCGAGGCTGCGTCGTGGATGCCTCCCCGCCCCGCCGCGCGGTAGTGTGCAACTCGATCGACGCGGATCGGCCCCCGGCCCGCGCGGTCACCACCCGTTCACCGGCTGCCGGGAGACTGCCCCCATGACCGACCCGACCGAGCACGGCGCCACCCCCGCGTCGCCCGCGCCCGCCGCCCGCAACTTCCCGCCCTCGCACCTGACCCCGCCCGACGGGGCGGCCGCGACCATCGGGGTCTCGACCAGCCAGGTCGAGGCCGTGACCGAGGCCGGCGCGCGCAAGGGCCGGATCCTCGCGTGGGGCCTGTGGGACTGGGGCTCGGCGGCGTTCAACGCCGTGGTCACGACCTTCGTCTTCACGGTGTACCTGACGAGCGAGTCCTTCGGGCCGAGCGGCACGGTCGAGGCCCAGCTCGGCTGGGCGCTCGCGATCGCCGGGTTGTTGATCGCGCTGCTCGCGCCGATCACGGGTCAGCGCTCCGACACGAGCGGCCGGCGCAAGTTCTGGCTCGCGGTGAACACGTACATCGTCGTCGCGATCACGGTCGCGATGTTCTTCGTGCTGCCGACGCCCGAGTACCTGCTGCTCGGCCTCTTCCTCGTCGCCGCGGGCAACGTCTTCTTCGAGTTCGCCGGCGTCAACTACAACGCCATGCTCGTGCAGGTCTCGACACCCCGCTCGATCGGCAAGGTGTCCGGCTTCGGCTGGGGCATGGGCTACGTCGGCGGCATCGTGCTGCTGCTCATCGTGTACTTCGGCTTCATCCAGCCCGACGTCGGGCTCTTCGGCGTCACGGGCGACGACGGCCTTGCGGTGCGCGTGTCGATGCTCGTCTCGGCGATCTGGTTCGGCGTCTTCGCCCTGCCGGTGCTGCTCGCCGTGCCCGAGTACCGCAGCCCCGCCGCGGTCGAGCGGGAGAAGATCGGGTTCTTCGCGTCCTATGCCCGACTCGGCCGCGACATCAAGCGGTTGTGGAAGGAGCAGCGCAACACCGTCTGGTTCCTGCTGGCCAGCGCGGTGTTCCGCGACGGCCTCGCGGGCGTGTTCACCTTCGGCGGGGTGCTCGCCGCGTCGGTCTTCGGCTTCTCGGCCGGGGAGGTCATCATCTTCGCGATCGCGGCCAATGTCGTCGCGGGCATCTCGACCATCGCGGTCGGCGCGCTCGACGACCGGCTCGGCGCCAAGCCCGTGATCATGGCCGCGCTCATCGGCCTCGTCGTCAGCGGATTCATCATCTTCTTCCTCCACGACGGCGGCCAGATCGTGTTCTGGACCGCGGGCCTCGCCCTGTGCCTGTTCGTCGGCCCGGCGCAGTCCGCGAGCCGCACCTTCCTCGCCCGGTTGATCCCGGCCGGGCGCGAGGGCGAGGTGTTCGGCCTCTACGCGACGACCGGCCGGGCCGTCAGCTTCCTCGCGCCGACGGCGTTCGCGCTGTTCGTCACGATCGGCGGGGCGCCGTACTTCGGCATCCTCGGCATCATCCTCGTGATCGCACTCGGGCTCGCGCTCCTCATCCCGGTGAAGGCGAGCGCACCGGCGGTCCCGGCCGAGTAGCGGAGGTCCGAGCGGAGCGCGGGTCGTTCACCCGCGCTCCGCGCCCG
This sequence comes from Agromyces sp. NPDC057679, assembly GCF_042799635.1. Lineage (NCBI taxonomy): Bacteria > Bacillati > Actinomycetota > Actinomycetes > Micrococcales > Microbacteriaceae > Agromyces > Agromyces sp. NPDC057679. The sequence goes on along the minus strand of NZ_JBHVIK010000002.1, from coordinate 241,219 downwards.
CAGCCCGCGATCAGTCGCGCGGCCAGGCCGCGACGAAGCGGGTCAGGAGCCGCGCGAACTCGGCAGACTCCTCCGGGGTGAATCCGGCGAGCGCGGTCTCGACGGCGCCGCGGCGGGTGTCACGAGCCCCCGCGAGCACCCGCCGGCCGGCGGCGGTCAGCACGATCGCGCTGCGGCGCGCGTCGGCCGGGTCGATCTCGCGACGCGCGTGCCCGGCCTCGACGGCGGCCTGCACGAGTCGGCTCGCGCGAGGCTGGTCGACGCCGATCGCCTCGGCGAGCTGACCGACCGACGGGGGCTGCGGCGCCGCCTCGAGCGCGTCGAGCAGTCGGAAGCGCGCCGCCTGCGCGAGCCCCGGGCCGCCACGGCCCCGGCGCTGAGGCCTGCCCGCGACATCCGGTTCGTGTTCGTGGTCGTGGTGGCCGTGGTGGTCGCCGTGCGGCCCGTGCCCGTGGTGCGGCCCGCCGTGCTCGCCGCGGCGCTGCAGCCGACGGCGACCCTGGTCGCGTCGCATCGCGACGAGCGCCGCCTCGACGGCGGCGACCGGGTCGGATGCCTCGGGGTCGCCCGCAGCTGGGTGTTCGCCGGGAGGGACTTGACGACCGTCGTTCATGTATGTCATTGTACATATACATGTCATGCGACATGCAATTGACCCGAGCACGACCTCCCGCTCCATCGGCGCGGAGGAGCTCGCAACAACGGCACGCCTCCAGTGCGGCCGACCCCGACGCGCATCGCGTCACGAAAGGAACCACCGTGAACTCCCCCGAGAACATCCAGAACCCCACCCCCGCCCAGCGCCCGATCGGCTACTGGCTCCGCGTCGTCGACCGCAAGCTCGACGACGCCATGCTCGAGCTCTTCGCCGACGAGGGCATCACCCGTCGCGACTGGCGACGGCTCAACGTCATCGCCGGCACCGTCGACGACGCCCGCCTGCGCGACAAGATCGCGGCGCGCCCCGAGCGCCTGGCGCCGCTCGTCGAGCGCGGCTGGGTCACCGACGAGCCCGGCGCGCCGCGCCTCACCGAGGAGGGCGAGGCGTCGTACGCCGCACTCCTCGAGCGAGTCACCGCGCTGCGCACGCGCGTCGCGGGCGCCGTGACGCCCGAGGACTTCCAGACCACCCTCGCCTCCCTCGAGGCGATCGCCCGCGAGCTCGGGTGGTCCGAAGGCGAGCGGATGCCCCGGCGCCACCGCCGCGGCGAGGACCACCGCGGTCGTCGCGGACACGGGCATGGGCACGACGGCCACGGCCACCACGAGCACGGACACCACGAGCACGGGCACCGCGAGTTCCACGGTCACCCGCACGAGCACCACGAGCGCCACGAGCACCCCCGGCACGAGCACCACCGCCCCGCCCGCGGCGACGTCGGCCACGGCGCCCCCGGCGCCCACCCCGAGCGCTTCGCCGACCACGGGCGCCCCTGCCGGTGATCCGATCGCGACGACGTTCGGGCAGCCGTCGCGAAAACCCGTTGGCGCACGGTCCGGCGCAGGATAGTATCGCCTGACCCCCCTACCCCCAGGACGCAATGATGCCCGAAGCATTCGTCACCTGCACGCCGACGCCCGCCCCCCGTCCGGCGGCGGCACGACGCCGGATCGGCCCCGCACCGCAGCGCGGTGCGCGAGGTCGGCGGTCGTGAGCGCCGACGACGGGCGGCGCCGCGATCGATCGCAACGGCGACAGCGACGGCGCCGGGTGTGGGTGATCGCCGCCGCGTCGCTCGTGATGGTGCTGCTCGGCGGCGGCGTCGCGACCGCGGTCGTGCTCACCGGCCAGGGCGGTGCGGTCGGTTCGACGCCGACCGCCTCGACCACGGCGGAGCCCGGCATCTTCCCCTCCGACCATCCGTCGGCGCACGACGGAAAGAAGCCGTGCATCGCGCTCAACGTGCTCTCGTCGTACGAGAACGCCGAGCTGGTGACGCGCCTCGTCGACGGCTACAACGCGCAGCCTCGCAGCGTCGAAGGTCGCTGCGTCGACGCGGTCGCGACGAAGGCCGTCTCGGGCACGGCCGCGACCGAGGCGGCGGCCGGCTTCGCCGGGGTGGCCGCCGACGACAAGCCGACCGTCTGGCTGCCCGACGCGAGCTCCTGGCTCGCCGTCGCCCAAGACGCAGGCGGGGCGGAGAACGTGCCCACCGAGGGCACGAGCATCGGATCCTCGGCGATCGTCCTGGCGATGCCCCAATCGCTCGCCGACGCGATCGGCTGGAGCGAGACGCGCCCGAGCTGGAGCGACGTGTTCAACGCCGCACGCGACGAGGCCACGTGGAGCTGGATGGACCACCCCGAGTGGGGCACCTTCAAACTCGGCAAGACGAGCCCGCTCATGGCGAGCTCGGGCCAGGCCGCCATGCTCGCCGAATTCGGCAGCGAGGCCGGGGCCCTGGCCGAGCTCACCACGAGCCAGATCCGCAACACCGAGGTGATGAAGGCCGTCCGGCAGGACGAGCTCGCCACCAGCCACTACATGGCCACGCCCGAACGCTTCCTCGCACAGGCTCGCGCGTCCGAGAAGCAGGGTTCGATCGCCGACTTCCTCTCGGCGGTCATCGTCGACGAGAAGACGGTCTGGGACTACAACCGCGGCATCACGAGCTCCGACGGCGTGAGCCGCGCCGAGTCGACCCCTCCCGGCGAGAAGCTCGTCCCGATCTACCCGAGCGACGGGTACTACGTCGCCGACAACCCGCTCACCGTGCTCGACGGACCGTGGGTCGACGCCGCCGAGAAGGAGGCGGCACGCGACCTCCTGCAGTTCGCGGGCACGAAGCAGGGCCAGCAGATCGTGCGCGCCTCTGGCCACCACGACCTGAACGGCGCGCTCGATCCCATCGTCAGTGAGGTCGGGGGGCTGCCCGCGCGCCCGTCGGGCGCACTCGCCTTCCCGGGCCGCGAGGTGCTCGCCGCGATCGACAGCACCTTCCCGGCCGTGCGCAAGCGCGCCCAGGTGCTGTTCCTCGTCGACGTCTCGGGCTCCATGGAGGAGAGGATCCCGACCGGCGAGACCAAGCTCGCCGCAGCCAAGCAGGCAATAGAGAAGGCGCTCGGCCACTTCTCGAAGGGCGACAACGTCGGCCTGGCCGCGTTCAGCGCCGTCGACGACGGGCCGGTCACCCCCGGGCTCGTGAGCCCGGTCGCCGACGCACGAACCGACCGCACCAAGTTCCTCGACGCGCTCGGCGCGCTCCAACCGGTCGAGTTCACGCCCCTGTACACGGCGATCGACACGTTCGCGAAGCAGCGCGGCGACGACTGGGACCCCGAGCGCATCAACGCGATCGTGCTCCTGAGCGACGGCAAGAACGAAACGCTCGGGCCGAGCCCGACCTCGAAGAAGCAGATGCTCGCGGGTCTCGAGCGCCTGCACGACGACTCCCCCGTGCTCGTCTTCACGCTCGCGTACGGCGCCAACGCCGACACCAAGACCCTTCGGGAGATCTCGACGGCCACGGGCGCGCAGTACTACGACGCGACCGACCCGACGAAGCTCACGGCCGTGCTGGGCGACCTCGTCACGAGCTTCTGACCGATGTGAACGGCCGCCGGCGCGTGCACGCGGTGCTCGCCCATCTCGCCGAGCGCTGATCCGACGGCCTGCCGGGGGCGAGGCATCCGACGCGTCTCAGGAGGCCGGAAGCTGCTCAGGACGCGTTCCCCCTGCTCGTCCTGAGCAGCTTCCGTCCCCCTGAGACGTCGATGACGGATGCCTCAGCGCCGCTGCTCCTCCCCCGAGAGCCGCTGCGCGATGTAGATCGGGATGATCGACACGAGCACGAGCACGACCGCGATCACCGACACGATCGGCGCCTGGTTGGGCCGGAACATGTTGTTCAGGATGAAGATGGGCAGGGTCGTCACACCCGAACCCGCCGTGAACGTCGTCACGATGATCTCGTCGAAGCTCAGTGCGAAGGCCAGCAGGCCGCCCGCGAGGAGCGCGGAGCGCAGCTGGGGGAAGGTGACGAGCCGGAACGTCGTCCAGACGCCGGCACCGAGGTCGGCCGAGGCCTCCTCGAGGTTGAGGCCGAGTCGACGCAGCCGCGCGATCACGTTGTTGAACACCGTCACGATGCAGAAGGTCGCGTGCGCGATCACGACCGTCCAGATCGAGAGCGGCACCCCCATGATCGTGCGGAAGAAGTTGTTGAGCGCGATACCGGTGATGATGCCGGGCAGGGCGATCGGCAGGATCACGAGCAGGCTGATCGCATCTCGGCCGAAGAACGAGAATCGCTGCAACGCGAGCGAGATGAGGGTGCCGAGCACGAGCGAGACGGCCGTCGCGATGAGCGCGATGACGACGCTCGTGCCGACCGCGTCGAGCGCGCCGGCGCTCTGGAACGCCTTGCCCCACCATTCGAGCGTGAACCCCGGCGGGGGCCACGTGAGCGACGTCGACGTCGAGAACGAGTTCACGAGCACGACGAACAGGGGCACGTAGACGACGATCAGGATCGCCGTGGTGATCACGCCGAGGGTGATGCGGAAAGGCCGCGACAGTCGCATTCGTTCGCCCCTTAGAGGTTGTCGAGGGCGCCGGTGCGGCGCACGAGGAACAGGTAGCCGAAGATGATCACGATCGGGATGAGCGCGATCGCGGCGGCGAGCGGCAGGTTATTCGCCGCACCCACGTTCGTGTAGACGAGGTTTCCGAGCATCTGGCTCGCCCCGCCCACGATGTTGACCGTGATGTAGTCGCCCAGCGAGAGCGCGAAGCTGAAGATCGTGCCGGCGATGATCGCGGGCAGCACGAGCGGGAAGACGACCAGGCGGATCGTCGGCCAGGTCCGTCCGCCGAGGTCGGAGGAGGCCTCGAGCAGCGAGTCGGGCACGCGCTCGAGCCCCGCGTAGATGGGCAGGATCACGTACGGCAGCCACAGGTACGACAGCGTGATGATCGTGGCCGGCAGTCCGTAGCCGATCGTCTCCCCGCCGAACGGTTCGACGAGCCACTGGAGGATGCCGTCCTGCGAGAGCACGGAACGCCACGCGTACGCCTTGACGAGGTAGCTGGCCCACAGCGGGGTCAGCACCATGATGAGCAGCACGCGTCGCATCCGCGGCGTCGCGACCTTCGCCATGAAGAACGCGATCGGCAGCGCGAGGGCCACGTCGATCAGCGTGACGGCGAGCGCGACGCCGACGGTGCGCACCGTGACGGTCTGGTAGAGCGACCCCGTCAGGACCTCGATGATGTTGTCGAGCGTGAACTCGGTCGTGATCTCGCCCGTGAAGCTGTCGACCGACCAGAACGCGGTGACGAGCAGCAGCACGAGCGCCACGATGTAGACGACGCCGAGCCAGAACAGCGGGGCGCTGAGCAGCAGGGCGAGCCGGGTTCGCGGGTGGGTGCTGAGGAAGACGGATGCCGCGCGCGCGGGGGTGCTCCGCGGGCGCGGAACCGAGGGGCGCGCCGGTGCGGGCGCGGGAGCCCGGGTGTTCGTCGTCATGCGTGTCCTGTCGTGTCGAGCGGAGTGGGGCGGCCCGGCCGGCGGGCCGCCCCGATGGTCGGGCTGCGTCAGCCCTTGATCTCCTGCCAGGCCTCGGTCCAAGCCGAGTAGTCGGTGCACGTCACATCGGTGCGACCGTCCACGCAGTCCTCGATCGGCGTGGTCCAGTACCAGATGTTCTCCGCGTACGAGGCGTCGCCGGCGTGGTACGCCTCGCAGTCCTCGCGGTACTCGCACGCCTCGTCGCTCGACGGCGCCTCACCGAAGTACGAGGTCGCCTGGCCGTTGGCCTCGGGGCTCGCGATGTAGTCGAGCCACGCGTACGAGCAGTTCGGGTTCTCGGTGCCCGACGAGATCATCCACGTGTCCGACCAGCCGGTCACGCCCTCTTCGGGAACCGTGACATCGGTCGGTGCGCCCTCGGCCGCGGCCACGTTCTGGATGACCTGCCACGTCGTGCCGACGACGCTGTCGCCGGTCGTGAACGCCTGGATCTCCTTGAGGTAGTCCGACCAGTACTCGCCGATGTTCTCGCGCTGCGTCTTCAGCAGGTCGACCGCCGCCGCCAGCTGCTCCTCGTCGAGCGCGTAGGGGTTCTCGATGCCGAGGTCGGGCTGGGTGGCCATGAGGTACATGGCCGCGTCGGCGATGTAGATCGGCGAGTCGTAGGCCGTGACCTTGCCGGCGTACGCGTCGGACTCGTCGAAGACGACGCTCCAGCTCGAGGGCGCCTCGCTGAAGACGTCCGTGCTGTACATGAGCAGGTTGGCGCCGTAGCCGTGCGGCATGCCGTAGTTCTCGCCGTCGACCGTGTTCCACGCCTTGTCCTTGAGGAAGTCGTAGACGTTCTCGTAGTTCGGCGTCAGCTCCATGTTCACGGGCTGGACGTCATCGGCGGCGACGAGGCGCAGCGAGGCGTCGCCCGAGGCCGACACGACGTCGTAGTCGCCGGTCTTCATGAGGTTGACGGCCTCGTCGGAGGTGTTGAAGGTCTTGACCGTGACCTCGCAGCCGGTGTCCTCCTCGAAGGGGGTCACCCAGTCGACGGCGGGGTCGTTCGTGCCGTCCTCGGCGTAGCCCGGCCACGCGAGCACCGACAGCTGGCCCTCCATGTCGCCGAGCTCGGTCGCCGCCTCGTTGTCGCCACCGCCTCCGCCGCCCGAGGTGCCGCAGGCGGTCAGCAGCGCGACCGAGGCGATCGCGAGTCCGACGGTCGCGCCTCGTCGCGCGTTCCGCATTCGCATCATGGTTCTCTCCTGTTTCTCTTGGTGGTGCAGTTGGGGGGATGCCTCAGCCGGCGGTGCCGGGAAGCATCGCGCCGATCGACGCGGTCGGGGTCGGGTTCTGGGGGCCGACGGCCGCGCCGTCGATCGCGACGACGTCGCCGTCGTGCCACGACACGACGACCCGGTCGCCGTGCTCGTCGTCGTGCACGCGGCCGCGCACGTTCTGCTCGAGCACGCTCACGCGCGGGCCGGCGTCGAGGTCGACGACGAGCCGGACGCCGCTGCCGAGGTAGATCGCCTCGACGACGGTGCCCGCGGCGTTCCGCACGCCGTCGCCGCGCTGGCCCTCCGCGCTGACCGTCATCTTCTCGGGGCGCAGCGAGTGGTGGCCCTCGCGTTCGAGCAGCGCGAGCGAGTGCTCGGGGCCGAAGAGGTTCGAGGTGCCGACGAAGTCCGCGACGAAGCGCGAGACGGGCCGTTCGTAGAGTTCGGCGGGGGTGCCGAGCTGCTCGATGCGGCCGGCGTTGAAGACCGCGATGCGGTCGGAGAGCGTGAGGGCCTCCTCCTGGTCGTGAGTGACGAAGATGAAGGTGATGCCGAGTTCGCGCTGGATCTGCTTGAGCTCGACCTGCATCTGCTCGCGGAGCTTCAGGTCGAGGGCGCCGAGCGGCTCGTCGAGCAGCAGCACCTTCGGCTCGACGACGGTGGCGCGGGCGAGGGCGACGCGCTGGCGCTGGCCGCCCGAGAGCTGCGAGGGCTTGCGGTCGGCCATCTGCTCGAGCCGTACGCTCGCGAGGGCGCGGCGCGCGCGCTCGTTGCGCTCCTTCTTGCCGAGCCCGCGCACCCGCAGGCCGTAGGCCACGTTGTCGAGCACGCTCATGTGCGGGAAGAGCGCGTAGTCCTGGAACACCGTGTTCACGTCGCGGTCGAACGGGGCGCGCTTCGTGACATCCTCGCCGAAGAGCTCGATCGTGCCGTCCGTCGGCTGTTCGAAGCCGGCGATGAGTCGCAGCACCGTGGTCTTGCCCGAGCCCGAAGGACCGAGCATCGAGAAGAACTCGCCCGCCGCGATCTCGAGGTCGACGTGGTCGACGGCCGTGACGGCGCCGAACTCCTTCGTGAGTCCGGTGAGTCGGATCGCCGGCTGCGCTTCGGTCATGACATCTCCTTCGATGCTGACAGGGTGAAACATCTGGTTCCAGATGTTCGTCAGTTCCAAATCATATGACTCCAGATGTAAAAGTCCAGACCCTCGTGTTACGGTCATGTCACAGATCCGCAGCGACACGAGCACAGGAGGTCGGATGCCGCAGGCGACCAGCCGTGCCGACGCCACCCACGCCGTCGTGTTCTCACCGCTCGACGGCGCCGGCCGCGCCGAGCTCGTCGAGCAGCGGATCACCGATGCGATCGTCGCCGGCGTGCTCCGCGACGGCGAGCGGCTGCCGAGCGAATCCGAGCTCGCCAAGCGCCTCGGCGTCGCCGTCGTCACCGCGCGCGAGGCGCTCGTCGCGCTGCGCGACAAGGGGCTCGTGCTCACCCGCCGCGGCCGCGACGGCGGCAGCTTCGTGACGCACGACCGCGACGCCGCGGCGCGCATGCTCGACGAACGGGTGCGCGCGCTCAGCCGGATCGAGCTGCGCGACCTCTCGCTGCACTACGCCGCGATCGCGGGCATGGCGGCCGAGGTGGCCGCCGACCGCGCCAGCGACGACGACCTCGCGAGCCTCGCCGACATCGACGCCCGGGCCGACCTCCTGTCGGCGGGCGGGGCCCGGCGCGCGATCGGGCGGTTCCAGCTCGAGATCGCCGCGGTCAGCCAGTCGCCCCGCCTCGTGCACGAGGAGCTGCGACTGCAGGCCGAAGCCGGGCCGTTGCTCTGGCTGTGCATGCGCGAACAGGCGTATCGTGACCGCAGCAGGAAGGCGAGGCTCGAGGTGATCCAGGCGATCCGCGCAGTCGACCCCGACGAGGCACGCCGGGCGACGACCGTCCACATCGAATCGGCGGTCGAGTGGCTCATCGACGAGAAGGTCCGCCTCGAGACACCGGCGCCGCTGCCCTAGCGACGCCGACGGCGACCGAACAGCACAGCGCTCCGCACCCTCTTCCCGACGCTCGCCGTCCCCTCATCCCCGCACCCCCTCATCACCCCGTCCCCACCCCACCCCCGCACAGAAAGGACCGAGGCCATGACCGTCACCGTCGACGTCTCCGCGCTGCAGATCGCTGCGCGCATCGCCTCGACCATCGACCCCGTCTTCGCGATGATCGACGGCTGGCGCGACCGCATCGAGGCCGACCTCCTGTCGGTCGCGACGCCGACCGCCGCGCGGCTCGACCCCCGCATCGCCGAGCTCGTCGGCCCCGCGCTCGAGGCGCCCGGCAGCCTCATCACGGGTGCCGGGTTCGTCGCCGCCCCGGGTTACCTCGCCGACGCGCCCTGGCACCTCGCCTGGTGGCTCAGCGGCGCCAACACCTTCGGCGCGGCCGAGCAGCAGGGCCTGCGCCGCCTCGAGGCGGTGAGCGACCCCGACGCCGAGCAGTTCCGCGACTACACGGTGCTCGAGTGGTGGCGCGTTCCCGCCCGCACCGGCACCCGGCACCTCACCGGCCCCTACGTCGACTACCTCTGCACCGACGACTACACGGTGACCGTCACCACGCCCGTGCGCGCGGCGGGCGAGATGGCCGGCGTCGTCGGCACCGACCTGTACGTCGCCAGCCTCGAACGGGTGCTGCTGCCGGTCGTGCGCGAGTCGGGGCATCCGTGCACCCTCGTGAACGCGTCTGGCCGCATCGTCACCTCGACCGATTCGCACCGCGCGACCGGGGCGCTGCTCCGCCTCGACGGGCTCGTCGCGGCGCTCGCCCCCCTTCGCGAGCGCGAGGGCGGCGCACCGGCGGATGCCACGTCGCTGCCCGGCGGCGCGGCGCTCGTGCCCTGCGGCGACACCTCGCTGGCGCTCGTGCTCGAGAGCGCGCGCGACTGAGGGCTCGGCGCCGTCGCGATCAGCGACCCGCCGTGACCGCCTGCTCGATCAACCGCGCGGTGGCCGCCGCGCCGTCGGCGCCGCGGTACGCCTCGCGCACCTCGTCGGCAGCGGCGCGGATCGCGGGGTCGTCGAGCACCCGCCGCACCGCCGCGGTGAACTCGGGCTTCGCGACGTGCTTCGGCGGGACCGCGATCGCGTTGCCGCGTCGCTCGCAGGCGCGCACGTGCCAGGTCTGCTCGGGCTGGAGGCCCATGCCCACGAACGGCACACCGGTGGCGCACGCCGTCTGCACCGTGCCCTGGCCGCCGTGCAGCACGGCTGCGTCGATGAGCCCGCCCAGCTCGTGCGCCGGCAGCAGCGGCGTCACGTGCACGTTCGCCGGAACCCGATCGCCCGGCTCGAGGTAGTGGCCGATCGGCGCGACGACGTTGACCGGCAGGCCGCCGAGCGCCTCGGCCGCGGCGAGCGCGAGCGCCCGGTCGGCCGACGACCCGAGTCCGAGGTAGACGAGCGGCTCTGGCGCTGCGGCGAGCTCGCCGACGATCGCGGGCATGGGGGCGTCGAGATGCGCGAAGATCGGCCCGACGAGCTCGAAGCCGTCGGGCAGTTCGAAGCCGTCCATCTCCCACGGCATCTCGGTGATGAGGTTGCGGTCGGCGGTGAGCAGCGAGGAGACCGTGCGCAGGGGCGGCACGCCGTTCGCCTTCGCGACGCTCGTGAACGCCTTCGGGGCGAGGGGGGCCGAGTTGTAGATCCACCGGAACGCGGCCGTCACCACCCGGTCGGCGGCTCGCGCCACCCGTCCTGTCCCGGTCACGAAGCCCATCCGCTTCGTCTGCGCGACCTGCGGACGGGTGAGCGGGAACGGCACGGGGTAGAACAGCGGCACGCCCTCGGCCCGCGCCGAGATGAACGACGTGAGGTTCGACCCGGTCACGACGGCGGATGCCCCGAGGTCGCGGATCGTGCGCCGCTCGAGCTCCACCCGTGCGCCGACGAGCTCGCGCGTGAACGGACTCCGGAAGGAGTGCCCCTGGTCGAAGGCGATCGCCTGGTCGCGCTCGGCGCGACCCCAGGCCGGCTTCCCGGCGAGGTACTCGAACTCCGCATCGCGGATGAGGTCGACGAAGTCGGTCTCATAGCCCTGGAACACCACCCGGTGGGCCGGGTCGAGCGCCCGCGCGACCTGGATCATGCGGGTGGTCTCGGCGAGGTTGAACGTCACCGGGCAGAACAGGATCGTCGCCATGCCGATCATCCCTCCGTCGGCGCGGATGCGCGGCTCGCGGTCGCCGTCGCCGTCGCCGTCACGAGGCCGAGCCGATGCCCTCGGGCGTCACGAGGCCGGGCACGGCGTCCTTCCTGCCGACCCGATCACGTACGAGGAAGATCGCGACGATCGCGAGCAGGAGGTAGAGGTAGGTCGACGTGCCCGCGAGGGTCGCGAGCTGGTTCACCGAGCCGTGCGTCTCGTCGACGCCGCCCACGGCGAGCATCGTCGAGGGGTCGGTGATCGCGTGCAGCAGGATCGGCCAGATCAGGCTGCCGGTGACCCGCAGCGTGAGGTACATCGCGACGCCGAACACGAAGGTGAAGCCCATCGTGAAGAGCACGGTCAGCGGCGGCTGCCCGGTCAGCAGGTTCACCGAGTGCAGGAGCGAGAAGATGAGCGACGACAGCAGCATCACCATGCGCTCCGAGTACCCGCCCTTGCGCAGCAGGTTCACCGCGAGGCCGCGGGTGAGCAGCTCTTCGGCGAAGCCGACGAACAGCCCGGTGAGGTAGATCGCGACCACCACACCGACCGAGTAGCGGCTGTAGTCCGTGCCGAAGATGCGCAGCAGGGCGGCGGCGAGCACGATGACCGGCGCGATCCACATCCACCAGCGCCCCCCGATCGGCTGGCGGCCGAAGAGTTCGCGCAGCCACCCGAGCGAGCCGGCGAACAGCAGCAGGAGCACCGAGCCGACGATGATCGCCAGGGCGGTGCCGAAGAAGATGGTCGGCACGTCGGCGAGCGGGTTCTCATCGTCGACCTGCGAGCCGAAGATCAGCCCGACCAGCTGGCCGGTCGCGAGGTAGAGCGCGATGTACACGACCGCGAGGAGGACGGCCCGCCACCACCCGCCGCGCTCCCAGAAGCGCTTCCAGCCCGACGCGGCGGTCACCTGTGCACTCATCGACACTCCCCCCCATGACAACGGATACGTGAGAACGGTATCGAGACGGAGCCCTCGGCACCCGCAACAGGCCGGATGGATCGGCGATTCCGTGGCCGCGACGGTTCGTCATGATTCGGCATCGAGCCGCGCCCCGACCGTGGTGTTTGCGACGATGGTGCGATGACGACACCCGCTCCCGCCCTGGTCGGCATCTCGCACGGCACCTCCTCGCCCGAGGGGCGGCGGGCGGTGCGCGGGCTGCACGACGCTGTGGCCGCGGCGCTCGCGACGAGGCATCCGGATGCCACGCCCACCGCCCGCCTCGGACACGTCGACGTCGAGCAGCCCGACGTGCCGGCGGCGCTCGGCTCGCTCGCGCCCGGCGAGCCCGCCGTCGTGGTGCCGCTGCTGCTCTCGGCGGGCTACCACGTGCACGTCGACCTCACCGAGGCGGTCGAGGCGACCGGCGACCGGCGGGCACTGCTCGCGGGCGCCCTCGGCCCCGACGACCGGCTCGCGACCGTGCTCGCGCGCCGGCTCGCCGAGGCGGGGGTGCGCGACGACGACACCGTCGTGCTCTCGGTCGCCGGATCGAGCGACGCGCGCGCCGTGCGCGACTGCCACGACATGCGCGAACGCCTCGCCGCCGCGACGGGGCGGGACATCCGGATCGGGTTCCTCTCTGCAGCCGAGCCCCTGCTGCCCGAGGCGGTGACGCAGGCGAGGTCGGATGTCCCGGGCGCACGCGTCGTCGTCGCGAGCTACCTGCTCGCCCCCGGCTACTTCCAGGATCTCGCCGAGGCCGCCGGCGCCGACGTCGTCACCGAGCCGCTGCTCGTGGCCGATGCGGCGGCGCCGGCCGAGCTCGTCGAGATCGTGCTCGACCGCTACGCGGCGGCGACGACAGCCGGGTAGCGGCGGATCAGACGTAGGACATGCCGAGGCAGGGGCCGAGGACGACGATCCAGGCCGCCGCCGCGACGATGAGCATGCCGATCGCGATGCCGCGCGTCTTCACGAAGAACAGCATCACGATCGCCGCGATCGCGACGAGCAGGAACGGCCAGATGAGGCCGATCGCCGTCGAGCCGAACATGCCGCCGAGCATGAGCGTCGCGAGCATCAGCAGGATCGCCACGACGTGCGCACCGCAGCCGATGCCGACGCCGACGCCGATCCCCGCGCCGATGCCGAGCCCCGGTTTCGCCTCGGCAGCAGCGATCGCCTCGGGCGATCCGTAGGGCGGCGGCGGTGTCGCCGGGCCGTACGGCGCGGTCTCGGGAGGCAGCGGCGGAGGGGGCGGGGGCGGCGGCACTGCCGGGGTCGCCGCCGGCTCGGGCGTCGCTTCGGGCTCACCGAGCGGCGGCTCGACCGGCGAACCCGGCGGCTCCTCGGGCTTCGCCGCTTCCGGACTCGGCTCCTCGGGCGTGGGCTCTTCAGGATCGGGCACCATCGACGGCCATCCTCTCTCGGTTCGCGGTCAGCCGGCCGCGCGACGCCTTCCAGGCGAGGCGGCCGAGCACCAGCGGGATCGTGACCAGCAGGAACAACTGGGGGCGGGTCAGCCCCATCCACGCGACCTCGTTGCCGCGCACGAACTCCACGAAGAAGCGGAAGATCGCGTAGGCGGCGATGTAGATCGTGAGCGTCTCGCCCGCGGCGATCGGGCGGTGCCGAAGCCAGAACCACAGGGCGATGAACGCGGCCGCCTGGAAGGCGATCTCGTAGACGAAGCTCGGGTGCAGCGGCACCCCGGCGGGGCCGCCGACCCGCGCGGCGGCCGCCTCGTCGAGCACGATGCCCCAGGCCGCCCCCGTCGGGGTTCCGGGCAGCTCGGTGAAGAGGCATCCGAACCGGCCGATGGCCATCGCGAGCGCCACCGCCGGCGCGAAGAGGTCGCCCGTGCGCAGCGGGTACTTCACGATGCGCTTCGCGATGTGCACGCCGAGCCACGCGCCGACGAGGGCGCTCAGCACCGAGGCGTTGCCGCGGGTGAGCTGCGTGACGAGGTCGAGGTTCTGCGACGGGTCGAGGTGCTGCGCCCAGGTGCCGAGGCGCGAGAACAGCGCGGCTCCGGCGAGCGCGCCGAGCACGAGCGCCGCCACCCGCACGTCGGTCTGGCCGCGACGGCGCGACTCGACGACGAAGACGAGCCCGGCCGCGAGCATCGCGAGCGCGACGAACGCCGAGTGCGTGTCGATCGGCGGCCCCCAGCCGAGGAGATCGGGCAGCGTCGGGTACACGGCATCAGCTCCAGACGCCGGCCCAGAGCATCACCCAGAACGGCACCGCGGCGAGGGCGAGCACCTCGAGCACGATGAGGTAGGCGAGCACGTTGCGGGTGTCGCCGAGCTTGCACTTCGAACGAAGGAGACCTGCACGGCGGGCCTTCGCGTACCCGGCGATCGCGATGCCCGCGAACACGGCAAGGGAGATCGGGCCGAGCACGCAGGTGATGAGGGCGATCGTGGCGAAGACGCACAGCCGCAGCGGGTCGTACGGCGCGGGGGCCGGTGGCGCGCCGACCGTCTCGTCGAAGCGGTTCAGCCCCGAGGCATCCCACGTGGCGAACTCGTCACCCGCAGTGCTCATGCGCCCTCTCCCCCGCTCGTCATGCCGTCAGGCCGCCGGCTCACGCCACCGTGACGGGCAGCTGACGACGACCGCCTGCGGCACCGGCCGCGCCGACCCCGGTCGGGCCGGCCGTCGCGGCCGCCCCGCCCGTCGCCGTCGAGATGCGCGTCCGCCCGAGCGGCGCCCACGCCTGCACCGCGCAGAACGGTGCGCACTGGTGCGCCGCGGTCTGCTCGTTGACGGTCGCGACGTGCACGCAGCACTGCGTGAGGCGCTCTTCGATCATCGTGTTGATGTCCATGAAGGGTTTCACGGTGATGCGCTTGACGCGTTCGCCGAGGAACCGCCGCAGCCGCTTGTGCTGCCCCGGCAGCGCCGAGGTCGCGAGCTGGGTGAGCGTGCCGATGCCGAGGTCGCAGCCGGTGCAGATGTCCTTCCACAGCGACCCGATCGACGGGTGCGACAGCGACGACTGCTCGCTCAGGAGGTCGAGCAGCGACTGCTTCACGCTGTCTTTCAAGGCCTGGTTGATGTTGCTGTCGGCGATGCGGTTCGCGATGAGATCGGGATTGAGGTCGAGGAACTCCTTGAGGCGATCGTGGCCGACGAGCTTGGTGAGCGAGTTCCAGGTGCCCGAGTCGTCCTTCAGCAGGTACCCCACCGAGCAGCAGTGCGGGTGGCTGCACGGTAGCGCCGTGAGGTCGCGCCAGGTGACCTCGCCGTCGGTCTGACCTTCGAGCCGGGCGAGCACGCCCGTGTGCGTGAGCCGATCGTTCGGGTCGATGCCGGCCGAGCGTCCCGAGCCGAACACCGGCTGGATCGTCACGCCGCCGACGTACGGCGTCGTCATCGCCCGCCGGATCACCGCTCCGATCTCGCCGTCGTTGACGCCCAGCGCGGCGGTCATGGTGAGGGTCGTGAAGATGCCCGCCTCCGAGAGGCGCTCGAGCGCGCGGTCCTTGAAGCGGCGGATGTCTGCGCCCCGGTGGTACGCGGACGCCTCGGCGCTCTCGCCGTCGAACTGCAGGTACACCTCGACGCGCTCGCGGTGCTTCTTCAGCGTCTCGACGAGGGCGTCGTCCTGCGCGATGCGCAGGCCGTTCGAGTTCAGCAGGATGCGCACGACCGGCCGCGCGACGAGGTGGTCGAGCAGCTGCTCGAGCCACGGGTAGAGGGTCGGCTCGCCGCCCGAGAGCATGAGCACGTCGATGCGGTCGTTCTCGCGGGCGAGCCTCGCGTCGACGGAGGCGAGCACCTCGGCGAGCGGCGCCACCGCGGTCGCCGCCGGGCCCGACTCGGCGAAGCACGTCGGGCAGCGCAGGTTGCAGTGATCGGTGAGGTCCTCGAGCAGGATGCACGTGTGCTGCGTCTGCATCTCGGGCAGGCCGTCCTCGTAGGCCGACGGCACCGGCTTGAAGTTGCCCGCCAGGTCGGGCATGTGCACCTTCGTCGGCGCCGTCCACTGCTCGAGGTAGCTCAGGATCTCGGGCGACTCGTCGTACATCGTGCTCACGAGCCCATGCGTCGGGCACCCGCGCTCGAGCCACACCCGGTCGTCGCGGATCGCCAGCCAGCCCGAGAGCCGGGCGACGTCGGCGAGCGGCCGCTCGGGATCCTCCTCGTGGCACCGCGGGCAGAACGCGTTGACGTAGCGGTGGATGCGGGAGTCCCGCAGGGGCATTCCGGTACCAGCGGCGGTCGGCATGCGCTCACGATAGCGGGCGGGATGCCTCGGGCGGGAGTACCTCGCGGTTCGCGCCGACGTCAAGCATGTGACGCAATGCGGCGCTGTGCGACCGCCGGTGACGCACCGTGACGGGCGCCGTCGTCACGAACGTGCCGCACGAGCATCCCTCGCCTAGCGTCGGCTCAGCGACGGGGCCTCCGTCGCGATTCCGACCATCGGGAGGCAGCCGTGACGCTGAGCGAGACGACCCGCGCACCGCGGGCCGAGGGCCGCGCCGAGCGCCCCGCACGCCCCGAGGGCCGCCCCGCCCGCCCGGGTGCGAACCGCCCCAACGGGCAGTGGAAGGTCGACGGCACCGAGCCCCTCAACGCGAACGAGCAGTGGAAGCAGGACGACGGCGGCCTCAGCGTGCGCGAGCGCATCGAGACGATCTACGCCAAGGGCGGGTTCGCGTCGATCGACGGCACCGACCTCCACGGCCGCTTCCGCTGGTGGGGCCTCTACACGCAGCGCAAGCCCGGCATCGACGGCGGCAAGACCGCGACCCTCGAGCCCCACGAGCTCGAGGACGAGTTCTTCATGCTGCGGGTGCGCATCGACGGCGGCCAGCTCTCGACCGAGCAGCTGCGCGTCATCGGCGAGATCTCGACCGAGTTCGCGCGCGACACGGCCGACCTGACCGACCGGCAGAACATCCAGCTGCACTGGATCCGCGTCGAGGACGTGCCCGAGATCTGGCGCCGTCTCGAGGCGGTCGACCTCTCCACGACCGAGGCGTGCGGCGACGTGCCCCGTGTCATCCTCGGCTCGCCGGTCGCCGGCATCGCCGCCGACGAGCTCATCGACCCGACGCCGCAGATCTTCGAGATCCAGCAGAAGTACATCGGCGACCCCGAGCTCGCGAACCTGCCGCGCAAGTTCAAGTCGGCGATCACCGGCCACCCCAGCCAGGACATCGTGCACGAGATCAACGACGTCGCGTTCGTCGGCGTCGAGCACCCCGAGCTCGGCATCGGCTACGACGTGTGGGTCGGCGGCGGCCTCTCGACGAACGCGCACCTCGCGGTGCGCCTCGGCGCGTGGGTCGCACCCGAGCGCGTCGCCGACGTCTGGTACGGCGTCACCGCGATCTTCCGCGACTACGGCTACCGGCGCCTCCGCAACCGGGCGCGCCTGAAGTTCCTCGTCGCCGACTGGGGCGCCGAGAAGTTCCGACAGGTGCTCGAGACCGAGTACCTCGATGCCCCGCTGCCCGACGGCCCGGCCGCGCCCAAGCCGCTCACGCAGGGCGACCACGTCGGCGTGCACCGCCAGCACGACGGACGCTTCTACATCGGCGTCACGCCCTTCGTCGGCCGCATCTCGGGCACGACGCTCACGCGCCTCGCCGAGCTCCTCGAACGCGTCGGCTCGGGTCGCCTGCGCACGACCCCGCACCAGAAGCTCGTGCTGCTCGACATCGAGGAGGCGCACGTCGAGCAGGTCGTCGCCGAGCTCGACGAACTCGGCCTGCAGGCCCGCCCGAGCCTCTTCCGCCGTGGCACGATCGCCTGCACCGGCATCGAGTTCTGCAAGCTCGCGATCGTCGAGACGAAGCAGACCGCGACCGACGCCGTCATCACCCTCGAGGAGCGGCTCGCCGGCATCGAGCTGCCGCACCCGATCAGCCTGCACGTCAACGGCTGCCCCAACTCGTGCGCCCGCATCCAGACCGCCGACATCGGCCTGAAGGGCCAGCTGCTGCCCGACGGCGACGGCGGCCAGACGCCCGGGTTCCAGGTGCACCTCGGCGGCGGCCTCGCCTCGGCCACGCGCGAGGAGGCCGGCACCGGCCGCACCGTGCGCGGCCTCAAGGTCACCGCCGACGGCCTCGCCGACTACGTCGAGACCGTCGTGCGCCGCTTCCTCGCGCAGCGGGATGCCTCGGTCGACGAGACCTTCGCCGAGTGGGCGCACCGCGCCGACGAGGAGGAGCTGCGATGAGCGCCCGCAACCTCGGCGCCACGACGAACCCGACGCGAGGCGCCAAACGCTCGCACGACGAGCTGCGCGCCCTGGCCGAGGCCGGCGACGCGGAGCTCCGGAGCCTGGCCGTCGGCGAGGCATCCGCCTACGAAGTGGTCGCCTGGGTGGCGCGCAACTTCTCGGTGGATGCCGCGGCCGTCGCCTGCTCGATGGCCGACGCCGTGCTGCCGCACGTGGTCGCGCAGTCGCTGCCGGGGGTCGACGTGCTCTTCCTCGACACGGGCTACCACTTCGCGAAGACGGTCGAGACGCGCGATCGCGTCGCCGCCTCGCTCGACGTGCGCATCGTCGACGTGCTTCCCGAGCTCACCGTCGCCGAGCAGGATGCGAAGTACGGCAAGGACCTCTTCGCCCGCGACGCCGGCGCCTGCTGCGCGATGCGGAAGGTCGAGCCCCTGCAGCGATCGCTCGCCGGCTACGAGCTCTGGTTCACGGGCGTGCGCCGCGACGAGGCCCCCACCCGCACGAACACGCCGCTCGTCTCGTGGGACGAGCGCAACGGCCTCGTGAAGGTCAGCCCCCTCGCCGCGTGGAGCTTCGACGACCTCATCGACTACGCCGGCGCGTTCGGCGTGACGGTGAACCCGCTGCTCACCGAGGGCTACCCCTCGATCGGCTGCGAGCCCTGCACGAAGCCCGTCGCCGCGGGCGAAGACCCCCGATCCGGCCGCTGGTCGGGCCTCGACAAGACGGAATGCGGGTTGCACCTATGACCGACGTCCTCACCGCCCCGGCGCGCGCCCTCGACACGCTCGACCTGCTCGAGGCCGAGGCGATCCACATCATCCGCGAGGTCGTCGCCGAGTTCGAGCGACCCGTGCTGCTGTTCTCGGGCGGCAAGGACTCGGTCGTCGTGCTGCACCTCGCGGCGAAGGCGTTCTGGCCGGGGCGCGTGCCGTTCCCGGTGCTGCACGTCGACACGGGACACAACTTCCCCGAGGTGCTCGCGTTCCGCGACGCGACCGTCGAGCGGCTCGGCCTGCGACTCGAGGTCGCCGAGGTGCAGCGCTACCTCGACGACGGGCGCCTGCAGGAGCGCGCCGACGGCACCCGCAACCCGCTCCAGACGCAGCCGCTGCTCGACGCGATCGCCGCGGGCAAGCACGACGCCGTCTTCGGCGGCGCCCGCCGCGACGAGGACAAGGCGCGCGCCAAGGAGCGCATCATCTCGCTGCGCGACGAGTTCGGCCAGTGGGACCCGCGCAACCAGCGCCCCGAGCTCTGGAGCCTCTACAACGGCCGGCACACACCCGGCCAGCACGTGCGCGCCTTCCCCATCTCGAACTGGACCGAGCTCGACGTCTGGAGCTACATCGAGCGCGAGGGCATCGAACTGCCGCCGCTCTACTACGCGCACGAGCGCGAGGTGTTCCGCCGCGACGGCATGTGGCGCGCGGTCGGCGAGGTCTCTCAGCCGCGACCCGACGAGCACGTCGAGCTGCGAACGGTGCGGTACCGCACGGTGGGCGACATGAGCTGCACCGGCGCGGTCGAATCGGATGCCGCGGACGTGACGGCCGTCGTGCGCGAGGTCGCGCAGTCGACCCTCACCGAGCGCGGCGCGACCCGGGCCGACGACCGCATCTCGGAGGCCGCCATGGAGGACCGCAAGAAGGACGGGTACTTCTGATGACCGAGACGACCACCGCCCCCAGCACCCTCTTCCGCTTCGCGACCGCGGGCTCCGTCGACGACGGCAAGTCGACGCTCGTCGGGCGCCTGCTGCACGACTCGAAGGCGATCCTCGCCGACCAGCTCGAGGCCGTCGCCCGCACCTCGGCCGAGCGCGGCTTCGGCGCCGGCACGGGCTTCGACTTCGCCCTCCTCACCGACGGCCTGCGCGCCGAGCGCGAGCAGGGCATCACGATCGACGTCGCCTATCGCTACTTCTCGACCGGCGCGCGCAGCTTCATCCTCGCCGACTGCCCCGGCCACGTGCAGTACACGCGCAACATGGTCACCGGCGCGACGACCGCCGACGCCGTCGTCGTGCTCATCGACGCCCGCAAGGGCGTGCTCGAGCAGACCCGGCGCCACCTGTCGGTCGTCGCGCTGCTCCGCGTGCCGCACGTCATCGTCGCGGTCAACAAGATCGACCTGCTGGGCTACGACCGCAGCGCCTTCGAGGAGGTCGCGGCCGAGGTGCGCCGCGTCACCGGCGAACTCGGCATCGACGGGGTGCACGTGCTGCCCGTCTCGGCCCTCGAGGGCGACAACATCGTCGACCGCTCGCCGAACACGCCCTGGTACGACGGGCCGGCCCTGCTCGAACTGCTCGAGTCGCTGCCCTCGCACGACGAGCTCGACACCGAGTACGACCCGTTCCGCCTGCCCGTGCAGCTCGTGCTGCGCCCGCAGGGCGGCTTCGCGCCCGACGTCGCCGACGACCCCGGGCGGGCCGAGGCCTTCCGCGACTACCGCGCCTTCGCCGGCCGCATCGGCTCGGGCCGGGTGCGGGTCGGCGACCGGGTCACCGTCTTCCCCGCGGGCATCGAGACCACCGTCACCGGCATCGACCAGGCCGGGGCATCCCTCGACGAGGCCGTCGCCCCGCAGTCGGTGGCGCTGCGCCTCGCCGACGAGATCGACGCCGCCCGCGGCGCCGTCATCGCGGCGGCGGGCACCCTGCCCGAGGCCCGGCGGGAGTTCGAGGCCGAGCTGTTCCAGCTCGACCCGCGTGCCCTCACCCCGGGCACCCGCGTGCTCGTGAAGCACGGCACCACGACCGTGCAGGGACTCGTGGCCTCCATCGACGCGAAGCGCGACCTCGACACCCTCGAGCACGTGCCCGCGACCTCGCTCGAGGTGAACGACATCGGCCGCGCGACGATCCGCGTCGCCGCCGACCTCCCCCTCGAGCCGTACGGCGAGAACCGGCACGCCGGGTCGTTCCTCGTCATCCATCCGTCCGACGGCCGCACCCTGGCCGCCGGCATCACCGAACAGTAGGCACCAACGATCCGTAAGGAGGCGACAACCGTGAACAGCACCACCCGCACCATCCGCAAGACCCTGACGATCACCGCACTTGGAGTGGCGGCGATGATGCTCGCCGGTTGCTCCGCCGCCGCGGGAGCGTCCCCGAACGACGACGCGGAGGCGAGCACCTCGCCCGCCGCCGAGCTGCGTCTCGGCTACTTCGCGAACGTCACCCACGCGCCCGCCATCGTCGGGCTCGAGGAGGGCCTGCTGCAGGACGCGCTCGGCGAGACCGAGCTCACCACCTCGGTGTTCAACGCCGGCCCGGCCGCGATCGAGGCCCTCTCGGCCGGTGCGATCGACGCGACCTACATCGGCCCGAACCCGTCGATCAACACCTTCATCCAGTCGGGCGGGCAGTCGGCGCACATCGTCGCGGGTGCCGCGACGGGCGGCGCCGCACTCGTCGTGCGCGACGGCATCGACTCGGTCGACGATCTCGAGGGCACCACCCTCGCGACGCCGCAGCTCGGCAACACGCAGGACGTGGCGCTGCGCGCCTGGCTCGCCGACGAGGGCTTCGAGACCGACACGCAGGGCGGCGGCGACGTGCACATCACGCCGACCGAGAACGCGCAGACGCTCACCCTCTTCCAGCAGGGCGAGCTCGACGGCGCGTGGCTGCCCGAGCCCTGGGTGTCGCGGCTCATCGTCGACGCGGGCGCGCACGTGCTCGTCGACGAGGCCGAGCTGTGGGACGACGGCGCCTTCCCGACGACGGTGCTGCTCGTGCGGGCCGAGTTCCTCGCCGAGCACCCCGAGACGGTGAAGGCGCTCCTCGAGGGGCACGAGGCATCCGTCGCCTGGCTCGCCGACAACGCCGATGAAGCCGCCGGCGTGATCAACGCGGGCATCGAGGCGGAGACGGGCAAGCCGCTCGCCGACGCGGTCATCGACCGCGCGCTCGAGCACGTCGTCTTCTCGGTCGACCCGCACGCCGAGACCTTCGAGGCCCTCGTCGCGAACGGCCTCGAGGCCGGCACCCAGAAGGAGGGCTCGATCGACGGGCTCTTCGACCTCCGCATCCTGAACGAGCTGCGCGAGGAGGCCGGCGAGGAGCCCGTCTCCGCGGGCGGCCTCGGCGAGGAGTAGTCGCATGAGCGGGCAGACGGCCATCCGCATCGAGCATCTCGGCAAGCGCTTCGGCGCGGGCCCGGTCGTGCTCGACGACGTGAACCTCGACGTCGCGGCGGGTGAGTTCGTCTGCCTGCTCGGTGCCTCGGGCTGCGGCAAGTCGACGCTGCTGAACCTCATCGCCGGACTCGACCGGCCGACCACCGGCAGCATCACGACGCCGCCCGAGGGCGCCGCCGTCATGTTCCAGGAGTCGGCGCTCATGCCCTGGCTCACCGCGGCGCAGAACGTGGAGCTCGCGCTGCGGCTCCGCGGGGTCGCGCGCACCGAGCGCAAGGCGCAGGCGCTCGAGCTGCTCGCGACCGTGAATCTCGCGGATGCCTCGGCGAAGCGCCCCCACGAGCTCTCGGGCGGCATGCGCCAGCGCGTCGCCCTCGCCCGGGCGCTCGCGCAGGACCGCCCCGTGCTGCTCATGGACGAGCCCTTCGCGGCACTCGACGCGATCACGCGCGACCTGCTGCACGAGGAGCTCGAACGCGTGTGGCGCCTGACCGGCCGCACCATCGTCTTCGTCACGCACAACGTGCGTGAGGCGGCGCGACTCGGGCAGCGCATCGTGCTGCTGTCGAGCCGGCCCGGCCGGGTCGCCGGCGAATGGCGCATCGACGCCGTCGAGGGCCGGCGCATCGAGTCGCCCGAAGTGGCGGCGCTCTCCGTCGAGATCACCGCCGAGCTGCGGAAGGAGATCCGCCGAAATGCCGCATGACACCTCCCTGCTCGATCCGCCCGAGGCGCCCGGAGCTCCCGGGGGAGCTCCCGCCGAGCACGACGAGCTCCGCGCGCTCGAAGCGGGCCTCGACCGCCTCCAGACCGACGCCGACGCGCGCCCGGGCCCCTGGAAGGTCTTCACGCGCAGCGTCCTGCCGCCCATCCTCTTCGTCGTCGTGCTCATCGTCGCCTGGCAGCTCTACGTCGTGATCGCCCAGCCGCGACCCGACATCGTGCCGGGTCCGCTCGACGTCGCCGCGGCGCTCGGCGATGCCTGGGAGTCGGGCCGCCTGCAGCTCGCCGTCGCGACGAGCCTCGAGCGCGGCGTCTTCGGCTTCGTCATCGCCGTCATCGTCGGCACGCCGCTCGGCCTCCTGCTCGCCGAGGTGAAGCCGCTGCGCCGCGCCGTCGGCCCGATCATCTCGGGGCTGCAGGTGCTGCCCTCGGTCGCGTGGGTGCCCGCCGCCATCCTCTGGTTCGGGCTCAGCGACGCGACCGTCTACTTCGTGGTCCTGATGGGCGCCGTGCCGTCGATCGTGAACGGCCTGATCTCGGGCGTCGAGCAGGTGCCGCCGCAGCTGCGGCGGGTCGGCACGGTGCTCGGCGCAGGACCGGGACGCCTCGCGACGCTCGTCGTGCTGCCCGCCGCGCTCCCCGGCTACGTCGCCGGCCTCAAGCAGGGCTGGGCGTTCTCGTGGCGCTCGCTGATGGCCGCCGAGATCATCGCGATGGGCGGCACGATCGGCTTCGGGCTCGGGTCGATGCTCGACCAGAGCCGCGAGCTCGCCGACATCTCCGCGGTGCTCGCGACGATCCTCGTGATCCTCGCCATCGGCATCCTCATCGAACTCGTGTTCTTCGCCCCCCTCGAGCGCCGGATGCTCCGCCGCCGGGGCCTGCTGCAGGGAGCGTCGCGATGAGCGCCGGGACCGTCACCCTCGTCGGCGCCGGGCCGGGCGACGCCGGGCTCCTCACCATCCGCGGCCTGCGCGCCCTCGAGGCCGCCGACGTGATCGTCGCCGACCGGCTCGGCGCCCGCGGCGTGCTCGACGGCCTGGCCGCCGAGGGCGTCGAGCTGCGCGCCGAGGTCGTCGACGTCGGCAAGCTGCCCGGGCATCACGCGGTTCCGCAGGACGCGATCAACGCGCTGCTCGTCGCCCTCGCCCGCGACGGCAAGCGGGTCGTGCGGTTGAAGGGCGGCGACCCGTTCATCTTCGGCCGCGGCGGCGAGGAGCTCGCCTTCTGCCGCGAGGCGGGCGTCGCCGTCGAGGTCGTGCCTGGCATCACGAGCGCGATCTCGGTGCCGGCGATCGCGGGCATCCCCCTCACCCATCGCGGCCTCGCCACGACGTTCACGGTCGTCACCGGGCACGAGCAGATCCAGTCGCTCGGCGGCGGGCGCGACCACACGGTCGTCCTCCTCATGGGCATCGGCACCCTCGCGAACTCGGCGATCACCCTCGCCCGCGGCGAGCGCGGGGGCGAATGCCCAGTCGCGATCGTCGAAGATGGATACGGCGAGCACCAGCGCGTCACCATCGGCACGCTCGACTCGATCGCGCTGCAGGCGGCGCGCCGGGGCATCCGGTCGCCCGCGGTCGTCGTCGTCGGCGACGTGGTGACCCTGAGCCCCTACGCGCCCGAAGCGCTCTCCCCCAGCACAACTCGAAAGGCATCGCAGCAATGACCCGTTCCCTCCGCGTCGCGATCGTGGGCGCCGGCCCCGCCGGCATCTACGCCGGCAACATCCTCCGCCGCCAGGTCGCCGAGCAGGGCGGCGAGGTCGCGATCGACCTGTTCGAGTCGCTGCCGGCGCCCTACGGACTGATCCGCTACGGCGTCGCCCCCGACCACCCCCGTATCAAGGGCATCGTCAACTCGCTGCACGAGATGCTCGACGCGGGCGACATCCGCCTCATCGGCAACGTCGAGGTCGGCCGCGACGTCGAGGTCGGCGAGCTCGCCGAACGCTACGACGCGGTCATCTTCGCGACCGGCGCGCTGCGCGACGCCCCCCTCGACATCCCCGGCATCGAGCTGCCCGGCTCCTACGGCGCCGCCGACTTCGTCGCCTGGTACGACGGGCACCCCGACGTGCCGCGCACCTGGCCGCTCGAGGCGCAGTCGATCGCGGTCATCGGCAACGGCAACGTCGCGCTCGACGTCGCACGCGTGCTCGCGAAGCACCCGAAGGACCTGCTCTCGACGGATGTCCCGGCGAACGTCGTGGCCGGCCTCGAGGCCTCGCCCGTGACCGACGTGCACGTCTTCGGCCGCCGCGGACCGGGGCACGTGAAGTTCACGCCGATCGAGCTGCGCGAGCTCGGCGAGGTGCCCGACGTCGACATCGTGGTCTACGACGACGACTTCGAGCGCGCCGAGGGCGACGCCCACGCCGAGGCCCTGCACGCCTCGAACAACCAGGTCAAGGTCATGACCCGCACCCTGAACGGCTGGCGCACCTCGCCGGGTTCGACCGGCACCGGCACGGCGTCGCGCCGCCTGCACCTGCACTTCCTGCACGCCCCCGTCGAGGTCACCGGCGACGGACGCGTCGAGGGCCTCCGCTTCGAGCTCACCCGCCCGGTCGGCGACGGCACGGTCGAGGGCACCGGCGAGTTCGTCGACTACCCCGTGCAGGCGGTCTACCGCGCCGTCGGCTACGCGAGCTCGCCGATCCGCGACGTGCCCTTCGACGAGAAGGCGGCGGTCATCCCCAACGAGGGCGGCCGGGTGCTGGATGCCTCGGGCGCACCGATTCCCGGAATCTACGCGACCGGCTGGATCAAGCGCGGCCCCGTCGGCCTCATCGGCCACACCAAGGGCGACGCGCTCGAGACGATCACGAACCTCGTCGCCGACGCGAACGAGGGCGTGCTCGCCGCGCCGGTGGTCGACGCCGCCGACGGCGAGGAGATCTTCGAGCTGCTCGCCTCACGCGGGGTCGAGTTCACGACCTGGCAGGGATGGCTCGGACTCGACGCGCACGAGCGCAGCCTCGGCGAGTCGTTCGAGGCACCCGAGCAGTACGCCGGCGTCGTGCGGGAGCGCGTCAAGGTCGTGCCCCGCGAGGAGCAGGTGGCGATCTCGCGCGACGGCGCGCTCGCACTGTCGTGACGTACGTCATCGCGCTGCCCTGCGTCGATGTGAAGGACCGCGCCTGCATCGACGAGTGCCCGGTCGACTGCATCTACGAGGGTGAGCGCTCGCTCTACATCCACCCCGACGAGTGCGTCGACTGCGGTGCGTGCGAGCCGGTGTGCCCGGTCGAGGCGATCTACTACGAAGACGACCTGCCCGACGAGTGGGCCGACTACTACAAGGCGAACGTCGAGTTCTTCGAGGTGACCCCCGGCGGCGTGCCGCCGCTCGGCTCGCCCGGCGGCGCGGCGAAGACGGGCGCGCTCGCGTACGACCACCCGCTCGTCGCGGCGCTCGCACCCCAGGGCGAGTAGTCGCACTCGCGCTTCCGCGCTTTTCAGGACGAGCGCGTCGATGAGCCCGACACGGGCGGTATCGACGCGCTCGTCCTGAATACCGCGGTGCGCGGAGCTCGTTCACGCACCGAATCGTGCGAGCACGGCCCCGCGCGTCGCGTCAGGCGAGCACCCGGTCGTCGACGCCCGCGAGCGGTGCGAGCACGGCCGGGTCGGCGCCCGCCGCGGCGAGCCGGTCGACGAGCGCGCGCCGCGCGAAGAGGTACGGTTCGCTCGATCCGCTCATGACCGAGCGGGTGTTCGCCGCGTCGAGCAGTGCGGTGGCCTCGAAGGCGAACTGGGCGGGGTCGCCCTCGAGCTCGCCCTGCGCGACGGCGTAGCCGTAGGACGCCGCGAGGTAACCGCCCCAGGTCGCGAGGGCTCGTGCGAGGGCGTCGCGCACCGGCCCCGGCTTGGCGTCGAACTCGGCCGCGGCGGCGGCGAAGAAGCATCCGCCCGGGAAGACTCGGTCGCGCGAGTAGGCGATCCAACGATCCACCAAGGCGACGATGCGCCGAACGCCACGCGGCTCGACGCGCGCGGGCTCGATGACGACGCGGGTGAATCGCTCGACCGCGGCATCGACCGCGGCGAGCTGGAGGCGCTCCTTGCTGCCGAACAACGTCGCGACCCCGCTCTTCGACACCTCGGCCGCCTCGGCGAGCCGCCCGATCGAGAGCCCGTCGAGCCCCTCGACCGAGGCGAGGTCGACGGCTCGCTCGAGCACGAGGCGTCGCGAGGCGTCGCCCCGTGCGCGTCGGCCGTCGTGCTGTTCCATGTCTTGTATTTTACGCACGATCGTTCGTATAGTGGGAGTACGACCGTTCGTATTGTTTGAGGAGTCGAGATGTCCGCCGCAACCGCCATCGCCGCAGGAGTCCGCCTGACCGGGTCGGTCTCGCCGACCGCAGGCGGCGCACTCGCCTACCCGCTCTTCATGCGCGTCGGCCCGCGCACCCCCGTCGCGCCGGCCGACCGCGCCACCCACGACTCGGCGCGGCGCAGCACCGTGCGCATTCCCGGCCTGCACCGTCGCGGCGTCGACGTGGTGAGCTACGAGTGGGGCACGGGCGACGACACCGTGCTGCTCGCCCACGGCTGGCAGTCGCGTGCGAGCGTCTTCGCCCCGCTCATCCGCGAGCTGCGCAGCGAAGGCTTCCGCATCGTCGCGTTCGACGGCCCCGCGAACGGCGACTCGCCCGGTCGCGGCACGTACCTCATCGACCACCTCGACGCGATGGAGCAGCTGCAGCGCCGCCACGGCCGCTTCCACGCGGTCGTCGGCCACTCGTTCGGTGCGCTGGCAGCGCTCATGGCCGCGCACGACGGCCTCGACACCCACCGGGTGGTCGGCATCGCCGGCGCGGCCGACCCGCGAACATTCATCGAGGGGTTCGGCGAGATGCTCCGCCTCGACCGACGCACCCGCGACGCGCTCGCGGCGCGGTTCTCCGCGAAGCTGTTCCCGGGCGGCGGCGACCCCTTCGAGCGGTACTCGGCGGCGAGGCATCCCCTTCGGCCCGAGACCGCGCTGCTGCTCGTGCACGACCGCGGCGACCGCCGCGTTCCCTACGCCGAGTCCGAGCGACTGCTCGCCGTGAACCCCGGTGCCCGCTTGGTGCCGACGGAGGGTCTCGGCCACAACCGGGTGCTCCGCGCAGATGTGACGCTCGACGCCGTCGTCGACTTCCTCACCGCGCCGGACGCGGCGCTCGCCGCGCCGGCGCGCGTCGACGCGGACGCCGACGCCGAACTCGCAACCCGAGTCGGCCCGCCGGCCTGAGCTGCGCGGCGGGCGTCAGCCGAACCGACGGCCGTCAGCGCACGCGGCCGTTGCCAGGACCGTTCCCGCCCGAGTGACGGCCGAGAGGTTCGGCGACCGGTCGGTCGGTGCTCGCCGAGTCCGCGCTCGAGGTCGTGGTCGCATCGGCGTCGCGGTCGCGGTCCGCGTCGGCGTCGACATCGGGGTCGACGCGGTCGGCCTTCCTGAGGTGGTCGTCCGCCTCGGCGCGGAGCTCCTCGGCGGCGGACTGCCGCTCGACGCTCTCCCGATCGAGCCGATCGGCTTCGAGACGGGCCTCGGCGGCTGCCGCCTGCGCCTGCTTCGCGTCGGCCGCAGCCCGGGCGGCGTCGGCGTCGCGCTGGCGCGCGGCGGCATCCGTCTCGGCTGCGCTCTGCCGCAGTTCGGCGGCCTTGCGCCGACCGGCTTCGGCCTGTGCCTCCCGGCGCCGCCGATTGGTGGCCATCACGACGATGACCACGATCGCGATGACCACGACGATTCCGACGACGATCCAGATGATGGTGCTGGTGTCCACGGTGATCGGCCTCCTCAGCTCGATCACCCCATCGAACCGCGGCGCGACCGCAGCGGCAACGCCTTGCGGATCCCGCTGATGTGCGGGATGATCCGGCGGCGCGAGCGCCGTCGCGACGGCCCGTCGGGCGCTACTCGCCCTTCGCGCCGGCGTCGGTGACGCTCACGTCGGAGCGATGGAAGTTGTGGAACGAGCGCGAGGCCGTCGGCCCCCGCTGGCCCTGGTAGCGGCTCGAGTAGTCGGCCGAGCCGTACGGCTTCTCGGCGGGCGACGACAGGCGGAAGAAGCACATCTGCCCGATCTTCATGCCCGGCCAGAGCTTGATCGGCAGGGTCGCCACGTTGCTGAGCTCGAGCGTGACGTGCCCCGTGAAGCCGGGGTCGATGAAGCCCGCGGTCGAGTGCGTGAGCAGGCCGAGCCGGCCGAGCGAGCTCTTGCCCTCGAGGCGCGCGGCGACATCGTCGGGCAGGGTGACGGCCTCGAACGTCGAGGCGAGCACGAACTCGCCCGGGTGCAGGATGAACGCCTCGTCGGGCTTCACCTCGATGAGGTGGGTCAGCTCGGGCTGGTCTTCTGCCGGGTCGATGAAGGGGTACTTGTGGTTGTCGAACAGCCGGAAGTACCGGTCGAGCCGCACGTCGACGCTCGACGGCTGCAGCATCGACGCGTCGGAGGGTTCGAGCTTGATGCGCTGCAGGTCGAGTTCGGCCCTGATGTCACGATCCGAGAGAAGCACCCGCCCAGCCTACCGAGCGCCGGTGATCGCGATGGGCGGGGAGCGAAGCGCATCGAGACCCGTCATGCCCGGTCGGGTAGCGAAGCGACTCGAGACCCTTGCTACGATGGTCACCGCTGCACCCTTCGGATGCCGCACGCCGATGTAGTTCAATGGTAGAACTTCTGCTTCCCAAGCAGACAGCGCGGGTTCGATTCCCGTCATCGGCTCCGATACCCGGCCTCGCGGAAGCATCGGACGGGGCCACAGCGCCGGCCCTGAGGGCTTGGACGCGATGCAGCCACCTGGTTCAGGTGCGGTTCCCGCTCGGGCGTCCGCCTCGCCGACCGCCGAGCCAGCCCCTGCGCCGGAACATCGCGTAGGCGATGAGATCGAGCACGATCATCGCTGCACCCACCGCCAACCAGCCGAACTCCCACTGGACCAGCGGCAGATTCTTGAAGTTCATGCCGTAGATCCCGCCGATCACGGTCGGAATGGCGAGCAGCGCCGCGAACGCGGAGATGGTGCGCATGTCCTGGTTCTGCCGGGTGGAGACATTGCTCTCGTGGCTCGTGACCGCCGCGTCGAGCGCAGCATGCTCAGCGCCGGCGAGCTTGGCCACGCCCTCGATGTCGTGCTCGAGGTGCGTGAAGTACTCACCCAGCTCAGGTCCCATCAGGTCTTCGATCTCGCCCCTGCTCGACCTGATCGCCTCGGAGAGCCCCGTCACGGCACGATCGATTCGCCCGATGCGTTGCCGGAGGCGATAGATGCGCCGGTAGTCCTCGTGGACCCGGCTGTCGAACACCTCCTCCTCGACCTTCTCGAGTTCGCGCTCGACGCCGGCGCCGAGCTCGACGAAATCGCGCACGACCGCGTCGAGGATGCGGTACACCGCCGAGATCGGCGAGGTGACCGGCACGAGCCCGTCGGACCGCAGCAGTTCATCGATGTCCCGGAGCTCGTCTGCGGGTCCCTGCTGGACCACCAGGCAGTCGCGTTCGTTGAAGATCACGACGATGTCGGAATGCGTCGCCGGGTCGGTGCCGTTCCAGTTCACATCCCAGAGTGTGAGGTGGAGATGCTCCGCGAGCCGCTCGAGCTTCGGCTCCTGGCGGCCTTCGGCCAGGTCGTCGACGATCAACGGGTGCAGGCCGAACCGCTCCGCGAGCCGTCCGAGTTCGCCCGCGTCGGGATTGACGGATCTCGCCCAGACTCCGGGGTTCGTGCGCGTGTCAGTCATCGCCGACCTCGTCTCTGCACCCGCTGTGCCACCTGCCACGCTATGCGCGCACGCCGAGTCCGTACACGGGGTTGCCCTCGCCGCTCGATCGGGCTAGCCGTTCGGTCGTCGCGACGACGCCGAGCACGCCGCGCGCCGCGCGCCTCGCGGCAACCCCTGGGCAGTGTGCTGCCGCCGCCGTCATCCCGCGACGGTGAACGTCGCCCGCAGCAGCCTTTCCTCCCGCGAGGACGGACCGACGCGCAACTCGAAGTCGCCCGGCTCGACCAGGCGCTCACCGCGGGCGTTCACGATCGAGCACTCCGTGACCGGGAGCTCGATCGCGACCGTCGCCGTGGCTCCGGGCTCGAGGTCGACCTGCTGGAACGCCTTCAGTTCCTTGTCGGCCCAGCTCACCGAGGTGACGGTGTCGCTCACGTAGACCTGGACGGTCTCGCGGCTCGGCCGCGCGCCCGTATTGCGCAGCGTGAGGGTCGCGCGCACGACGTCGCCCGCATCGAGCTCGGTCGCTTCGAGCACCAACCCCGAGTACTCGACCTCGGTGTACGAGCGCCCCTCGCCGAACGCCCACGCGGGCGACTGCGTGAGGTCGGCGTAGCGGGTGCCGTGCTGACCGCGGATCTGGTTGTAGTAGGTCGGCTGCTGGCCGACGTGGCGGGCGAACGAGATCGGCAGGCGCCCGCTCGGCTCGACGAGGCCGAGCGCGAGCTCGGCGATCGCCCGCCCGCCCTCCATGCCCGGCGACGCCGCCCAGACGACGGCCGAGGCGCGGTGCGCCGAGGGCGGCAGCACGAGCGGCTTCGAGGCGAGCAGCACCACCACGAACGGCGTGCCGGTCTCGGCGATCGCGTCGAGCAGCGCGATCTGGCCGCCGATGAGGTCGAGCGTCGCGGTCGAGCGCCCTTCGCCGACGAGCTCGATCACGTCGCCGACGACGACGACGGCCACGTCGGCCGCGCTCGCCTGCTCGACCGCCTCGGCGATCATCGCCTCGTCAGGCGCCGACGGCACCACGATCTGCGGCCGGGGCTGTCCGTCGGGGAAGGTCGCGCCGGCCGGGTCCTGCTCGAGGGTGAGCACGTCGGCGCCGCGGGCGTGCGTGATCGCCCAGCCGTCGGGCGCGAAGCGCCGGAAGCCGTCGAGCACCGTCGTGATCATCTCGCGCGGCTGGCCGTCGAGCCATCCGGCCTGACCCGAACTGCCCGCCCAGTCGCCGAGCTGCGTCTGCGCGTCGTCGGCGAGGGGGCCGACGACGGCGATCGTCCGAGTCGCGGCCGCCGGGCCGGCGAGCGCCCGCCCCGTGGCATCCGCCTCGAAGCCGCCGCCCAGCGGAAGCAGCCCGTCGTTCTCGAGCAGCACGAGCGAACGGCGCGTGAGCTCGAGGTTGAGCGCACGGTGGTCGGGCGTCGCGATCTCGGTCGCGATGCGCTCGCGGTCGGGGTGCCGCGGGTCCTCGAAGAGGCCGAGCTCGAACTTGAGGGTGAGGATGCGGGCGACCGCCGCGTCGAGCTCCGACTCGGCGAGGAGGCCCTGCTCGATCGCGTCGAGCGCGCCGCGGTAGAACCCGGGCGTGGTCATGACCATGTCGTTGCCGGCCTTGACCGTCGCGGCCGACGCGTGCGCGTAGTCGGGCTGGATCTGCTGCTCCCACACCATGCGGCCCACGTTGTCCCAGTCGGTGATGAGCGTGCCCGTGTAGCCCCACTCCCCCCGCAGCACGTCGGTGAGCAGCCACTCGTTGAGGGTGATCGGCACGCCGTCGGTGGTCTGGTAGCCGAGCATGAACGTGCGGCAGCCCTCCCGGGCCACGCGCTCGAACGGCGGCAGGAACCACGACCGCAGCTTGCGCGGCGAGAGGTCGGCCTCGCTCGCATCGCGGCCGCCCTGCGTCTCGGAGTAGCCGGCGAAGTGCTTCGCCGTCGCGAGGATGGCCCGGCGGTCGTCGAGCCCGTCGCCCTGGTAGCCGCGCACCATGGCCGAGGCGAGCTCGCCGATGAGGTGGGGGTCCTCGCCGAAGGTCTCGTCGACGCGGCCCCAGCGCAGGTCGCGGCTGATGCAGAGCACGGGCGAGAAGGTCCAGTGGATGCCGGTGGCGGCGACCTCGACGGCCGTCGCCCTGGCGGCGCGCTCGACGAGGTCGGCGTTCCAGCTGCCGGCCATGCCGAGCTGGGTCGGGAAGATCGTGGCGCCCTCCCAGAACGAGTGGCCGTGGATGCAGTCCTCGCCGACGAGCAGCGGGATGCCCAGGCGCGTCTGGGCGACGAGCTCGTGCGCGCGGTCGAGCCGCTCGGGCGAGGTGTGCAGGATGGAGCCGACGTGCTTGCCGAGCACGAGGTCGTCGAGGTCGTCGCGGGCGTCGAGCTGCAGCATCTGCCCGACCTTCTCCTCGACGGTCATGCGGGCGACGAGGTCGGCGACCCGATCGGCGATGGGCAGGGCGGGGTCGCGGAAGGCCGGGGCCCGGTCCTCGAGCGGCAGGGCGGTCACGGTGGTGCTCCTCGGTCGTGCGTCGATGTCGGTCATGAGGTGGTCGCCTTCGCGGCATCCGTCGTCGTGGCGGCGGGTGCGCGCACCGCGGTCACCGCGCTCGTGGCGCTCAGCCCCTGCTTGCGCAGCGCGCGGGCGCGCTCGCCCGCCGAGCGCAGGCGCGGGTTGACGTACTCGTCGATGCCGAAGTTGATGAGCGCGAGAGCCGTGCCGAGCAGCGCGATGCAGAGGCCGGCGGGCACGTACCACCACCAGTAGTCGG
The DNA here is from genome assembly GCF_042799635.1 of Agromyces sp. NPDC057679. Taxonomy (NCBI): domain Bacteria; kingdom Bacillati; phylum Actinomycetota; class Actinomycetes; order Micrococcales; family Microbacteriaceae; genus Agromyces; species Agromyces sp. NPDC057679. Next base: position 207,756 of record NZ_JBHVIK010000002.1, on the reverse strand, counting down.
GGAAGGCGCCGTTCTGCTGCGCCCAGAACAGGATGGTGCCCCAGTTGAGGTTCGTGATCGGGATGACGCCGATGAACGCGAGCGTCGTGAGGCCGAGCACCGCCGCGGTGACCGTGCCGACGAAGCTCGAGGCGATGATCGCCATGAGGTTCGGCAGCATCTCGACCGCGATCACCCGCCACAGCGGCTCGCCGTTGGCGCGGGCCGCCTGCACGAAGTCGCGGCTGCGCAGCGACATCGTCTGCGCGCGGAGCACGCGACCGCCCCACGCCCAGCCGGTGATCGCGAGCACCGCCGAGATGAGCAGCAGGCTCGGATTCTCGTACTGCGAGGCGATGATGATCATGAGCGGCAGCCCGGGGATGACGAGGAACACGTTCGTCAGCATCGACAGCGACTCGCTGCGCCAGCCCCCGAGCATGCCCGAGGTCACGCCCACGATGATCGCGATGAGGGTCGCGATGACCCCGGCCAGGAACCCGACGACGAGCACGCCGCGGGTGCCGTAGATGATCTGGCTCAGCACGTCCTCGCCCATGTGCGTCGTGCCGAGCCAGTGCGCCGGCGAGGGCGGCTGCTTGAGGGCCGAGTAGTCCTTCTCGAGCGGGCCGTACGGGGCGATCAGGTCGCCGAAGACGGCGAGCACGGTGAAGAAGCCGAGGATCGCGAGGCCGGTGAGCGACTTGCCGTTGCGGAACATCGAGAACGAGGCGCCCATGCGCTTCCACATGTTGCGGCCGGGGCGCGAGCCCTCTGGGGCGGACTCGCGCAGGGCGGTCGTCGTCGGGATCGTCATGTCAGGCCTCCAGCTGGCGGGCGCGCGGGTCGAGGATCGCGTAGGCGATGTCGGCGAGGATGTTCGCCGCGAGCACCGCGAGCGTGATCACCAGGAACAGGCCCTGCATGAGCGGGTAGTCCTTGGCGTTCGTGGCGTCGAGCAGCAGCTTGCCCACGCCGGGGTAGGAGAAGACGAGCTCCATCACGAGGGTGCCGCCGACGATGAAGCCGAGCGAGAGGGCGAAGCTCGAGAGCTGCGGCAGCATCGCGTTGCGGGCGGCGTAGCCGGTGACGACCTCGCGCTCGGGCAGTCCCTTCGCCTGCGCGACCGTGATGTAGTCCTCGTCGAGGACCGTGATCATCATGTTGCGCATGCCGAGGATCCAGCCGCCGAGGGAGGCCACGACGATCGTGAGCGCCGGCAGGGTGCCGTGGTAGATGACGCTGCCGATGAACTCCGCGTTGAAGCCGGGGGTCACGCCCTTGTCGTACGCGTGCGACGCGGGGAACCAGCCGAGCGTCGTCGAGAAGATCGCGATCGCGATGAGGCCCATCCAGAAGTACGGCACGGTCGAGAAGAACGTGGCGATCGGGAGGGCTGCGTCGGCCTTGCTGCCCCGCCGCCAGCCGATGAAGGCGCCCGCCGCGGTGCCGAGCAGGAACGAGATGATCGTCGCGAGGCCCACGAGCCCGATCGTCCACGGCAGCGCGACCGCGATGACGTCGGTCACCGGCGACAGCCCGTGCGAGAACGAGCGGCCGAGGTCGCCGCTCAGCAGCAGCCGCCAGTAGTCGAGGTACTGCTGCCAGAGCGGGGTCTCGTGGTCGAGGCCGAACAGGGTGCGCAGCGCGTCGGCGGCCTCGGGGCTGATCTTGCCCTGGTTCTTCGCGAGGAAGGCCGACACCGGGTCGCCCTTCATCATGCGGGGCAGGAAGAAGTTGATCGTGATCGCCGCCCACAGGGTGACGAGGTAGAACACGACGCGTCGGACGATGAACCTCACGAGCGGGCTCCTTCGGCGCTCGGGGCCGCGAAATGGCGGTCGGGGTCGGGGGATGCATCGCGCAGGGCGCGGGTGTACTCCTGCGTCGGGCGCAGGATGACGTCGTCGGCGGGGCCCTGCTCGACCACCCGGCCGTGGTGGAGCACCATGATCTCGTCGCTGAAGTGACGGGCGGTCGCCAGGTCGTGCGTGATGTAGAGCACGCCGAGCTGCGACTCGCGCTGGAGCTCGGCGAGCAGGTTCAGCACGCCGAGGCGGATCGACACGTCGAGCATCGACACCGGCTCGTCGGCGACGAGGAGGCTCGGCCGCGAGGCGAGCGCGCGGGCGATCGCCACCCGCTGGCGCTGGCCGCCCGACAGCTCGTGGGGGCGGCGGTCGATGACGCGGGCGGCGTCGAGCCGCACCCGCTCGAGGAGGCGGTGCACCTCGGCGTCGACCTGGTCGCGGGGCACCACCTTGTCGAGCCGCAGCGGCCGCTCGAGGTGATGGCGGATCGTGTGGTACGGGTTCAGCGAGGCGAACGGGTCCTGGAAGACCATGCGCACCTGCGCGCGATATCGGCGCAGTGCGCCGCCCGAGCGCGGGATCGGGCGCTCGTCGAGCAGCACCTGGCCCTCGCTCGGCCGCTCGAGCTGGGTGATGATCTTCGCGATGGTCGACTTGCCGCTGCCCGACTGGCCGACGAGGGCGAGGGTCTGGCCGCTGCGCAGCGTGAAGTCGACGTCGTCGAGGGCGAGCATCTGGCCGGCCCCGCGCACCCGGTAGCGCTTCGTGACGTTGCGGAATTCGAGGACGGTCATGCCGAGAGCTCCTGGGCGACGGTGGAGGTGGTGAGCGGGGCGATCGCCGCGGCGCGCACGAAGTCGCCGCGGTCGCCGGTCAGGCTCGGGAACGAGCTCAGCAGCGTGCGCGTGTACTCGTGCTGGGGGTTCCGGTAGAGGTGCTCAGCGGTGTCGAGCTCGACGATGCGGCCCTCGCGCATGACCGCGATGCGGTCGGAGATCTCGAGGAGCAGCGGCAGGTCGTGCGTGATGAAGACGACCGAGAAGCCGAACTCGTGTCGCAGCTCCGAGATCTTGCGCAGGATGTCCCGCTGCACGAGCACGTCGAGGGCCGTCGTCGGCTCGTCCATGATCATGAGCTGCGGCCGCAGGGCGAGCGCCATCGCGATCATGACGCGCTGGCGCATGCCGCCCGAGAGCTCGTGGGCGAACGACTTCAGCCGTTCGCGTCCGACGCCGACGATCTCGAGCAGCTCGCCGCACTCGCGGGTGCGCTCGGCGCGGCTCATGCCGGGTCGGTGCGTCGTGAAGACGTCGGCGAGCTGGCGGCCGATCGGCAGCACCGGGTTGAGCGCGTTCATCGCGCCCTGGAAGACCATCGACGCCTTGTTCCAGCGGAAGCGGCGCATCTCGTCGTCGGTGAGCGCACCGATCGAGACGTCTTCGCCTGCTGCGTCGTGGAAGACGACCTCGCCGCCCGTGATCACGGCCGGCGGCTTGAGCAGCCGCTGCACGCCGTAGGCGAGGGTCGTCTTGCCGCACCCGGACTCTCCGGCGAGCCCGAGGATCTCACCCCGGCGGAGTTCGAGGGTGACCTCGCGCACCGCCTCGACGGGCGGATCGCTCTCGTAGGTGACGCTGAAGTCGGTGATGCTGAGGAGGGCGTCGTCGCTCATGTGTCGTGTCTCTCACGTGGTGCGGGAGCCGGGCCGTCGCCGGCCCGGCTCCCGCTGGGGTGGATCAGTCGGCCGGCTGCAGCTTGGTCAGGATGTAGACCGAGGTGGGCTGCGTCGGGTCGGCGGGGACGTAGGGGTCGTCCTCGCCGGGCCAGCCCACGTAGTTGCGGGTGTTGTACTGGCCGATGAAGGGGCGCGTGCCGACGGGGATCGTCGGCACCTCGTCGACGAAGATCTTCTGCACGGTCTCGAGGGCGGCGGCGCGCGTGGCGTCGTCGGTCGCGGTCGCGTACTCGGTGAGCGCGGCCGTGGCCTCGGGGCTGTCGAAGCGACCGAAGTTGAAGTCGGCGGCCTCGCCGATCGGCTTCAGGAAGCGGCCGTCCATCTGGTCGCTGTAGAGGTCGTACGGCGTGGCGCCCGAGTCCGTCCAGTGCAGGATCGCCTGGAAGTCGCCCTCGCTCTTGGCCGCCCACCAGCTGTCGGCGTCGGGGGTGTCGACGGCGGCCTCGACGCCGAGCTCCTTGACGGAGTCGGAGATGAGGCTGATGCCGGTCACGTAGTCGTTCCAGCCCTGCGGCACGGTGAGGGTGAAGGTCACCGGCTCGCCGTCGGGGTCGACGAGCGCCTCGCCGTCCCACGTGTAGCCGGCGTCGGAGAGCACCTTCTTGGCGGCGTCGACGTCGACCGAGTACTCCTCGCCCGCGAACTCGTCGGCGATGTAGGCGTCACCGGCGGGGGTGGGGAGGCCCGTGACGCTCGTGAGCTCGGGAACGCCGCCTTCGCGGGCGATCTCCTGGTGCTTCTGGCGGTCGACCACGAGGTTGACGGCCTTGCGGAAGGCGACGTCGTCGAACGGCTTGGTCGTCGTGTTCACGAACATCGAGTCGGTGCCGAGGCCCGCGGCCGCCCAGTAGACGTTGTGCTCCGGGTCCTTGTCGAGGTAGGCCGACTGCACGTTCGGGATGAATGCCTGCGCCCAGTCCGCGTCGCCGTTCGCGAGGGCGGTCGTGAGGGCCGTGTTGTCGGCGTACGAGACGTAGTACAGCGTCGGCACGGCGAGCTCTCCGCCCCAGTAGTCGTCGCGCGCGGTGAGCTCGACGGCCTGGCTGTCGAACGTGCTGAGCACGTAGGGGCCGGTGCCGACCGGCTCCTCGTTCACGAAGGTGGTGGGGTCCTCGACGTCCGCCCAGACGTGCTCGGGGAGGATCAGCGTGTGCAGCACCTTGTCCTGCTTGACGAACATCGGCGTCGCGAAGGTGATCGTGGCGACGTTGCCGTCGATCGCGACGTCGGAGATGCCGAGCGCCTTGGTGTCGAGCGCCGGGTTGCCCTTGATCAGCTCGAAGGTGAAGGCGATGTCGTCGGCGGTGAAGTCCTCGCCGTCGTTCCACTTCACGCCGTCGCGCGCGGTCAGCTGGACCGAGGTGTAGTCGTCGGACCACGCGATCTCCGATGCGAGCCACGGCACGACGTCGGCGCTCGGGTCGACGAGGTTCACGATGCCGAGCGGCTCGAAGATCGCGTTCGCGTAGCCGAGGCGCATCGCCGACGAGTCGTTGATCCAGGGGTTGTTGCCCTCGGTCGTGATCGGGCCGTCGGGCTTGGCGATGGTCAGGGCGGCCCCGGCCTCGGGGCTGCCTTCGTTCGAGTTTCCGCTCGTGCATCCGGTGAGCACGAGCGCGGCCGCGATACTCGCGGCCACCAATGCGGGCTTCAGCCTCACTGCTGTCTCCTCAGGGGTTCGTCGTCCGGCTCGGCCGGATCGGATGTGATCGTCACTGCGCGGCGCGTACCCCTGGTGCCCTTCGGGCGGAGCGGACGGCGCTGTCGCAGCATGGTTGGTGCTCGCGATTTACCTTACTGACAAGTCAGCAAATTGCAAGCGGCTCCCTCGAAACCCTGCCGCGCCGCCTCTCCCGCGCCCCCCGATCGGCATAGACTTACCGGTCGGAAGGTCGTCGAGAGGGGCAGGATGTCGGACAGCGTCAAGCGACCCCGCTCGCGCCCGGAAACGCTTGCGAAGCGCCGCGAGATCCTGCAGGCGGCGACGGAGGTCTTCGGCAACAAGGGTTTCACGAACGGCACGCTCGTCGAGATCGCCGAACACGTCGGAATGACGCACGCGGGAATCCTGCACCACTTCGGCTCGAAGGACCAACTGCTGATGGAGGTCCTCACGTATCGCGATCAGAGCGATGTCGCCGACCTGGAGGAGCAGCACATCCCCGGCGGGCTCGAGCTGTTCCGCCACCTCGTGCGCACGGCGTTCGCCAACGCGCAGCGGGCGGGCATCGTGCAGGCGTTCGTCGTGCTCTCGGGTGAGTCGGTGACCGACGCCCACCCCGCGCAGGCCTACTTCTCCGAACGCTACCGGGTGCTCCGGGGCCAGGTCGTCGAGGCATTCGACGTCGTCTGCGCCGAGCGCGGCGTCACCGACACCGCGAGCGTCGCGCACGCGGCGAGCGCGATCATCGCCGTCATGGACGGCCTGCAGGTGCAGTGGCTGCACGCACCCGAGGAGGTTGAGCTCGCCGAGGCGACCGAGTTCGCGATCGGGGCGATCGTCTCCGCCGTCCTCGATCCCCGGCCGTCGCCGCTCGCCGACGACTGAACGCGGGCGCCTAGCCCTCCGCGCTGGGCGGCGCCGTCGACGGCATCGGCTCCGGGCTCGCGGCGTCCGCCTGCTGATGCTCGGCGATCGCCCGCTCGAACGTGGCGATCGTGGCGGCGTCGACCGCCCCGGTGGGTTCGACCCCGAGCGCCGCCTGGAACTCCTTCACCGCCTCGGTGAGGGCGTCCGTCCACTTCCCGTCGACCGGGCCGTCCCAGAACCCGGCGAGCTTCAGGGTCTGCTGGATCGCGGCGGTCGAGGCCAGCGAATCCTGTGCCGCGGCGCCGCCGAGTGCCAGGAGTTCGGCCTGCAGGGCGGCGGCGGTCGCCTTGTCGACGGTGCCGGTGACCGGCAGGCCGTTCGCCTCCTGCAGGTCCTCCACCGCCTGGACGGTCATCGGCCCCGAGATCCCGTCCACCGTGCCGGAGTAGTAGCCCGTCGCCGCGAGGTCCTCCTGGAGCGCCAGCGTGTACGCGCCGACCGCAGCCTCGGCCTCCAGCTGCTGCTCGTCGGTCAGGCAGCCGGCGTCGGCGAACAGGTTCAGCCAGGCCATCTCGAGCGCGACCACCGCGCTGTTGAACAGCTCGGATGCCTCCGCCAGCGGCGTCTGCTCGGTGACGGCGGCCTGCGCGTCGGCGAACTCCGCGTCGGCCTGCTTCACCCGGTCGACGGACGCGGTCGGCGCGAGCGGCGCCGGGCTCGACGGTTCGGTCGCCGTGACGCTCGGCGAGCCGGTCGGGCCGGCCTCCGCCGCGGCCAGCGCCGCACGGGCGTCCGCGAGCTCCTGCTCGGCGACCAGGAGGTCCTGCTGGGCCTCGACCGCCGCCTCGGCGCCGTCGAACGCGTCGTCCCGGGGTTCGGAGAGGTCGGCGCCCGCCTCCCGTACATCGCCGACGGTCGGCGCGGTCGAGGTGAGGACGTCGCCGTACCGGTCGAGTGCGGCGATGTAGCTCTTGCTCGCGCCGCAGAACTCGTCCGACGCGCCCGCGAGGTCCGCCTGGGCCTCGGCGACGGCCCGCTCCTTCGCGGCGACCTGGGCCTCGGCCCGATCGACGCTGCTCATGCCCTCCGTGCAGCCGGCGAGCCCGACCGCGGCGATCGCGGCGCACGCGGCGGCGACCGCGACCCGCCCTGACGCCCTCGTCCGTTCGAACATCACACGTCGCCCCCGATCGTGATCAGAAACCCCTGGCTCATCTTGGCACCCGGGCGCCCCGCATCGCCGCATCTCCGGAGGAATCGCCGAGACGCGGGTTCGGACGCTCCCGGCCCCCGCGCCGCCGTGCCGCCGGGAGCAGCCCGGCTACCCGTTCGCCGCGCCCAGTGCCGCCTCGATCCCGGCCGCGAGGTCGTCGTAGGCCTCGAGCCGCAGCATCTCGTCGTCGACGAAGAACGTCGGCGTCGACTGCACGCCGAGCGAGAGGCCGTCGATGCGGTCGGATTCGACGCGCTCGAGGGTCGCGGGATCGGCGACGGCCGCGTCGTACGCGTCGAGGTCGAGTCCGAGCTCGGCGGCGAACTCGCGGAAGAGCGGCGCCCGCGACTCCCGCTGCTCGCCCCACTCGGCCTGCGTCTCGAAGAGCTTCGCGTACATCGGCTCGAATGCGCCCTGCTGGGCGGCGGCCTCGGCGGCGACGGCCGCGTTCCGGGAGTTCAGGTGGCCGTCGAGGGGGAAGTAGCGGGTGACGAACGTCACCTCGCCCGCGTAGTCCTCGCGCAGCTGCTCGACGAGCGGGAAGAACGCCCCGCACGCCTCGCACTCGAAGTCGAGGAACTCGACGACCGTCACCCCGCTCGTCCCGGGTTCGCCGAGCACGTGGCTATCGGCGCGGACGGTCGGCGCCGCGGCATCCGCCGACGACGGGCCGCCGGTCTCCGGCGGTGCCGCCTGCGGCCTGAGGAGGGCGAAGGCGAGCGCGACGACGGCGATGAACGCGGCCACGAGGGCGACGTTCACCCAGACGATCCGCTTGCGGCGGGATGCCTCGGCTGCGCTCCCGCTCGTCGGGCGCTTCGGGTCGGTCGGGGTCATGGGGTGGTTCTCCGGTTTCGATGGGGTCGGGGTCGAGTGGGTTCCGCGCCGCGCCGCCTCCGGGTTCCAGGGCGGCGCGGCGCGACAGGGTGCGGTGCGCGGCGGTCCGCTACCCGCGCGGGGCCTCGCCGAGCAGCTCCTGCATCAGCGCGATCTCGTCGGACTGGGTGGCGACGATCCGCTCGGCCATCGCGATCGCGTCGGGGTGCTCGCCGTCCGCGATCTCGACCTCGGCCATCGCGACGGCGCCCTCGTGGTGCACGATCATCTGCTCGAGGTAGAGCCGTTCGGCCTCGGCGCCCGTCGCGGCCTCGAGCGCGGCGAGGTCGTCGCCCGACATCATGCCGTCTCCGTGATCCATGCCGCCCATGTCGACCTCGTCCTGGCCCCACTCGGCGAGCCACTCGCGCAGCTGGTCGATCTCGGGCTGCTGGGCCGCCATGACACCCTCGGCGAGCACGCGCACCGGATCGCTGAGCTCGGCTTCGGCGAGCAGCAGCTCGCTCATCTCGACGGCCTGCTCGTGGTGCGGGATCATCATCGTCGCGAAGGCGACGTCGGCGCCGCTCGCACCGGCCACCGGGTCGGCCGAGTCGGCCGCGGGAGCCCCGGCCCCGTCGCCGTGGTCCATGCCGGACATGGAGGTGTCGGCGCAGCCGGCGAGGGCGAGCGCGGTGGCCGCCGCAGCGGCCGTGATCAGGAGCTTTCGTGCAGTTCGCATCAGTGTTTCTTCCGTTCGTCGGAGTCGGTCGAGTGACTCCCTGCGGGCACGGCGGAGCCACGCCCGCAGGGCGGAGGCCGGGGTCGGCCTAGGTCCGACTGATCGAGAGAACGGTGAGGTCGGGTCGATGCAGATGCGACGGGATGACCCGGAGGAACGCCGAGAGGTCGACGGCGCCGCGGTCGAGCAGCCGACGGAACATGGCGGGCCCGCCCGCGACGAACGCGAAGGCGACCAGCACGAGCAGCATCGCGCAGCCCATCACCATGAGGGCGCAGTCGCCCAGCGCGCTCATGCACGCCTCGTCGCAGGCGAGAGCGCCGCCGATCGAGGCGACGAGGGTCGAGACGGCGGGATGCTCCGCCGTCGAGCCCTGGGCGCCCGACGGCGTCGCGTGGCCGGCGGCGCCTGACTCGAGCGACGCGTGCGAGCCGTGCGAGACCGCCGCGGCGGCGCTGTGCTCTGCGCCCGATCCCGCGGTGTGCATCGCGAGCAGGCCCACGAGCACGGCGGCCACCCCGAGCAGTGCGACGACGACGCGGCGCACGGCGCCGATGCCGGAACGGCCGGATGCACGGACCGCGCTCGACGACATCGCACCTCCCGGCCGGATCACTCGCAGGTCACCGCGGGGCCACCGCGGACGAATACCCCCCGAGCGTACTCCACGGCCTCGTGCGCGGGGCTGGGAATCCACCGGAGGCGCCGTGCTGCGGCGCGGGCTACTCCGCGTTCGCGAGGAACGGCTCGTGCCGGTACTGCCCCTGCTCGAGGATCGCGACCGTCGCCTCGGGCACCTCGACGAAGGCGCCCGGCAGATCGCTCAGCGGCTCCGAGACGATGACCCGCGCGTGCCGGCCGAACCCCCGCAGCCGCTCCTCCTCCGGGTACATCTCCTGCAGCGTCGCCATGGCGATCGAGTGGAAGAGGGTGCGCGTCCGTCCCTGCGAGGAGTAGCGGAACGCCCAGACGATCCCACCGTCGGAGACCGCGACCGTGCCCTGCATCGGGAACTCGACCCCGTGCTCGTGGCCGATCTCCTCGACCTTGCGGATCGCCGCGGCCATCCCCGCGACGGGGTCGTCGCGGAGGCCGAGGGTGAGGGCGAGGTAGAAGAGCACCTCGGAGTCGGTGGTGCCGCGGATGAGCGGGTAGAACTCGGGCGCGACCGCGAGGGCGAGGTCGCGTCGCACGAGGCTCATGCCGGCGAGGCTGCCGTTGTGCATGAACAGCCAGTTGTCATGCCGGAACGGGTGGCAGTTCGTCTGCTGGATCGGCGGCCCGGCAGCCGCGCGCACGTGCGCGAAGAACAGCGGACTCTCGATCGCGTGGGTGATCTCGCGCAGGTTCTCGTCGTGCCAGGCGGGTTCGATGCTGTGGAAGAACGTGGGAGCGGTGCCGATCTCGGCATCCTTCGGATACCAGCCGACGCCGAAACCGTCACCGTTGACCGTCTCGGCGCCGAGCGGCGAGTTCAGCGACTGCGCGACGAGCGAGTTCTGTGTATCGAGGATGAGCTTGGAGAGTTGGATCGGCTCACCCGAGTACGCCAGCCAGCGACACATGATGCTTCCTCCCCAGGGGGTTACGGATGCCTCTGGGTCGAGAGTACGCCGATTCGCCACCGCGCGGCAGACCCGGCCGTCGGACTGCGGGTTCGCTAGCCTGTCGCCATGGCCGACGGCGACGCTCCCGAGTACTTCCAGCCCGAGTCCCGCGAGGAGTGGCGCGCGTGGCTGCTCGAACACCAGGCGCGCGCCGAGGGCGTCTGGTTCGTCTCGTGGCGCACCACCACCGGGCGGGGGCGCATCCCCTACGAGGACGCCGTGATGGAGGCGCTCGCGGTCGGCTGGATCGACGGGCAGGCGAAGACCCTCGACGACGAGCGGCACGGGCAGTGGTTCGCCCCGCGCAAGCCGCGCAGCCCCTGGGCGGCGACCAACAAGGCGCGCGTCGAGCGGATCGAGGCCGAGGGCTACATGCAGCCCGGCGGTCGCGCCGCGATCGAGGCGGCGAAGGCGAACGGCATGTGGACCGTGTTCGACGACGCCGACCGGCTCATCGAGCCCGCGGAACTCTCGGCACTCCTCGACGCGGACGCGGGCACCCGCGCCAACTGGGAGTCGTTCCCGGCGTCGGTGCGGCGCTGGGCGCTCTCGCAGATCGCCCTCGCGCAGCGGCCGGAGACGAAGGCCAAGCGCATCGCGGAGATCGCCCGCAAGACGGCCGCCGGCGAGCGCCCCGGCCCGCCCTGAGCCGTCCCCGAGCTATCCCTCGGCAGGCTCCTCGCCCGCGGCCTCAGCGGCCTCGGGCGCGGTCGGACAGAGTGCGAGCTCCTGCATCTTCGTCGTCGACTGCTCGAGCGACCACGGCAGCTCCACGAGCGGCTGCTCCCGACCGTCGATCGCGGCCGCCTTCGACCCGATCGAGGCGAGGGCGAACGCCGTCTCGCGCACGAAGGCGGCGCCCGAGGTCGAGTTGTTGAGCGCGATGACGACCGTCAGTCCGGTCGTCGCGTCGGTGAACGCGGCGGTCAGCGACCCGGCCGACTCGCCCGCGGTGCCGCGCAGCGGCCCGTACTGCGCGCCGCCGAGGCCGAACTCCTCCCAGACCGGGGCGTCGCCGCCGAGATGCTCCGTCGTCCAGAGCTCGCGGGCACTGTGCTCGCCCACGAGCACGCCCGTCGCGAAGGCCTCGCTCAGCTTCCGCGTGTCGTCGAGGTCGGACACCGCACCCGCCGCAGCGGCGCCGATCGAACTCGACTGGGCGGAGTCGTCGTGGATCACCGCGCAATCGGCCTTGCCGTCGCCGCCGATGCCCGCCGCATACGCGCCGAGTGCGCCCTGGTGGCCGGTGTCGTCGGGCGCCGGGATCCCGGTGTCGTCGAGGCCCAGCGGCTCGAGCACGTACTCCTCGGCGAGCTGGTTCCAGTCCCGGCCGGTCGCCTCCTCGAGGGCGCGGGCGAGCAGCAGCACACCCGTGCGCGAGTACGACCAGGCCTCGCCGGGCTGTCCCGTGCGCTTCGTCGCGAGGCCCCCGGCGAGGAGCTCGTTCGGCGACCAGATGCGCTCGGGGTTCGCGACGACGTGCGGCTCGAGCCCCGGGTAGTAGTCGGCGAGACCGGAGGTGTGACGGCACAGCTGCTCGAGGGTGATCCCCTCGAGTCCGGGAATCCGGTCGACGTACTCGGCGACGGGGTCGTCGAGCGAGACCGTGCCCGCGTCGACGAGCCGGAGGAGGATGAGGCACGTGATCTCGGAGGTCACCGTCGCGAGGTGGAAGTCCGTCTCCTCGGTCACCGGTCGTGACTTCTCGCGGAAGTCGACGGTGCCGGACGCCCCGGTCCACCCGCCAGCCCACGGCGCCCACACGCCGGCGACGCCGCCGCTCGATCCGCTGAGCGCCACGGCCTGCTCGAGCACCTGGTCGAGCTGCTCCACCACCTCGTCCGAATAGGCGGCATCGACGGGTTCGAACCGCCCCGCCGGGTCGACGGATCCCCCGGTGCATCCGGCGAGCGCGAGTACGGCGATGATCGCCGCGAGTGCCGAAGCCGCTCGCCGCCTGCCCCCAGTACGGTCAGCCACCGTGCCCCCTCAGCCGTGTGTCCGCTGAAATTGTAACCCGCGATGCGGGAATCGCCCGGCGGGCGGTCGGCGAGGGGGCGGCGGAGCATCCCTCTCAGAGGGTTATGTCCGGACGGGCCCGGATGGTTCCCGATTCGACGCTCCGCGTCGGCCGCACCAGGACGACCGTCGGCGCACCCCGGCTCAGGGCGCGGCGGTGCCGATCTCGCGTGCCGCACCCGCCATGAAGCGCTCGACGTTGCGGTCCACGATGATGTCGCTGGGGCGCAGCGGCCGCTGCAGGTACAGCCCGTCGAGCGAGGTGAGCCGGCTCAGCGCGACGTACGTCTGCCCGGGGCTGAACACGCGCGGCCCGAGGTCGACGATCGCCGTGTCGTAGCTCGCGCCCTGCGACTTGTGGATCGTCACCGCCCAGGCCAGCCGCAACGGGAACTGGGTGAACTCGGCGACGATCTCCTTCTCGAGCTTCTTGCGCGTCGGATCCCAGGTGTAGCGGTACTTCTCCCAGGTGACGGGCTCGATCTCGTGCTCCTCGCCGTCGATCTCGACGCGCACCTCGCGCTTCAGCGAGGTGATCGTGCCGATCGTGCCGTTCACCCACCGCTGCCCCTCGGGCCCGATCGCGGTGTCGTTGCGGAGGAACATCACCTGCGCCCCGACCTTCAGCTCGAGCCGTTCGTCGGCCGGGAACGCCCGCCCGCCGAAGTCGCCGTTCACCTCGGCCGCGTTCGCCTTCGAGGTGCCAGGCAGGCGCTTCAGCGCCGTCGCGTTGATGCGGTTCACCGTGCTGTTCGTCGTCGCCAGGGTGATCGCCCCCTGCTCGGGCAGCGGGCGCCGGGCCCCCACCCCGTTCAGCACGCCGGCCATCTCGGCCGTCACCCGCCCGTGCCGCACGGCGTTCAGCAGCTGCTTGAACTGGTCGTCGTGCTGCCGGTGGATCTCGCCGAGCTCGAAGATCTTCAGGTCGGCCTCTCGCCACACCTTCGCGTCGAAGAACCACATCGAGTCGTAGGTGTCGGCGAAGTAGGCGCGCTCGTCGGCATCGCCCGGTACGGGCGCGAGCTGGTACGGGTCGCCGAAGAGCACCACCTGGGCGCCGCCGAAGGGCTCGAGCGGGCGCTGCCTCGCCTGCCGGAGCGAGCGGTCCATCGCGTCCATCAGGTCGGCGTTCACCATCGAGACCTCGTCGACGACGAGGGTGTCCATCGCGTTCAGGATCTTGCGGACCGCGTCGTTCTGGTCGATGTCGTGGTCGGCGATGACGCCGATCGGCAGGCGGAAGAGCGAGTGGATCGTCTGCCCGCCGACGTTCAGCGCCGCCACCCCGGTCGGCGCGCAGATCACGATCTGCTTCTTCGTCTGCCAGTTCAGGTGATTCAACAGCGTCGACTTGCCGGTGCCGGCGCGGCCCGTCACGAAGACGTGCTCGCGGGTGCTCTCGATCGCCTGGAACACCGCGGCCTGTTCGCGGGAGAGGGTCACGTTCTGCACGGCGGTCTTTCGAAGGGGGCGGATGTCTCGGGCCGGCGCCGAACCGGGTGGGAGCCCGCGCGGCGGCGCTCCCACTGTAACCGCGGACGGAGGCGGCCCGGGGTCGCGGCGCCGACTCCGTGGCATCCGCGACCTTCGCGCCCGGCTGTGGAGACGCTCAGCTTCCCGGCATCGCGAAACATAGACTGTGCGGGTGGGGAACGCAAGCGAGGTGAAGGGCCGGGTCTCGCTGCTGGCCGTCGCCGGGTGGGCCGGGCTCGCCGCCCTCCTCATCGCCGCCTTCCTCGCCGCGCTCGGCGGGCTGAACCAGTCGATCTACGGCGCCTCGAGCTTCGTGAAGGGCTACCTCGAGGCCATCGCCGACGACGACATCGCGACCGCGTCGACGACCCCCGGCGTGGCGCTCGACGACGCCACCCTCGAGGATCTCGGCCTGCCCGCCGACATCTCGAAGGCGATGCTGCGCTCCGGTGTCGTCCAGTCCGCGCCCGAAGACATCAGCATCGTCGACGACATCACGCACTCCGACGGCAGCCACTCGGTGACCGCGAGCTACCGCCTCGGCACCGAGATCGCCGAATCGACCTTCGAGGTGCGCCCCATCGACGCCCTCTACGGCGTGCTCGCCCGATGGGAGTTCTCCGACAGCCCTCTCGCGGTGATCGACGTGACCGCGGCCCACAACCCGCTCTTCACCGTCGGCACGCTGACGCTCGACACCCGAGCGACGAAGACCGGCGACGAGCTGACCGCGTTCACGCAGGTCGCCCAGTACCTCGCGATCGCCCCGGCCGTGTACGAGTTCTCGTACGACTCGCCGCTGCTCGCGGCCCCGCACGTCACCGTGCCGGCGAGCGCCGGCGAGCAGGTCTCCGTCACCGTCGACGCCCAGCCGACCCCGGCGTTCGTCGAACGCGTGCAGACGAAGGTCGACGAGTACCTCGCCGCGTGCGCCGCCCAGCCCGTGCTGCAGCCGGCCGACTGCCCGTTCGGCATCGAGATCGACGACCGGGTCACGAGCGAACCGGCGTGGAGCATCCTCACGACCCCGCAGGTGACGCTGACCGCCGGCGAGGACTCGTTCGACATGCCGCCCACCGAGGGCGTCGCGCACATCTCCGTCGAGGTGCAGGACCTCTTCGACGGCCACTACTACACCCTCGAGGAAGACCGCCCGTTCACGCTGGCGCTCGCTGCGACGATCCGCCCCGACGGGTCGATCGCGATCCAGCTCGAGTAGCGTCCGGTTCCACCGAGCTCAGCCGGCGGAGCTCTTGTCGTGCTCGGCGATCGCGGCGAGCCGGGCGTTGTACTCCTCGAGCTCGGCGTCGCCCGTGCGGTCGGCGTGGCGGTCGCGGCGCTTCGACTCCTTCTCGTCGCTGCGCGACCACTGGAACGCGACCGTGATCGCGAGCGCCACGGTCGGGATCTCGCCGATCGACCAGGCGATGCCGCCGCCGAGCTGCTGGTCGGCGAGCGCGTCGGTGCCCCAGCCCATCGCGCCGTACCAGTCGGCGAGCAGCAGCCCCGTGCCGGTCATGATCGCGAGGCCGAAGAAGGCGTGGAAGGCCATCGTGCCGAGCAGCAGCAGCAGCCGGAACGGGTACGGCAGCCGGTAGGGCACCGGGTCGATGCCGATGAGCGACTGCACGAAGAGGTACCCCGTGATGAGGAAGTGCACGATCATCCACTCGTGGCCGATGTGGTCGAACATCGTCCAGCGGAACAGCGGCGAGTAGTAGAACACCCAAAGCGATCCGGCGAAGAGCACCGCGGCGACGATCGGGTTCGCGATGATCCCGGCGAACTTCGAGTGCACCGCAAGCATGATCCACTCGCGGCCGCCGCGCGAGCCGTCCTTGCGGGGCTTGATCGCGCGCGCCGCGAGCGTGACGGGCGCACCCGGCACGAGCAGCACGGGCACCGCCATCGTCAGCACCATGTGCGCGAGCATGTGCGCCGAGAACAGGTACTGCTCGTAGACGTTCACGCCGCCGTTGGTCACGTACGCGAGCAGCAGCAGGCCCGAGACCCAGAGCACGGTGCGGTAGACCGGCCACTTGTCGCCGCGCTTGCGGAGGCGCCGGGCGCCGGCGAGGTAGAAGAAGATGCCGAAGCCGCACGCGAGCAGCCAGATCAGGTCGGGATTCCACTCGGTGAAGTAGCGGAACGTCTCGGGCCACGGCGGCAGCGGTTCGCCCGTGAGGATCTCGGCGGGCGTGCGCGCGAGCTCGCCGGCCTCCTCGGAGACCGGGGTGGCGGTGCGCGCGAGCGCCGCCGCGACACCCGAGGCGAGGCCCATGAACGCGAGCTCGGCGACGACGAGCCACCAGAACGTGCCCGACCCCGAACCCGTACCGCGGGTCATCCGACCGATCAACCACCGGCGCTGCGCGGCACCGAACAGCCCGAGCGCGATCAGCGCCGCGACCTTCACGACGACGAGCGCGCCGTACGGCGTCGCGAGCTGGTCGAGGGTGCCGATGCGCAGCGCCGCGCTCGCGTACCCCGAGACCGCGACGACGATGAAGCAGATGAGCGCGACGGTCGAGTAGCGCGCGAGCACGACCGGCAGGCGCTTCGCGCCGAGCTCGCGCTGCAGCAGCACGATCGTGACGAGTCCGCCGAGCCAGACGGCTGCGAAGACGAGGTGCAGGCCGAGGCCCGTGACGGCGGCCGCGTGGCCCGCGGCGCCTGCCGCGTGACCCTGCTGCGCCATCGGCACGAGCGAGGCGACCGCGAGCACCGTCACGAACACGAGCGCCGTGTGGTTGCGCACCGCGAAGCAGAGCACCGTCACGGCGGCCGCGACGAGCGTCGTGATGAGCCACGACTGGCCGAGCTCGATCGTCGTGACGAACTGCCCGAGCTTCTGCCCGAACGCGTCGCTGAGGTCGAACGGCACCGCCGTGACGAGGATGAAGGTGAACAGCCCGGTCGCAGCGCTGGCGACGGTCATCACCGCGGCCGAGGCGGCGGCGACGTCGAGCGCGAGGTCGAACTCGCGGCGCTTCGGGCTCAGCGCCCAGACGGCGAGCACGAGCGCGCCGATCATGCCGGCGGCGCCGAGGTTCACGAAGAGCTTCGCGACCGGCACGCCGTAACGGGCGAGCGGCCCCGGGTCCTGGATCAGCTGTTCGGCGGCGCCTCCGCCGAACGAGAGTGCGGCGAAGGTCGCCGCGAGGGCGACGGCGGTGAGCACGGCAGGACCGAGCACTCGGACTGAGCGGGGCACCGAACCAGCCTAGACGGCGCTACCCGCACGTCTGCCGAGCACTCGTCACCCCTTCTCAGGAGACCAGCGCGAGAATCGCATGTTTCTCAGGATGGATCGGCGCTCAGCGGCCGATTCCGCGCGAAACTTCCTGAGAAACACGCGACGGCTCCTGAGAAACAGGGTCGGGATGCCTCGGGACGGCGAAGGGGCGCACGGCTCACGCCGCACGCCCCTTCGGAAGGCTCTGGTTACTTGGCAGCAGCCTTGAGCTTCGAACCGGCCGAGACCTTGACCGAGTAGCCGGCCGGGATCTCGATGGTGGCACCCGTCTGCGGGTTGCGGCCGGTGCGCGCAGCGCGGTGCGTGCGCTCGACGGCGAGCCAGCCCGGGATGGAGACCTTGGTGCCCGAGCCCACGGACTCGGCGAGCGCCTCGAACAGACCGCCGAGCACGGCGTCGACGGTGGCCTGGCTCTGGCCGGTCGACGCAGCGATCTTCGCGACGAGCTCGGTCTTGTTCAGCGACTTGTCAGCCATTGAATGTCCTCCTCGGACGTTCGCTGTATGTACAGCACTTTGTTGAAGATTCGGGAACGAGCTTGCGCCGCCCCCGTGGCCGTTGAGGCCGCCTCGAATGTAACAGAGATCCGCGGAATCTCGCGGATTTCCGGGCTTCTTGGGTGATTTCCCACGGCGTGTCGGACGCTCCGGAGGGGTTTGCGCCCCTCCGGAGCCTCCCGGCTACTTCAGGAACTTGAACTTCGCGGTGCGGACGACCCCGTCGTCGAGCCCGAGCTCGAAGGTGCCGCACTTGCCCGCCCAGCTCTTGTCGCTCTTCCAGACGTAGACGTACTGGCCGGCGGTCGCGTCGTAGCTCAGGCTGCTGCCGCCGGCGGTCACGGTCGATTCGACGGCGTCGACCGGGGCGTTCGCGTCGCACGAGGAGAAGGTCACCTTCGGATACCCGGCCGCGATGATGTCGAGACCCTCGTCGCCGCCCAGGCTGAACTTCATCGGCACGGCGCTGCCCGCCTTGACCGAGTTCACCACGCCGTTCATGTCGACCGGGCGGAAGAACCCGGCGAAGTCGTAGATCACCGAGTACTCGCACGACACCTCGGCCGACTCGTTCCCGGCGTTGTCCACCGCGGTGCCCGCAGGGGCGATCGCGGTGTGCGCGCCGACGCTCGAGGTGTCGAGCACGATCGAGCCGCTCGCGGCGGTCGCGAGACCCGAACCGCCGTCCTCGTCGCTCGCCGTCCACGTCGCCTCGGCGACCGAGTCGAGCAGGACCGGTGCGGCCGGGCAGCTGAGCGCGACCTCCGGTGGTGTCACGTCCACGACGGTGAAGCTGCAGGAGGCCTCGGCCGAGGCGTTGCCCTCGTTGTCGACGGCGGTGCCGGCCGGGGCGGTGGCAGTGTGCTCACCGAGCACCGAGGTGTCGAGCACGATCGAGCCGCTCGCGGCGGTCGCGAGACCCGAACCGCCCGCCTCGTCGCTCGCCGTCCACGTCGCGACGGCCGCCTCGCCCTGCGGGATCGGTTCGGTCGGGCAGGCGAGCGCGACGATCGGCGCGATCGTGTCGGCGGGCGCTCCGGTTCCGCAGTCGACGCTCCACTCGAGGTTCACGGTCTCGCTGAGCTCCCGGGTCGAGTTGCCCGGGGTGGGGTTCGCCAACGGCCCGATCGCCTCGTAGGTGACGTGGGCCGAGAAGTCGCCGCTCACGGCGCCCGCATCCACGATGATCGTCGACGTCGTGGCGTCGCTGTCCGTCGTCGACTGCGGCGGGAGGGCCTCCCATCCGCCGGGGATCTGGATCGGTGCCGGCTGCGTCGCCGTCACCTGCGCACTGTCGGCGCCGGCCGTGAAGGTCACGAACGACCCGTTCTTGAAGACGGCCGACCCGCCGCCGGCGCGATCGATCCTCATCGTCACGCGGAGGCTCTTGCTCGCCTCGCAGCCGAGGACGCCGAGGTCGACGTCCGTCGCCGACACGGTCAGCTCGTCTCCTGTGACCGTCGTCTCGAGATCGTCGGCGTACGCGATCGCACCACCGCCCAGCACGAGTGCGGCGGCCGCGGCCGCCCCCAGGATCGATCTGCTCCAGCGCTTCATCGCGTTCCTCTCCGTTGACGGCGCATTCCCATGCATGCGCATCCACCCGCACGGGTGGGTCAACGCTAGGTGAACCGGTTCGTCCGGCAGCAGGCCCCCGTGGTGGTGCCACCACAACGGGGAGTCCCCCGAAACGACGAGAAGAGGGGCGCCCCGGATTCCTCCGGAGCGCCCCTCTTCGTGAAGCGTGAAGCTACGTGCTTACCAGCTCGACTTGGTGATGCCGGGCAGCTCGCCACGGTGCGCCATGTCGCGGAAGCGGACACGCGAGACACCGAACTTGGTGAGCACGCCACGGGGGCGGCCGTCGATGGCGTCACGCGAACGCACGCGGATGGGCGATGCGTTGCGGGGCAGCTTCTGCAGGCCCACGCGAGCGGCCTCGCGGCTCTCGTCGGTGCCGTTCGGGTCGACGAGCGCCTTCTTCAGCTCGAGACGCTTCTCGGCGTAGCGGTCGACGATCACCTTGCGCTGCTCGTTGCGAGCGATCTTGCTCTTCTTCGCCATGATTTAGCGCTCCTCTCGGAAGTCGACGTGCTTGCGGATCACCGGGTCGTACTTCTTGAGCACGAGACGGTCGGGGTTGTTGCGACGGTTCTTGCGGGTCACGTAGGTGAACCCGGTGCCTGCCGTCGAACGGAGCTTGATGATGGGACGGACGTCCTGCTGCTTCGCCATTAGAACTTCACCCCACGAGCCTGCATGTCACGAACGACCGCCTCGATGCCGCGAGCATCGATGACCTTGATGCCCTTGGCGGACACGTTGATCGTGATGTTGCGACGGAGCGACGGAACGAAGTACGTCTTCTTCTGCACGTTCGGGTCGAAGCGGCGCTTCGTCCGGCGGTGCGAGTGCGAGATGTTGTGTCCGAAGCCGGGAACGGCTCCGGTCACCTGGCACACTGCTGCCATTGGTTTCCTCCAATACCGAGGGGCGGATGCCCCTCCCAAGGTCTCTTGTCTGCTGACGTTCCCACGCCGAATCCCGCGATTTCTCGCGGAGCACGAAGGGGATTGTCGCGGTCTGGGCAGTGGATGTACCCAGCCAACGAGCCAGTTTAGCAGAGTGCCCGGTCGCAGCCGAATCGAGCACGGATGCCTCGGGGGCGACGCCGCTCCCCCATGCGGATTCAGTTGGGCTCAGGCAGGCGGTGCGGCGTCGCCCCCGATCGCCCGCCGCGACAGCAGCGCCGCCACGAGGAAGCAGAGGGCGCCGATGAGCGTGCCGAGGTTCGCCCAGAACATGCTCACGAGCGTGCCGCTCTCGGGGTCGACATAGGCACCGACGGCCGACACCGCGAACGCGATCGACCCGAGCATGTTCAGCCACGTGCCGTGCCACGAGCGGGCGTCGCGGTCCCAGAGCTCGCCGCGATCCCGCGTCGCGACGATCGCGAAGGCGCTCGAGACGAGGAACGCGACCGATCCGTACGCGTCGGGGCGCCACCCGGCCCCGAGACGGGTCGGATCGGCGACCGCGGCCGCCAGCGCCACCGCCGTGCTCACGTTGAAGCAGAGCGTGCCGGCGAACTGCACGGCGGCGGCCCACCAGTCCCAGAAGTCGGCCCGATTGGTCCCCCGCCTCGGCACCCTCCGCCCGCTGAGACTCAACTGGATGAACGCGGCGAGCGTGAAGAAGATCGAGCCGACGAAGAAGGTGACGCCGACGCCGACGGCGCCCGCCCATTCCGCGTAGAAGGGGACGGCGCCGACGAGGAAGCAGAGCGAGCCGATCGCGAAGCCCCAGGCCTCGCGGCGCAGGCGGAGCCGGCGCCGGGGTTCGGCCGCCGTCGCCGTTCCGTCGGCCGGGCTCACGTCGCGTCCGAGCCGGGCTGCGACGACGATGCCGAGCCGCGCGCGGCGCCGGGTGCCGAGCCCGTCGCGGTGCCGTCATCCTCCTCATGCGTGCCGCGCCTGGCCTTCTCGGCGTCGCTGCGCCGATCCCAGCCCGGCCGTCGCGCCGCATAGAAGATGAGCGGCGGCACCCCGAGCACGACGATGACCGCGCCCACGATCCAGGGGTACGCCGCAGCAGGGAACGCCGTGAAGCCGTCGGGCGGGATGAACGCCAGCAGGAACGCCGCGAGGCAGGCGACGAACCCGATCCCCGCGACGAGGTTCATCGCGGGGACGCGGTAGGCGCGCTTCACGTCGGGCGCCGTGCGCCTGAGCACGATCGCCGAGGCGAACATCAGCATGTACATGATGAGGTAGAGCGCGGCGGCCATGTCGATCAGCGCGACGAACGCGGCACTGACGTCGGGCACGATGATGAAGATCGCGGCGAGCAGCGTGACGATCGAGCCCTGCAGCACGAGGATGCCGGTCTGCACGCCTTCGCGGTTGCGCTTCTGCAGCGCCGGCGGCAGCAGCCCGGTCTCGGCGGCGGCGAGCAGCCCCTTCGACGGTCCGGCGATCCAGGCGACCACCGAGGCGAGCGCGCCCGCCGCGATGAGCGCCGACACGACCGCGGTGGCCCACTCGCCGATGCCCCAGTGACTGAAGTACTCCTGGAAGGCGAGCATGATGCCGTTCGTCAGCCCCAGCTCCTTCTGCGGCACGGCGACCGCGATCGCGATGGTCGGCAGGATGAACACGAGCAGGATGAGGATCGCCGCGAGGAACACCGAGCGCGGATACCCCCTGCCGGGATCCTTCATCTGGTTCACGTGCACCGCGTTCACCTCCATGCCCGCATAGGCGAGCACGTTCGAGACGATGAGCACGATCGAGGCGAGTCCGGTGAACGGCGGGATGATCGCCGAGGCCTCCAGCGGCACCTCGCTCTTCTCCCCGCCGAACACCCACATCGCGCCGAAGACGATGAGCAGTGCCGCCGGCAGCACGGTTCCGAGGATGCCGCCCCATGATCCGAGCTTCGCGAACAGGTTGCCGCCGCGCAGCGTGATGAGCGTCGAGCCCCAGTAGAGCACGAGGATCACCACGGCGGTGAAGAACCCCGAGTTCGAGAGCTTCGGATCGAAGAACACGAACGCCAGCGCCGCCGCGATGAACGAGAGCTGGGTCGGGTACCAGACGACGTTCTGGATCCACTGCAACCAGACCGCCGTGAACCCCCAGCGGTTGCCGAGCGCCTCCCGGATCCAGATGTAGACCCCGCCCTTCCACCCGGTGGCCAGTTCAGCGGCGACGAGCGCAGTCGGGACGAGGAAGAAGATCGCCGGGATGATGTAGAGCGTCACGCTGCCGAGGCCGAAGACCGCCATCGCCGGCAGCGAGCGCAGGCTCGCCACGACGACGAGGGTGAGCAGGGCGAGCTGTCCCACCCCGAGGAAGCTCGTGACGGCGCTGCGCGGGGCGAGCGGATGGTTGGAGGCGGCCCGCCCCGACGCATCCGTCGAGGCGGTCGCATCTGCGGACATGCCGGCCGCCTCAGTGGTGGAATCCGGGCCGCTGACCCTCGACGGGCATCGGCGACTCGAGCGCGTCGAGGTACGCGGTCTCGGTCTCGATGTCGCGCAGCAGCTCCGCGGCGAGGTCCATGCTGAGGCCGTTGCGCACGACGATGCGCTGCACGGTGCGGTCGCTCAGGTCGTCGGGCAGCGGGTACGCGGGCACGAGCCATCCCTTCTGACGAAGGCGGTCCTGCAGGTGATAGAGGTTCCAGTTGTCGGTGTGGCCGGCCTTCAACCGCCACGCGAACACCGGGATGTCACTGCCGTCGCTGATGAGCTCGAACGCGTCGATCTTGCCGATCCCCTTCGAGAGGTACAGCGCCACGTCCTGGGAGGCCTGCTGCACGGCGGTGTACCCCGTCACGCCGAGACGCAGGAAGAGGAAGTACTGCAGCAGCACCTGCGCGCCCGGTCGCGAGAAGTTGAGCGCGAGCGTCGGCATCTCGCCGCCGAGGTAGCTGACCCGGAAGATGAGGTCGTCGGGCAGCACGTCGGCGGTGCGCCAGACGACCCAGCCGAGACCCGGGTAGACGAGGCCGTACTTGTGCCCCGAGGTGTTGATCGAGTGCACCCGGGGCAGGCGGAAGTCCCACTCGAGGTCGTGCTGCAGGAACGGGGCGATCATCGCCCCGGAGGCGCCGTCGACGTGGATCGGCACGTCGAGCCCGGTCTTCGCCTGCAGTGCGTCGAGCGCCTCGGAGATCTCCTTGACCGGCTCGTACGCGCCCGTGTAGGTGACGCCCATGATCACGACGACGCCGATCGTGTTCTCGTCGATGTACGGCTCGAGCTGCGAACCGTCGAGCATCGGGTGCTCGTCGCTCACCGGCACGTAGCGCGGCTCGACGTCGAAGTAGTTGCAGAACTTCTCCCAGCAGACCTGCACGGCGCTCGACATCACCATGTTCGGCTTCGAGGCGTCCTTCCCGGCGGCGCGGCGCGCCTGCTGCCACCGGCGCTTCATCGCGAGGCCGCCGAGCATGGCCGCCTCCGACGACCCGATCGTGGACGTGCCGATCGTGCCCTCGGGATCGGGCGAGTTCCAGAGGGCGGCCATCATGCGCCAGCACTTCTCCTCGATCGCCGCGGTCTGCGGGTACTCGTCCTTGTCGATCATGTTCTTGTCGAAGGCCTCGGTGTAGAGCGCCTTGGCCTCGTCGTCCATCCACGTGGTGACGAAGGTCGCGAGGTTCAGGCGCGCATTGCCATCGAGCATGACCTCGTCGCGGATGATCTGGTAGGCCGTCTGCGGCAGCGACTCCCCCGGCGGAATCCGATGCCGGTCGGTGATCGTCGCCTCACCGGGTCGTGCGAACCTCGGCGTGTACGCGTTGTCGTCCTGCTCGGCCATCGTCATCCCTCCCGGGCGTGAGTGCTCGCGGCACCGAGTCGACGGCGCCGCGGACGCGCGACGGGCGGATCCGTTCCCCCCGGAAATCCGCATCCATTTGCGATCGTAGTCCGCGACCCCGCTCCGGCGATATGGAGATCGCGTGAATCCGCGCCCACGCACGGCTGAACGACGACGGGCGAGGGGATGCTCCGTGGCATCCCCTCGCCCGTTCTGCGCCGTCAGCGCGTGCGGCTCACTCCGTCAGCGAGTCGACGTACTCCCGGTTCTCGTCGATCCACGCCTCGACCACGGGGCCGTAGTCGTCGGTGTCGGCCTCGTTGAACATCGCGTTCTCGAGCGAGAACAGCAGCTCGGAGTCCATCTCGAAGTCGGCGAGCCACATCGCCAGCGTCGGGTAGCGCTCGACGAAGGTCTTGCCGCCGAAGGCGTGGATGCCCTCGGCGTCGCCGAGTGCACCCTCGGGGTCGGCGAGGTCCTTGAGCGGGAACGCGTCGTACGCCCAGTGCGGGCGCCACAGCGTGACGGCGATGTTCTCGCCGGCCTTCGTCGCCGCCGTGAGCTCGGAGAGCATCGCGGGCGTCGAGCTCGTGAGGTACTCCATCTTCTCGAGGCCGTAGGCCGGGATCACCTCCTCCTCGGTGACCCGGTTGAGTCCCGAGCCGGGCTCGATGCCGACCAGTTTGTTGCCGAAGGCGCCGGCGTTCGCGGCGAGCTCCTCGAGCGAGTCGACCGGGGCGTCGGCGTTCACGGCGATCGTGAGCTTCGCGTCCTCGTTCCAGGCGCCGAGGTCGACGAGCTCGTCGCCGTACTGGTCGATGTAGTCGGCGTGGGTGGTCGGCAGCCAGGTGTCGAGCGTGACGTCGTAGTCGTCGGTGGTGAGGCCCGAGTAGACCGGGGCGGGGTCGGCGTACTCGAGGGTGACGTCGTAGCCCTGCTCGGTGAGCACGGCCTTCCAGAGCTCGCTCGCGGCGATGCCCTCGTCCCAGCCGTTGAACACGGCGATGGTGACCTCCTGCTGGTCGCCGTTCTCGAGCGTCGCGGCGTCGGCGCCGGCGGCGCAGCCGCCGAGGGCGAGCACGGAGACCGTCCCGAGTGCGAGTGCTCCGGTGAGTGTGCGCTTCTTCATGTGTTCCTTTCCTCCCGTGTGCTGTGGCACGGGTGTTGGGGAGCGCCGCGCGATTCCGCGCGGCGGGTCGGGTGAGCGATTCGAGCGGTCAGGGCGCGAGGGATGCCACGGGGCCCGCCCCGTTCGCGGCGGGCTCGGGCACAGAACCCGGCGCGGGCGGCTGCGGGTCGCGCGCCGAGGCATCCGATCGCCTGACCCGCTTCGCACGGCGACCGCGCAGGCCGCCGAGCGCCCCGGTGAGCCGATCGAGGATGATCGCGAGGATCACGACGGAGAGCCCCGCCTCGAAGCCGAGGCCGACGTCGATCCGGGTGAGCGACTGCACGACCTGGCCGCCGAGGCCGCCCGCGCCGACCATGCCCGCGATGACGACCATCGAGAGCGAGAGCATGATGACCTGGTTGACGCCCGCCATGATGCTCGGCATCGCGAGCGGCAGCTGGATCTGGCGGAGGATGCGCCACGGCGAGGAGCCGAAGGCGTGGCCGGCCTCGACCACCTCCTTGTCGACGCCGCGGATGCCGAGCTCGGTCAGCCGCACGCCGGGCGCCATGGCGAACACGATCGTCGCGACGATGCCGGGCACGACGCCGACCCGGAACAGGATGAGCGCCGGGATCAGGTAGACGAAGGCGGGCATGGTCTGCATGAAGTCGAGGATCGGGCGGATGATCTTCGACGCGGTGTCGGATCGTGCGGCGAGGATGCCGATGGGGACGGCGACCGCGATGGCGATCGCGCTGGCCACGAGCACCAGTGCGAGCGTGTCCATGGCGTTCTCCCACTGGTCGACGCCGACGATGACGAGCAGGCCGACGACGGTGCCGACGGCGAGCTTCCACCCCCGCAGGAGGAAGGCGAGCGCCGCGAACACGGCGATGATCGCGCCGAACGGCGGGGCCGAGAGCAGGAGGTCGACGGTGTCGTAGAGCCCCGCGAAGATCGCGCGCACGACGGCGAAGAAGCCGCCGAAGACGTCGGTCACGAAGTCGATGACCGACTCGGCGAGTTCGCCGAGCGGCAGGCGGAAGTCGTTCATGCCGGGCTCCTCTCCCCCGCGGCGGGCGCAGGTGCGGCATCGGCCGTCGCGGCCTCGGCCGCCGCCGTGCGATGCAGCGTCGCCGTGATGACGTCGACCGGGATGGTCGCCGGGGTCGCGATGATCGCCTGCTCGGCGGTGTCGGTCGGCACGTTGCCGAGCGCGGCGAGCAGCGTGACCCTCGGCACGGCACCGAGGAGACGGCCCTGGTCGTCGACGACGGCGAGCGGGAGCTGGCTCTCGACGGCGCTCCCGAAGAGCTCGGAGAGGTGCTCGTCGACGCCGACGACGGGGTGGTCGTCGCTGATGACGCCCGCGAGATCCCGCTCCCCGCGCTGCACGAGCCGCAGCACGTCGCGGTCGTGGGCGACACCCAGGAGGCGCCGGCCGTTGCCGACGACGAACACCATCGACGTCTGCAGGTCGCGCATGGACCGCAGCGCCGCGCGCGGGCCCGCCGACGCGGTCACCACGGCGCGCGGTGCCTCCATGACGTTGCCCGCGGTGAGCACCCGCGCACGGTCGACGTCCTGCACGAACTGGGCGACGTAGTCGTCGGCGGGGTCGGTGAGGATCTCCTCGGCGGTGCCGAGCTGCACGATGCGGCCGTCGCGCATGACGGCGATGCGATCACCGAGGAACATGGCCTCGTTGAGGTCGTGGGTGATGAAGACGATCGTCTTGCCGAGCTCCTGCTGCAGCTCGACGAGCTGCTCCTGCATCTCGCGGCGGATCAGCGGGTCGAGGGCCGAGAAGGCCTCGTCCATGAGCAGGATGTCGGTGTCCGAGGCGAGGGCGCGGGCGAGGCCGACGCGTTGCTGCATGCCGCCCGAGAGCTCGTCGGGCATTTTGTCGCCCCATCCCCCGAGACCGACCCGGTCGAGGATCCGGTCGGCGCGGGCTCGCCGCTCGGCGAGCGGGACGCCCTGGATCTCGAGCCCGTAGGCGGCGTTCTCGCGGACGGTCCGATGCGGCAGCAGCGCGAAGTGCTGGAACACCATGGAGACCCGGCGCCGACGGACGGCGCGCAGGCGCTTGGGTGCGACGTCGGAGATCTGCTCCCCCATCACCGTGACGGTGCCGTCGGTCGGCTCGACGAGCCCGTTCAGCATTCGGATCAGGGTCGACTTGCCCGAGCCCGAGAGGCCCATGACGACGAAGATCTCGCCCCGGCGAACGTCGAAGTCGGCGTCGATGACGGCGGCGGTACCGAGCGCCGCGACCGCGTCGCGGCCCGCGCCCTGCTTCAGGCGCTCGAGGGCCTCGCGCGGCTTCCGTCCGAAGAACTTGGTGAGGTGGCGCACCTCGAGCGCGGTGGTCTCCGGCAACGGTGAGCCGGTGTTCGGGTTGTCTGGCATGGATCGGGCTCCCTGAGGGCGCGCCGATCACCGCGCAGGCGTAGGGTTGCGCGGTCGAATCGGTGGTGCGCCGAACTCGTGGGTCACGGCCGGGTTGGCGGTGAATCGGACGCCCTGGACTCAAGCCCGGCGCGAAATGCGATCGTCGGGCGAAACAGGGCGTCGTCGCGTCCGGCCATCGGGGCCGGATGCCTCACCGCCGAACCATACGCTCCGAGGATTCCCGTTCGGGAATATCGAACCGCGGACTGGGCGATCGGTCTCGCAGGACCGTCGTCCACGCTATCGATGAAACGCGGAAGAACCCAATCGAGCCGCGCTATTCGGCGCTGATCGGGGTTTTCGTTTCGGGCCTACTCCCCCGCGCCGACGGCGCCGGGCTCTCGGGCGGCGAGTTGCGTGCAGTTCGCGCAGAGCCCGAAGACGTCGACCACGTGGGCCGCCTGGGTGAAGCCGTGCTCGGCCGCGATGCCCTTCGCCCACGCCTCCACCTCGTCGGCCGCGATCTCGACCGTCAGCCCGCAGTTGCGGCAGATGAGGTGGTGATGGTGTCCCGTCGTCGAGCACGCCCGGTACAGCGCCTCGCCCTCGGGCGACTGCAGCGAATCGGCCTCGCCGCTCGTCGCGAGGTCGCCGAGCGCGCGGTAGACCGTCGCGAGCCCGATCGGCGAACCGCTCGCGTGCAGCGCGGAGTGCAGCGCCTGCGCGCTGATGAAGCCCTCGGTCGAATCGAGCGCCTCGCGAACGGCCTCGCGCTGCCAGGTGTTGCGTTTCATGCGATTCGTGCGCCCTCCGCGGTCTCGACGGGGATGTCGGTCCGTCTCCACGCTAGCCCTCGAAGCTTGGAGAGTCCCAGTGCGAGGAGGAAGAACGCGGTCGCGGCGAGGGCGATCGCCGGGCCGGCGGCGATCGCGAAGGCGCGGGATGCGAGCACGCCGAGCACCCCCGACGCCGCGCCGATCAGGGGGGCGACGACGAGCACCCCGCGGAAGGAGCCGACCACGAGGCGCGCGGCCGCTGCCGGGGCCGCGATGAGCGCGATCGCGAGGATCGCGCCGACCGCCGGGAGCGAGCTGACGACGGAGGCCGCGGTGAGCCCGAGCACGAGCAGCTCGATCGGCCATTCCCGGTAGCCCATCGCACGGAAGCCCGCCGGGTCGAACGTCGAGAGCGCGATCTCCTTGCCGAACAGCGCGACCAGCACCACCGCGAGCAGCGCGACGCATGCCGCGAGCAGAATGTCTCCGTCGCTGACGGTGAGGATCGAGCCGACCAGCAGGCTCTCGGCCCGCACGGGCAGCCCCGGGATGAGGGACTGCAGGAGCGCGCCCGCGGCGAAGCCGCCGGTGAGCACGATGCCCGCGGCGACCTGGGCGCCCTGACGGCGCACGCGCGCGATGCCGGCCATGATCACGACGAGCACGACCGAGGCGACCGCAGCGCCCGCCGGCACGCTCACGCCGAGCGCCGCCGCGGCGACCGCGCCCGGGTACGTGCCGTGAGTGAGCGCCTGCGCGAAGAAGGTGCGCTTGCGCAGCACCACGAGCGCGCCGACGAACCCGGCACCGACGCCGATCACGATGGCGGCGAACAGGGCGCGTTCGAAGTAGCCCATCAGCGCTCCTCCCCCGTCGAGCCGGGCTTCCGCGTCGCAGTGGGCGTCGCCGCCGCCGCCGCCGTCGCCGTGGCGTTGGGGAGGACTTCGGCGGATCGGGAGGAGGCGATCCCCGATTCCATCCTCCCGAGCGTGCGATCTCCTCCCGAACGGGGTCGCGGCGTCGGGGCCGGTCGGCTCCCCGCAGGGCGGGCGCCGATGGCACGAACGCACGACGCGACCGCGAGCACCAGTGCGTACCCGAGCACGAACACCCCGACGATCGTCGCACCGGCCGGGACGTCGATCCCCGCCCCCACCGAGATCGCGAACCCGGCCGACAGCCCGACCCAGGCACTCAGCGCGGCGAACGCAGCGGCCGCGGGGAAGAGCCACCACAGCCGTCGCGTCACGAGCCGTGCGACGGCGCCCGGCACGATCAGCAGCGCCAGCACGAGCAGCGTGCCCACCGTCGCCGCCGCGGCGACCACGACGAGCGCGATCGCGGCGTTCAGCACCAGGTCGAGCACGAGCACCGAGTCGCCGGCCGCACGGCTGCCGCGCGCGTCGAAGGCGCGGAAGAGCTGCTGCTTGAGCGTCAGCACGACGGCGAGCAGGGCGATGAGGCTCACGACGACGAGCGGCACCACCTGATCGGGCGGAATGGTCAGCACTCGCCCGAAGAGCAGCGCCTCGAGCTCGCCCGCGTAGTCATCGCTCTTCGAGACCACGATGACGCCGACGCTGAAGGTCGCGGTGAGCACGATCGCGATCGCCGCGTCCGAGGTGATGCCGGCCCGGTCGAGCCAGGTCAGCGCGAGCGCGCCGGCGAGGGCCGCGATCGCGGCACCGGGCAGGAGCCCGCTCGCGCCGCCGACGGCGAGTCCGATGGCCAGGCCGGGGAACACGGCGTGCGTGAGCCCGTCGCTGATGAACTCGAGTCCGCGCAGGTTCACGAGCACCCCGACGACCCCGGCGACGACCGCGAGGACGAGCATCACGATGAGTGCGCGCGCCATGAACGGAATCGAGAACGCGGTGAAGAGCGCGTCGGTCAGCGACATCCTCGGCCCCTCCCCCGCGATCGGCGACGACTATATGCGTCGTTCGGCATTCAGTGGCCCTCGTGCCCGGGAACGACGAGGGTGTGCTCGTCGATCTCGACCTCGACGCCCTCGAAGCACTCCTGCACGTTGCCGAGGGTGAGCACCTCGTCGACCGGTCCGAACGCGAGCTGCGTGCCGTTGACGAGCACGACCGCGTCGCAGACGAGTCTCGCGAGCTCGAGGTCGTGCGTCGAGACCAGCACGGCGACGCCGCGGGCCTTCAGCTCGCGCAGGGTGTCGACGAGCGCGTCGCGGTTGGGCTGGTCGAGGCCGTTGAACGGCTCGTCGAGCAGCAGGAGCGCGGGGTCGGAGGCGAGGGCGCGGGCGAGCAGCCCGCGCTGGCGCTGTCCGCCCGAGAGCTCGCCGAACTGGCGCTTCGCGAGATCGCCCAGGCCGACCGTCTCGAGGGCCCGCGCGACGGCCGCCCGGTCACCGCGGCCCGGCCACCGGAACAGGCCGAGGCCGCGATAGCGGCCCTGCATGACGACCTGCTCGAGGCTGATCGGGAAGTCGGGGTCGAGGTCGGCCGACTGGGGGAGGAACGCAACCATGCCGCTCGCGGCATGCGATGCCCGGCCCGCACCGAGTTGCACGCCGCCGACGTCGATCTGTCCGGCCGTGCGCGGCACGAGCCCGAGCACGCCCTTCAAGAGCGTCGACTTGCCGGCGCCGTTCGGGCCGATGAGCGCGACCGCCTCACCGGGCGCGATCTCGAGCTCGAGCCCCGAGACGCCCGATCCGCCCGGGTGCGTGAAGGCCGCACCGGCGAGGCGGAGTACGGGGGAGTCGCTCATGCGAGTCATCCTTGCAGGGCGGCGGGGAGCGCGGTAGGCACGACGCCCCACGATTCGAGGATCAGCCGCGCGTTGTGCAGCTGGCTGCCGAGGTACGTCGCGCCCTCGCTGCCGGCCTCGCCCAGCGAGTCGCCGTACAGCGCATCGGGCCCCGAGTAGACCGCGACGCCCGATTCGGCGGCGATCGTCTCCGCGGCCTTCGGCGACAGGGATGCCTCGGAGAACACCGCGGCCACGCCCGTCGATTCGATCTTCGCGACGAGATCGTCGATCTCGGCCGCGCTCGGCTCGGCGTTGTCGTCGAAGCTCGGGATGATGCTGCCGACGAAGGTCACCTCGTAGGCGTCGACGAAGTAGGTGAAGGCGTCGTGGTTCGTCACGAGCAGCCGCTCGGCCGCCGGCACCTGCTCGACGTTGTCGGCGATCCAGTCGTCGAGCGCCTCGAGCTTCGCGAGGTACGCGGTCTCGTTCGCCTCGAGGTTCGCGGCGTCGAGGCCGTCGACCGTCGCGAGGCCGTCGGCGATGTTCTCGACCATGTCCTCGGCGAGCTCGGGGTCGGTCCAGATGTGGGGGTTCCCGTCGCCGTGGTCGTGGCCCTCGTGGTCGTCGGCGTGGTCGTGGTCGTCGGCGTGGGCGTCGGCCGCGTCCGTGCCGGCGTCGTCGTCGTGGTCGTGGTCGTGGTCGCGCGCATCCTCCGCAGCGTCCGCTTCGTCGTCGTGGTCGTGCGCGTGGTCGTCGGTGCCGAACAGCTCGATGCCGGTGCTCGCGTCGATGAGCACGCCGTCGAAGCCCGACGCCTCGATGGCGTCGTCGAGCCAGCTCTCGAGGCCACCGCCGTTGACGACGAGCGCGTCGGCGTTCGTGAGGGCGAGCAGCTGCGCCGCAGACGGGTCGAAGCCGTGCGCGCTCTGGCCGGGGGAGAGGAGCTGGGTGAGCTCGGCGTCGCCGCCGAGCAGCTCGCGGGTGAAGTCGCCCACCTGGGTCGTCGTCGCGACGATCTTCGGCCCGTCGCCACCGGCGGATGCACCGGGGCTCGCGCAGCCCGCGAGGGCGATGACGCTCGCCGCCAACAGGCCGCCCGCCCCGATCAAGGTCACGGGGCGACGGCTGGAGGTCCGGGTGCGCGTTTCCATGCTTCGAACCTACGCTTATTGATAATGATTGTCAAAACCATCTGGACACCGGCGGACTGTGCGAGCCGCCACTCGACGCAACCCGAAGAGTTCACCGGGCATTCCACGTCATCCTGTGAACAACACTTGGCGCCTGTCAGCGGCGCATGCGAGAGTGAAGTACGTGGATACGACGACGGCCCCGATCACGCTGCACCGATTCACCGTCGCCGACGCCGAGCGCGTGCTGTCCGGCGCGGTCGATCCTCACGACGGGTGGGAGGGCGCCTACGCCTTCACCGACGAGCCCGAGCTCCTCGCCGAGTACGTGCGCGCGGTGCGCCTGAACGGCGACCCCATGCCCTTCGGGCCCTACCTGGTGCGCCGCGGCGAAGACGGTCCCGCCATCGGGGGAGTGAACCTGTTCGGCCCTCCCGACGCCGACGGCGCTGTCGAGTTCGACTTCGGCCTCGTCCCGGCGGTGCGCGGCCAGGGGCTCGCGTTCCACACCGTGCTGGCCGCCGTCGAGCTCGCACGGTCGACCGGTCTCGCCCGCGTCGTGCGCGCCTCGGCCGAGGTCGCGAACCTGCCCGCGCGTCGCACGCTCGAGCGCGTCGGCTTCGTCGAGGCCAGCCGCACGCCCGACACGATCACCTCCGAGTACCGCCTCTAGCGCGGCGACGCGGCACTGGGGAGGCGGGCGCTACTCGAGCAGCAGCGCCGGCTCCTCGATGATCGAGGCGACGTCGGCGACGAAGCGCGAGACGACGTCGCCGTCGACGACGCGATGGTCGAACGAGCCGCCGATCGTCGTCACGAAGCGCGGACGCACCTCGCCGTCGACGACCCACGGCTTCTGCTTGATCGTGCCGAGCGCGACGATGCCGACCTCGCCGGGGTTGAGGATCGGGGTGCCGGTGTCCATGCCGAAGACGCCGATGTTCGTGATCGTGATCGTGCCGCCCTGCATCTCGGCGGGCTGCGTCTTGCCCTCGCGCGCCGTGAGCGTCAGCTGCTCGAGCGCGGCCGCGAGCTCGACCATCGACATGTCCTGCGCGTTCTTCACGTTCGGCACGATCAGCCCGCGGGGGGTCGCCGCGGCGATGCCGAGGTTCACGTAGTGCTTGACGATGATCTCGTCGTCGGTCCACTGCGCGTTGACGGTCGGGTTGCGGCGCACCGCCCAGAGCATCGCCTTCGCCATGATGAGCAGCGGCGAGATCTTGATGCCGGCGTAGTCGGGCGAGGCCTTGAGCCGCTTCAGGTACTCCATGGTGCGGGTGGCATCGACATCGACGAACACCGACACATGCGGCGCCGAGTATGCGCTCTGCACCATGGCGTTCGCGATCGCCTTGCGCACGCCCTTCACCGGGATGCGGGTCTCGCGATCGGCCGGCGCCTCGGGCGTCTGGATGTTGCGGAAGACGCTCGCCTGGCTCGCCTCGCGGATGACGTCGTCGCGTGTGACCTCGCCGATCGGACCCGTCGGGGCGACCCGGGAGAGGTCGACGCCGAGGTCTTTCGCGAGCTTGCGGATCGGCGGCTTCGCGATCACCGGCACGCGCGACTCGGCGCGGGTCGGAGAGGCGGGCGCGGCGGCGGCTGCGGAGGCCGTGACGGGTGCCGCAGCGGGCGCCGGGGGAGCGGCGACCGGGGGAGCGGGCGGGGCCGCGAGCTTCTCGTGCGCGCCGCCGGGTGAGGGGTGCCTGCGGCGACGGGTCGCCACGGGGCCCGAGGATCCGTGTCCGACGAGCACGGCTCCACCGCGCTCCTCGGCGACGGCGGGCGCGGTCGCGGCGGTCGGTGCGGGTGCAGGAGCGGCCGGCGCGACCGCGGACGCAGCGGCCCCCGCCCCGTCACCGCTCGGCTCGGCGGCCGGCGCCGCTCCCGCGGCATCCGTCTGGATCACCAGGATGGGGGTGCCGACGTCGACCGTCCGGCCCTCTTCGACGAGCAGTTCGGAGACGACGCCCTCGAACGCGCTCGGCAGCTCGACGAGCGACTTCGCCGTCTCGATCTCGACGAAGACCTGGTCGAGCGCGATGCGATCGCCGGGCGCGACACGCCACTGCACGATCTCGGCCTCGGTGAGGCCCTCGCCGACATCGGGAAGTGGGAATCGGATCTCGCTCATCTGTCTTACCCTCGCAGTCGAGTCATGCCATCAGCGACATGTCTGAGTCGTGTCGTGTCAGTAGGCCAGCGCGCGGTCCACGGCTTCGAGCACCCGGTCGGGGCTCGGCAGGTACTCGGTCTCGAGCGAGGCGGGCGGGAACGGGGTGTCGAAGCCCGACACGCGCAGCACCGGCGCCTCGAGGGAGTAGAACGCCCGCTCGGCGACGGTCGCGGCGATCTCGGAGCCGACCGAGACGTTGCCGTACGCCTCCTGGGCGACGACGAGCCGGCCGGTGCGGTGCACCGACTCGAGCAGCGGTCCGTAGTCGATGGGGGAGAGGGAGCGCAGGTCGACGACCTCGATGCTCGTGCCCTCCTCGGCGGCGACGTCGGCGGCCTGGAGCAGCGTCGACACCATCGCGCCGTGGCCGACGACCGTGACGTCGGTGCCCTGGCGGACCACGCGGCTCGCGTGCAGCGGCAGCCCGGCGTGGTCGAGGTCGACCGGCCCCTTCGGCCAGTAGCGGCTCTTCGGCTCGAAGAACAGCACGGGGTCGCGCGACTCGATCGCCTCGCGGATCATCCAGTACGCGTCGTGCGGGTTCGACGGGCTGACCACCCGCAGGCCCGGGGTGTGCGCGAAATACGCCTCGGGGCTCTCCTGGTGGTGCTCGATCGAGCCGATGTGCCCGCCGTACGGCACGCGGATGACGATCGGCATCGCGACCCTGCCCTCGTGGCGCAGCGTCTGCCGGGCGAGCTGGGTCGTGATCTGGTCGAATGCGGGGAAGATGAAGCCGTCGAACTGGATCTCGCACACCGGCCGGTAGCCGCGCATCGCGAGGCCGATGGCCGTGCCGATGATGCCCGACTCTGCGAGCGGGGTGTCGAGCACCCGCTTCTCGCCGAACTCGGCCGAGAGCCCCTCGGTGACGCGGAACACGCCGCCGAGCGGCCCGATGTCCTCGCCCATGAGCAGCACCTTCTCGTCGGCGCGCATGGCGTCGCGGAGGCCCGCGGTGATGGCCTTCGCCATCGACAGGGTCTGCACGCCGCGCACGTCGCCGGCGGGCTCCTCGTGGGCAGGGACAGAGGCAGGGGCGGATGCCTCGGGTGCGTCGGTCACGCGAACCTCCTCGTCGATCCGGCCGGTCATGCCGCGTCTCCGTCGAACGAGTTCTCGAACTCGTCGAGCCACGCGTGCTGCTCGACCATGAGCGGGTGCGGCTCGCTGTACACGTGCTCGAAGATCGCGGCGCGGCTCGGGCCGGTCAGCTCGAGTGCGCGTCGGCGCACGTCGGCGGCGACGTCGGATGCCTCTTGGTCGACCTCGTCGAAGAACGCGGCCGAGGCGCCGCGGCTCTCGAGCCAGGTGCGGTAGCGGGCGATCGGGTCGCGCTCGGCCCAGTAGGCGACCTCGTCGTCGGTGCGGTACTTCGTGGGGTCGTCGGCGGTGGTGTGCGCGCCCATGCGGTAGGTGAGCGCCTCGATGAGGCTCGGGCCCTGGCCCGCGCGGGCCTCCTCGAGCGACTGCCGGGTGACGGCGTAGCTCGCGAGCACGTCGTTGCCGTCGATGCGCACGCCCGGCATGCCGAAGCCGCCGCCGCGCAGCGCGAGCGGGCTGCGCGACTGCCGCGAGACCGGCACCGAGATCGCCCACTGGTTGTTCTGGATGAAGAAGACCTGCGGCGTCTCGTAGCTCGAGGCGAAGACGAGCGCCTCGTTGGCGTCGCCCTGCGAGGTCGAGCCGTCGCCGTAGTAGACGAGCACCGCGGCATCCGTCTCGGGGTCGCCCGTCGCGGTCGCGCCGTCGAACTGCAGGCCCATCGCGTAGCCCGTGGCGTGCAGCGTCTGCGAGGCGAGCACGAGCGTGTAGAGATGGAAGTTGCCGTTCTCCTCGGGGTTCCAGCCGCCCTGCGTGATGCCGCGCAGGAGCGCGAGGATGCGCACGGGGTCGAGGCCGCGGATCATGCCGACGATGTGCTCGCGGTACGAGGGGAACAGGTGGTCCTGCGGGCGTGCTGCGTGGGCGGAGCCGACCTGCGCGGCCTCCTGGCCGGAGCTCGGCACCCAGAGCGCCAGCTGCCCCTGCCGCTGCAGGTTCGCGCCGGCGACGTCGAGCCGGCGCGAGACCGTCATGTCGCGGTAGAAGCGCTGCAGTGTCGCGTCGTCGAGTGCTTCGACGAGCGGCAGGTACGCCTCGGCTTCGGGGGTCGGGCGCAACTGGCCCTCGGGGGTCAGGAGCTGAACCGTCGGCGCGGTGAAGTCTCTCTCGCGGGCTGCCACCGTTCCACGCTACCCGCTACTCGGGACGCCCTACTTGTGAAGCCGGTACAAGCTCACCGAGAATCCGGAGGAGGATATCGACAGCCTCCTCCTCGCCGATCGACACGCGGATGCCCGCGGGCGGGAATGCGCGCGTCACGAGCCCGGCATCGAAGAGCCGCTCGGCGACCTCGGCCGTGGCCTCGCCCGCGGGCAGCCAGATGAAGTTTCCCTGCGCGACCGGGACGGGCCATCCCTGCGCGAGCAGCGCCGCGCGCACGCGGTCGCGGCGTTCGGCGATGACCCCGACGCGCTCGAGCAGCTCCGCCTCGGCGGCCGGCTCGAGCGAGGCGAGTGCCGCGGCGGTCGAGGCCGCCGTCACGCTCAGCGGGGTGATCGTCGCCCGGGCCGCGTCGAGGATCGCCACGGGGCCGATCGCGTACCCGACCCTGAGGCCGGCGAGGCCGTAGGCCTTCGAGAAGGTGCGCAGCACGACGAGGTTCGGGTACCGGCCGAGCAGGGTCGCCCCGTCGACGGATGCGTCGTCGCGGACGAACTCGATGTAGGCCTCGTCGAGCAGCACGAGCAGGTCGGCGGGGACCTTCGCCATGAATGCCTCGAACTCGGCAGCCGTGACGATGACGCCGGTCGGGTTGTTCGGCGAGCAGACGATGACGACGCGGGTGCGGTCGGTCACGGCCGCGGCCATCGCGTCGAGGTCGTGCCCGTGGTCGGCCCGGTTCGGCACCTGCACGCTCGTCGCGCCCGACACGGTCACGAGGCCCGGGTAGGCCTCGAACGAGCGCCACGAGTAGACGACCTCGTCGCCCGGGGCGGCCGCGGCCTGGATGAGTGCAGCGAGCAGCGCCACCGAGCCGGCCCCGACGAGCACCTCGTCGGCGGTGACCCCGTAGCGCCCGGCGAGCCGCTCGCGCAGCGCGAGCGCCGTGGCATCGGGGTAGCGATTGATCGTCGAGGCCGCGTCGGCGACCGCCTCGACGACGGACGGCAGCGGATCGAACGGGTTCTCGTTGCTCGAGAGCTTGAACCCGTCGGCGGGGGCGGGGCGGCCCTGGCGATACGGCGGGAGTGCGGCGATCTCGGGGCGCAGGCGAACGCCTGCCCCTCGCGGTTCCGGTGCGTTCACGCGATCCACCGTACCCCTTCGCCTCCGTTGCCCCGTCTGACAGAGTGGAGGCATGCGGTTCATCCTCAAGGTCATCGTCGTCGCCCTCGCACTCTGGCTGACGACGCTCATCGTCTCGGGTGTCAGCGTGGTGCCGTACGACGACACCGAGCTCGCGACCGTGCTCACGTACCTGCTCGTCGCCGCCATCTTCGGCCTGGTGAACGCCATCGTCGGCACCTTCATCCGGATCGTCGCCTTCCCGATCTACGTCCTCACGCTCGGCCTCATCTCGTTCATCGTCAACGGCCTCCTGCTGCTGCTCGTCGACTGGATCAGCGGCCTCATGGGCTTCGGCCTCGTCGTCGAGAGCTTCTGGTGGGGCGTGCTCGGCGCGCTCGTGCTCGGGCTGATCAGCTGGCTCATCGGCCTCGTGGTGCGTCCGTCGAGCGACTGAGCGACCCGGCTCCGCCCGCCCGCCCCAGCGTCGGCTCGGGCGACGGCTCGGGCGTACCCGCCGGGTCGCGCTCGGCGATCCACTCGCTGACCGCGCCGGTACCGCCGCCCGTGAAGGCGAGCAGCTCGCGGAGCTCGACGAGCTGCGGCGCCTCCGAGGCGTCGATGAGCGCCGCCGTGCCGCGGTAGGCCTCGAGCGAGTGGGCCGGCAGCGCGCCCTCGAAGCGGTGCCCGTCGCCGAGCACGCTGCGCGTGACGGTCGTGCGCTCGGGGGACGGCGCACCCGACCCGCCGACCGCCGGAACGAGGTCCTCGTCGTGGGCGACGTCGAGCACCGGCACCCCGTCGCGCGTCGGGGCCGAGTCGCCCGGGCCGCCGAGATTCATCCCGCCGATCGCGTTGATCCCCGGGTCGCTCGCGAGCTCGTGCACGATGATGCCGCCGCCCGAATGACCCGCGAAGTACACGGGGTCGCCCGGCGCCATTCCGGCGGCCGCCATCGCCGCGCGGACGGCCCGCTCGCCCGCTCCCGACTCGGCCCCGGCGCCGCGGAGCGCATCGAGCGGCGAGTCGTCGGCGATGCCGTGGAGGTTCGAGACCATGTCGAAGGGCTGCTCGCCCGCGACGAGCGCGGGATCGACCGTGCCGCTGACGTAGACCACCCATCGCGGATCTCCGGCTTCGCCGTACCGTTCGATGCGGATCTGAGGCCCCTCGCCGCCGGGGATGCGCGAGGCGAGCTCGGCGAAGCCGTGCGGCGCCTGCACGCTGCGCTCGGTGCCGGCGCTCGGGTGCCCGGCCGGCGCGCGGCCGTCGCCCGCACGGTCACCGCCCTCGGCCCGGCGCACCGAGACCGGCCCGTCGACCAGCGCCCTCGACCCGATGAGCGCCGCGACGCCCAGGAGTATCGACGCGCTCTCGGGTGCGTTCACGAAGTCGCCGAAGGCCGCGGCCAGCCCGCTGCCGCCGGGCAGTTGCACGGCACCGACGGCGAACTCGTCGGCCGAGTCGACCGCTGCCCGGACGGCCCGGACGAAGTTGGGATCGGAGAGCAGCTCCTGGTTCGCGGCGAGCCAGTCGCGCAGCGGCGTGCCGCCCCACGCGTTCGCCGCGGCCGAGTCGAGACCCGCCGTCAGCGCGATGCCGCCCGCGAAGAGCAGCCCGGCCGGCGTCGTGAGCGCCGAGCCCAGCAGATGCGCGACGACACCCCCGCCGAACTGCCAGAGTCCGTCGACGGCGCGCTCCGTCCACCCGTATCGTTCGGCGCTCGCGACGAGCGCGGAGCGGAGTTCTTCGCCGTCGGCCTCGCATCGGCGCAGCTCGCCCTCGAGTTCGTGCAGCAGCGCTGCCGGCCGCGGCTCGGCCCAGCCGCCGCCCAGGTCGGCCCCGATCGCGTCGAGTTCGGCCGCGAGCACCCCGGCCTGCGCCCGGGCCGCGGCGACGGCGGTCGCGGCGCCGCCGAGGCGTGCGGCGTCGGTGAAGAGCTCGTCGGTCGCGACGACGGTCGAGCCGCCGCCCGAGATCGTGATGGCGTCGCTCACGGCCGGGCCTCCACCCCGTCGGAACGCTCCTCCGCGCGGCGCGCGAGCCGTGCCTCTTCGGCAAGCGCCGCCGCACGAGCGGCCCGAGCCTGCGCCTCCGCGTCGCGCTCGGCCTGCTCGTACGCGGCGAGCTCCGCCTCCATACGGCGGATGCGCTCGTCGAGGTCGGCGGCGGCGGCATCGAGTCGGTCGACGCCGCCGAGCACCCGCGCTCGCAGCTCGTGCAGTCGCTCGGCGTAGCGATCGGCCGCCTCGGAGCGCCACCGCCCGCCGTCGGGCGGCAGCATCGCCGCGGCCTGTCCGAGGTCGGTGCGCAGTGCGACGAGGCGCGTGCGCACAGCGACGGCGGACTCGATGCGCTGCACGGTGGCGGTGCGGCCCGTGAGGGCGGCGATCAGGGCGTCCGAGGCATCCATTCGGCCAGATTGCCGACCGCGACGGCGTTCGCCGCCGGAGCATGAGCGAGCCGTACGCAGCGAGGCCGGACGCTCCTTGTGGAGGAGCGATCGGCGAGCCGACGTCAGTCGACGAGCACCTGCTCGAGCGCGTTGCGGCCGAGTCGTGCGATCGGGCCCGAGCCGTCGAGCGCATCGACGACCGCGCTGCCCCAGACGACGGCCCACCCACGGGCGCGGCGCCAGGTCGCGGCATCGACGGGCCTGCGCCGTTCGAGTTCGCGCACGAAGGCGGCCCGGCCCGCGGCGTCGAAGGTCAGCCACGCCGTCGCGAGGTCGGTCGCTGGGTCGCCGGCGGTGAGGTCGCCGAAGTCGATCACGGCTGCGAGGGCGCCGGATGCCTCGAGCACGAGGTTGCCCGGATGCAGGTCGCCGTGCAGCCACGTCGGCGCGCCCGTCCAGACCGGCGCGGCGAGCGCGTCCTCCCAGACCTCGTGGAGGCGTGCGGTGCGGGCGCCGAGCACGCCGTCGAGGCTCCCGCGGGCGAATCGCTCGCGCACCGAGGCGTCGCGAGCGGCGAGCGGGACGCCGCGGTAGGGGTTGTGCGGCGCGTCCGCGGGGGCCGGCGTGTGCAGGGCGTCGACGAAGGCGGCGAGAACCGGGCCGAGTTGGGCGCGTTCAGCGGGGGAGCGGCCCGCTGCGTTCACTCCGTCGAACCAGGGCACGATGCTCCACGGTGCGTCGTAGCCGAGCTCGGGCGCCGGGCGCCCTGCCCGGATCGGCGCCGGCACCGCGACGGGCAGCCGCACGGCGAGCGCGGGCAGCCAGCGCTGTTCGTGCTCGACGAGCGGCGAGGCGATCCGCCGTCGCGGCAGGCGCACGCCGTACACGGCGCCCCCGGCCTCGAGGCGGTACATCGCGTTGTCCCAGCCGTTCGCGACGAACTCCAGGGGCCCGGCGAACTCGGGGTGCTGCGTCTCGATCAGCCGCGCGACGAGCTCGGCGTCGACGTGCAGCTCGGGCGCAGGAGCATCCGTCATCTCATCGCCTCTCGCTTTCGGGGCGCAACCCGTTCCTGAAAGAGGCATTCTCCTCCACAATGGATGCCATGACGCGAGCGGAACCCGCGGGGGACGCCGCGCAGCCCTTCCGAGTCTCGTTCGTGTGCACCGGCAACATCTGCCGGTCTCCGATGGCGGAGGTGGTGCTGCGCTCCCTCGCCGAGCAGGCGGGCCTCGGCGGCGCGCTCGCGATCGAATCGGCTGCGACGGGCGACTGGCACGTCGGCGAACCCGCCGACCAGCGCACGGTCGAGGCGCTCGCGAGGGCCGGCTACGACGGCACCCACCACCGCGCCC
This sequence comes from Agromyces sp. NPDC057679, assembly GCF_042799635.1. Lineage (NCBI taxonomy): Bacteria > Bacillati > Actinomycetota > Actinomycetes > Micrococcales > Microbacteriaceae > Agromyces > Agromyces sp. NPDC057679. The sequence continues at coordinate 166,361 of NZ_JBHVIK010000002.1, read as the reverse complement.
GGCAGTTCGACGCCGGCGACTTCCCCGAGCTCGACCTCGTCGTCGCATTCGACCGCGGTCAGGCCCGGATCCTGCGCAACTGGGCGACCGGTTCGGCCGAGCAGCACAAGGTGCGCCTGCTCCTCGAATTCGAGCCCGAACTCGCGAACCTGCAGGACGTGCCCGACCCCTATTACTCCGATGCGGGAATGTTCGATCGAGTCCTTGAGATGATTGAACGGTCGACCCAGGCGCTCTTCCGCCAACTCGCACCCGCTCTCAGACAAGGAATCCGATGACTTCGCTGCCTCCCCAGCCGCTCAGCCCCCTCGACGGCCGGTACCGTTCGGCGGTCGGCGAGCTCGGCGAGCACCTCTCCGAGGCGGGCCTCAACCGGGCGCGCGTGCACGTCGAGGTCGAGTGGCTCATCGCCCAGACCGACCGCGGCTTCTTCGGCGCCGCCGCGCTCTCCGAGCACCAGAAGGCGAGCCTGCGCCAGGTCGTCGCCGACTTCGGCCAGGCCGACATCGACGAGCTCGCGACCCTCGAGGCGACCACCCGTCACGACGTGAAGGCCGTCGAGTACTACGTGCGCCGCCGCCTCTCCGACCTCGGCCTCGACGCGATCGCCGAGCTCACCCACTTCGCCTGCACCTCCGAGGACATCAACAACCTCTCGTATGCGGTCACCGTGCGCGACGCCGTGCAGCAGGTCTGGCTGCCGAAGTACCGCGCGGTCATCGCGACGCTGCAGGCGCTCGCGATCGAGCACCGGGATGCCTCGATGCTCAGCCGCACGCACGGGCAGCCGGCGACCCCCTCGACCATGGGCAAGGAGCTCGCGGTCTTCGTGCACCGGCTCGGCCGCATCGCGGCGCAGGTCGAGGCGACCGAGTACCTCGGCAAGTTCTCGGGCGCGACGGGCACCTTCTCCGCGCACGTCGTCGCCGCGCCGGATGTCTCGTGGCCGGCCGTGTCGCAGGAGTTCGTCGAGTCGCTCGGCCTCACCTGGAACCCGCTCACCACGCAGATCGAGTCGCACGACTGGCAGGCCGAGCTCTACGGCAAGATCTCGCACGCGAACCGCGTGCTGCACAACCTCGCGACCGACATCTGGACCTACATCTCGCTGGGCTACTTCCGGCAGATCCCCGCGGCCGGCGCGACGGGTTCGTCGACGATGCCGCACAAGGTCAACCCGATCCGCTTCGAGAACGCCGAGGCGAACCTCGAGCTCTCGAGCGCCGTGCTCGACTCGCTCGCCGCGACGCTCGTGACGAGCCGCCTGCAGCGCGACCTCACCGACTCGTCGGCGCAGCGCAACATCGGCGTCGGCTTCGGCCACTCGATGCTCGCGCTCGACAACATCCAGCGCGGCCTCGGCGAGATCGACCTCGACCGCGCGCTGCTGCTCGCCGACCTCGACGGCAACTGGGAGGTGCTCGGCGAGGCGATCCAGACGGTGATCCGCGCCGAGGTCGTCGCGGGCCGCTCGACGATCGCCGACCCGTACGCGCTGCTCAAGGAGCTCACCCGCGGCAAGCGCGTGGGCGCCGAGGATCTCGCCGCATTCGTCGAGGGCCTCGAGATCGGCGACGAGGCGAAGGCGCGCCTGCTCGCGCTCACCCCGGCGTCGTACGTCGGCATCGCCGACGAGCTCGTCGACCGGCTGCCGTAGGCCGGCACCGGCTCAGGCCGGGCTCCGGCGGGCCTCGCTCGGTGCGGGGCCTGCCGTTCGTGCAAGATGGGCACGTTCCGGCACACAGACCGGGTGAGCGCGAAGGAGCCGAGCATGTCCAGCACTGCACAGCGGGCCGCGTCCGGTTCACCTCGTCGCGGCCGCTTCGCGGCGTTCGTGCTGGCCACCGTCGCAACATGCCTCACCGCCGGCTGCGCGACCGCCGGCGCGGCGCAAGCCCCGACGACCGCCGCGACGGCGCCCACGTCGACGGCCGCCACGTCCGACCCGATCGGACTCATCGGCATGTGGCGCGTCTCGGACGCCGCGGGCGAGGGCCCCGACACGTGGCTGCGCCTCGACGCGCCGGAATTCTCGCTCTGGCGCGACTGCGGCATGATCGGCGGCGGGTGGCTCGCGGGGGAGCGGACCTTCCTCGCGCAGACCATGAGCGCGAGCGACGACTGCGCGAACGGCGGGTTCCCGACGATCGCCTGGCTCGACGAGACGACCTCCTACCGGGCCGCCGACGACGGGTGGCAGCTGCTCGACGCCGAGGGCGAGCCCGTCGCCTCGCTCGCGATCGACGGCGCTCCCGACCCGATCGACACGGTGGCGGACTTCTTCGCCGAACCTCCGGTGATCGACGACGCGGTGCGCGCGTTCTTCGCCGATGCGGCGCCCCTCCCCGACACGCTCGCTGCGGCCGGCGCCGACGATCTGCTCGGCCGGTGGGAGCCCGCCGGAGCATCGTACGCATCCGACCCGCACGTCGTCTTCCTCGCCGCCGGCGAGTGGACCGGGTCGGACGGCTGCAACGGTCAGAGCGGACGCTGGGCGGTCGACGGCGACGGCGAACTGCTCGTGATCTCCGGCGCCTCGACGCTCATCGGATGCGACGGGGCGCCGGCCCCCGGATGGGTCGCGGGCGCCCGCCGTGCCGCCTTCGACGACGAGGAGCTGGTGCTGCTCGATCGCGAGGGCGCCGAACTCGGGCGCCTCGTGCGCGCGGGTGGCTGACGCGGCCTCCGCTCAGTGCGCGGGCCCCTGCGGTGCGGGCGGCTCGCCCGGGCCGGTCTCGCCGTCGCCCTCGCCGAGCTCGGCGCGCTCGTCGGCGTTCGGCTTGATCGCCATCTGCAGGAGCGCGAGCGCGACGAGCACGATGATGAACACGCCGCCGGCGCCGATGAGGGTGATCGTCCAGTCGCGCGTCGCGACGAGGCAGATCACGCCGACGAAGATCGCGGCGATCGCGGCGCCGCCGACGTACTCGGCCGGGCGGAGCCTGTCCTGCCGGCTCGGCTGGTACTCACCGGGGGACTGGGTCACGACTGCTGCTCCGCTCCTGCCGCGGCAGGGCCGTCGGCGGTCTGGTTCGCGGCCCACTTCAAGGAGAGGCCGCCGATCACGAGGAACACCCCGAGGATCACGAGATAGCCGCCGAGCAGGCCGACCGCGGTGACGGCGTCGGGCGGGAGGAGGAGGAACACCACCGCGAGGATCGCGGTGAAGGCGCCGACGGCGATCCAGTCGCGGGCCGCCGAGGTGCGGCCGCGCGAGCGGAGACCGGCGTAGAGCTCGACGAAACCGGTGACGGCCGCCCAGACGCTCACGAGGTAGAGCAGGAACGGCAGCCCGCCCGGCACCGAGAGCGCGAGGAGGCCGGCGACGACGGTGACGACGGCGTTGATCGCGAAGAGCGAGCGGATGCCGCGACCGACCAGCAGGCGCAGGCTCAGCGCCCCGACGACGAGGCCGGAGACGACCGCCCAGATGCCGAACACAAGCAGCCCGAGCTCGGGCGAGTGGTTCGGCGAGAAGGTGATGACCACGGCGGGGACGACCGCGAGGAGTCCGCGGACGACCGGGACGACCCAGTACTGCGGGCGCTCCGGGGATGCATCGCGGGCGGTGGCCACGGCGACCTCTTTCACGTCGGAGGGGGTTACCGATCCATCCTACGCGGGACCGAACTGAGCGGATGCCGCGTGCGGGCCGCGCACGAGGCATCCGCTCAGGGACTCACAGCACCCGCAGCAGGTCCTCCACGCGCTGCTTCGCGTCGCCGAAGAGCATCTGCGCGTTGTCGCGGGTGAACAGCGGGTTCGCGACACCGGCGTAGCCGGAGGCCATCGATCGCTTGAAGACGACGACGTTCTTCGCCTCCCACACCTTCAGCACCGGCATGCCGGCGATGGGGCTGCCCGGGTCCTCGGCGGCGGCGGGGTTCACGGTGTCGTTCGCGCCGATCACGAGCACGACGGTCGTCTCGGGGAAGTCGTCGTTGATCTCGTCCATCTCCTCGACGATGTCGTACGGCACCTTCGCCTCGGCGAGCAGCACGTTCATATGCCCGGGCAGGCGGCCGGCGACGGGGTGGATGCCGAATCGCACCTGCACCCCTCGCTCGCGCAGGCGGCTCGTGAGCTCGGCGACCGGGTACTGCGCCTGCGCCACCGCCATGCCGTAGCCGGGAGTGATGATGACCGACGAGGCGTCGCGCAGCAGCTCCGCGGCATCCTCGACCGTGATCTCGCGCGATTCGCCCTCGACCTCGCCCGACGAGGTGGGCGCGGCGATGCCGAAGCCGCCCGCGATCACCGAGATGAACGAGCGGTTCATCGCCTTGCACATGATGTACGAGAGGTACGCACCCGAGGAGCCGACGAGCGCACCGGTGACGATGAGCAGGTCGTTGTTCAGCAGGAAGCCCGCGGCCGCGGCCGCCCAGCCCGAGTAGCTGTTCAGCATCGAGATGACGACCGGCATGTCGCCGCCGCCGATGGAGGCCACCAGGTGCCAGCCGAGCGCCAGGGCGAGCGCCGTGACGACGACGAGCAGCCAGAGCTCTGGGGTGATGACGTACCAGACGGTGAGGACGACGAACGCGATGAGGGCGCCGAGGTTGAGGGCGTTCTTGCCCGGCAGCATCAGCGGTGCCGACTTCATGCGCGCCGAGAGCTTGAGGAACGCGACGATCGAGCCGGTGAAGGTGACGGCGCCGATGAAGACGCCGATGAAGACCTCGGCGTGGTGGATGTCGAGGAGCGCACCGGTCATGCCGGTTTCCTCGAGCGCGCCGTTCCAGCCGACGAGCACGGCGGCCAGGCCGACGAAGCTGTGCAGCAGCGCGATGAGCTCGGGCATGCCGGTCATGGCGACGATCCGGGCCCGCCAGAGGCCGATCGCACCGCCGATGAGCACGGCGACGACGAGCAGGATCAGCCCCGTCGTGACGTGCGGCTCACCCCAGGCGCCGGCGAAGGTGGCGTAGACGGTCGCGACGAGCGCGATCACCATTCCGGCGATGCCGTAGCTGACACCGGCCTTGGCGGTTTCGTGCTTGCTGAGCCCCGCGAGGCTCATGATGAACAGCAGGGCCGCGACGATGTAGGCGGCTCCGGCGATCGACGCCGGGGTCAGCAGGGTCGTGGTCTCAGGCACGGTCGGCTCCAGTCTTGGCGTCGGTCGCGGCGGCGCTCGACGTGGCGCCCCTCGGGGCGGCGCCCGCCGAGAACATCGCGAGCATGCGTCGGGTCACGGCGAAGCCGCCGAAGATGTTGATGCTGGCCAGCAGCACGGCGATCGCTGCGAGGATCTGCACGACGAGCACGTCGCTCGTGATCTGCACCATCGCGCCGACCACGATGATGCCCGAGATCGCGTTGGTCACGCTCATGAGCGGCGTGTGCAGCGCGTGCGCTACCTTGCCGATCACGTAGAAGCCGACGACGACCGCGAGCACCAGCACCGTGAAGTGCTGCGGCAACGGCGGCGGCGCGATCGCGTTCACCGCGAAGAGGGCCGCGATGCCCGCGGCGACGAGCACGACCTTCTTCACGGGCGACATGGGCCGCTTCGGCTCGGGGGCGGGCGCGGCATCCTGCGCGGTGTTCGCAGCGGGTGCCGCGGCCGCGGGCGCGGCGGAGACCTGCACCGGCGGCGGGGGCCAGGTGACCGCGCCGTCGCGGGTGACGGTCACCGAGCGCTGCACGATGTCGTCGAAGTCGAGCACGACCTCGCCGTCCTTGCCGGGCGTGAGGAGCTTCACGAGGTTCACGACGTTCGTGCCGTAGAGCTGCGAGGCCTGCGTGGGCAGGCGCGAGGCGAGGTCGGTGTACCCGAGGATGGTGACGCCGTTCGGCGTGACGACCTTCTCGCCCGCGACCGAGCCCTCGACGTTGCCGCCCATGCCCGCGGCCATGTCGACGATGACGCTGCCCGACTTCATGCTCGCGACGTCGGCCGCGGTGATGAGCTTCGGCGCCGCGCGCCCGGGGATCAGCGCGGTCGTGATGATGATGTCGACGTCGGCGGCCTGCTCCGAGTAGATCTCGGCGGCGCGCCGGTCGTAGGCCTCGCTCGTCGCCTTCGCGTAGCCGTCGGTCGACTGCTCGACCTCCACCTCGACCTTGAGGTACTCGCCGCCGATCGACTTCACCTGGTCGGCGACCTCGGGGCGCGGGTCGGTCGCGCGCACGATGGCGCCGAGGCTCGAGGCCGCGCCGATGGCGGCGAGCCCGGCGACGCCGGCGCCCGCGACGAGCACCTTCGCGGGCGGCACCTTGCCCGCGGCCGTGACCTGCCCGGTGAAGAAGCGGCCGAACGAGTGCGCCGCCTCGACGACCGCGCGGTAGCCCGCGATGTTCGTCATCGAGCTCAGCACGTCCATCGACTGCGCCCGCGAGATGCGGGGCACCGCGTCCATCGCGAGGGCCGTGACGCCGCGCGCGGCGAGCGCCTCGAGCAGTTCGGGCTTGAACGCCGGGGCGAGCAGGCCGACGATCGTCGCCCCGGGCTCGAGCCCGGCGATCTCGGCCTCGGTGGGGGCGTTCACCTTCAGCACGAGTCCGCTCGCGAGCGCCTCGGCGCCCTCGACGATCGTCGCCCCCGCCTCGCGGTACGCGTCGTCGGCGAACGCCGACGCATGGCCGGCACCGGCCTCGACGACGACCTCGTACCCCAGGGCGATCAACTGCTTCACCGTCGCGGGGGTCGCAGCGACCCTGGTCTCGGGCGGCTGCTCGGTGACGACACCGATGCGCGTCATGCGGCTCTCCTTCTTCATCGAAGCGTCCGCGTCGGGTGCGCGGACCAGCGTGCAGCACCGTCATCGCGGTGCCGGCTGAGCCGCTGCGGCGACGGTGCTGCATGTCGGCACCACATCGGGGTGGTGCTGGCCTCAGCGTAGAGCGCTCCGGCGAACGTCGGCACGAATATCTCGCCGAATCGCCGCGAAGGAATCGCGGATCTTTCGCCGCGCGGAACTTCGCCGCGGCGGCGATGCGGGGCATCCGGTCGTCGACGACCACCGGATGCCCCGCACGGCTCACTCGATCGCGTCGTCGGCCCGCTCGCGCACCACGGTGCCGCCGTGCTCGGGGATGAGCTTGAAATCGGTCAGCAGCTCGCCGACCTGGGTGCCGTCGAGCCGGGTGAACAGCCGCTCGCGCAGGAACTTCGGTCCGGGCAGCCCGACCTCGGCGCCGTCGCGCAGGCGGCTCGTCGCCTTGAGCAGGTGCCGCACGTCGTAGGTCGAGCCGAACACCTCGGGCACCCCGCGGTCGATGCCGAGCAGCCGGTAGGCGGCCTCCATGCCCGTGCGCACCGAGTACTCGGTCGTGAAGATGCAGTCACGGGTGGTCTCGGCGAACTGGCCGATGAACGCGAAGTTCTGCGCACCCGCGGGCACCACGTCGGGGCGGTCGCCCGCCTTGCGCGGCATGAAGAAGCTCGTGACGTACGGCATCATCACGGGCACCGCCGTCGCCGCGTTCGCGGCCAGCTCGTCGATCTGGTCGACGGGCACGCCGAGGTGGTAGAGCCACTCGCGGGTGATCTCCTCGCCCGTCGACTCCTGCAGCGTCTTGCCCGTGTAGTCGCCTGGCACGTCGACGAAGAGCCCGTACACCCACACCACGATCTGGTCGGCGGGCTGCTGCGTGAAGTGCGGCTGACGGTTCACCGTCCAGCTCATGAGCCAGGCCGAGTCGCGGGCGGTGACGATGCCGCCGGTGACCACCTTGCCGCTGAACGGGTCGCGCTGCGCGATCTTCTCGATGTACGCCGGGATGCGGGCGTCGAGCGTCGTCACTGTGGCCGACTCCCACTTGGTCTTCTCGATGTCGCCGCAGAAGACCTCGGGCCGGCCGAACGAGGGATGCTTCGCCGCGATGCGCTGCCAGAGCGCCCAGCCCGCCGCGGGCGACTCGTCGAGCTTCGCGGGGGTGTGCTGGTCGCCCTCGTCGGAGTTCTCGGTGAGCCCGCCGATGGTCGCGAGCACGAAGTCGTCGATTCCGAGATCGGCTCCGCCCTCGACCCCGCCCTGCACCCAGTGGATGCGCGTCGCCCGCTTCGTGGCATCCGAACCCTGCCCGTTGCCGCCCTCGAACGCGAAGTCGATGTCGGTGACCTGCGTGTCGAAGTGGAAGGTCACGCCCTGGTCGAGCAGCCACGTGTACAGCGGCAGCACGAGCGACTCGTACTGGTTGTACTTCGTGAACTTGAGGGCCGACAGGTCGGGCAGGCCGCCGATGTGGTGCACGAAGCGGTGGATGTAGAGCTTCATCTCGAGGGCCGAGTGCCACTCCTCGAAGGCGAACATCGTGCGCCAGTAGAGCCAGAAGTTGCTCTCGAGGAAGTCCTTCGAGAACACCTCGTCGATGCGCTTGTCCTCCATCTCCTCGCGGGTCGCGAGGAACACCCGCACGATGTCCTTCTGCGCGGCGTCGTCGAGGCCGAACAGATTGTTCGTGTGCGCGTCCTGCCCCTGCGCTTCGGTGACGCGGCAGAGCGAGAAGTTCGGGTCGTCCTTGTTGAGCCAGTAGAACTCGTCGAGCACGCTCGCGCCCTCGATCTCGAGCGAGGGCACGGTGCGGAAGGCGTCCCACAGGCACTCCATGTGGTCCTCCATCTCGCGGCCGCCGCGGATGACGAAGCCCTTCTCGGGGCGCTTGATGCCGTCGAGGGCACCACCCGGCAGCGGCAATCGCTCGAGGATCGTGATGCGGTCGCCCGGCAGCTGCCCGTCGCGGATCATGAAGAGCGCGGACGACATCGACGCGAGCCCCGCGCCGACGAACCACGCCGACTTGCCGTCGACCCCCTCGGGCTTGCGCGGACGCGCGAACGCCTCGTAATTGCCACTGCTGTAGTACATGCTTCCCCCTTCGTCGCGCTGCGACGATGCGCAGCGCACCGCTTTCGACGCTACCTGCGCACGCCTCGAATGCACCCGCACGGATGTGCAGGTCGGGGGAACACGGACCTGCAGGCGCCCTGCCTGCTGCATCCGTCTCCGAAGTCCGCGCCGCGAGCGTCCGATGATCGAGCGGGGCGTTCTAGTATCGGACGCATGGCGGCAGACACGACGGCGCAGGCGGGATCGCAGACACTGAGCCGCGGCATCCGCATTCTGGAGATCGTCGCCGACGCCGACCGCGCGCTCTCGATCGACGAGGTCGCCGCGGAGCTCGGCGTGCACCGGTCGGTCGCCTACCGCCTGCTCCGCACCCTCGAGCACCACGGGCTCGCCTCGCGCAACGCCGCCGGACGGATCGGGCTCGGCGCCGGCCTCGCCGCCCTCGCCGCGGGCGTGCAGCGCGACCTGCAGCAGCTCGCGCTCCCCGAGCTCGCCGACGTCGCCGAGGAGCTCGGCATGACCTGCCTGCTCGCGGTGCTGCTCGACGGCGACGAGGCGGTGACCCTCGTGAGCGCCTCGCCCCGCCGCACCGCCGCGGTGTCGTACCGGCCCGGCCACCGGCATCCGATCACCCGCGGGGGGCCGGGCAAGGCGATCCTCATGGGCCTGCCCGAGTCGCGCTGGCCCGACGACGTCCCCGAGACGCTGCGCGCCGAGATCGCCGAGAGCCGGGCGCGCGGGTACACCGTGAGCCACGACGAGGTCGTGCCCTCGCTGCGTTCGGTCGCCGTGCCCCTCAACCTGCCGGGGCAGCCGCCCGCCGCGATCGCGGTGATCCACGTGTCGTTCCCGAAGCCCGAGGCCGAGCTCGCCGAGCGGCTGCAGCTCGCGTCATCGAACCTGGGGCGGGCGTCGGGCGCCTGAGCCCGCACCGCCCGGTCAGCGCCGCGGCACCATCTGCCCCGCGAAGAAGTCGGCGAGCTCGGCTGTCGCGGTGAGCGGCAGCACGTGCGCGACGTACCCGTCGGGACGCACGACCACGATCGCGCCGTCGCGCGAGATGCCGCGCTCCTCGAAGATGTCGGTGCGGCACCAGTAGCTCGGCCCCGCCGCGAAGACCTTCTCCCAGTCCATCAGGCCGAGCGGGCCGGTCTTCGGCCGGAACACCTCGGGCGCCCGAGTGATATCGATCTCCTCGTGACCCTGCTGGAAGATCACCTTGATGTCGAACACGGCGTCGACGTCGGCGCCCGAGGGCGTGTACCGCTCGATCGGCGAGTCGGGCGACGTCGAGATCCACTCGGCCCAGTCGGTCAGGCCGGATGCCTCGCCCGCCGCGGGGGCGTCGGCGAAGGCGTAGAGACGCCAGCGGCCGTCGGCCTTGGCGTGGTGACCGAGGTGCACGACGTTGCCGTCGCACACGAACGACACCTCGGACGACTTGAAGCGCTTGCCGATCGGGAACCCGCTCGCGAGCGCCTGGTGCGCGGCGTCGCCCGTGATCATCGACGGGGCGTACTGCGTCATGAAGCCCGAGGGGAACTCGGCGGTGCCGAGGTAGAAGGTCGCGAGCTCCTGCGGGTCCGAGATCTCCTCGGGCTTGCGGGCCATGAGCGACGACCACTCGCGGTCGAAGTCGATGAGCTGCTGCGCGACCGGCTGCCGTTCGGCCGAGTAGGTCGAGAGCAGTGATTCGGGTGCGAGGCCCGAGACCACCGAGCCGAGCTTCCAGCCGAGGTTGAAGCCGTCCTGCATCGAGACGTTCATTCCCTGCCCGGCCTTCGCGCTGTGCGTGTGGCACGCGTCGCCCGTGAGGAACACGCGCGGCGAGGCATCCTCGTCGTCGCTCGACCGGTCGTCGAAGTGGTCGGTGACCCGGTGCCCGACCTCGTAGACGCTGAACCAGGCGACGTCGCGCACGTCGAGCGTGTAGGGGTGCAGGATGTCGTTGGCCTTGGCGATGATCGCCTCGATCGGCGTCTTGCGCACCTCGTGGTCGTCATCCTCGGCCACGGCCCCCAGGTCGATGTACATGCGACTGAGGTACCCGCCCTCGCGAGGGATGTGCAGGATGTTGCCCGCCTCCGAGTTGATCGCGCACTTCGTGCGCCAGTCGGGGAAGTCGGTGTTCACGACGACGTCCATGACGCCCCAGGCGTGCGCCGAGATGCCGCCGACGTGCTTGCGGCCGATCGCCTCGCGCACGCCGCTGCGCGCGCCGTCGCAGCCGGCGACGTACTTCGCGCGCACCGTGCGCTCCTCGCCGGCTCGCTCGCCCGCGGTGTACCGCACCCGCACCTCGACCGGGTACTCGCCGGCCTCGGCCGAGCCGTCCTCGTGCACGGTGAGCCCCGTGAACTCGATGCCGTAGTCGGGCGTGATGCGGCCCGGGCCGTGCGCGGCCGCCTCGGCGAAGTAGTCGAGCACGCGCGCCTGGTTCACGATGAGGTGCGGGAACTCGCTGATCTTGTACCCGTAGTCCTCGGTGCGCGAGGTGCGGATGATGTTCTGCGGCTCGGCGGGGTCGGGGCCCCAGAAGTTCATGTAGCCGATGTTGTAGGCCTCGGCGATGATGCGCTCGGCGAAGCCGAACGCCTGGAAGGTCTCGACACTTCGCGGCTGGATGCCGTCGGCCTGGCCCAGCACGAGCCGGCCGTCGCGGCGCTCGATGATGCGCGTGACGCCGTCGGGGTACTGCGAGAGCTGCGCCGACAGGAGCATGCCCGCAGGGCCCGAGCCCACGATGAGCACGTCGACCTCGTCGGGCAGCTCCTCGGGGCGGTCGAGGCCGACGCCTGCTGCGGGCTGCACCCGCGGGTCGCCGGACACGTAGCCGTGGTGGTGGAACTGCACGGGAGGGCTCCTCACATCGTCGTGACGAGGCATCCTTCGGTTCCGGATGTCTCGCAGTATTCGATAATCGAACGTGCTATTCGTTTATCGCGCGAGGCAATGGTAGATCGCGGCGCGGCGCAGCACAAGCCGGGCGGCGATCGGCGCGGACCGGCCGTTGCGGCCGGGCGCGGCGACGATCGTCACCTCGGCAGTACGCGATTCAGGTCAGCGGGCGCGGGTGAACCGGCTCGCGCCGATGATCATGGCCAGGCCGGCGCCGATCGCCGACACGAGCGGCACCGCCGCCACCGCGAGCGCGATCGTGTTGGGGCGGAACCTCAGTCCGTCGGGTCCGGCGATGTACGCCCCGATCGGCACGGCGTAACCGCCGCCACCGCCACCGCTGCCTTCGCCACGACCGCCCGGGGTCTTCTCGGTCTCCGGCATGTCACCGGAGCCCTCACCCCCGCCGAAGCCGAAGGCGACGAGCGCGACCGGAACGAACTCGCGCCCGTCGATCGTCGACTTCTCGCCGTAGGCCACCTTCGCGCCCCACCTGGGCACCGAATCCGCCAGGTTCTCGATGAGCTTCGTCATGCGCTCGACGGTACGCCCGTTGCCCGCGCGCGGCTATCCCCACCATGGGGCGCTCTGCGGCAGCGAGCCACGAGCCGCCCGTAGCCGCCCGTCAGCCGCGCTCGACGGTCGACGCGAGGTCGGGGTCCTGGTCGTCCTCGATCGACGCGACCGTCGCATCGGGCCGTTGCACCGGCACCGACCCCGTCACGACCGCGTCGACCGTCATCGAGCCGTCGACCGGCCCGATCACGGCGATCGGCGTGGTCGGGGTCGGGGCGAGCGGCTCGACCGGCAGGCGCCCGAGTCGTCGGTGCTCGCGGATGTAGGCGGGAACGAGGAGCGCGACCGACCCCAGCCAGGCGAGCGGGTTGCTCAGCACGACGCCCACGAAGCCGAACATCGTGCCCAGCACGACCGCGGCCGCGACGCGCATCACGAGCTCGATGACGCCCGTCACCGTCGGCACGACGGTGTAGCCGAGGCCCTGCAGCACGCCGCGCAGGATGAACAGCACCCCGAGCAGCGAGTAGGTGAAGCCGTCGATGGAGAGCATGAGGGTCGCGGCCTCGACCACGGCATCGGATCCCTCGCCGACGAAGAGGCGCACGAGCTGCTCGCCGAACAGGATGAGCAGGGCACCGACCGCGACCGCGGCGCCGATCGCCATCCAGGTCGCCTGCACGACGCCGCGACGGACCCGGTCGGGCCGTCTGCCACCGAGGTTCTGCGCGGCGTACATCGAGGCGGCCAGGCCCAGCGACGAGAGCAGCGCGACCGCGATCGACTCGACCCGCGAACCCAGGGTGAAGGCGGCGACCGCGTCGGCGCCGAGCTCGTTGAGCGCCACCTGCACGGTGAGGGTGCCGATCGCGATGATCGAGGTCTGCACGCCCATGGCCATGCCGATGCGCAGGTGCTCGCGCACCTCGCCGCCCGACACCCGCCAGTCCGCGCGGCGAAGCCGGAGCACGGGCAGGCGGCGACGCACGTACACGAGGCACAGCACGACCGAGACGCCCTGTGCGACGACCGTCGCCCACGCGGCTCCGGCGACGCCCCAGCCGAGCGGACCCACCATCAGCACGACGAGGCCGACGTTCAGGACGCACGCGATCGTGAGGAAGACGAGCGGCGTGCGCGAGTCGCCGAGCGCCCGGATCACCGCCGAGAGGTAGTTGAAGAACATCACGGCGGATGCCCCGAGGAAGCTGACCTGCGTGAACACGGTCGCCTCGACGATGAGCTCCTCAGGCGTCTGCAGCAGCCGCAGCGTCGGTTCGGCGAGGAACGGGGCACCGACCGTGAGCGCGGCACTCATGACCGCGGTGATCATCGTGCCGGTCGCCACCGAACGGCGCACGGCGTCGTGGTCACCCGCACCGAACGCCTGCGCCGTGGGGATGGCGAACCCCGAGGTCACGCCCCACGCGAACCCGAGCAGCAGGAACAGCAGCGACCCGGTCGCGCCGACCGCGGCCAGTGAGTCGATGCCGAGGTACCGCCCGACGACGATCGCGTCGGCGACCTGGTAGAGCTGCTGCACGATGTTGCCGATGAGCAGCGGGGTCGCGAAGACGAGGATGACACGCCAGGGGGCGCCGGTGGTGAGGGAGGTGGTCATGTGAACTCTCGGCGGGTCTCTGCGGGGGCTTCAGATGTTTGCGTTGCCAGAAAGCATATCGAACCGATTCGACGGGACGAGCCCGTGCTCTCACTCCTGGCGCACTGAAGGGTGCCCACGTCACGCGGCGTCGACGTCAGGTGCGCGACACCTCGAGTGCCGTCCCCGCGAACCGCGGCACCCAGCACCGTACCGCCGCGCGATACCGGCGGAACTCGTCGCCGAACCGCGCCTCGAGCTCGGCCTCCTCGAGCGGGCGCACCACGAAGTTCCAGAACAGCCCGCCCGCGACCGCGTACACGATGACCAGCCACGAGCCGAGCATCAGCCCGACGGCGACGCCCTGCGTGATGCCCGCGACCGCCATCGGGTTGCGCACGAAGCGGTACGGTCCGGCGATCACCAGGAGGTTCGCCGTCGCCGCCGGCAGCGGAGTGCCGGCGCCACGGATCGACATCGCGACCGCCGACCAGATGCCGAGGGCGCTCGCGAGGCCGAACGCCACGGCACCGAACGGAACCAGCCAGTCGGGCGCGTCGACGGCCAGGCCCCAGCGCCGCTCGAGCCAGGCGATCACCACCGGCACGACCCCGAGCAGGATTCCCCAGAAGACCACGATCTGCGCGGCGGTCGCCGCGAGGTGCGCGCCCGGCTTCGCCGTCGCGTCCGCGCGACGGAACCGGAACGGCCCGATGAGCATCCACTCGGTCGGCACGCGCCCGAGCACCATCAGGCAGAGCGCCACCACGGATGCCACGGACGCCGCCCCCATGAGCAGCACGCCCCAGCCGGCCTCGGTGCTCAGCGTCGCGTACACCGCCAGACCGACGGTGACCACGAGCGTCCACCCCGTCGCGACGAAGCCCGCTGCACGCACGCCGCGCGCGGCGACCGCCGAAGCACCCACGAAGAGCGGAATGTCGAGCACGGCGACCATCACGGGATCGAGCCCGCCGAGCGTGGCCTGCCGCACGAATGGCACGGTGAACACCGCGAGCCACCACACCAGACCGGCGACGGCCTGCACCGCGAAGTAGGCCCGGCCGAGCCGTTCAGTCATCGAAGACGTGCCAGCAGATGGGGCTCCGGCGCAGCTGGTCCTCGAGCACGAGCTCGCCGATCTCGGGCGGAAGCTGCGCGCGCTGCCAGTCGCGCTCCGCGAGCCGGGCGGGCTCCGCGGCATCCGCACCGCCCTGCTCGACCGCGGCGGCCACCGCCGCCCTGATCGCGTACGCGGCCGCCCCCAGCTCGTGCTCGGCGACATGCGCCACGGCAACCGCCTGGCCCACCGACAGCGCGGCGAACTTCACCGACGCCGACTGGTCGCGACCGGCGGCGTTCGCGTGGAACGCCGCATGGTGCGCCTCGCGCATCGGCACCTCGCCACGCACCCAGGCGCGGGCGACCTCGAGCACCTCGCGCGGGCGCGGGTCGTCGGGCCGGGCGCGCTCGAAGAGCGGCAGCACGTGCTCGGAGCAGGCGATCGCCCACTGGGCGAGCCGACGGTGGTCCTCGTCGCTCAGGGTTCCGCCACGACGGATCGTGATGAGCCGGGGGTCGCGTTCTTTCGGAAGGATCGGCACCCTGCCATTCCTACCACCGGGCGGAACGCGGCCTAGGCGCCGCGCAGCTCGGCGAGCAGCTTCTCGACTCGGCGCACGCGGGTCTCGGCGCCCTTCGCCTGCTCGATCACCCGCGCGTGCTGGCGCCGCTGACTCAGGGTCAGCCCGTCGAAGGCGGCGCGCGCCGCCGGGTCGGCCTCGAGGGCCTCGGTGAGCTCAGGCGGTTCGTCGACGGTGATCGGCTCGGTGTCGACCTCGAGCTCGATGTCGACCTCGTCGCCCACCTCCGCGCCGGTCGCCGCGCGGTTCGCGTTGCTGAAGCCGATGAGGTTGCGCCCCCGCATGATCGCGACGCGCGTGCGCCACGAATGGTCGCCGATCGTGACGACCACGCGCGGGCGCGCGCCGCCGCCGAGCGCCTCCACGACCTCGGGCGGCACCTCGAGGCCGCGCATCTTCTCGTGCGGTTCGACGATCGCGGTGAACTGCTCTGCCATGGGGCCCATCCTGCCGCAGGCCCTCCCTCGCGGCATCCGACCCGCCCTCGTAGGCTCGACCCGTGAACGAAGACGTACGCAATCTCAAGACGGCCCTCGCGACGATCGCCGAGCCCTGGCAGCCGCACCGGCTCGCGAGCGTCGACGAGACCGACGTCAAGGTGGTGAAGCTCCTCGGCGAGTTCGTCTGGCACACGCACCCAGATGCCGACGAGTTGTTCCTCGTGCTGAGCGGTCAGCTCACGATCCAGCTGCGAGACCGCGAGGTGGTGCTCGGCCCTGACGACGTCTTCGTGGTGCCGAAGGGCGTGGAGCACTGCCCGCGGGCCGACGCCGAGGTGCACGCCGTGCTCATCGAGCGCCGCGGCACCGTCAACACCGGGGATGCCGGGGGCGAACGCACCTCGCCGCTGCGCGAGCTCGACTGAGCGATTTCACCGGTGAAACGACGACGCCCTCCGTGGGGGCGAGGCGCATGCCACCGGCGGGTGTGGATCGGACGCCCCGGGCCTCAGCCGTGGGCCGGGAGGACCGTCTTCCGCATCACCGTCTTGCTCTTGCCGATATGACGCTCGAAGGTGAACCCGGCCTTCTCGAACATTGTCCTCGTCCCGTTGTGAAGGAACGACGACGACGTCTTCTTGCCGGGGGCGAGCTCGTTCGGGAACGAGACCACCTCGCCCCCGCCGGCCTGCGCGATCAGCTCGAGCGCGCCATCCAGTGCCTCGCGGGCGGCGCCCGACCGCCGGTGGTCGCGGTCGACGAAGAAACAGGTGATGCGCCACGGCGCCGGCTTCGTCTCGCCCGCGTCGTACTGCTTGCGATGGTAGATGTTCGGCAGCTCGACCGGGCTGCCGTACTCGCACCACGCGATCGCGTCATCGCCGTCGAAGACGAGCGCTGCGTGTGCGACGCCCTCCGCAACGAGTCGCTGCTTGAAGGTCGCTCGGTCGTGCTCGTCTTTCACGGTCTGCTCGGTGTCGTCGTGGAAGTACGAGCAGTAGCAACCGCCCCACACCCCGTTGTGCTTCTTCGCGAGCGCCAGCCACGCCGGGAAGGTCTCGGGCGTGAGCGGGCGGATCACATGCGACGTCACGGGGACTCCGTCGCAGGAGGTCGGGCGACGCAGAGGCGCTGACGCGTGGTTTCCCCCACCGGCGCGATCTCCTCGCCATTCAGCATGTCCATGCTCGGAGACCCTATCTGCGATTCAGGCGTGCCGCTCGATTGATATTCGCGACGTCATCAGGTCCGCGAGCGCGACCTGCACCTTGCGGAACGACGCCGCCGCCCGCACCCCCTGAGGGGCCGGGCGGCGTTCGAGGTGTTGCGCTCGAGGAGCCGTCAGCTCATCTTGCGCTTGTAGATCGCGATCGCCCAGACGTAGGCGACGACGAGGATGCCGACGAGCCAGGCCAGTGCGACCCAGATGTCGCTGCCCACGGGCTGCCCCGCGAACAGTGCCCGGATCGAGTTCACGATCGAGGTCACCGGCTGGTTCTCGGCGAACCAGGCGACCGGAGCGGGCATCGAGTCGGTCGGCACGAAGGCCGAGCTGATGAACGGGAGGAAGATCAGCGGGTAGCTGAAGGCGCTCGCGCCGTCGACGGTCTTCGCCGAGAGGCCGGCGATCACCGCGAGCCAGGTCAGGGCGAGGGTGAAGAGCACCAGGATGCCCGCGACCGCCAGCCAGACCAGCACGGATGCTCCGGTGCGGAACCCCATGAGCAGTGCGACGCCGATGACGATCGCGACCGAGATCAGGTTCGAGACGAGCGAGGTGAGCACGTGGCCCCACAGCACGCTCGACCGGGAGATCGGCATCGACTGGAACCGCTCGAAGATGCCGCCCTGCATGTCGAGGAACAGTCGGTACGCGGTGTACGCGATGCCCGACGCGATCGTGATCAGCAGGATGCCGGGGAGCATGTAGTCGATGTACGACTCGTCGGACCCCGTGTTGATGGCCCCGCCCAGCACGTAGGTGAAGAGCAGCATCAGCGCGATCGGCGTGACCGCGGTGGTGATGATCGTGTCGGGGCTGCGGAGGATGTGGGTCAGCGAGCGGCCCGTGAGAACCCGGGTGTCGCTCAGGACGTGGGAGGTCATCATGAATCCTTTCCGTTGTCGTTGCCGGCGCCGGCGCCGACGAGCGTGAGGAAGACCTCTTCGAGCGTCGGCTGCTTCTCGACGTACTCGACCGTGGCGGCCGGGAGGAGCTGCTTGAGTTCGGCGAGGGTGCCGTTCTGGATGATCGTGCCCTCGTGCAGGATGGCGATGCGGTCGGCGAGCTGCTCGGCCTCGTCGAGGTACTGCGTCGTGAGCAGCACCGTCGTGCCGCGGTCGGCGAGCTCCTTGACGGTCTGCCACACCTCGATGCGCGCCTGCGGGTCGAGGCCGGTGGTCGGCTCGTCGAGGAAGATGATCGGCGGGTTGCCGATCAGACTCATCGCGATGTCGAGCCGGCGGCGCATGCCGCCCGAGTACGTGGCGGCCTTGCGGCCGCCCGCCTCGGTGAGCGAGAACCGGTCGAGCAGCTCGTCGGCGATCGCACCCGGGTTCTTGAGGTGCCGCAGCTTCGCGATGAGCACGAGGTTCTCCCGGCCGCTCAGCACCTCGTCGACCGCGGCAAACTGCCCGGTCAGGCTGATCGACTCGCGCACGTCGCCGGGCGCCCCGGCGACGTCGAAGCCGTGCACGGTCGCGGTGCCGGCGTCGGACTTCAGGAGCGTCGACAGGATGCGCACGAGCGTGGTCTTGCCGGCGCCGTTCGAGCCCAGGAGGGCGAAGATGCTGCCCCGTGCGACCTCGAAGTCGACGCCCTTCAGCACCTGGAGGTCCTTGAAGGACTTCTCGATGCCCTGGACCCGGATGGCGGGTTCGGTGACGGTGCTCATGACTGCTCCTTCTTCGCCTCGTCGATCGCCGTGTTCAGGCGAGTGCGCTCCTTGTCGATCCACTGCTTGCCGCCGTACGCCTGCGTGAACTCCTCGGCGAAGGAGACGGGGTCGTCGCCGACGATCTCGGCGACGGGCGTGCCGTCGATCGCCGCGCGCTCCCACAGGTCGGCGAAGTCCTCGAGCATCTTCACCATGGTGTCGCCGTCGGTGATGCCGCCGGCGTACATGAAGTACCGGTCGAGCGCCTTGGCGCTGCCGCGGTAGGGCTCGGGGAGGGCCTCGATGCGGGCCTTGTACTGCTTGTACTGCTTCTTCTGCTCGAGCGAGCCGGTGAGGGCTTCGATCCACTTGGCAGCCATGATCAGTTCTCCAATTCGTCGGTCTGGTGGAGCTGTTCGATACGTTCTGCGAGGAAGCTCCATGTCCTCCAGAACTCTGCGAGTTCGCCTCGGCCCTGCTCGTTGAGCGTGAAGACCTTGCGCGGCGGGCCCTTCTCGGAAGGCACCTTCTCGACGTCGACGAGACCGCGCTGCTCGACCCGAACCAGTAGGGCGTAGATCGTGCCCTCGGCGATGTCGGTGAAGCCGCGCTCTCGCAGCCGCGCCGTGATGTCGTAGCCGTAAGCCGGCTGCTCGGCGAGGATCGCGAGGACGATGCCCTCGAGCGTGCCCTTGAGCATCTCGGTCATCTGCTTGCCCATGGAACGCTCCTTTCGCTTTCACTACTTAGTGGTGCTGGTAATCAGTGTTGCTGACTACCACTACAAAGTAACACTGAGTACCGGTACTTAGCAACACCGAATACCAAACTTCTCGAAGAGATTCGAGGATGCCTCCGCGGAACGGCGAACGGCGACGCCCCGCCCGCGATCGGCAACGGTCGCGGTCGCGGGTCGCGGGTCGCGATCAAGGCGATCAGGATTCGAGAAGCGCCCGCCGGCAAAGCTCCGTAGCGTGGGAATCACACCGCATGACACACGCAAGAAGGAGCAGATCATGGCCGCCAAGACCGACGGACTCTCGACCGAGGAACGCGCCGCCGTCAAGCAGCGCGCCGCTGAACTGCGGGCGCAGGCGAAGGCCGGCAAGAACCGCGAAGCCGGCGAGAAGGCGATCCGCGAGGCCATCGCCGAGATGCCCGCCGAGGACCGGGAGCTCGCCGAGGGCATCGACCGCATCGTCAAGGAGGTCGCGCCGCACCTCATGCCGAAGACCTGGTACGGGTTCCCGGCCTACACCGACGCTGACGGCAAGGTGGTCGTCTTCTTCAAGGCCGCGTCGAAGTTCACCACGCGGTACGCGACGCTCGGGTTCGAGGAGGCCGCGAACCTCGACGACGGCGACCTCTGGGTCACTTCGTTCGCACTCCTGAAGTGGACCCCCGAGGTCGAGGCACGCATCGCCGAGGTCATTCGGAAGGCCGGCTCGGACCACTGATCGCCTCGGCGGGGCCGGCCCCGCCGAGCGGCGGCGCAGCATGTCGGCGGCCCATGCGACGATCCTCTCGTTGATCGAGGCCGCGATCGGGGCGCGATCGCGCCCCGGCTCCCAGTGATCGGTCGACGTGCGAACGGCGGATCGAACGACGGGAGACGCCATGCGGGGCGAGGCGACCGTGCTGCACGCCGACCTCGACGCGTTCTACGCCTCGGTCGAACAACGCGACGCGCCCGCCCTGCGCGGCCGCCCCGTCATCGTCGGCGGTGGCGTCGTACTGGCCGCGAGCTACGAGGCGAAGGCACGGGGGGTGCGCACCGCGATGGGCGGGCGGCAGGCGCGCGAGCTCTGCCCCGACGCCATCGTGGTGCCGCCCCGCATGGACGCGTACTCGGCGGCGAGCAAGGAGGTCTTCGCGATCTTCCGCGATACGACCCCGCTCGTCGAAGGCATCTCGATCGACGAGGCCTTTCTCGAGGTCGGCGGACTGCGCCGGCTCTCGGGGACGCCCGAGGAGATCGCCATGCGGCTCCGGGCTCGCGTCCGCGCCGAGGCGGGGCTCGCGATCTCGGTCGGCGTCGCGCGCACCAAGTTCCTCGCGAAGGTCGCGAGCGCCGTGAGCAAGCCCGACGGGCTGCTCATCGTCGAGCCCGAGCGCGAGCAGGAGTTCCTGCTGCCGCTCCCGGTCGAACGTCTCTGGGGGGTGGGTGCCGTCACGGCCGAGAAGCTCCACCGCCTCGGCATCCGAACCGTCGGCGAGCTCGCCGAGCTCGAGGCCGCGACGGCCGAGCGGCTGCTGGGTCGCGCGGTCGGCGCGCACCTCCATGCACTCGCCCGCCTGCGCGACCCCCGACCCGTCGACACGACCCGGCGCCGCGGATCCATCGGGTCGCAACGAGCACTCGGCGCGCATCCGCGGTCGCCCGAGGAGCTCGACCTCATCCTCACGCAGATCATCGACCGGCTCGCGCGCCGGTTGCGGGACCGTGACCGCGCCTGCCGGTCCGTCGTCCTCCGCCTCCGCTTCGGCGACTTCACGAGGGCGACGCGCTCGCGCAGCCTGCGCACGCCGACCGACCGCACCTCGGTGCTGCTGGACCTCGCCCGCGGTCTCCTCGACGCCGCGCAGCCGCAGATCGACGCACGCGGCATCACCCTGATCGGCGTGTCCTTCTCACAGCTGTCCCGCTCCGACGAGATGCCCCCTGAACTCCCGATCGACTGGGGCGACGGGCACCGCCTCGACACCGTACTCGACAGCGTGCGCGACCGCTTCGGTGCGACATCGGTCTCCCGCGCCGCCCAGCTCGGCCGCAACCCCGGCATCGAGGCGCCGCTGCTGCCCGAACACGAATAGCGCGCTCTTCATCTCGTGCGGCGGGGCGCTCGACCGAACGCCGACACGGGGACGCTCGAGGGCCGAATTACATCGGCGCCATGTCGGCGAACTTGGAGAAGTGGCCCTGGAACGCGACCGTGATCGTGCGGGTCGGACCGTTACGGTGCTTCGCCACGATGAGGTCGGCCTCGCCTGCGCGAGGGCTGTCGCGCTCGTACGCGGCCTCGCGGTGCAGCAGGATCACCATGTCGGCGTCCTGCTCGATCGAGCCCGACTCACGGAGGTCGCTGATCGCGGGCATCTTGTCGGCGCGCTGCTCGGGGCCACGGTTCAGCTGCGAGAGGGCGATGACCGGCACCTGGAGCTCTTTCGCGAGCAGCTTCAGCGCTCGCGAGAACTCCGAGACCTCCTGCTGGCGGCTCTCGACGCGCTTGCCGCTCGTCATGAGCTGCAGGTAGTCGATGACGACCATCTTCAGGCCGACCTTCTGCTTGAGTCGGCGGCACTTCGCGCGGATCTCGACGAGGGTCATGTTGGGGGAGTCGTCGATGTAGAGGGGGGAGTCGTTGATGCGGCCGCGGGTCGAGGCGATCGTCGTCCAGTCGCGGGAGTCGACGGTGCCCTTGCGCATGTTCTGCAGCGGCACGTTCGACTCGGCCGAGAGCAGGCGCATGGCGATCTCGCTCTTGCCCATCTCGAGCGAGAAGAAGACCGACGGCAGGCCGTTGGTGATCGACGCCGCACGGGCGAAGTCGAGCGCGAGCGTCGACTTGCCCATGGCGGGGCGGGCGGCGACGATGATCATCTGCCCGGGGTGGAACCCGTTCGTCAGGTCGTCGAGGTCGGCGAAGCCGGTCGGGACGCCGGTGAACTTGCCGTCGGTGTGCTTTGCCGCCTCGATCTCGTCGATGGCGACGGTGACCGCTTCGGAGAGCGGCACGTAGTCTTCGGTCTCGACCGAGCCGGTGACCGAGTAGATCTCGGCCTGGGCGTTGTTGACGAGGTCGACGACCTCGCCCTCGCCGGCGTAGCCCATCTGCACGATGCGGGTGCCCGCCTCGACGAGACGGCGCAGCAGCGCGCGCTCGGCGACGATCGAGGCGTAGAAGCCGGCGTTCGCGGCGGTCGGCACGAGGCTCGTGAGGGTGTGGAGATACTCGACTCCGCCCGCGCGCTGCAGATCGCCGGTCTTCGTCAGCTCGTCGGTGACGGCGATGACGTCGGTCGGCTCGCCGTGCGAATACAGCGTGAGCACGGCGTTGAAGATGACCTCGTGCTTGGGCACGTAGAAGTCGATGCCCCGGATCGTCTCGATGACGTCGGCCACGGCGTCCTTCGAGAGCATCATGCCGCCGAGGGCGCTCTGCTCGGCGAGGAGGTCGTGAGGAGGAACGCGTTCGCCTCGTCGGGCGTCGGTCTCATCGACCGGTTCGGCGAGCCCGATGTGCGCGATCGACAACTCCATGACCTCCGTTTTCGAGCTCGTGCGGGCGAGCGTCCCGCGCCCGCACTTCAGTGTCATCGGAGCCACCGACACCGGCTCATCGACGCGAGAAGATCCACTGTTCGTGGGACGCTGCTTCACGATATGAGCGGCTCGTCCACAGCACAAGCCAGCCTGTGGATAACTCTGGGGATAATCTGGGCGAAACGCCGTTCAACATGTGTACTCCACCTGTGGAGAACTGTGGAATTCATGTGAATTACACGAGTTGAATTCTGTGCTGATCAGGTAAAAATACTTTGCACACCTGTGGGGAAAAACTTCTTCAGGAACATTCCCCAGCCGGTTCTCCACCTGTGTACAACAGTCACAGGGAACCCGGATGTGGACTTGCGCGCGAACCCCGCGCGGGTGTAGGTGCCGCCTGGGATTCCGCACGCGCACGGCACCCGTCCGGGACACGCTCGAGTGCGACGGACGGACGGTTCGGAACGACGAAGCGGCGGCCGGGAGCCGAAGCTCCCGACCGCCGCTCGCGATCTCGGGCGATTACTTCGCCGCGACCACCTGAAGGATGATCGTCGCGGTGAGCTCGTCGTGCAGACGAACCGTCGCCTCGTGGTCGCCGACCGACTTGATCGGCGTGGGGATCTGGATCTTGCGCTTGTCGACCGAGCCGAGGCCAGCGGCCTCGACGGCGTCGGCGACATCCGCCGTCTTCACCGAGCCGAACAGGCGGCCGCCGAGGCCGGCCTTGACGGCCAGCTTGACCTTGCCCGCCTCGAGCTTGGCCTTGAGGGCCTGCGCGTCTTCGAGCGAGTGCAGGGCGCGAGCCGCACGGGCGGCCTTGATCTGCTCGACCTGCTTCTCGCCACCGCGGGTCCACGGCGTCGCGAAGCCCTGGGGAACCAGGTAGTTGCGCGCGTAGCCGTTCTTGACCTCGACGACGTCGCCGGCCGTGCCGAGGCCGGTGACCTCGTGCGTGAGAATAACCTTTGCCATTGTCGTGCTCCTTAGCGGCCGGAGCCCGAGTAGGGCAGGAGGGCCATCTCGCGCGCGTTCTTCACGGCGCGGGCGATGAGGCGCTGCTCCTGCACGGAGACACCGGTGATGCGACGGGCGCGGATCTTTCCACGCTCCGAGATGAACTTGCGAAGGGTCGCAACGTCCTTGTAGTCGATGATGCCGACCTTGATCGACTTCGCCGGGGCGGCGTTCTTCGCGCCCTTCCCGCGGCTCGGCTTGCGGCGATCGCCGCTGCTCTTTCCAGCCATTGGTTTTCCTGTCTTGAGGATGCGGGCCGCAGGGCCCGCCGAATATTAGAAGGGGGTCTCGTCGCCGTAGCCGGTGCCGGGGGTGTTCCAGACATCCCCGCCGCCCTGCTGCTGCTGGGCTGCGGGAGCGCTGGGCGCCCACGCGTCGTCGGACTGGCCGCCCCCGAAGGAGCCACCGCCGCCGACCGCACCGCGGTTCGACTGCGCACGAGTCACGGAAGCGGTGGCGTACCGGAGCGAGGGACCGATCTCGTCGATCTCGAGCTCCATGGTGGTGCGCTTCTCGCCTTCCTTCGTCTCGTAGGAACGCTGCTTGAGACGCCCGGAAGCGATGACCCGGGAACCCTTGGTGAGTGAACCCGCGACGTGCTCGGCGAATTCACGCCAGCAGCTCGCGCGCAGGAACAGCGCTTCACCGTCCTTCCACTCGTTCGCCTGACGGTCGAACGTACGAGGAGTGGAGGCGATGGTGAAGTTGGCAACCGCCAGACCGTTCTGCGTGTAACGCAGCTCGGGATCTGCAGTGAGGTTGCCCACCACGGTGATGATGGTCTCGCCGGCCATGGGGACTAGGCGTCCTTCTTGGCGGGGGCCTTGGCGGCGGCGGCGGCCTTCTTGGCGGCCTTCGCCTCCTGAGCCTTCGCGTGAGCGGCGACCTGGGCGATCGCCTCTTCTGCGCGGAGCACCTTCGTGCGCATGACGGCCTCGCTGAGGTTCAGCTGGCGGTCGAGCTCGTTGGTGGTCGCGGACTCGGCGGTGAAGTCGACGACGGCGTAGATGCCCTCGGACTTCTTGTTGATCTCGTAAGCCAGGCGACGACGTCCCCAGATGTCGACCTTGTCGACAGTGCCGCCATCGTTACGGATGACGTTGAGGAACTTGTCAAGGCTGGGAGCAACGGTGCGCTCGTCGATCTCGGGATCGAGGATGACCATCAGCTCGTACTGGTGCATGACTAACCCACCTCCTTCGGACTCAGCGGCTGCAGGATCTCTGCAACAGGAGGGTTGTGCATACGTCGCACCGAGGAGGCCTCGCAATCGAGGCGCACGGGCAACCTGTCAATGGTAACGGATGCCCCGCGCTCGCGCCATTCGACAGCGAGGATGCCTCGAACTCCGCCGAGAGGCGGCGAAGGCGAGCACGCGCGCGGCCCGGTCCACGGTCACTCGCGAGCGGCCCACCAGGCGCGCAGGCGATCGGCCGCGGCATCCTCACCGATGGGGCCTTCGTCGAGCCGCACCTCGAGCAGGTACTTGTAGGCCTCGCCGACGACGGGTCCCGGCTTGATGTCGAGCAGCTTCATGATCTGCTGGCCGTCGAGCTCGGGCCGCACCGCGGCGAGCTCCTCCTCTTCGGCGAGCACGGCGATGCGCTCCTCGAGGTCGTCGTAGGCGAACGCGAGCTGGTCGGCCTTGCGCCGGTTGCGGGTCGTGACGTCGGCGCGGGAGAGGATGTGCAGCCGCTCGAGCTGCTGGGCATCGCCCGCGTCGCGCACGTAGCGGCGCACGGCCGAGTCCGTCCACGCGCCGTCGGTGTAGCCGAAGAACCGCAGGTGCAGCTCGATGAGGCGCGAGACCGCGGCGACCGTGTCGTTGTCGAAGCGCAGTGCGCGCAGGCGCTTGCGGGCGAGCTTCGCACCGACCACGTCGTGGTGGTAGAAGCTCACGGCGCCGCCCGGCTCGTAGCGGCGCGTCGCCGGCTTGCCGATGTCGTGCAGCAGCGCCGCGAGCCGGAGCACGAGGTCGGGGCGACCCGGCACGTCGCGCTCGCGCTCGTAGTCGATGGCCTGTTCGAGCACGATGAGGCTGTGCTCGTACACGTCCTTATGGCGGTGGTGCTCGTCGCGTTCGAGGCGCAGCGCGGGCAGCTCGGGCAGCACCCGGGCGGCGAGCCCCGAGTCGACGAGGAGGCGGAGCCCGGGTCGCGGCGCATCGGTGAGCAGCAGCTTGGCGAGCTCGTCGCGCACGCGCTCGGCCGAGATGCGGTCGATCTCGGGGGCGAGGTCGCTCAGCGCCTGCGTCGTGGCGTCCTCGACCTCGAATCCGAGCTGCGAGGCGAATCGCGCGGCACGGAGCATGCGCAGCGGGTCGTCGCCGAACGACTGCTCGGGGGAGGCCGGGGTGCGCAGCACCTTCGCGACGAGGTCTTCGACGCCGCCCGACGGGTCGACGAGTTCGAGCTGGGGCAGCCGCAGCGCGAGCGCGTTCACGGTGAAGTCGCGCCGGGTGAGGTCGGCCTCGAGCGAGTCGCCGAAGACCACCTCGGGCTTGCGCGAGTCGCCGTCGTACGCGTCGGCCCGGTAGGTCGTGATCTCGACCGTCTCGCCGGCCACCTTCGCGCCGATCGTGCCGAAGGCACGGCCGATGTCCCAGTGGGCCTCGGCGATCGGCTTGACGATCGCGAGGATCTCGTCGGGCGTGGCATCCGTCGTGAAATCGAGGTCGTTCATCGCGCGGCCGAGGAACGCGTCGCGGACGGGGCCCCCGACGAGCGCCAGTTCATGGCCCGCCTGCTCGAACGCCGCGGCGAGCTTCGCGACGGTCGGCGAAGCCGCCGCCTCGGCCAGGCGGTCGAGGGCTGCGGCGACACTCTGCATGCCTCCCATGTTAAGCGGGCCATGTTCAGCGGGCGGGGTCGGCGGCGCGGGGAGCGGTTGCCGGGCGGGAACGCGTCGAGCGGATGCCGGGCTCGGTCACCGTAGAATCGCCTGCATGGCAGCCGACTCGACTCCTGCGCGCGCGCGCGGCGATCGGCTTCCGGCGACGGCGTCGGTGGGCGAGGCGGATGCCACGGGGCGGGCCGTTCACTCGGGCGACGCGGCGCACGCATCGGCGCGAACGACCGGCACCGGACGCCGTCGCGGCGTCGCGCTGGGCATCGCCGCCGCCGCGGTGTGCGCGGTGGTCGCCGCACCGCTCGGTGCGCTGGCCGTCGCGGGCGGGCCCGACGGCGAACGCCGCGCCGCCCCGGTCCCGATTCAGGCCCCCGCGGAGGACCCGGAGGGGATCGCACTGCACGTCGCGCCTGCGAGCGCGACGACGGTCACCGCCGGGCAGCCGCTGACGGTGCAGGTCGAGGTCGAGAACGCCACCGCCGAGGCCCTCGCCGCCGGCACTCTGCGTCTCACCCGCGCCGACGGCGACATCGACGACTCCGACGAGCTCGACGCCTGGCTGGCGAGTGCCGGCGCGACCGACGAGGGCACCGCCCCCGACGGCGTTGCGCTCGGCGAGGCCGAGACCCGACCGGTCCCGGCGGGATCGAGCACCCTCGTCTCCTTCACCGTGCCGGCTTCGGCGATCGCCGCTGCCGGCGACGCACCCGTCCTCGGGCTCGGCGCGGAACTCGTGGTCGACGACATGCTCGTCGCCTCCGGCACCGACGCCTTCGCCACGTCCGCGGCACCGGCCACGAGCGCCACGTCGGTCGCGCTCGTCTACCCGCTCACGGTGCCCGCGAGCTCCTCCGGGCTGTTCGATGCCGAGACGCTCGAGGAGTGGACCTCGCCGCTCGGTCTCCTCGACCGGCAGCTCGACGCGGTCGCCGGGCGACCGGTCGCGATCGGCGTCGACCCCCGCATCATCGCCTCGATCCGGGTGCTCGGCAGCTCCGCGCCCGCGTCGGCCGTCGAGTGGCTGGACCGGCTCGGCCAGGCCGGCAATGAGATATTCCCGCTCGCGTATGCAGACGCCGACGTCGCGCTGCAGGCGCAGCTCGGCCTCGACGACCTGCTCGCGCCGACCGGCTTCGTCGACGTGCTCGACCCCGCCGACTTCCCCGAGCAGCCCGCGCCCGAGGGCGATGGCGACCCGGCGAGCGAGACCGTGGCGCCGGCCGACGGCGCCACGGCGACGCCCGCTCCCGGCGAAACCGCCGAGCCCGAACCCACTCCGCCCGCCCCAGGCGAGGTGCCGAGCACCGAGATGCTGCTCGACTGGCCCTACACGCGGACGGACATCGCCTGGCCCGCCGACGACACCGTCGCCGCAGGCGATCTGGCCGTGCTCGACGCGGCGGGGCTCACGACGGCCATCCTGTCGCCCGGCAACGTCACCGCCCCCGGCGGCCGCGTCGGCGCCGCCGCCTCGATCGACGGCTCGACCGCCGTCGTCGCCGACGCACGGCTGACCGCGCCGCTGCGCGAGGCATCCGTCGCCGACTCCGACACGGAGTGGCGCTCGGCGACCGGACACCTCCTCGCCGAACTCGCACTCGATTCGGGCGATTCACCCTCGGCGCTGCTCGCGACCTTCGGCCGCGACGCGGGGGACCACTCGACCCGGGTGGCCGCGACGCTCGATGAGCTGACCGGCGCATCCTCGGCACGAACCGCGGGCCTGGCCGAGGCGATCGGCGCCCCGCCGACGTCCCGCGCGCTCGTCGACCTCGCCGAGGACGCCTCTCGCGTCGACTCCGCCCAGCGGATGCTCGCTGCCGCGGACTCGGTCGCCGAGTTCTCGACGGTGCTCGACGACCCTGCGCTGCTGAACGACCCGGTCCGCCGCGACCTCCTCGCGATGCTCGATGTGGCCTGGCTCTCCGACCGGGCGGCGTGGGAGACCGCGGTCGCCGAATGGCTCACCGCGCGCCGCGCGACGACCGAATCCGTGTCGGTCGTGCCCTCCTCGAGCGTCAACATCTTCGCCCGCGAGACGCCACTGCCCGTGACGGTGCTGAACGCGCTTCCGTACCCGGTGACCGTGATCGTCTCGGCAGACCCGTCGAACGGCCGACTCGTGGTCGAGGAGAGCGTCACCGCGAACATCCCCGCCGAGTCCCGCAGCACCGTGCAGGTGCCGATCACCGCGGGCGTCGGACGCGGCGAGGTGACCATCGCGATCTCCCTCTCGTCTCCGACCGGAGTCTCCGTCGGGCGCACCGTCTTCATCACCGGCAACGTGCAGGCCGACTGGGAGGGCCTCGGCGCCGGCATCCTCGCGACCGCGCTGGTGCTCTTCTTCGGCTTCGGGATCTGGCGCAACATCCGCCGTCGCCGCAAGCAGCGCGCGGCGGATGCGGCCGGAACCGCCGCCCCCGATGAGGCAGAAGCGGTCGAGACGACCGAGCCGCTCGACACGACGGATGCTCCGGCGCACACTGCCGACGCCGTCGAGCACACCGAACCCGACTCCGACCCCGAGGACCCGAAGCGTGACTGACGACCGTATCGGCCGCGCGAGCCTGTTCCTCGCATCGGGGACGCTCGTCTCCCGCATCCTCGGCTTCGTGAAAGCGATCGTGCTCGCCGCCACCATCGGCGTGGTGCCGTCGGTCAGCGCCGATGCGTTCGCGGTCGCGAACGGCCTGCCGAACACCGTGTACGTGATCGTCGCGGGCGGTGTGCTCAGCGCGGTGCTCGTGCCGCAGATCGTCCGGGCCTCGACCCACGCAGACGGCGGCGGCGCCTACATCAACAAACTCCTCACCCTTGCGATGGTGATCCTGCTCGGCGCCACCGTGCTCGCCACCGCGGCCGCGCCGCTCCTCACCTCGCTCTACGCCGGCTCGAACGCCGACATCCTGCCGCTCGCCATCGCGTTCGCCTGGTGGTGCATGCCCCAGATCTTCTTCTACGGCCTCTACACCCTGCTCGGCGAGGTGCTCAACGCACGTCGCAGCTTCGGCCCGTTCACCTGGGTGCCTGTGTTGAACAACGTCGTCGCGATCGCCGGGCTCGTGGCATTCGGGTTCGCCTTCGGCTTCGACCCCGACGGTCTTCGCGACGTCGGCGACTGGACCGGAGGCATGGTCGTCCTGCTCGCGGGCTCGGCGACGCTCGGCATCGTCGTCCAGGCGGTCGTGCTGTTCTGGTTCTGGCGTCGCGTCGGGCTCCGCTACCGACCCGACTTCGCGTGGCGCGGCGTCGGACTGCGTACTGCGGGCAAGCTCGCCGGATGGACGTTCGGCATGCTCCTGCTGACGACCCTCGCCGGCATCGTGCAGACGCGCGTGCTCTTCGTCGCGACCGGTCAGGGTGCCTCGGTCGCCGCCTTCGACACCGCATGGCTGGTGTTCATGCTGCCCCACTCGGTCATCACCGTCTCGATCGCCACCGCGTACTTCACCCGCATGAGCGAGCACGCGGCCATCGAGAATCTCGACGAGGTGCGGAACGACCTCTCGAGCGCCCTGCGCGGCGTGCTCGTGATCCTCGCCCTCGCCGCCGCCGGACTCATCGTCGTCGCCTACCCCTTCGGCGCGGTCTTCCAGTCCGGATTCGCGGCAGCGTCCGCCATCGGCAACATCCTGATCGCGCTCGCGATCGGCCTCGTGGCCTTCAGCCTGCTCTTCGTCGTGCAGCGCACCTTCTACGCACTGAACGACACACGCACCCCGTTCTTCTTCACGCTGTTCCAGGTGATCGTGTTCTCGATCGCCGCGTTCGCGTGCCTCCTCCTTCCGATCGCCTGGATCGGTGTCGGCGTCGCCCTCGCGACGACACTTGCCGTGGTCGCCCAGTTCACCCTCGCGACGGTGCTGCTGCGCCGCCGCCTCGGCACGCTCGACGGCCGCCGCATCGGCCGTGCGCTCTTCCGTTCGCTCGTCGCGCTCGTGGCCCCCGTGATCGTCGGCCTGGTGCTCCTCGTCGCCCTCGGCGGTACGAGCGAGGGAGGCTTCGCAGTCTCGAGCCGCGTGGGCGCGATCGTCTCCATGGCGATCATCGGTGTGGTCATGACCGGGCTCTACTTCGGCGGTCTCTGGCTGCTGCGCTCGCCCGAACTGCGCGGCTTCGCCGAGCCGCTCCTCACCCGCCTCCGCCGACGCTGAGCCGCTCCGCGATCGGGGTCGCCCGAGGCATCCGTCACACACTGCGCGCGCTCAGGCGGCCGGAATACCGGGCGCCTAGACTGTGTTGACCATGGCGTGACCTCCGGAATCTCCGGGGGCCGCATCACTGACGCACCGCTGAGAGCATCAAGGAGCATCGTTGCGCGACATCATCATCATCGGTTCGGGCCCGGCCGGCTTCACCGCCGCGATCTACGCCGCCCGCGCGCAGCTGAAACCCCTGCTCATCGCGAGCTCGGTCGAGATCGGCGGCGAGCTCATGAACACCACCGAGGTCGAGAACTACCCCGGGTTCCCCGAGGGCATCATGGGTCCCGACCTGATGACGAACTTCCAGCAGCAGGCCGAGCGCTTCGGCACCGAGGTCGTCTATGACGACGTCGTCGAGCTCGAGCTCGACGGACCGGTCAAGCGTGTCAAGCTCGGCAACGGCGAGACCCACGAGGCCGCAGCGGTCATCTACGCGACGGGCTCGGCCTACCGCAAGCTCGGCCTGCCCGAAGAAGAGGTGCTGTCGGGCCACGGCCTCTCGTGGTGCGCGACCTGCGACGGCTTCTTCTTCCGCCAGAAGACGATCGCGGTCGTCGGCGGCGGCGACTCGGCGATGGAGGAGGCGACCTTCCTCACGCGCTTCGCCGACAAGGTCTACGTGATCCACCGCCGCGACACCCTCAAGGCCTCGAAGATCATGCAGCAGCGCGCCTTCGACAACGAGAAGATCGAGTTCATCTGGAACGCCGAGATCGCGGCGATCCACGGCACCGAGGCCGTCACCGGCGTCACCCTGCGCGACACCGTGAACGGCGAGGAGCGCGGCCTCGACCTCGACGGACTGTTCGTCGCGATCGGCAACGACCCCCGCACCCACCTCGTACACGGCAAGCTCGACCTGACCGCCGAGGGCACCATCGCGGTCGACGGGCGCAGCTCCCGCACGAGCGTGACCGGCGTGTTCGCCGCGGGCGACGTCATCGACCCCAGCTACCGCCAGGCGATCACCGCAGCAGGTTCGGGCGCCGCAGCGGCCCTCGACGCCGAGCACTACCTCGCCGCGCTCGAGTCGGGCGACGACGAGGAGGCTGCTCCAGTGGCCGCCCCCGAGCTCGCCGGCGTCGCGGCCGAATAGACGCCCGACACGCGGCATCCCACCGGGGTTCCGCGTCACCGGATCCCACCCAGCTTCCACGCTTCCACTAAGGAGAACGCAATGTCCGCACGTGCAGTGACCGAGGCCACCTTCGAGCAGGAGGTCCTCAACAACGACAAGCCCGTCATCGTCGACTTCTGGGCCGAGTGGTGCGGCCCGTGCCGCGCCGTCAGCCCGATCCTCGACCAGATCGCGACCGAGCACGCCGACAAGATCGACATCGTCAAGCTCAACGTCGACGAGCACCCGAACCTCGCCATGAAGTACCAGATCACCGCGATCCCGGCGTTCAAGGTGTTCAAGGGCGGCGAAGTCGTGCAGAGCTTCGTCGGCGCCAAGCCGAAGCCGGCCCTCGAGGCCGACCTCGCCGCCTACATCGCGTAGTCGGCGGTCGATTCGTACGAAGACCCGTCCGGCGAATGCCGGGCGGGTCTTTCGCATCCCCACGGCGGATGCCACGTGGCATCCGTCATTTCGCCGGTTCACCGGCAACTAGCATGGAAATCCCGAGCAGAACGGAACTCGCAGTGACCTCTGACGGCGTCCCCCAGCGGACCGGCAACAACCTCGACCCCTGGTACGCGAACTACGCCGAGCGAGCCGCCGGCCTGGCCGCCTCCGAGGTTCGAGCCCTGTTCGCCGTCGCGTCGCGCCCCGAGGTGGTCTCGCTCGCCGGCGGCATGCCGTTCGTCTCCGCCCTCCCGCAGGATCTGATCGTCTCCTCGATGGACAAGGTCATGCGCGAGCAGGGCCCGACTGCACTGCAATACGGCTCTGGTCAGGGGATTCCCGCGCTTCGCGAGCAGATTCTCGAGGTCATGGCCATCGAGGGAATCCGCGGAGCGGTCGACGACGTCGTGACGGCGACGGGCTCGCAGCAGGCGCTCGACCTCGTCGCGAAGCTCTTCCTCGACCCCGGCGACGTGGTGCTCGCCGAGGCGCCGTCCTACGTCGGCGCGATGGGCGTGTTCCGCTCGTACCAGGCGAGCGTGATGCACGTCGCGATGGACGAGAACGGCCTCATCCCCGAGGCACTCCGCCAGACCATCGCGCACCTGCGCGGCCAGGGCCGGCGCATCAAGTTCCTCTACACGATCCCGAACTTCCACAACCCGGCCGGCGTCACGCTCTCCGCCGAGCGCCGCCCCGAGATCCTCGAAATCTGCCGCTCGAACGAGATCCTCGTGCTCGAGGACAACCCGTACGGCCTGCTGCACTTCGACGAGCCGGCGCCGAACGCCTTGCGCTCGCTCGATGCCGATGGCGTCATCTACCTCGGCTCCTTCTCGAAGACCCTCGCGCCGGGCTTCCGGGTCGGCTGGGCGCTGGCGCCGCACGCGATCCGTGAGAAGCTCATCCTCGCCGCTGAGTCGGCGATCCTCTCGCCGTCGTCATTCAGCCAGCTCGTCGTCTCCGAGTACCTGGCCACCGCCGACTGGCGCGCGCAGATCGATACCTTCCGCGGTGTCTACCGCGAACGCAAGGACGCGATGATCGAGGCGCTGGGGGAGTACCTGCCGCAGCTCTCGTGGACGAACCCGAACGGCGGCTTCTACGTCTGGGTCACCATGCCCGACGTGCTCGACTCGAAGCAGATGCTGCCGCGTGCGGTGAAGGAGCTCGTCGCGTACACGCCCGGCACCGCCTTCTTCGCCGACGGCCGCGGCCGCCACGCGATGCGGTTGTCGTTCTGCTATCCGACGCCCGACGCGATCCGGCTCGGCATCCGTCGCCTCGCGACCGTCGTGAACGGCGAACTCGACCTGCTCGACACCTTCGCCGGCACGGGAACGCTGCAGCTGCCGCCGAGCGCGGGCTTCGAGTCCGCTCCGCCGTCCGACCTCAAGTAGCCCTCGATCCCAACCTCGCTGAGCGGAGAATCCCTGATCATGAGCGAATCCAACGGATTGCACGTCGTCGTTCTCGCGGGTGGCATCTCGCATGAACGGGATGTCTCGCTGCGTTCGGGTCGTCGCGTCGCCGACGCCCTGACCGCGGCCGGGCACCGAGTGACGCTGCGCGATCCCGACGCCGGGCTGCTGCCCTACCTCGCTGCCGAGCGACCCGACGTCGTGTTCCCCGCGCTGCACGGGTCGAGCGGTGAGGACGGTTCGCTGCTCGACCTGCTCGCGGCGCTCGGCGTCGCGACCGTGGGTTCGTCAGGGCAGGCCGCGCGGCGCGCCTGGTCGAAGCCCGTCGCGAGTTCGCTGCTCGCCGAAGCCGGGGTCGCCGTGCCCGAGTCGATCGTGCTGTCGCACGAGGCATTCCGCGAGCTCGGCGCCTCGAGCGTGCTGCGCGTCGTGCGCGAGAAGCTCGACGGCGAACTCGTCGTGAAGCCGGCCTCGGGCGGATCGGCACAGGGCGTGACCATCGTCGAGACGACCGACGAGCTTCCCCGAGCCATGGTGGAGGCGTTCACCTACGCCGACGTCGCCGTCGTCGAACGACGCGTCGTCGGCACCGAGATCGCCGTGACCGTCATCGATGCGGGTGACGGCCCCACCACGTTGCCCGCCGTCGAGATCGAGCCGACCACGGGCATCTACGGATTCCAGGCTCGCTACAACGCGGGGGAGACCACCTTCTACACGCCGTCGCGACTCGGCGAGGCCGAGCTCGCGGCCGTGACTGAGGCGGCGGTCGTCGCGCACCGCACCCTCGGCCTGCGCGACCTCTCTCGCATCGACTTCATCGTGGATGCCTCGGGCACCCCGTGGTTCCTCGAGGCGAACGTGCTGCCGGGTCTCACCGAGACCTCGCTCGTGCCCCTCGCGATCGAGGCATCCGGATCGGACGCGGCGTCGATCTACGGACAGCTCGTCCGCACCGCGCACGCTCGGTCGGTTTCGGGCTCGGTCGCGTCGGCGGATTCGGACTCGGGTTCGGACTCGTCCGAAAGTTGAGCTGAACGACGAACGGGGGTGGCCGTGGCCACCCCCGTTCTCGTGTCTCCGGACGCTCGAAATCTACGATTTCAGTTCGTCAGGAGCGATTCTGCGACGAAATCGCGATCAGACCCCGTCGAGTTCCTCGCCGAGCTCGCTCAGGATGCGACGCAAGTCCTGGACCGTCGCGAAATCAATGCTGATCTGGCCTTTTCGAGCGCCGAGCGCGATCTTCACCCGAGTGTTGAGGCGATCACCGAGTCGGGTCGCCAGGTCGTCGAGGAAGTCCTGCCGCTTGCCAGCAGATGGCTTGAGTCGCGACGGCTTCGGCTCCTTGGTGGCGATCGACTCGGCCGCCCGAACCGACAGCTCCTCGTTCACGATCTTGTCGGCGAAGCGCTGCATCTCCTCGGTGTCACCGACCGAGAGGATCGCGCGAGCGTGACCCGCCGTCAGCACACCGGCGGCGACGCGAAGCTGAACCGGCTCGGGCAGCTTCAGCAGTCGGAGGGTGTTCGAGATCTGCGGTCGCGAGCGACCGATGCGGGTGGCGAGCTGCTCCTGCGTGATGCCGAAATCCGAGAGCAGCTGCTGGTAGGCCGACGCCTCTTCGAGGGGATTGAGCTGCGAACGGTGGAGGTTCTCGAGGAGCGCATCGCGCAGCATGTCCTCGTTCGCGGTGTCCTTGACGACCGCCGGGATCGTGTCGAGGCCGGCGGCCTTGGTCGCACGGAGTCGTCGCTCGCCCATGACGAGCTCGTACTTGCCGGCCTGGTCGGGGTGCGGGCGAACGACGATCGGCTGCAGCACCCCGAACTCGCGGACGCTGTGCACGAGCTCGGCGAGGTCTTCGGGGTCGAACACACTTCGCGGCTGCACCGCGTTCGGCACGATGTCGTTCGGATCGAGGCGCGCGAGGCGCGCGCCGGGCACCGCGACGAGACCCTCGGTCTCGGCAGCCTGCTCGACGACCGCGACCGCGACGGGGGAGGAGGATGTGGCGGTGTCGGAGTCAGGGAAGAACACGTCGACCGGGCGGCTCGCCCGCGTCGCGTCGTCACCACTCGGAATCAGCGCGCCGATGCCACGGCCGAGTCCAGTTCGCTTGCTTGCCATCAGTTCGACTCCTCAGGGGTGGCCGCGCCGCGACGGGCGATCTCGGCGGCGGCTTCTCGGTAAGACAGGGATCCGGTCGAGGCGAAGTCGTAGCTGATGACGCTCTGGCCGTAGCTGGGAGCTTCGGAGACGCGCACCGACCGCGGAATGATGGTCTGCAGCGTCTGGACCGGGAAATGGTCGCGCACCTCCTGAGCGACCTGCTGGGCGAGGTTGGTGCGGGAGTCGTACATCGTCAGCAGGATCGTGGAGAGACGGAGCTCGGGATTCAGATGCTTCTCGATCAACTCGATGTTGCTGAGCAGCTGCGAGAGGCCTTCGAGCGCGTAGTACTCGCACTGGATGGGGATGAGCACCTCGCGCGCCGCGACGAAGGCGTTGATCGTCAGCAAGCCCAGCGAAGGCGGGCAGTCGATGAAGACGTAGTCGTAGGGACGCTCCATCGTTGCGAGGTGCGTGTCGAGTGCACGGCGCAAGCGCTGCTCACGGGCCACGAGCGAGACGAGTTCGATCTCGGCTCCGGCGAGGTGGATGGTCGCCGGAACGCAGTCGAGCCGCTCGTGTTCGGTCGACGGCCGGATGACCTCGGCCAGCGGGAGGTCGGCGACGAGTACCTCGTAGACGCTCTTCTGCTCAGAACGGTGGTCGACGCCGAGTGCAGTCGAGGCGTTGCCCTGCGGGTCGAGATCGATGACCAGCACCTTCGCGCCCGAGCGGGCGAGCGCCGCGGCCAAGTTCACCGCGGTGGTCGTCTTGCCGACGCCGCCCTTCTGGTTCGAGATCGTGAGCACGCGTGTAGCGGGCGGCAACGGCAGCACCGATTCCTCGAGCGCGATGCGCCGACGCGTTTCATCGGCAAGTTCGTAGGCCAGGGGAGTTCCTCCGTGATCGATCGATGTTTCACGTGAAACATCGGGGGCTTCGGCCGGCTGGACCGGTGCGGGCACCGCCGACTCCATGGTGGTCTGCACCGGCGAAGCCGGAGAAATTTCTGCGGGCTCGACGAGCTCATCCTCTGCGTTCGCAATGGAGTCTCCCGTTGTGGCTCCAGTGAGCTCGACCTCAGGCTGCTCCACCGCGGGCGGTGTCAGGTTCGAGAGCGAAGACATCGACGGCGTGGACCCGGCGTGCTGCGGATCCTCCAGCGTCTGACGCGGGTCGCCGATCGTGCTCTCATCACTGAGGGGAGTCGCTGCACTGCTCGTTTCCGCTGCTGTCACGACCTCATCCACATGCTGCTGCACCGCGACCGGCGCGGTCTGCAGGGCAGTGGCGGTATCGACCGCGGCGTCGCCGACGATCTCGCGAATGAGATCTTCGAGCAGCCGATCGGGCCCATGCGCGTGCTCAACGGCATACACCGTCGATGCGCCGCCCTCCACCGGATCATCCGAGAGCGCCGCGGCCGTCGCGGCGTCCCAGTCGATGCCCGCCGAGGTGCCCTGGGTCTGCAGCCGGGTCTGCTCAGTTGACTCGTCATTCAGCGACGAGGGTGCCGATCCGTTGCTCGCCTGATCAGCCGGAGCGATCGGGGCCTCGACGCCCGCGGCGGGAGCGGCGGCAACGACCGGGTCGGGTACGACCGACGAGTCATCCGCGGTGTTCAGGTCTGCAGCGGCGTCGTTCTGGTGGGGGCGTTTGCGATGAAACCATCCACGTCCCCCGCCAGGTGTCATGCCCTCTGCTCCAAACCGATGATGCGCCTGCGCCCAGTTTCGCGGGCGCGACCCGAGAGATAAGCCTAACCGGCCCGACTGACTTGCGCCGGTCGAAAAGGCCGCCATCGAGGATGTCGATCGAGCAACTCAACCGTGCGCCCGAAAATGGACGGCGGCCGCTCCCGACAAGGCGTGCCCGCGAAGCTTCACGTGAAACATCTGCTGCCCACTCGCACATGCGCTCCGCATCGCTCCGTTCCCCAAGAGTCGGTCGGCCCAAGGTGCTTCGGCATCGTGCCCGTCCGCCGATGAAGGCATCCTGCAGGCGTGCTCCGGCAGAACGGCGCGCCATTCGCTTCGCCGTTGCCTCACCGTTCGGCACCATGCAGCGGTTGCAGTTGAGTACGCCTCCTCCCGCTGATCCAGGTCCTCGACGTTTCACGTGAAACATCCGTGAGGCTCGGGGGAGCGGCTGCGCTCCCACCCCTGCGCCCACGGTGATGAGTGTTGGAGCGCTCGCGCCCATGCCCGGGCCTCCCGCCGACCGCTGAGATTCATCGCCCGGATGCGTGATCGAGTCTCACTGCGCTGCGCGAGCATGCGCACGGCTGCCCCGAGTGACAGGGTGTCTCTGAGTGCTCGTTACGCGACGACGGCCGACGAGACCACGGCTGTTCCCACCGCGCGGCGCGTTGACGTTTCACGTGAAACATCGTCGATGTGTCGCGTGCTCGATCGGCCCGAACAACTGAAGGATCGGGTCGGTCGCGGGCGACGCGGGAGGGGAGGGCCCTGAGCAACGCAGAAGTCGTCTCGAGCGCGACCTCGGGCACCGCCTCAACTCGCATCCGCTGGATTTCCATCCCCGTGCACAGGAGGTGGAGCCTCGTCTCACCGGGTCGGTGCGAGGTCATCGACGCCGGCGGTCCAGATCCGATGCGATCGTCCAGTCATCGACGAACTCCCGCCGCCCCCGTCCCTCCTCCGCGAAGGCGGGCGGCTCCCGACACACCAGTTCCGCAGGCTGCGAGCCCATGAGGAGGTCCGGGAGCGGCGGTGAGGGCCCTCGCGCACGTCACAGCCGGTACCTCGATCGGGCAACGGGCCTTGCGGAGACACACCCCTGATCCGACCCCAAGCCGCGCGCTGCAATGACCATCTCCTCGGCTCACTTCCAACGCCTCGAACCACTCGATGGCAGAGCCCGCGGGCGCGCCGCACGTGCCGGAGCTCTCGTGCACGAAGCACCTCCACGCGACAAGCCGATCATCAGCGACAGAGCCGGGCGTCCCTCCTGCACCATCAGGCAACCGCGAAGCAAGCGAACGGAAGGATGCCGGGCACGACGATCGCGCCATCTTGGTCCTCGAGTGGATTGGCGGGACCTTCGCCACGGCGCCGCGGCGACCCTGATGATCGACCGCCGCGACCACCACGTGAGTTCCACCGCCTGACCGCACCCCAACAGCACACGTCAACACCGCATGCCCATCGCGATGGACCACCGCAGCGCCGACCGCGAGCCCGAGGCAGACGATCGTCGGCTCATCCGGGCGCGAGCAGTTCGAGCGTTCTCTGTTGATGCGATCGGGCCAGTACTCCTCCCACAGCCGATCGCGGGCGGCCTCGACACGTACAGTCTGTGGCGCCCTGTCATCGATGAACTCGGCTGCTGTCTCCGCCGGTCGGTCGTGCTGCGTCTCACCACGCGCCAGGCCTGCTCGAGCACCACGACGTGGCAGGAGCCCATTCCAACCGACGCGTTCATGGCGCCCATCCGCCTCACCACCCAATGCCCCGCATCCGGAGTCCCCTGTCTCTCAACCGTCGAGAACACCGACGTCGCTGCCCGCAGCTCAATTTCCGCTGCGGCAATCGATGTGATCGCGCTTGCTCCGCGAGCCGTCAGCCGGTCACGTTCAGAAGAACGCAGCGGGGATCGCTCGCGCGAGGGCTCGACCTACGACGTTCGAGGCAGGGAGGGGAGTGGACGGCCACAGATCGCATGACCCCTTCGCCACGCGTCATACCGATGGACCGACGCAGTCCGGGGTGCGAGCACCTCGACGACGGATGGCCGCGAGGAAGGCGACCGCCACCAGGCTGTCCCCGATCACGCCGACAGGAATCGCGCACGTCGCCGCAGCACCCTTCTCGCGCCACGAACCGCCCAGACGACAACGGGCCCGTGGGGTCGGAGTACAACTCCGATCCACGGGCCCGACGCAGTGTTTCACGTGAAACATCGGCGCAGCGGCCGGCGACGACTTTCTCCGGGTCAGTCGACCTTCGCGCGGAAGACGCGGGTCACTTCGGAGTCAGGGACGACTCCCTCGCCGAGGACCAGAACCTCGACGTCGCTCAGCTTGTACTTGCGGATGACCTTCTCGGCCGCACCGATCTCGCCGTCGACACCTGCGCCCTTCATGAGCACGAGCTCGCCGCCGGCACGAAGCAGGGGAGCGGTGACCGGGATGAGGGTGCGCAGCGCGCTCACGGCCCGTGCAGTCACCTGGTCGAGCGAGTCGCCGAGCTTCGATTCCTCGGCGCGGGCACGAATGACCGTGACGTTCGCGAGTTCCAGCTCCGCCGCCTGACGCTCGAGCCACGCGACGCGGCGCTCCATCGGCTCGATCAGCGTGAACTCGACGTCAGGCCGCATGATCGCGAGCACCAGACCGGGGAGGCCTGCGCCCGAGCCGACGTCGCCCACGCGTCCGGGTCGAAGCAGCGGCGCGACGAGCGCACTGTTCAGTACGTGTCGCGTCCACAGCCGGGGGAGTTCGAGTGGACCGATGAGCCCGA
Organism: Agromyces sp. NPDC057679; assembly: GCF_042799635.1. NCBI lineage: Bacteria > Bacillati > Actinomycetota > Actinomycetes > Micrococcales > Microbacteriaceae > Agromyces > Agromyces sp. NPDC057679. The sequence goes on along the minus strand of NZ_JBHVIK010000002.1, from coordinate 125,673 downwards.
GCTCCTCACCGTGCCGCGCGAGCGCCGTGGTGAAGGCACGCCCCTTCTCGAGGTGCGGTCCGAAGAGTTCCGCGGCCGCGGCGGGTTCGGGTTCGAGTCCGTCGATCATCGTTCCGTGCGAGACCTCAGGCGCCGCGGGTGATGACGGTGTGCCGATCGGCACCCTCGCCGCGCGACTCCGAGTGGAAGCCGTGCTCGGCCACCAGGTCGTGCACGAGCTTGCGCTCGTACGACGACATCGGGGGGAGCGAGGCTTCGGCCGCGCCGGCCTCGATGCGCTCGACGGCACGGGTGACCAGCGAAGCCAGTTCGTCACGACGCGCGTCGCGCGAGCCGCCGATGTCGAGGATCAGGCGCGAGAAGGCACCGGTCTTCGTCTGCACGGCGAGGCGGGTGAGCTCCTGCAGTGCGCTGACGGTGTCGGGCTTCGAGAGCAGGTTCAGGTTCGCACCCTCACCGGCGTTCACCGAGATGTACGCGCGGCCGTTGCGGGCATCGATGTCGATGTCACCGTCGAGGTCGGTGATGTCGAGCAGTTCCTCGATGTAGTCGGCGGCGATGTCGCCCTCTTCTTCGAGCTGCGAGGTCGAGCGCTCGGCTGCTGCGTCGTGCTGCACGTCGGTCATGGTTACTTCCCCTGCTTCTTGGCGCGCGCCTTGCCGATGGGCTGCTGACGCTGAGTCTTCTTGGGCTCTTCGACGGCGATGGCGCCTTCGGGCTTGTCTTCGACGACGAGCTTGCCCTTCTTCGCGAGACGGGCCTCGCGGGCCTTCGCGGCGTCACTGCCCGGCGTCGGCATGTTGCGGATGACGACGAACTGCTGGCCCATGGTCCAGAAGTTCGAGACGAGCCAGTAGAACATGACGCCGAGCGGGAAGGCGACGCCCGAGAACGCGAAGACCAGGGGGAGCAGGTACAGCAGGATGCGCTGCTGGCGGAACATGGGGCTCGCCTTGGTCTCGGGCGACATGTTCTTCGAGACGATCTGCAGCTGCGTGATGAACTGCGACGCGGTCATGAGCACGATCATCGTGAGGGCGATGATCATCACGTTGACGCTGAAGGCGTCGCCGGCGACCATGAGGTTCCATTCGCCGATGAAGGTCGCCTTCAGCGGGGCGCCGAGGAACTCGGCGTTGGCGAACGAGTTCGCAAGCTCCTGCGTGAAGACGCCGACGCCGGCCTTGTCGTGCTGCGCGTCGTTGAGCACCGAGAAGAGGCCGAAGAAGATCGGCATCTGCAGCAGCAGGGGGAGGCACGAGGAGAGCGGGTTGGTGCCCGTCTTCTTGTAGAGCTCCATGGTCTCGCGCGACATGGCCTCGCGCGAGTACTGGTCCTTCTTGCCCTTGTACTTGTCCTGGATCTTCTTGAGCTGCGGCGCCACCTCGAGCATGCGGCGCTGGCTCTTGATCTGTCGGACGAAGATCGGGATGAGCGCGGCTCGGACGACGATCACCAGACCGACGATCGAGAGGACCCAGGTGACACCCCCGTCGGGATCCATGCCGATGAAGGTCCACAGCGAGTGGAACGCAACGAGGATCAGCTCGATGACCCACTTGATGGGCCAGAGAATCAGGCTGATGATGTCCATTTGGCGGTGTCAGTCCTTCCGGGACATGGTGGGGGAGGCGGTGACGATCGCCGCATCGTTGCGGGTCGAAGACTGAACCGGGTCGAGACCGGTGGATGCCACGTGGTGGTCGTGCTTGTGGAGGTGCGCGTGCGGCGCGGGCGCCGAGGCATCCGCGTGAACCCAAGCTGCCGGCAGGACCCAGCCGAAGCCGGTGACGCGGTAGCGCTGGTGGCGGGCGGCGCGCACATCGTCGATGCCGCCGGGCGACCAGGGGTTGCAGCGGAGGATCCGCCACGCGGTGAGGGCCGAGCCCACGAGAAGACCTCGTTGCTGCACGGAGCCGAGTCCGTAGGCGGAGCACGAGGGGTAGTAGCGACAGACGTCGCCGTAGAGAGGTGAGATCAGCTTGCGGTAGCCGCGGATCAGGAGGACCCCGGCGTTCCGGGGGATGAGCGCGACGAAGAGCAGGGCATCACGCATGTCATCCGCCCTTCACCCGGTCTTGGACGCGGCGGTCCGAGACGGCGCCGAACACATCCGAACGGAGCGCCGCCCAGTCGGCGGCTGCCGCGGACGGCAGCGCTCGCACGACGATGTCGACTCCGCCGAAACCGTCGCCGAGCACCTCGTGGCACGCGGCCTTGAGCCGGCGACGGACGAGGTTTCGGCGAACTGCGCCGCCGACCTTCTTCGAAACGATGAAGCCGAAGCGCGCGTCGGTGCCCGACTCCCGTGAGCGCACATAGCTCACGGTGTGGGCACCGGCGACCTTCGCACCACGGCGCACGATGACTCGGTAGTCGTCGGCGTTCGTGATGCGATTGGCTTTGGCGAGCACCGAAGAACTATGCGGAGAGTTCGGTGCGGCCCTTGGCGCGACGTGCCGACAGGATGGCACGGCCCGCGCGGGTGCGCATGCGAAGGCGGAAGCCGTGCTTCTTGGCACGACGACGGTTGTTCGGCTGGAACGTACGCTTGCTCATTCTTCTTCTCCGGCTGGTCGAATCTCCTCGCCGGGAAGTGGCTGCGACAGGTGCTGCAGCTCGGCGGCGGGAAAACTGGGTGCCCGAAAGGGCTGGGTCAACTGATTAAAACTACGGCCTCGCACGCGAACGGTCAAACCGAGACGCCGAGATGGAGGTGGAGTTCGAACCCGACAGTATCCCGTGAACCTCGACATCACCTGTGGAACGACACGCCGACGCCATCGAATCCTCGAATCGGCATTTGTCGGCAGGGCCTTCCTCGGATAGCGTTTGACACCAGTTATCCCCAGCTTCGTGCGCGGAAACACGGGCAAGTCCCCGAATCTCCCCACAGGGGGTGGATAACACTGTGAACACTCGCCTCGCGCCGCTTGCTTTCGTCGATGGGGGATCGATGAGCGGCGCACGAGACCACCAGAACCTGATTGCGGGGAACGATGACAGAACAGCCCATTTCCGACACTTGGGCGACGATCCTCGATCGACTGTCAGACGACGACGCGATCACCCCGATGCTCCAGGGGTTCCTGAACCTGGTGGAGCCGAAGGGCATCGCGGCCGGCACCTTCTACCTCGAGGTGCCGAACGACTTCACCGCGAGCATGCTGAACCAGCGCATGCGGGTGTCCCTCCTCTCCGCGATGAGCGCCGTCGAAGCGCCGTCGCCGGTCACCTCCTTCTACGTGGTGGTGAACCCCGAGCTCGAGGAGGCGGCGCGAACGGCCGACGTGCAGCCGGGCTACGGCAACGAGCCCGACCCCGTCGAGATGCCGGCGTCCCCGCAGTCGGTGTTCGAGAACACGAGCCCGGTCTCCTCGCGCGACACCCGCCTCAATCCGAAGTACGCGTTCGAGAGCTTCGTCATCGGACAGTCGAACCGGTTCGCGCACGCCGCCGCGGTCGCCGTGGCCGAGGCGCCGGCGAAGGCGTACAACCCGCTCTTCATCTACGGCGACTCGGGCCTCGGCAAGACCCACCTCCTCCACGCCATCGGCCACTATGCGATGAGCCTGTATCCCGGCATCCGCGTGCGATACGTCTCCTCCGAGGAGTTCACGAACGACTTCATCAACTCGATCGCGAACAACCGCGGCTCGCTGTTCCAGCAGCGGTACCGCAACATCGACATCCTGCTCATCGACGACATCCAGTTCCTGCAGGGCAAGGCGGAGACGCAGGAGGCGTTCTTCCACACCTTCAACACGCTGCACGACCACAACAAGCAGGTCGTGATCACCTCGGATGTCCCGCCCAAGCACCTCACCGGCTTCGAGGACCGCATGCGCAGCCGCTTCGAGTGGGGCCTCATCACCGACGTCCAGGCGCCCGACCTCGAGACCCGCATCGCGATCCTCCGGAAGAAGGCGCAGTCCGAGCGACTCCAGGTGCCCGACGACATCCTCGAGTACATGGCGTCGAAGGTCTCGTCGAACATCCGCGAGCTCGAAGGCACCCTGATCCGCGTGACCGCCTTCGCGAGCCTCAACCGCACGCCGGTCGACATGCCCCTCGTGCAGACGGTGCTGAAAGACCTCATCACCGACGACTCCGACAACGTGGTGGCGCCGGTCGACATCATCACGGCGACGGCCGACTACTTCAAGCTCACCGTCGACGACCTGTACGGCTCGAGCCGTTCGCAGGCGGTGGCGACGGCTCGGCAGATCGCCATGTACCTCTGCCGCGAGCTCACGAACCTCTCACTGCCGAAGATCGGTCAGCTGTTCGGCAACCGCGACCACACGACGGTGATGTACGCGAACAAGAAGATCTCGGAGCTCATGAAGGAGCGACGTTCGATCTACAACCAGGTGACCGAGCTCACCGCGCGCATCAAGCAGACCACCCGCTACCGCTGATCCCATTCGGTGGTCGAGTGCCGGCGTCGCGGGTTCGGGATCTCACCCGCGTGACGACACGCCCGTTCGACGACCCCGAAAACGCTCTGCAGCGCCCGTGCAGACCGATCTCAGCACGCTTCCCACAGTTGTGGAGAACCTGTGGATTGTTAACGAGCAACCGCCTGATGACTGTTGAGACGCGTCGCCGGCCTGTGCAGAACGGTGTGCTGCGTTCGAGTCGGCCCCGACGTGACCGCGTTCGAATCCACACACCGTGCACAGATCGAACAGCCCGCGATCGGCGTCGTTCCGCGGGTCTCTGAACACCATCCACAGTTTCCACAACGGTTAACACCGTTAAGAGAGAGTTGTTTAAGGGGCGATTCCCACAACCTCGTCGTCGGCGAGGCTCGAGCGGTGGCACGGTCGGGTCGAAGCGACCTCGCGATCGACGGATTCTCCGACGCCGTCAACAGTCGTGCGGATAGCATGGGAGCCACCAAGCGACATCCACGACGGGAGAACCGTGAAGTTCCAGGTCAACCGCGACGTCTTCAGTGAGGCCGTGTCCTTCGCCGTGAAGCTGCTTCCGCAGCGCACGACGCTGCCGATCCTCTCCGGCGTCCTCATCAAGGCGACCACCGATGGACTCGTGCTGTCCTCCTTCGACTACGAGGTGTCGTCGCAGACCGAGATCCAGGCCGACGTCGAAGAGCCCGGAACCGTGCTCGTCTCGGGTCGCCTCCTGGCCGAGATCGCCGGCCGGCTCCCGAACGCCCCCGTCCGCATCGCGACCGAAGAGAGCCGCATCTCGGTGAGCTGCGGCTCCGCGAGCTTCACGCTGCTGTCGATGCCGGTCGAGGAGTATCCGTCGATCCCCGAGATCGGCGAGCAGTCCGGACTCGTGCCCGCCGAGGAGTTCGCGGCCGCGGTCGCCCAGGTGGCCGTCGCCGCGTCGCGCGACGACGTGACCCCGGTCATCACGGGCGTCCAGCTCGAGGTGCGCGAGAACAGCCTCGGCCTCGTCGCGACCGACCGCTACCGCGTCGCCGTGCGCGAGATCGACTGGGACGGCGGCAACGTCGCCGCCGGCGACGAGGCGATCACCGCGCTCGTCCCGGCGCGCACCCTGCAGGAGGTCGGCAAGACCCTCGGCAACGCCGGCAACATCTCCGTCGCGATCACCAGCCGCGACGACCGCGAGCTCATCGCCTTCAGCGCCGACAAGAAGACCGTCACGTCACTGCTCATCAAGGGCAACTTCCCGCCTGTCCGCCGGCTCTTCCCCGAGACGGTCGACAACTACGCGGTCATGAACACCGCCGATCTGATCGAGGCGACGCGTCGTGTCGCCCTCGTCCTCGAGCGCGAGGCGGCGCTGCGCTACAGCTTCACGGCCGACGGCCTCACCCTCGAGGCGATCGGCTCGGAGCAGGCACAGGCATCCGAGTCGATCGACGCGATCCTGACCGGTGACGACACCGTCGTGTCGCTGAAGCCGCAGTTCCTCCTCGACGGGCTCGGCGCCGTGCACTCGGAGTTCGTTCGCATCTCGTTCACCAAGACCGAGAACCCGAACAAGCCCGGCCCGGTGCTCATCACGAGCCAGACCTCGCGCGAGCAGGCCGGCGCCGACAGCTACCGGTACCTGCTGCAGCCGAACCTGCTGCTGCGCTGATCCGCTCGGCGCCGCGCCGACGCGATCCGGTCCGACCGACTCGCGCCGGGTCGTGTTGCGTCGCCGGCTACGGTCGATGATCGGGTGGATGCCGCGTGCCTCCGTGTCGGCGGACGCCGGTAGCGTAGGCGTGGTCGAACGAGAGGAGCGGTGCCCGTGCACGTCGCCCGACTCTCCCTCACCGACTACCGCAACTACGAGCGCGCGGAGCTCGAGCTCGGGCCGGGCGCGACGGTGCTCGTCGGCCGGAACGGCCAGGGCAAGACCAACCTCGTCGAGTCGATCGGCTACCTCGCCACGCTCGGGTCGCACCGGGTCTCGGGCGATCAGGCGCTGATCCGGGCGGGTGCCGACGCGGCGATCGTCCGGGCGCTCCTCGCGCACGGCGACCGAGAGCTGCTCGTCGAGCTGCAGCTCAACCGTCAGGGTGCGAACCGGGCCCAGCTGAACCGCTCGCCCGTGAAGACCCGCGAACTCCCTCGCTACGCGCACAGCGTGCTGTTCGCTCCAGAAGACCTGGCGATCGTCCGCGGCGAGCCGGGCGTCCGCAGGCGCATGCTCGATGAGCTGCTCGTGCAGCGGACCCCGCGCCTCGGCGGCGTCATGGCCGACTACGACCGCGTGCTGAAGCAGCGCAACACCCTGCTGAAGAGCGCTCGCGCCCGGGGGCTCGCCGCCGAGAAGCTCACGACGCTCGACATCTGGGACGAACGACTCGTCGCGCTCGGCTCCGAGCTCATCGACCAGCGCCTCGCGCTCATCGCCGAGCTCGGCGATCCCGTGGCGGCGGCCTACCGCTCGATCGTCGACGCCGACCACCGCCCCGAGCTCCGTGCGGTGCTCTCGATCGACGGCGGAGACGCCGAGGGCGATGACGGAGCCGATGCAGGTCCGGCCGCATCGGGCACGCCTCGTTCGACGGCGCCCACCGCCGATCGCTTCGCCGCCGCGCTCGGCGCGTTGCGCGGAAAGGAGCTCGAGCGGGGGGTCACCCTCGTGGGCCCGCACCGCGACGACGTCCTCCTCCTGCTCAACGGGCTGCCGGCGAAGGGCTATGCGAGTCACGGCGAGTCGTGGTCGTTCGCGCTCGCGCTGCGACTCGCCTCGGCCGAGTTGCTCCGACGCGACTCGAGCACGGGCGATCCGGTGCTCGTCCTCGACGATGTCTTCGCCGAGCTCGACCGGCTCCGCCGGGAGCGGCTCGCGGGCGCGATCGCCGGATTCGAACAGGTGCTCGTCACCGCGGCCGTCCTCGAGGACGTGCCGGCCCCGCTCGTCGCGCGTATCGTGCACATCGAGTCGGGGCGCATCGTCGAGGCGCCCCAGCAGAACGAACTCGCCGCCGCCGCACAGGCCGCCGACGAGGCATCCGATCGAGAGGGCGACCAGGCCGATGGCTGACGCATCCGAGGCATCGCGGGTGTACCGGCACTTCCGCGAGATCTTCGGCGGCGAGCCCCGGCTGCGGGCCGGGCGCGCGACCCGGGTGCGCACCCGCGACGACAGCGAGAACCAGCCGTTCACCCCTGGGCGCGACCCGAAGGCGCTCGGCGCGACGCTCGACGGCCTGAGCGCGCAGCTCGGGTGGACGGGTCCCCTGTCGCAGCACGACGTCCTCGCCTCGTGGGCCGAGATCGTCGGCGAAGACACGGCGCGCCACTCCGAGGCCATCGCGATCGAGGGCGGCGTGCTGCAGGTGCGGTGCGAGTCGACGGCATGGGCGACGCAGCTCCGACTGATGCGCACCCAGCTCGTCACCGAGATCGTCTCGAGGTACCCCGGGGCCGGAGTCGAGACCATCCGCTTCCAAGGGCCGGACGCCCCCACCTGGAAAAAGGGCCCCAGATCGGTTCCAGGGCGCGGCCCACGCGATACCTACGGCTGAGAAGACGAAAACGGTCACTGAACCCGATTCATTGCGCGAGAGCGGCCTTTCACGGCCTTTCACGACGGCCTCTTTGATAGGATCGAGAGTCGCCAATGCGACGGTTTGGAGCCTGATTCACCCATGACAGCGGAACCGACGAAGCCCGAGAGCGCGCCCGAATACGGTGCAGACGCGATCCAGGTTCTCGAGGGCCTCGAAGCGGTACGCAAGCGGCCCGGCATGTACATCGGCTCGACCGGGCCACGAGGACTCCATCACCTCGTCTACGAGATCGTCGACAACTCCGTCGATGAGGCGCTCGCGGGCTACGCGAGCGCGATCGACGTGACGATCCTCGCCGACGGCGGCATCCTCGTCGTCGACGACGGTCGCGGCATCCCGGTGGGAGTGCACAAGACCGAGGGCCGCTCGACGGTCGAGGTCGTCCACACCGTGCTGCACGCCGGCGGCAAGTTCGGCGGCGGCGGGTACGCGGTCTCGGGCGGCCTGCACGGCGTCGGCGCGTCCGTCGTCAACGCGCTGTCGTCGCGCTTCGAGGTCGAGGTCCGACGCGAGGGCCACGTCTGGCGGCAGGCCTACGAGATCGGCGTGCCGCTCGCTCCGCTCTCGAAGGACGAGGCGAGCGACCAGACCGGCACCACGACGACGTTCTGGGCGAGCCCCGAGATCTTCGAGACGGTCGAGTACGACTACGAGACGCTGCGGGCGCGCCTCCAGCAGATGGCGTTCCTCAACAAGGGCCTGCGCATCACGCTCACCGACCTCCGGCACGCCGCCGATCCGGCGGATCCGGCCGATGTCGAGAACGTGACCGACGCGCCGCTCGAGGGCCCGCGGACCGACACGTTCCACTACGAGCGCGGCCTCGTCGACTACGTCGAGTACATCAACCGGGCGAAGAAGTCCGACGTCGTGAACGACGAGATCATCTCGTTCGAGACCGAGGACACCGAACGCAAGATCGCGCTCGAGGTCGCGATGCAGTGGACGACGGCGTACACCGAGTCGGTGCACACCTACGCGAACACGATCAACACGCACGAGGGCGGCACGCACGAAGAGGGCTTCCGTGCGGCCCTCACGACGCTGGTCAACAAGTACGCCCGCGAGAAGAGCATCCTCAAGGAGAAGGACGACAACCTCTCCGGCGACGACGTCCGCGAGGGATTGACCGCCGTCATCTCGGTGAAGCTCAGCGAGCCGCAGTTCGAGGGCCAGACGAAGACGAAGCTCGGCAACACCGAGGCGAAGTCGTTCGTGCAGAAGGTCACGGCCGATCAGCTCGGCGACTGGTTCGAGCGCAACCCGACCCAGGCCCGCGAGATCATCCGCAAGGCCATCCAGGCGGCGACCGCGCGCATCGCCGCACGCAAGGCGCGCGAGGCGACCCGGCGCAAGGGCCTGCTCGAGTCGGGCGGCATGCCCGGCAAGCTGAAGGACTGCTCCTCGAAGGACCCGTCGCTCTCCGAGATCTTCATCGTCGAGGGCGACTCGGCCGGCGGCTCGGCCGTCCAGGGGCGCAACCCCGAGACGCAGGCGATCCTGCCGCTGCGCGGGAAGATCCTCAACGTCGAGAAGGCGCGTCTCGACCGAGCGCTCGGCAACGCCGAGGTCCAGGCGATGATCACGGCGTTCGGCGCCGGCATCGGCGAGGACTTCAACACCGAGAAGGCCAGGTACCACAAGATCGTGCTCATGGCCGACGCCGACGTCGACGGCCAGCACATCACGACCCTGCTGCTCACGCTGCTGTTCCGCTACATGCGGCCGCTCATCGAGCTCGGGTACGTGTACCTCGCGCAGCCGCCGCTGTACCGCCTGAAGTGGACGAACGCCGACCACGAGTACGTGTACTCCGACAAGGAGCGCGATGCCCTGCTCGCCGCGGGCGTCGCGGCCGGCAAGCGCATCCCGAAGGACAACGGCGTCCAGCGGTACAAGGGTCTCGGTGAGATGAACCACCAGGAGCTGTGGGAGACCACGATGAACCCCGAGACCCGCACGCTGCTGCAGGTCACCATGGACGACGCGGCCGCCGCCGACGAGATCTTCTCGACCCTGATGGGCGAAGACGTCGAGAGCCGCCGCAACTTCATCCAGAAGAACGCGAAGGACGTGCGTTTCCTTGACATCTGATGTGATCGATCCCGGCGCGAACGGCGCCGACGAGAACGCCCCCGGCATCCACGGCAAGATCGACCAGGTCGACCTGCAGCTCGAGATGCAGCGCTCGTACCTCGACTACGCGATGAGCGTGATCGTGGGCCGTGCGCTGCCCGAGGTGCGCGACGGACTGAAGCCGGTGCACCGCCGCGTCATCTACGCCATGTACGACGGCGGCTACCGCCCCGACAAGGCGTTCTCGAAGTGCGCCCGCGTCGTCGGCGACGTGATGGGCCAGTTCCACCCGCACGGCGACACCGCGATCTACGACGCGCTCGTGCGGCTCGTGCAGCCGTGGAGCCTCCGCTACCCGCTCGCGCTCGGGCAGGGCAACTTCGGCTCTCCCGGCAACGACGGCGCGGCCGCCCCCCGGTACACCGAGACCAAGATGGCTCCGCTCGCGCTCGAGATGGTGCGCGACATCGACGAGGAGACCGTCGACTTCCAGGACAACTACGACGGCCGCACCCAGGAGCCGTCGATCCTGCCGGCCCGGTTCCCGAACCTGCTCGTCAACGGCTCGGTCGGCATCGCGGTCGGCATGGCGACCAACATCCCGCCGCACAACCTCCGCGAGGTCGCCTCGGGTGCCCAGTGGTACCTCGAGCACCCCGAGGCATCCCGCGAGGAGCTGCAGGAGGCGCTGCTGCAGCGCATCAAGGGACCCGACTTCCCGACCGGGGCGCAGATCCTCGGCGTGAAGGGCATCACCGACGCGTACCGCACCGGTCGTGGCTCGATCACGATGCGCGCGGTCGTCTCGGTGGAGGAGCTGCAGGGCCGCACCTGCCTCGTCGTCACCGAGCTGCCGTACCAGGTCAACCCCGACAACCTCGCGATCAAGATCGCCGACCTCGTGAAGGACGGCAAGATCGGCGGCATCGCCGACATCCGCGACGAGACCTCGGGCCGCACCGGCCAGCGCCTCGTCATCGTGCTGAAGCGCGACGCGGTGGCGAAGGTCGTGCTGAACAACCTCTACAAGCACACGCAGCTGCAGGAGAACTTCGGCGCGAACATGCTCGCGATCGTCGACGGCGTGCCCCGCACGCTCTCGATCGACGGCTTCATCGCGCACTGGGTCGACCACCAGATCGACGTCATCGTCCGCCGCACGCAGTTCCGCCTTCGCAAGGCGGAGGAGCGCATGCACATCCTGCGCGGCTACCTCAAGGCGCTCGACGCGCTCGACGAGGTCATCGCGCTCATCCGCGCCTCGGCGACGGTCGACGATGCACGAACCGGCCTGAAGGGCCTGCTCGACATCGACGACCTGCAGTCCGACGCGATCCTCGCGATGCAGCTGCGCCGGCTCGCCGCGCTCGAGCGCCAGAAGATCATGGACGAGGCCGAGGCGCTCGAGGCCGAGATCACGGACTTCAAGGACATCCTCGCCCGGCCCGAGCGCCAGCGGACGATCGTCTCCGAAGAGCTCGCCGAGATCGTCGACAAGTACGGCGACGAGCGCCGCACGCACATCATGCCCGGCTTCGACGGCGACATGTCGGTGGAAGACCTCATCCCCGAAGAGGAGATGGTGGTCACCGTCACCCGCGGCGGCTACGTGAAGCGCACGCGCAGCGACAACTACCGCTCGCAGCACCGCGGCGGCAAGGGCGTGAAGGGCGCGCAGCTGCGCGCCGACGACGTGGTCGAGCACTTCTTCGTGACGACGACGCACCACTGGCTCCTGTTCTTCACGAACATGGGCCGCGTGTACCGTGCGAAGGCGTACGAGATCCAGGAGGCCGGCCGCGACGCGAAGGGCCAGCACGTCGCGAACCTGCTCGAGATGCAGCCCGACGAGGAGATCGCCGAGATCCTCGACATCCGCGACTACGAGGTGGCGAAGTACCTCGTGCTCGCGACCCACGACGGGCTCGTGAAGAAGACCGCGCTCGAGGAGTACGACACCAACCGTTCGCGGGGCGTCATCGCGATCAAGCTCCGCGAGGGCGACGAGCTCGTCTCGGCGATGCTCGTCGACGAGCACGACGAGATCCTCCTCGTCTCCAAGAAGGGCATGTCGCTGCGCTTCGAGGCGACCGACGAGGCGCTGCGTCCGATGGGCCGCTCGACCTCGGGTGTGAAGGGCATGAGCTTCCGCGACGGAGACGCGCTGCTCGAGGCCTCGGTCGTGCCGGGGTCGGGAGCCGCCGGTGAGGTCGCTGAGAATGAGCCGGATGTCGCGGCCGACCTCGACGGCGCGCAGTACGTGTTCGTCGTCACCGAGGGCGGCTACGCCAAGCGCACCGCGGTCGACCAGTATCGCCTGCAGAACCGCGGCGGACTGGGCATCAAGGTGGCGAAGCTGAACGAGGATCGCGGCGATCTCGCCGGTGCGCTCATCGTCGGATCCGACGACGAGGTGCTGGTGGTTCTTGCCAGCGGCAAGGTGGTACGCTCCGATGTCGCCGAGGTTCCTGCCAAGGGCAGGGATACGATGGGCGTCGTCTTCGCGAAGTTCGCGGTGGACGACCGCATCATCGCCATCGCGAAGAATTCCGAACGGAATCTCGTGGAGGAGGCCGCAGAGACCGAAGCGGCCGAATCCGCCGGAGAAGGAGTAACCGTCAATGAGTAGCGTCGCCGAGAAGCTGGCCCGCAAGTCGAGCAAACGCGCCCCGGCCAAGCAGGTGCGCCTGCGGCTCGTCTACATCGACTTCTGGTCGGCGGTGAAGCTGTCGTTCCTCGTGGCCGTGTGCCTCGCCGTCGTGTCGATCGTGGCGACGTTCCTCATCTGGACGGTCCTCAACTCGACCGACGTGTTCTCGAAGCTCAACGAGCTCGTGAAGGACGTGGCCGGCACCGGCGGCGACCTGTCGTCGATCCTGTCGCTCGGCAACGTGATGGGCTTCGCGGTCGTCGCCGCACTGTTGAACCTCGTCGTGACGACCGCGCTCGGCGCGATCGTGGCGGTGCTCTACAACCTCAGTGTGAAGATCACCGGCGGCATCCTGGTCGGGTTCACGAACAACTAGGCGCCGGGGGAGGGGCGCTGCGCGCCCTCCCGGCGGCCGAGTTCGGCTCGATTCGGATATTCCTGAAGTCTCAGGTAGTCTGTCCTTCGGCCGAAACACGGGGATATAGCTCAGGCGGTTAGAGCGCTTCGCTGATAACGAAGAGGTCCGAGGTTCAAGTCCTCGTATCCCCACTCTGAAAATTCCACAACACACCGGATGCCTCGCATCCGGCTCGGGGCCTTAGCTCAGTTGGTAGAGCGCCTGCTTTGCAAGCAGGATGTCAGGAGTTCGAATCTCCTAGGCTCCACACTCCACAATTCATCCCCCGCCGCGCTCCCGCATTCCGATACTGTGGGCTCAACCCGGCGATCTCGCCGCGGTATTGCCTTTCAGGGGGTATTGCCATGGCATTCGACACCAACTTCTGGGACGTCTTCAGCGGCCTGTTCGGTTTCTTCGTCTTCGTCGCCTACCTGGTGGCGCTCTTCTCGGTGATCGCCGATCTGTTCCGCGATCCTGAGCTCGCCGGCTGGGCGAAGGCGGTCTGGCTGCTCTTCCTCATCTTCGTGCCCTTCATCACGGTGCTCGTCTATCTCATCGCGCGCGGGAACAGCTTCGCCGCTCGCGAGAACGCCCGGCGCAGCGCCTACCACGAGTACATCGACGACCGGGGCGAGGTGTCGCAGTACAACCCGAACGACGAGGTCGCCAGGGCGAAGGGGCTCGGGGGCGACCCCACGATCAGCGCGTCGCAGTTCGACGCCGTGCAGAACGACTCGATGCGCGAAGGCTGAGCCGCGTTCCGTGCACTCGGGCTCGACCCTGCCCACGCGGGTAGGGTGACGGGATGGACATCCGCATCGCCGCGTATGGCGTGATCATCCGCGACGAGCACATTCTGCTCGCGCACTGGAACGAGCACGGCCGCTCCGGCTGGACGCTGCCCGGGGGCGGCATCGAGGGCAGTGAGCACCCGGTGCAGGCCGCGCGGCGGGAGATCGCGGAGGAGACGGGCTACGAGGCATCCATCGATCGCCTGCTCGGCATCGACACCATGGTGATCCCGGCGTCGAAGCGCCGGACGGGCGCCGACCCGCTCTACGCGATGCGGGTGATCTACCGCGCGAGCGTCATCGGCGGCGAACTGCGCGACGAGGTCGACGGCTCGAGCGACGAGGCGCGGTGGGTGCCGCTCGCGGAGGTGTCGACGCTGCACCGCGTGAGCCTGCTCGACATCGCGCTGAGACTGAATGCGGCGGAACCGCCGAACGGGGTGCCGCCGAGCGCGTAGGGCGCGACGCGCTCGACCCCGACGTCGGTGCTCCGGCCGCGATGGCGGCCGAACCGTCGGCGACGGGGTCGAGGGCGATGCGCTGCCGCGCGAACGGCGCCGCCGCGAGGGCGACGGCGCCGTCCGGTGCTGGGCTGGTCGTGAGGGCGTTCATGCGATCACGACTCAGAGGTTGGGGCCGAGGAGGGCGATCCGCTGGAGATCGCCTGCGCGGACCCGGTGCGCGAGTGCGGTGTTCTGCTGGCGCAGCATCACGGCCTCGTGCGAGACGCGCTGGCTCTGTCGGCGGCTCCACGCGATGAGCGCGAGGCCGGCGCGCAGGGCGATGCGCTCGTTGAGTCGGCGTGCCTGGGCACGCATGGCGTTGGCCTGTCCGGAGTCGGACTGACCGAGGGCGAGAGAACTGGTGTTCACGTCGTGTCCTTCGTTGGGTTGGTTGGGTGCACCGGACGGTGCGGGGCGCCGGACGGCCGGGTGGCCGAGGGCGTCGTCTGAGAGGTGGTGAATCGCCGGCGCGTGCGCCTCGCAATCGGTGCGGGCGGAGTGTGCCGGGGGAGCGCGACTGAGCCGCGGGCCTTCGAACCGGGCGGCTGATGGACCGGGCGACCGTTCGACCGACTCGATCAGTCGATGACGGATGCCGCGGATCGCAGCAGCTCACACCTCGAAGGCGGAATGGCGGTCGCGTACGAGAGACGCGTCGCCGGGGCGGAGAACTAGCAGGCCGGAGCGGCGAGGAGGATCACCGTGCGGCCGGCGGTAAATGCCGGGGTGAAGATGTGCTTCATCATTGGGATCAACTCCTCTCTTGGGCTCTGGCGCGTTCGCACCGGTCACTGACACTAGCGGTGAACTCACGCCGATTGCAAGGCAATTTCTCAGATTGCCTCGAAATCAGTGCAGGCACTGAGACGAGTGGGCCTCGGTCAGGCGCCGGCGGCGGTCCGCTCGGCGGACTGGATGATCGCCTCGACGCCCAGCACGAAGAGTTCTCGGTCCTCGAGTTCGATCAGGCTCGTGCTGTTCGACGCGATGAGCGGATAGCGCCGCGGATCGGCCAGAATCGGCCCCTCGAACCAGGCCGAGGACGCCTCGTCGCCTTCGCCGCGCTCGCGACGCTCACCGCGCGCTCGGGCGATGCCCGCCGCGCTCGAGAGGGTGTGCGCCGCGAACAGCGCATAGTGGCGTACGAGATCGTCGCCGGAGAGGCCGGCCCGTGTGAAGCACTCGAGCATGAACTCGACGGCATCGAGCTCGCCGGTGCCGTGGGTCGTGAGCACCGTCGCCTCGACGCCGATCGCAGGGTGGCTCGCGAAGTAGTCGAGCGTGGCGACGGCGATCTGACGGAGCCTGCCGCGCCAGTCGGCGGCGTCCGCGGTGATCTCGAGCATGCTGCGCTGGATGAGCTCGTCGAGGAGCGCCTGCATGAGCTGCTCCTTGTTGCGGAAGTGGCGGTAGATCGCCGTCGGGTCGGCGCCGAGCTTCGCGCCGAGTTCGCGAACCGAGAGCGAGGTCGAGGCCGACGTCGCCGCGATCTCGAGCCCGGCCGCGATGATCGAGTCGCGGTCGAGGCGGGCCTTTCGGGGCGTCGCCGTGCTGCGCCGGCGGCTCGTGCTCGTCGTGGCCATCACCCCTCCTATCGGCGCACGCCCGGTCTCGTGGAGCGATCGAGACGCTCGTCGGTTCGGTCGTGCCTCTTCATGCTGCCACGCCCGCGACCCCTGTGTCGCGATGACCTCGCGGGCGTGGCATCCGGGCCAGCATAACGACTCTGTCACCGATGATGTCAACACTGTTGACAGCGCCCGGCGGGTCGGGCTAGCGTCGCCCTCGTCCGACGCATTCGATGAGGAAATGAGGCTGACGTGTCAGTTGCCGACGTGCTGTTCACCGGGGGATCCGTGTTCACGGGCAGCGGCGATCCGCTCGAGGGTCACGCGGTGGCCGTCACCGGTGGACGGATCACGGCGGTCGTGCCCGAGGCCGAGGCCTCCGCGCTCGTCGGCGAGGGGACCCGCGTGGTCGAGCTCGGCGGCGCCCTGCTCAGCCCGGGCTTCCAGGACGCCCACATCCACCCGGTGGGCGGCGGGGTCGAGCTGCTCCAGTGCAACCTCACCGAAGCGCGCGACGCCGACGAGGCCGTCGCCACGGTCGCGGCGTACGCCGCAGCGAACCCCGATGAGACATGGATCCTCGGCGGCGGCTGGTCGATGGACCACTTCCCGGGAGGCGCGCCCGTGCGCGCGCTGCTCGACGCCGTCGTGCCCGACCGGCCGGTGCTGCTCTCGAGCCGCGACCACCACAGCATGTGGGCGAACACGGCGGCGATGCGGATCGCCGGACTCGACGCCACGACCGACGACCCCGACGACGGCCGCATCGAACGCGAGAGCGACGGGCACCCTGCCGGCACCTTCCACGAAGGTGCCGCCGAGCTCTTCGCCTCGGTGCGGCCGCCGATCGACCCCGAACTCGTCTACCGCGGACTCCTCCGCGCGCAGGAGGAGCTCATCGCGCTCGGCATCACCGGCTGGCAGGACGCGCTCATCGGCACCGCCGCGGGCGTGCCCGACGCGTACGAGGCGTACCTCCGCGCGCTCGACGAGGGCGCCCTCAAGGTGCACGTCGTCGGGGCGCAGTGGTGGGAGCGTTCGGGCGGCCTCGAGCAGGTCGCCGAGATGGTCCGACGCCGCGAGGAGCTGCGCGCACTCGGCCACGGCGACCGGTTCACCCTCGGCACCACGAAGATCATGGTCGACGGCGTCGCGGAGAACCAGACCGCGGCGATGCTGACGCCGTACCGCGACGCGCACGGCCACGACACGCACAACCACGGGCTCTCCTTCGTCGATCCGGCGCTGCTCGCCGAGGCCGTCACCGCGCTCGACGCGGAGGGGCAGCAGGTGCACATGCACGCGCTCGGCGATCGCGCCGTGCGTGAGGGGCTCGACGCCGTGGCGGCCGCCCGCGCCGCGAACGGCCCGAGCGACGGGCGGCACCACCTCGCACACCTCCAGATCGTCGCCGAAGCCGAGACGGCCCGCTTCGCGGAGCTCGACGCGGTCGCGAACCTGCAGATGCTGTGGGCCACCCACGAGGACCAGATCGACGAGCTGACCCTGCCGTTCCTGCAGGACGGCCAGGAGGCGCGCCAGTACCCGTTCGGCGACCTCGTCCGCGGCGGTGCACGCCTCGCGGCCGGCAGCGACTGGCCCGTCTCGACGGCCGACCCGATCGCCGCGATCCACATCGCGGTCACCCGTGTCGCACCCGGCGTCGAGGCGGGTCCCCTCGGCGGCGCACACCAGCGCCTCGACCTCACCACGGCGCTGGCCGCCTACACCTCGGGCACCGCCTACGTGAATCACCGCGACCACGACACCGGGTACGTCCGCGAGGGCTACCTCGCGAACCTCGTCGTGCTCGAGCCCAACCCCTTCACCGTTCCCGCCGACGACCTCCACCGCACGACGGTCGCCTCGACGTGGATCGAGGGTGAAGCGGTCCACGACCGCGCCGCCCTGCCCAGCACCGCCCTGCCCGCCACCGCCTGACCCCTGAGGAGTACTCCGCCATGTCCATCCTCCGCACCCCCGCCGGCCGGCGCAGCGTCGCGCTCGTCGCCGGAGGCGTCGTCGCGCTCGTCGCGCTCTCCGGATGCGCGTCCGACCCGGCCGCCGAGAAGCCCGCCGCCGGCGAGTGGGAGCTCACCGCCCAGACCCCCGAGGCCTCCGGCGACATCGACTCGTACTCGTGGGTGAGCTACGCCGAGCCGTACTCGCTCGACTACGCCTACGCCTTCGACTACGCCGACAACCAGGTGCTCGCGAACGTCTGCGAGTCGCTGCTCCGGCTCGAACCCGACTACTCGCTCAGCCCGGGCCTCGCCGAGTCGTACGAGCAGACGAGCCCGACGACCTGGGTCTACACGATCCGCGACGGCGTCACCTTCCACGACGGCACGCCGCTGACGGCCGCCGACGCGGTCGCGTCGATGAGCCGCCACCTCGACCCCGCGGTCGGCTCGTCGTGGTACTCGGTGTACCAGAACGTCGCCTCGATCGAGCAGACGGGCGACCTGGAGGTCACCGTCACCACGACGATCCCCGACTCCCAGTTCAACCAGGGCATGGGCGGATCGGCCGGCGTCATCGAGTCGGCGGCGACCCTCGCCGAGAAGGGGGCCGACTACGGCAACTCGACCGGCCTCGTGAACTGCACCGGTCCGTTCGAGCTCACCGAGTGGAAGTCGGGCGAGTCGGTCACGCTCACCCGCTTCGACGACTACTGGGACGAGGACCTCGCCGCGAAGTCGGGCGAGGTGAAGTTCGTCTTCATGGGCGACGCGACCGCCCGCGTCAACGCGCTGAAGTCGGGTGACGTCGACGGCGGCTGGATGCTGCCGGTCGACGGCATCGCCCAGCTGCAGCAGACGAGCGGCGATGTGTACTTCGGCCTCAACACGGCCGTCTCGAGCCTCATCGTGTCGAACCTCGACGGTCCGCTCGGCGACGTTCGCGTCCGACAGGCGCTCCTCATGGCGCTCGACCGCGACGGCATCCTCGAGGCGGCGGCGAAGGGCTTCGGCGAGGTGACGAGCGCGCTCACCACCGAGTCCGTCTGGGGCGCGGCGAGCGACGCCACCCGCGAGGAGGCCTTCAGCGGCCTCGACGACTACGCCTACGACGTCGAGGCGGCGAAGCAGCTCGTCGAGGAGGCCGGTGCGACCGGTCAGAAGATCGTCATCAAGACCGCGCCGCTCGGCAACGACTTCGCCGTGATCTCGCAGGCGACCGTCGCCGCGGCCCAGTCGATCGGACTCGAGGCCGAGATCGAGACGGTCACGCCGAGCGCCTACACGGCGCTCTTCAGCGACCCGAGCGCACGCGAGGGCGTCGACCTCTTCTACACGGTCTGGTACCTGTCGAGCCCCGACCCGCTCGAGATGTACGGGGTGCTCCGTACCGGCGAGTTCAGCAACTACGGCGAATGGTCGAACCCCGAGTTCGACGCGATCGCGAACGAGGCGGTCGGCATCTTCGACCCCGACGAGCGCGCGAAGAAGTCGGCCGAGCTCCAGCACATCGCGAACGAGGAGCTGCCCTGGCTGCCCCTGTTCAACGGCCCGACGACGCTCTACCTCGGTGAGCGCATCACCGGCGTCGCCCCGTCGGTCAACTACCTCTACTACCCGTGGGCGGCCACCATTGGCGCTCGATAGTTCGACCGTCGCGGTCGCCGCTCAGGACGCGGCGGCCGCGAACCCGAGGTCCGGCGGCCGGCTCACGGCCGCCGGGCTCCGGCGGGTCGCCGGCAAGCTCGGCAGCCTCGTCCTCACGCTCTTCCTGGCATCCCTGCTCGTCTTCTTCTCGCGCTTCCTCGTGCCGGGCGATCCCGTCACCTTCCTGCTGCGCGGCCGCAAGCCGAGCCCCGAGGCGATCGCCCAGGTGACCGAGCAGTACGGCCTCGACCTGCCTCCGTGGCAGCAGTACCTGAACTGGCTCACCGGGGCGCTGCAGGGTGACTTCGGTCGCTCCCTGCAGTACCGGCAGGATGTCTCGACGGTGCTCGGCGACCGGTTGCCGGTCACGCTCATGCTCGTCGCGATGGCAGGCCTCCTCATCGCGATCGTCGGCCTCAGCGCCGGCATCGTCGCCGCGCTCAACCGCGGGAAGGCGCTCGACCGCCTCACCCTCATCGGCCTGACGATGCTCAGCGCCATCCCGTCGTTCGTCGGATCGATCGTGCTCATCGCGATCTTCGCCGTGCAGCTCGGCTGGTTCCCGACCTTCGGATCGGGGGAGGGCTTCGGCGACATGGTCTACCACCTCGTCCTGCCGTCGATCGCGCTCGCGATCGTGTTCGTCGTCCTCGTCGGCAAGGTCACCCGCTCCTCGATGGTCGAGCAGCTCGACCGCGAGCACGTCGAGGTCGCGATCAGCCGCGGTCTCAAGCGGGGCACCGTGATCCGCCGCCACGTGTTCCGCAATGCGCTCGGTCCGATCCTCACCGTGAGCGGCATCCTCGTCGCCGGGCTGCTCGTCGCCTCGACGATCGTCGAGGCGGCCTTCGGCCTCGCCGGCATGGGCTCGCTGCTCGTGCAGTCGGTCGACCGGCTCGACTTCCCGGTGGTGCAGGCGATCGTCATGTTCGTGGTCACCGCCTTCGTCGTCGTCAACGCGATCATCGACATCGCCGAACCCTGGATCGATCCCCGATCCGCCGCTGGAGCTGCTGCCAG
Source organism: Agromyces sp. NPDC057679 (assembly GCF_042799635.1). Taxonomy (NCBI): domain Bacteria; kingdom Bacillati; phylum Actinomycetota; class Actinomycetes; order Micrococcales; family Microbacteriaceae; genus Agromyces; species Agromyces sp. NPDC057679. Next base: position 105,046 of record NZ_JBHVIK010000002.1, on the reverse strand, counting down.
ATGACCACCCCGACCCCCACCCTCGCCGTCGAGGTGATGCGAGCGCCGCGCCTGCGGCCCGCGGGCATCACGTTCGGCATCGCCCTCGGCGTCGTCTCGGTGATGACGCTCGCTGCGATCTTCGCCCCCTTCATCGCGCCGTACCCGCCCGACCAGCTCGACTTCGCCGCCGTGAACGCCGGTCCGAGCGCGGCGCACTGGCTCGGCACCGACGCCCTCGGTCGAGACCTGCTGTCGCGGCTGATCTACGGCGCGCGCACCGCGCTCCTCGGTCCGCTGCTGGTCGTGATCGGCTCGACGATCATCGGCATGCTGCTGGGCCTCCTCGCCGGCTGGCGCGGCGGGTGGATCGACTCGGTGCTCGGGCGCGTCTTCGACGTCCTGTTCGCCTTCCCATCGCTGCTGCTCGCGATCATGGCCGTCGCGCTCTTCGGCAAGGGGCTCGTCGCACCGGTGATCGCCATGAGCATCGCCTACGCGCCGTTCGTCGCCAGGCTGACCCGTGCGCTCGTGAAAGCCGAGCGCACGCGGCCGTACGTCTCGGCGTACCGGGTGCAGGGCTTCAGCGGGCCGTGGATCGCGCTGCGGCGGGTGCTGCCGAACGTGACGCCGATCGTCGGCGCGCAGTCGACGCTCAACTTCGGCTACGTGCTCGCCGAGCTCGCCGGCCTCTCGTTCCTCGGCCTCGGCGTGCAGCCCCCGACGCCCGACTGGGGCGCCATGATCAACGAAGCCCAGCCGGGCATCGTCGGCGGCTTCTTCCTGCCGGCCATCGTGCCCGCCGTCGCGGTCGTGCTCGTGGTCGTCGCCGTCAACATCATCGGAGAAGAGCTCTCCGAACGCATCGGAGGGGAGATCCCCGCATGAGCCTGCTCGACATCTCCGAGCTCACGCTCGACCTGCCGAACGGCACGCGCCTGCTCGACGGCATCTCGCTCTCGGTGGACGCCGGCGAGACCGTCGGCCTCGTCGGCGAATCGGGCTCCGGCAAGTCACTCACCGCCCGCACGGTGCTCGGGCTCACGCCCGACGGCTCGCGACTCGGCGGCGTCGTCGAGCTCGACGGACGCGACGTGATCGGTGCGAGCGCGGCCGGCATCCTCGACCTGCGGCGCCACGCGGCATCCATGATCTTCCAGGACCCGAGGGCGGGCATCAACCCGATGCGCACGCTCGGCGACCACATGACCGAGACGCTGCGCCTCTGCGAGGGCCGGTCGAAGGCCGACGCGACCGCCCGCGCCGTCGAGCTGCTCGCCTCGGTGCAGCTGCCCCGCCCCGAGGAGCACCTGAAGCAGTACCCGCACGAGTTCTCGGGCGGCATGCTGCAGCGCGTGATGATCGCAGGAGCCCTGACGAGTTCGCCCAAGCTGCTGATCTGCGACGAGCCGACCACCGCGCTCGATGTCACCACCCAGGCCGAGATCATCCGGGTGCTCATCGAGCAGCGGTCGAGCAGGGGCATGGGCATGCTCTTCATCACCCACGACCTCAACCTGGCCGCTTCGATCTGCGACCGCGTCGTCGTGATGAGCGGGGGCCGCGTGGAGGAGACGGGTGACGCACGGCGCGTCTTCAGCGCTCCCCAGGGCGAGTACACGAAGCGTCTCGTGGCGGCGACGCCGACGATCGAGGCCGCGGTCGGCGGAACGGCGGCCGACGCGGTCGAGGTGCCTCCTGCCGAGCCCGGCGACGCCGAGCCGATGCTCGTGGCGAACGGCATCTCGAAGACCTACCAGCTGCGCGGCAAGACCGAGGTCGCCGCGGTCGTCGACGCGTCGATCTCGATCGCACGCGGCGGCGCACTGGGCGTCGTGGGCGAGTCGGGCTCGGGCAAGTCGACGCTCGCCCGCATGATCGTCGGACTCGAGCAGGCCGACGCCGGAGAGATCCGCATCGCGGGCCGCGAGCGCACCGAGGTGCCGCGCGGGCGGGCCGCGCGTCTCGCGCACGCCAAGAGCGTCCAGATGGTCTTCCAGGACCCGTATCTGTCGCTCGACCCGCGCATGACGGCGGGCCGATCGATCGAGGACGCGCTGCGACTGCACACGAAGCTCACGACGGCCGACGCCCGCGCGCGCGTGCTCGCCCTCCTGGACCAGGTCGGCCTCGGCGAGAAGCACGCGCAGGCCCGCCCGCGCACGCTCTCGGGCGGCCAGCGTCAGCGCGTCGCGATCGCTCGGGCGCTCGCGATCGATCCCGACGTGCTCGTGATGGACGAGGCCACGAGCGCACTGGATGTCTCGGTGCAGGCGCAGGTCCTCGACGTGCTCGCCGACATCCGTCGCGAACGCGGCCTGACCGTGCTGTTCATCAGCCACGACCTCGCCGTGGTGCGCCGGGTGTGCGAGGAGACCGTGGTGATGCGGCGCGGACGCATCGTCGAGCGGGGCCGCACCGCCGAATTGCTCGCGGCCCCGGAGCATCCCTACACGCAGCTGCTCATCGACTCGGTTCCGCGGCCCGACTGGGCCCTCGATCCGGTCGCCGACCGGAAGTCCGCCTGACGGGGCGGACGAGGACGTCGCCACCCGGGGGAGCCCGTCTCGCCCGAAACGCGGAACGGCCCCGCATCTGCGGGGCCGTTCCATGAAGTCCGTGGATCAGACGGTCGTCGTGCCGTTCGGCTCGTCGTCGGCGACCCAGAGCTCGTCGTCGGCGCGGAACGTCTGCCAGACGGCGTAGGCGACTCCGGCCGCGGCGATGATGCCGGCGCCGATCGCGAGGTAGGTGCCCACGCCACGGCCCTGCTTCTTCTCGACCACTGCGACGGCGCGGGGCGAGACGCGCTCGACCGCGCGGCGCACACGCGCGTCGTTGGCGATGTCGCCGATCGAGAGGATCGAGCCGAGCACGTTGCCGAGCCCCTGCTCGACGTTGTCGCCCGCGACCTTCGCAGCCTGGCCGACACGTGCGACGTTCGGCCGCACATAGCTCTCGTAGCCCGTGCGCACCCGCGGCACGACCTCTTCACGCGTGAGGTGGCCCAGCTGGCGGCTGGCCTCCCGTGCAACGGCATTCGCGTGCTCGAGCACGATCTGCTGGTTCCCCCACAGGTCCTCCGCGCTGCTCTGCAGTCGCTTGAGTTCCTTCCGGCGCTTGCGTGACAGGCTCATCTCGACCTCCATCGTTGTGCAGCGAACTCCTCCATCTTGCCACCGAACCGGCTGGAAGCGAGGTGAGAGTCTCATTCCGGCATGCCGCCCCGCGAATCCGCGCATGACAGAATATGAAGATGCCGATTCACACCGCAGTCGCGACGCTCAACACCAACCACGGCCCCATCAAGGTCGACCTCTACGGCGACCACGCACCGAAGACCGTCAAGAACTTCGTCGGCCTCGCCACGGGCGAGATCGAGTGGACGCACCCGGCCACCGGCCAGAAGACCACCGACCCGCTGTACGACGGCGTCATCTTCCACCGCATCATCCCAGGCTTCATGATCCAGGGCGGCGACCCGCTCGGCCAGGGCATCGGCGGCCCCGGCTACCAGTTCGACGACGAGATCAACCCCGAGCTCGACTTCACTGAGCCCTACGTGCTCGCCATGGCCAACGCCGGCATCCAGATGGGCCGCGGCACCAACGGCTCGCAGTTCTTCATCACCGTCGGCCCCACCACCTGGCTGCAGGGCAAGCACTCGATCTTCGGCAAGGTGACGGATGCCGCGAGCCAGGCCGTCGTCGACAAGCTCGCCGCCGTGGCGACCGACGGTCGCGACAAGCCGCTCGAGGACATCGTCATCGAGAGCATCACCGTCGAGCAGGTCTGACCGAGCGGTGAGCACAGTTCCTTCAGCCGGGGCCGGGGCGGCTGATCGATCGAACTTCTGCTATCGGCACCCCGATCGGCAGAGCTTCGTGCTGTGCCAGCGCTGCGGGCGCACCATCTGCCCCGAGTGCATGACGCAGGCCGCGGTCGGCGTCATCTGCCCCGAGTGCATGCGCGAACAGCGCGCGAGCGCCCCCCGCACCAAGCCGGCCGTGCTCACGCGCGTTCGCTCGGCTGCGGGGCGCGGGGCGCCGGTCGTGACGTATTCCCTGATCGGCATCACCCTCGCGGTGTTCGTGCTCCAGCTGATCCCGGGGCTCGCGATCACCGACCGCCTGCTCTACGCCGGCGTCTACTCGATCCCGGGCAACCTCGAGCCGTGGCGCATGATCACCTCGGTGTTCGTGCACTCGACCGGGCTGATCTTCCACGTGCTGCTCAACATGTACACGCTGTGGATCTTCGGTCAGCTCCTGGAGGGCCTGCTCGGACGCTGGCGGTTCCTCTCGCTGTACCTGATCTCGGGCCTCGGCGGCTCGGTCGGCGTGCTCTGGCTCTCCGACCCGCGAGTGGGCGTGGTCGGGGCATCCGGTGCCATCTTCGGCCTGATGGGCGCGTTCCTCGTGATCCAGCGCCGCCTCGGCGGCCAGACCACGCAGCTGTTCGTGCTCTTGGGCATCAACCTCGTGATCGGGTTCGTGCCGGGCTTCAACGTCGCCTGGCAGGCCCACCTCGGCGGACTCGTCACGGGTGCGCTGATCGGGCTCATCTTCGTCGAGACGCGCAAGCGTTCGCAGCAGGCGCTGCAGGTCTGGCTCCTCGTGGGCGTGGTGGCCGTGCTGCTCGTCCTCAGCCTGCGGTACTTCTTCTTCCCCGTCTTCTGAGCCCGGGCCCGGGCCGGCAGCGTCCTGCCCGGGCCGCCCCGGGTTATCCACAACGCTGTCCACAGCTGTTGAGAGTTACATCGGTGTCATTCCCGAGATCCCAGTGAATACGCGGATTTCGAGTTGTGCACAACTGTGGACAACTGTGGACAATCCTGTGGAAGAGATCGTGGAGATGCGAAAAGGGCGGATGCCGAAGCATCCGCCCTTTCGCGTCTCGAGTGCCGGCGTCAGCGCCAGCGAGTGGTCATGAGGAAGCCGACGAAGGCGATGCCGAAGCCGATCAGGATGTTCCAGGAGCCGAGGTCGGCGATGGGGTAGCGGCCCTGACTGATGTAGAAGACCAGGATCCACGCGAGTCCGAGCAGCATGAAGCCGAACATGACGGGCTTGAACCAGACCGGGTTCGGCGCCTCTTCGCCGCTCGCTGCGACTTCAGCGCGCGCCGGCTTCGATGATTTCGTACGTGCCATGCCCGCGATTCTAGCCGAGGCTGCCGTGCGCTCACAGCGAGAAGTCGTTTCGGCGGAATAGAATCGCCCCTATGTCCGAGTCGCTGCCCGACGGTCGGCGCGCCCGCCGTGCCGCAGGCGCGACGACGCGCCCGAAGCCGCGCGTGAGCGTGGTCGGCGTCCTCGGCGAACTCCTGCTGACCGCTGGCGTGCTCATCCTGCTGTTCCTCGGCTGGCAGTTGTGGTGGAACGACGCGATCATGGCCGGGCAGCAGTCGCAGGCGGCGTCGGAGCTCAGCGGCGAATGGGCCGAGCAGGATCGCGCGGCCCGCGGCGACACCCCGCCGCCGGCCGACCCCGGCGAGCCCGTCGTCGACACCACCGAGTACGCGAACGCCGAGCCGTTCGCCGTCATGTACGTGCCGCGCTTCGACGCACCCGGCACGCACGACTCCGTGCGCAACATCGCCGAGGGCTACGGCCTCGATGTGCTCAACAGCTTCGAGCTCGGCGTGGGCCACTACCCGGGCACGCAGATGCCGGGCGAGGTCGGCAACTTCGCGATCGCGTCCCACCGCAGCGCCTACGGCGGCGGCATGCACGAGATCGAGCAGCTCCAGCTCGGCGACGCGATCTACGTCCAGACCAAAGACGGCTGGTACACCTACCGCTTCCGCGACTTCGAGTACGTGACCCCGGCGACGACCGAGGTGCTCTCACCGGTCCCGCACCACCCCGACCTCCTGCCGACCGACCGCATCATCACGCTCACGAGCTGCAACCCGCTCTACTCGACCGCCGAGCGCATCGTCGCGTACGGCGTGCTCGAGTCGTGGCAGCCCGGGGCCGCGAACCCGCCCGCCGAGATCGCCTCGGTCGTCGCCGAATGGGAGAACTGAGATGTACGGCGCACTCTGGCGCATCCTCCCCGGTCCGGTGTGGCTCCGCATCATCCTGCTGCTCGTCCTCATCGTCGCAGCCGTCTTCGTGCTCTTCACCTGGGTGTTCCCGTGGGTCGACGCGCAGCTCAATCCGATCAACGTCACGGTGGAAGAATGACCCGCATCCTCGTCATCGACAATTACGACAGCTTCGTCTACACGCTGAACGGCTACCTGCGCGAACTCGGCGCCGAGACCGACGTCGTGCGCAATGACGACATCCCGGTCGACGAGGTCGCCGAACGCATCGCGCAGTACGACGCCGTGCTCATCTCGCCCGGACCGGGCAAGCCCTCCGACGCCGGCGTCTCCATCCCCGTCGTCGAGGCGGCGCTCGCGAGCGGGCAGCCGATCCTCGGCGTCTGCCTCGGGCACCAGGCCATCGCCGAGGCGTTCGGCGCGGTCGTCACGAACGCCGAGGAGCTGATGCACGGCAAGACGTCGCGCATCGAGCACGACGGCAGCGCGTTCTACGAAGGGGTGCCCCAGCCGTTCACGGCGACCCGGTACCACTCGCTGGCGGTGGTGGATGACACGGTGCCGCCGTCGCTCGTCGTGACGAGCCGCACGAGCGGCGGCGTGATCATGGGACTCCGGCACGAGTCGGCGCCGATCTTCGGCGTGCAGTTCCACCCCGAGTCGGTGCTCACCGAGGGCGGCTACCGCATGCTCGGCAACTGGCTCGCCGTCGCGGGGCTGCCCGAGGCGCGCGAGCGTGCCGAGCACCTGAGCCCGCTGGTGCGCGCGAACGCCTGACGCCAGGCAGCCCGGTCGCTCGGTCGATCGAGGCATCGCGTCGTCGTCGTCGAAGCGTCGACCCGTCGCCGAGCCGGAGCGCGCCTGCGCCCCTGGGTCAGCCCGCGCAGTAGGTCAGCTCGACGTCGGAGCGCTGGGGAACGCCGCCGGGAGGGAGCGACTGCTGCGTCACGATCGAGCCGGGCACCGTCGGGCACGAGGGGTCGGGCTTCGGGACCGGGTTGAGCTGCAGCTCGTCGGACGTCAGGAAGTCGGTCGCGGCGGACAGGGTCTGCCCCGTCAGGTCGGGCAGCGTGACCTGACCGTTCGACAGCACGAAGTCGACGGTCGAGCCCTTCTCGACCGAGGCACCGCCCTCGGGCGCGGTCTGCATGACCGTGTCGGCGGCGACGCTCGGCGAGTTCTCGCGCATCTCCTTGCCGGCGACGAGACCGGCGGCCTCGAGCGCGGCCTTGGCGTCGGTCAGCGTCATGTTCACGGTGTCGGGGACGGCGACGGCCTCACGACCGGTCGAGATGTAGACCGAGATCGCGGTGCCCGCGTCGACGATCTCACCCGACGCCGGATCGGTGCGGACGACCTGATCGGCCGGCACCGTCTCGCTCGTCTCCTCGAGTCGGGTGGCCGGGAGCCCCAGGGACTGCAGCTCCTCGACAGCCTGCTCGTAGGTCATTCCAGTGAGGACCGGCACCTCGCGCGCGTTCGACGGGAGGTCGTCCTTGGGCTGGAGGTTGAAGGCCCAGTACATCACCGCGATCACGATCACGACGACGGCGACGATGCCCGCCCAGATCCAGATGGCCGGTGGGCGCCGCTGGGTCCGGGACATGGTCTCGTCCTCGGTGAGCTGGCGCAGCGCGAGCTCCGAGCTCGAGAGCGACGCGGTCGGGGCACCGAACAGCATGGTGGCCTGGTCGGGTTCGCGGTGCACGGGCACCCGGCCGGCGGCCGCGGTGTCGACGTCGGTGCGGAACTCGACGGCCGTCTGGTAGCGCTGCTCGCGGTCCTTCGCGAGTGCGTGGAGCACCACTGCGTCGAGCGCGGGCGAGACCTTGGGGTTGATGATGCTCGGCTTGACCGGGCGTTCGCTGACGTGCTGGTAGGCGACGGCGACCGGGGTGTCTCCGCGGAACGGCGGACGTCCGGTGAGCATCTCGAAGAGCACGACGCCCGTCGAGTAGAGGTCGGTGCGCGCATCGACCGTCTCGCCCTTCGCCTGTTCGGGCGAGAAGTACGAGGCCGTGCCGAGGATCGCGGTCGTCTGGGCGACGGTCGTCGCCGAGTCGGAGACCGCGCGGGCGATGCCGAAGTCCATCACCTTCACCTGGCCGGTGGTGGTGATCATGATGTTGCCGGGCTTGATGTCGCGGTGCACGACGCCGGCGCGGTGCGAGTACTCGAGGGCGGTCAGCACCCCGTCGACGACCCGTACGGCCGCCGCCGGCTCGAGCGGACCGTCGTGGATGATGTCCTTGAGCAGGCGCCCCTCGACGAACTCCATGACGATGAACGGCAGCTGCACCTCTTGGCCGGCCGCGTCGACCACGGTCTCCTCGCCCGCGTCGAAGACGCGGACGATGGTCGGGTGCGCCATGCGCGCGGCGGACTGCGCCTCCTGGCGGAAGCGCATGCGGAACGCCGGATCGGTGGCGAGCTGCGGCTTCAGCAGCTTGATCGCGACCTGGCGGCCGAGCCGCGTGTCGGTGCCGACGTGCACGTCGGACATGCCACCGCGACCAATGAGGGCGCCCACGCGATAACGTCCGGCGAGGACGCGTCCTTCATCGCTCACGGGGGCGGATCCTTTCATTCGGTCTGAGTTCGAACTTCTTCACTGCGTCGGGTGGGTGGGCGCCTCGGAACTCGCGCCCGAGCTCTCAATCGGTGGCGGACCCGTCCACGACCGTCACGGTCGCAGCGGGCGACGACGGCGAGTTCAGCTGGCCGCAGAAGTACTGGTAGGTCACGTTGACGGTGTCACCGGGTGCGGCGTCCGCGTTCGTCGTGATCGTGACGTTCCGCGCTCCGGCACCGAGCGGCGGTGCGGCGGCGGCGGGACCGTCGACATTGACCTGGTAGCCCGACAGCGTCTGCCCGGCCGGGCACTGCGCCGCCGGCCACTTCACCTCGAACGAGGCACCGGGCGCGACCTCGGCCGGCGTCACCGACGGTGCAGAGCCTGGAGCCGCCGGCGTCTCGGGCGAGGCGTAGTAGGTGATCGTGATCTCGCTGCCGATCTGCACGGGACCCGTCGGGTTGACGTCGTACACGATGCCCGCCTGCGACGGGTCGGTCGCGGCGTTGCCCTCTACCGCGTTCGCGACCATGCCGAGGCCGTCGAGCTTGGCGCGGGCGTCGTCGACCGAGAGACCCACGAAGTCGGCGCTGTTGATCTGCTCAGTCGTCGGGGCCTCGCTCGTCGGCGGGGCCGACGTCGGCGTCTGCGAGGTGCTCGCCGGCGGCTTCGACGGGGTCGAGGACTTCACGGGGTCCTTCTCACCGGAGTTCAGCGCGATCGCGATGATGGTGCCGATCAGCACGATCGCGAGCAGCGCGATGAGCACGATCAGCGGCCACGTCCACGGGCTGCGCTTCTTCTTCTCGGGTTCGCCGTCCTCGCCGAGCTCCTCGCCGTCGGCGGCCGTCGGGAGGATGGTCGTCGCCGCGGTCGCGCCGGCCTGGGGCATCAGCATCGTCGCCGCGGTGAGGCCCGCCGCGCCGAGCACTGCGGGCACCGCGGCCGACGCCGCCTGCACGTCGCCGCGACGGAGCGCGGTCGCCGCACGGGCGAGGTGCGCCGCCGTCTGCGGGCGGTCGGCGGGGTTCTTCGCGATGCACGAGTAGACGAGGTTGCGCACCGGCTCGGAGACCGTGACCGGGAGGTCGGGCGGCGTCTCGTTGATCTGCGCCATGGCGATGGCCACCTGCGACTCGCCCGTGAAGGGGCGGCGGCCGGCGAGGGCCTCGTAGGCGACGATGCCGAGCGAGTAGATGTCGGTCGTCGGCGACGCCGGGTGGCCCGAGGCCTGCTCGGGGGAGAGGTACTGGACCGTGCCCATGACCTGGCCGGTCGCGGTCAGGGGCACCTGGTCGGCGATGCGCGCGATGCCGAAGTCGGTGATCTTGACGCGCCCGTCGGGCGTGATCAGCAGGTTTCCGGGCTTGATGTCGCGGTGCACCAGACCGGCCGCGTGCGCGGCCTGCAGTGCCGCGGCCGTCTGCGCGACGATGTCGAGGACCTTGTCGGTCGACAGGACGTGCTCGCGCTCGAGGATGGTCGAGAGCGCCTCGCCCGGCACGAGCTCCATGACGAGGTAGGCGCTGCCCTCCTCCTCGCCGTAGTCGAAGACGTTCGCGATGCCCTCGTGGTTCACGAGTGCGGCGTGACGGGCCTCGGCACGGAAGCGCTCGAGGAAGCCCGGGTCGCCGAGGTACTCGTCCTTCAGGATCTTGATCGCGACCTGGCGGCCGATGACGAGGTCGGTGGCTTGCCACACCTCGCCCATCCCGCCGATCGCGATGCGGGATTGCAGCTCGTAGCGCCCTCCGAAGGTGAGCCCTGCGCTCGGTCTCATTTGTTCAGCACCGCCTCTAGTACCTGCTTTGCGATGGGTGCGGCTATGAGATTGCCGTACCCCTCCTGACCAAGTCCCCCGCCATCCTCCACGAGCACCGTGATTGCATACTGAGGGTCGTCCGCGGGGGCGAATCCGGTGAACCACAAGGTATACGGGTCATCCTCGCCGTTCTCCGCTGTTCCGGTCTTCCCGGCCACGCTGACGCCGTCTATTCTTGCATTACTCGCGGCCCCGTTCTCGACGCCGTTGACCATCATCTGCACCATGGTGTCGGCCGTCGACTCGCTGATCGCCCGGCCGAACTCGCTCGGCTCGAATTCCTCCAGCGGGCGGAGGTCGGGCGCCGTGATCTGATCGACGAGGTCGGGGTTCATCACGATGCCGTCGTTCGCGATCGCGGCCGACACCATCGCCATCTGCAGCGGGGTCGCGCGCACGTCGCCCTGGCCGAACGCGGTGAGGGCGGTCTGCGCGTCGTCGAGCCCCTGCGGGTAGGTGCTCGGCTCGGTCTCGGTGGGGATGAGGAACTCGCTGTCGAAGCCGAACTTCTGGGCCTGGTCGCGGATCGCATTGTCACCGAGTTCGATGCCGAGCTCGGCGAACGGGATGTTGCACGACAGGCGGAGCGCGTCGGCGAGCGTCACGGTGTCGCCGCCGCCGCAGGTGCCGCCGCCGGAGTTGCGCACGACCGAGCTCGTCCCGGGCAGCGTGAACTCGCCGGGGTTCGGGAACGTCGAATCGGGGGTGTAGCGGCCGGACTCGAGTGCGGCGGCGGTGACGACGAGCTTGAAGACCGAGCCGGGCGGGTTCATGTCGCCGCCGGTCGCCCGGTTGAACAGGGGGTCGCCGGGATCGGCGAGGAGGCCCTCGTAGGTCGCCTGCACCTGCTCGCCGTCGTGCACCGTCAGGGTGTTCGGGTCGAAGGTGGGCTTCGTGACCATCGCGAGGATGCGCCCGGTCTCGGGCTCGGTGACGATGACGGCGCCCGTGTAGTCGCCGAGCGCGTCCCACGCGGCCTGCTGCGCCACGGGGTCGATCGCGACCTCGACCGAGGCGCCGACCGGGTCCTGTCCGGAGATCAGGCGGTTGAGCTGGTCGAAGAACTGGCTCGAGGACTGCCCGCTCAGGTAGTCGTTGAGCGAGCGCTCGAGGCCGGTCGCCTCGCCGTTGACCGGGATGTAGCCGGTCACGGGCGCGTAGAGCGGCCCGTTCGAGTACGTGCGCTGGAAGCGGTAGAAGTCGTCGGTCGCCGTCGAGAAGGCGATGGGCTCGCCGTCGACGAGGATCGGCCCGCGTTCGACCGAATAGCTCTCGTAGAGCGTGCGCGAGTTGCGCGGGTCGGCGGCGAGGTTGTCGGCCTGCACGAACTGGATGATCGTCGACGATACGAGGAGCGTGACGAACATGATGAGGGCGACGATCGAGACGCGCTTGAGTTCGCGGTTCATCCGTCGATCACCAGCCTCGGATGGTTGCGGACGGTGTCGGAGAGCCGCAGCAGCAGGGCCACGATGATCCAGTTGGCCACGAGCGAGGAACCGCCCGCCGCGAGGAACGGCGTCGTGAGGCCGGTCAGCGGGATGACCCGGGTCACGCCGCCGACGACGATGAACACCTGCAGTGCGACGACGAAGGCGAGGCCGACGCCGAGCAGCTTGCCGAAGTCGTCCTGGCCGGCGAAGCCGATGCGGAAGCCGCGCGCGACGAACAGCAGGTAGAGGGCGAGGATGGCGAAGATGCCGGCGAGGCCGAGCTCCTCGCCGAGGCTCGCGATGATGTAGTCGCTCTGCGGCACCGGCGTGAGATCGGGGCGGCCCTGGCCCCAGCCCGTGCCGATGAGCCCGCCGTTGGCGAGGCCGAAGAGCCCCTGCACCAGCTGATAGCTGCCGCCGGGGTCGGCGTTGAATCGCTCGTCGCTGAAGGGCGTGAGCCAGTTCGCGAAGCGGTTGCCCACGTAGTCGAGCGTCTGGCTCGCGATGATCGCGCCCGCGAGGAACAGCGAGAGGCCGAGCACGACCCAGGAGAGCCGGCTCGTGGCGACGTAGAGCATGACGAGGAACAGGCCGAAGTAGAGCAGGGCGGTGCCGAGGTCGCGCTGGAACACGATGACGGCCATCGACAGCGCCCAGACCACGAGCAGCGGACCGAGGTCTCGTGCGCGGGGGAACTTCATGCCGAGGAACTTCTTGCCCACCATCGAGAGCGAGTCGCGGTTGCGCACGAGGTAGCCCGCGAAGAAGACCGCGAGGGCGATCTTCGCGATCTCACCGGGCTGGAAGGTGGCGATGTCGCCGAAGCCGATCCAGACCTGGGCGCCGCCGCGCGACTGCCCGAGTCCGGGGACGAGCGGCAGGATCAGCAGGATGATGGCGACGAGGCCCGCGAGGTACGTGTAGCGGAAGAGCACCCGGTGGTTGCGGATGATGAAGATCGTCGCGATCGCGCAGATGATGGCGATCGCGCTCCACGCGATCTGGCGCACCGCCGCGCTCTCCCAGCCGGCGTCGCCCTCGGCGATGTCGATGCGGTAGATCATCGCGATGCCGAGGCCGTTCAGCACGGTCGCGATCGGGAGCAGGAACGGGTCGGCGTCGCGGGCGACGAAGCGCATCGCGATGTGCAGGCCGAACACGAGGATCGAGAGACCCGCGCCGAGCAGGACGAGCTGGGTGTCGATGCGGCCGAGCGCGCCGAGCTGCACGAGCACGATCGCCGAGGCGTTGATGACGCAGGCCACGGCGAGCAGCCAGAACTCGAGGTTGCGGAGCTTCTGGGGGATCCGGATGCGCCGGACGCCGCTCGGCGGCGTCGTCGGGCGCGCCGGGGCGCCGCCGTCGCCGGCGGTGGTCACGCGACCCGTCGCGGCGTGGTCAGTCAAGGGACTCCTCCAAGCGCTGCACGATCTGGAAGGCCTCCGTGAACGACCCCGCGCTGATCGTCTGCTCGACCCGCTGCTGGTCGTAGGCCCGCAGCTCGGCGATGTCGATGTCGGTCTCGGTGTGCAGCTCGTGCAGCGAGATCGGGCCGAGGTTCTGCTGGATGCCCTGGTAGATGGCGACCCGTCCGTTCGACTCGCCCACGTAGAAGCGGGTCTGCGTCCACTGGTAGCTGAGCACGATCGCGGCGACGATCGCCGCGACGAACATCGCGATCCAGAAGCCCCACACCCAGCGGCGGCGGCGGCGACGGCGGGCGTCCTCTTCGATGAGCTCGTCGAAGAAGTCGGCCGAGTCGGGTTCGAAGTGCGTCTCCTGCACGGGGTGCGGCCTGAACGGCGTCAGACGGATGCCTCGCGGTCGCACCGGCTCGGAGGCCGCGCCGAAGGCGAGCGGAGCCGCGGCCGAGCCGACGATGAGCGGCGGCGTCGCCGGAGCGGCGGGCTCGCCGATGTCGACGAGGACGACGGTGACGTTGTCGGGGGCGCCGCCGTCGAGCGAAGCCTTCACGAGGCGGTCGGCGACCTGCTTCGCGCCGACGTCGGCCGACATGAACTCGTGGATCTCGTCGAAGGACACGACGCCCGAGAGCCCGTCGGAGCACAGCATCCACCGGTCGCCGTCACGGGTGTCGAGCACCATCTGGTCGATCTCGGGGGAGGCCTCGACGTCGCCGAGCACGCGCATGAGCACCGAGCGGCGGGGGTGCACCATGGCCTCCTCGGCCGTGATGCGGCCGGCGTCGACGAGGCGCTGCACGAAGGTGTGGTCGGTCGAGATCTGGCTGAGCTCGCCCGAGCGCAGCAGGTAGATGCGCGAGTCGCCGATGTGCGAGATGACGACGCGGTCGCCGAGGTGCAGCATCGAGCTGACCGTCGTGCCCATGCCGGTCAGCTCGGAGTGCTCGGACACCGTCTCGGCGAGCCGTCGGTTGGCGGCGATGAGGGCGCCTTCGAGCGCCGCGGCCGCCTCGGGGGCGCTGTCGTAGTCGGTGTCGGCTTCGGCGATGCGGCGGGTCGCGATCGCGCTCGCGACGTCACCGCCGGCGTGGCCGCCCATGCCGTCGGCGACGAGGAACAACCGGCGCCCGGCGTAGCCGGAGTCCTGATTGTTCGAGCGGACCCGCCCGACGTGCGAGACCGCTGCGCTCGCCTTCACCGTCGGCATGGGCTACCGCCGCAGCTCGAACGTCGTCGCTCCGACCTTCACGGTGGCTCCGAGCGGGATCGGGGTGGGCACGGTCACTCGGGAGCCGTTGAGGAAGGTGCCGTTCGTCGAGTCGAGGTCCTGGATCATCCAGCGGTCGTTCCAGAGCATCAGACGCGCGTGGTGCGTCGAGGTGTAGTCGTCGCGGATGATGATCGCCGAGTCGCTCGAGCGGCCGATCGTGATCTCGTCGCGACCGAGCGGGAACTCGACGCCCGACTTCGCGCCGCTCGTGATCACGAGCCGCGTCGCGTTGGAGCTCGACGCGATCTCGTCGGCGCCGCCCGAGGCGGACGGCGTCGAGACCGGGGCGGTCGGTGCCGCCGAGGGGACGGGGGAGCTCGGGAACGCGGACGCCGCTGCGGGGGCCGCGGTCGCCGTCTCGGGCTGGAGCTTGCGCACGCGCTGCCCGAACAGGTCGCTGCGGAGCGCGTAGACGATGGCGAAGATGAACACCCACAGCAGGATCAGGAAGCCCAGCTGCAGGACGACCAGGGTCAGTTCGCTCATTCGGCCGCTCCCCAGAATCCGCCCATGTCGTGGCGCTGCGTCGCCGGTGCGGCCCGGCGGGGCTCGCCGGCGCCGCCCGCGGCCTGCGCGAGCACCCGGAACACGATACGCGAGCGACCGATGGTGATGACCGAGTCGGGCTCGAGGATCGAGTCCTTCACGGGGGAGCCGTTCAGCTGCGTGCCGTTCGTCGAGCCGAGGTCGCGCACCCGGGCGCGCGAGCCGTCCCACTGGACCTCGGCGTGCCGGCGCGAAGCGCCGGAGTCGTCGAGGGTGACGTCGGCCTCGCTGCCGCGACCGATGACCGTGCGGCCCTTGATGATGGGGTAGCGCTTGCCGTCGACGTCGAGCACCGGGGTCCAGGCGACCTGTCCCTTCACGTTCTGCGAGTCGACCTGCACCATGCCGACGCTGAGCCCCTCGTCGGCGCGCAGCCCGATCGTGATGCCCCCGGCGAACTGGAAGTGCTGGCTCGCCGCGTGCCGCTGCACGAGGTCGACGAGCTCGTCGATGAGCGCCGGCCCGAGCGACGCCATGCGGTCGTGGTCGGCCGGCGCCATGCGCACGGTGAAGTTGTTCGGCACGAGCACGCGGTCGCGCGACACGACCGCCGCCTTGGTGTCGATCTCTCGCTTCAGGGCCGAGGTGATCTCGACCGGCTGCAGCCCCGAGCGGAAGGTCTTCGCGAACGCGCCGTTGACGGCGCGCTCGAGACCTTTCTCGAAGTTGTCCAGTAGGCCCACAGGTCTCCCGATTCCGGTGTCTGACTTCGCGTCATGTTAGCGCGAGCGGCTGGCAACACCCCGGATCAGTCGATCGGGATGACCGTTTCGATGTCGTCGGCGTCGAGCGACAGGGTCGGGATCGATGCCGTCAGCAGGGTACCGTCCGCCCGCCTGGTGCCCGTGACATCCCGCATCGTCGGCGAGCCGTGCCTGCGCGGGCCCTGCCCGTCGAGCGGCACGGTCACCGGGGCATCCGCCGCGATCGTCACCTCGGTGCCGCGCACCGAGACCGTCGCGCCGGTGCCCTCCTCGACCGTGAAGGTGATGCCCCCCGGCTCGAGCTCGGCGCGCAGCCGGGTGCCGCGGAGCGTCAGCCGGAAGGTGAGCCGCGACCACCCGTCGGGCAGGCGCGGATCGAAGGTGAACCGCCCGCCGTGGTCGCGGAAGCCGCCGAAGCCCGAGACGAGCGCGCTCCAGACGCCACCGGTGGATGCCACGTGCACGCCGTCGGCCGCGTTGTGGTGCAGGTCGGCGAGGTCGACGAACAGCGCAGAGCGGAAGTACCGCATCGCGAGCTCGTGGTACCCGACCTCCGCCGCGATGATCGACTGGACCACCGCCGACAGCGTGGAATCGCCCGTCGTCAGCGGGTCGTAGTACTCGAAGTTCGCCCGCTTCGCCTCCGCCGAGAAGCGGTCGCCCTGCAGGTACAGCGCGAGCACCACGTCGGCCTGCTTCAGCACCTGGAAGCGGTAGATCACGAGCGGGTGGTAGTGCAGCAGCAGCGGCCGGCGGTCGTCGGGCGTGTTCTCGAGGTCCCACAGCTCCTTCTGCAGGAACGCCGAGTCCTGCGGGTGGATGCCCAGCTGCTCGTCGAAGGGGATGTGCATGTGCGCCGCCGCGCGCCGCCAGCTCGCGACCTCGGCCGGCGTGACGCCGAGCCGTTCGACGAGCCGGTGGTAGCCGGGGGCGTCGTGCACCTGCAGGGTGTCGATCGCGGCGGCCGCGGCGGCGAGGTTCGCCCGCGCCATCACGTTCGTGTACAGGTTGTCGTTCACGACGGTCGTGTACTCGTCGGGGCCGGTGACGCCGTGGATGTGGAAGACGTCGTCGGCGTTCGAACGCCAGAACCCGAGGTCCTCCCACATGCGGGCCGTCTCGACGAGGATGTCGATCGCGCCCCGCGCGAGGAACTCCTCGTCGCCCGTGGCCGCCACGTACTGGCAGAGGGCATAGGAGATGTCGGCGTCGATGTGGTACTGCGCGGTGCCGGCCGCGTAGTACGCGCTCGACTCCTGGCCGTTGATCGTTCGCCACGGGAAGAGCGCCCCGAGCTGGTTGAGCTCGAGCGCCCGCGCGCGGGCGGCGTCGAGCATGCGCTGCCGGAACCGCAGCACGTTGCGCGCGACGATCGGCGTCGTGTAGCTGAGGAACGGGAGGACGTAGACCTCGCTGTCCCAGAAGTAGTGCCCGCCGTAGCCCGACCCGCTCACGCCCTTCGCGGCGACGCCGCCGCCGTCGGTGCGCGCCGTCGCCTGCGCGAGCTGGAAGAGGTTCCACCGGGTCGCCTGCTGCAGCACCGGCTCGCCCTCGATCTCGACGTCGGACCGAGCCCAGTAGTCGTCGAGCCAGGCACGCTGCTGCGCGAACAGCTCGCCCGTGCCGAGCTCGGCCGCGCGGTCGAGGGTGCGGTCGCAGCGGTCGACGAGCTCGCGCGCCGGCACCTTGCGTGCCGTGTGGTAGCTCACCGTCTTCGTGATGCGGATCGGCATGCCCTGCTTCGCGTGCACCCGGTACACGTGCTTGGCGAGGTCGTCGCCGATCGTGCCCGTCTCGGTGAACGGGTTGTCGGTCGTGATCTGGTGCTCGGCGCCGACCGCGAGGGTCATGCCCGAGTTGGTGCACTGGTAGCCGAGCACGTAGCGACCGTCCTCGGCGCGGTTCACGCGCGGCTGCAGCACCCGCTCGGTGAACTGCTCGGCCTGGCGCGGGTCGAAGGCGCCCGCCGCCGTCTGCGTCACGCCGCTGCGGTACTCGTCGCGGCCGTCCTGCCGGTTGAGGATCTGGCTCGAGATCGTCACCGCCGCATCGGCGTCGAGCAGCTCGACCTCGTAGTCGATGACCGCGAGGTGGCGGTCGGTGAAGCTCGTCATGCGGCGGCTCGTGATGAGCACGCGCTTGCCGGCGGGCGTCCGCCACTCGATCGACCGGCTGAGGGCGCCGAGGCGGAAGTCGAGCCGGCGTTCGTACGAGCGCAGCTCGGCCTCGGTGAGCACGAGCGGCTCGTCGTCGACATAGAGCCGGATGATCTTCGCATCCGGCACGTTCACGATGGTCTGCCCGACCCGGGCGAAGCCGAACGCCTCCTCGGCGTGGCGGATCGGCCACGTCTCGTGGAACCCGTTCACGAACGTGCCGTGCATGTGGCCGTCGCGGCCCTCCTCGACGTTGCCGCGGAGGCCCAGGTAGCCGTTGCCGACGCCGAAGAGCGTCTCGGTGCGACCCATGTCGGCGTCGCCGAACTCGGTCTCGACGAGCGCCCACTCGTCGACCGGGAAGCGGCTGCGGTTCAGCGGGTCGGTGTCGGCGAACCTCATGCGTCGTCCTCTCCGGTTGCGGGGGCTCGGTCTGCGGGGGCTCCGGCCGTCGCATCTCCGGCGGAGGTCGCGATGCCGGGGATCAGCTCGTCGAGCTCGTCGACGACGACGTCGGCGCCGAGGCGCTCGAGCGTGCCGCGCCCGACCCCGCGGTCGACGCCGACCACGAGCCCGAAGTCGCCGGCCGCGCCGGCCTGCACACCCGATTCGGCGTCCTCGACGACGGCGCACGCGGTCGTCGGCAGTCCGAGCAGCTCGGCGGCCCGCTCGAAGGTGTCGGGCGCCGGCTTGCCGGGCAGGCGCTCGGCCGCGGCGTAGCCGCCGTCGACGACGACCTCGAAGCGATCGGCGATGCCCGCCGCGGCGAGCACGGCCGGCGCGTTCTTCGAGCTCGAGACGACGGCCACGTGGCATCCGGCCGCCTGCACCGCGTCGAGGAACGCGACGCTCGCCGGGTACGCGGCCACGCCCTCGTCGGCCAGGGTCTCGTTGAAGGCGGCGTTCTTGCGGTTGCCGAGGCCGTGCACGGTCTCGAGCTCGGGCGCGTCGCTCACGTCTCCCTCGTCGATCCGGATGCCGCGACTCGCGAGCAGGCTGCGGACCCCGTCGTACCGGGGCTTGCCGTCGATGTGGGCGAAGTAGTCGGCCTCGGTGTACGGGGCCGCGCCATGTTGCTCGAGGTACGGGGTGAACAGCCGCGCCCAGGCGTGCATGTGCACGGTCGCCGTGGGCGTGAGCACGCCGTCGAGGTCGAAGAGCCAGCCGCGGATGCCGCTGAGGTCGAGTCGCTCGTCGGGGGAGTGGGTCACGTGGGCGCTCCTTTCGTCGCATCGGTCGTGGGCGCCGGTACCCGGGTTTCGATGCTATTCCCGGGCGGCGGGCCGGCGCGAGGTGTCGGCCCGACTCGGAGCGTTTGCCAAGGGTTCGGTCGGCTCGCGCTCGGCTGCGCGACGAGTCGCAGGCGGGGTGACCGCGGCCTCGAATGGAGTTGTGGCGCGCGAGATGTTAGGCTCTCGTGGCTGGACGCACTTCGGTGCGACCACACATGCGCGAGTGGCGGAATTGGCAGACGCGCTGGCTTCAGGTGCCAGTACTCGCAAGGGTGTGGGGGTTCAAGTCCCCCCTCGCGCACAACACGAATGGAAGAGCCCCCGCAGTCGCGGGGGCTCTTCGTCGTTCCGGGGGCGGGGCCGCGGAATCGCTACTTCGCGAGGAAGGCGAGCAGCGCCTCGGTGACCTCGTCGGCGTGCGTCCACAGCAGGCCGTGCGGGGCGCCCTCGATCTCGACGTAGTCGGCGGACGGGAGTCGCTTGACGAACTCGCGGGCGGTCGCGTCGATCGGGAGGATGCGGTCGGCGGTGCCGTGCAGGATGAGGCTCGGCACCTCGACCTTCGCGATGTCGTCGCGGAAGTCGGTGAGCCACGACTGCACGACGGCCGACGAGGCGAACCAGGAGGCGCTCGCCGCGGTGTTCCAGCTCCCGCGCACGGCGGCCTCGCTGATGCGGCTGCCGAGCGTCTCGTCGAGGTTGTAGAAGTTCTGGAAGAAGTCGTCGAACCAGGCGTAGCGGTCGGCCTTGGCGGCGGCTTCGATCCCGGCGAAGACCTCGGCCGGAACGCCGGTCGGGTTGTCGTCGGTCTGGAGCAGGAACGGCTCGAGCGAGGCGAGGAAGGCGGCCTTCGCGATGCGCTCGCCGCCGTACGCGCCGAGGTAGCGGCCGAGCTCGCCGGTGCCCATCGAGAAGCCCACGAGCACGACGTCGCGCAGGTCGAGCGTCTCGAGCACCACCTTCAGGTCGTGGGCGAAGGTGTCGTAGTCGTAGCCGGTGGTGGGCTGGCTCGACTTGCCGAAGCCGCGGCGGTCGTAGGTGATCACGCGGTAGCCGGCCTGGAGGAGGGCGGCCGACTGCTTCTCCCATGACGCGCCGCTGAGCGGGTAGCCGTGGATCAGCACGACGGGCTGGCCCGAGCCGTGGTCCTCGTAGTAGAGGTCGATGTTCTGGGAGTTCTCGGTTCCGACGGTGATGTACGACATGGCGCCCTCCTGGCTTCCCGTTCGTTTCTAACTGGAAGATCCATTGAATCCGGTTAGGTTTGGTGGATGCAACGCTATAACCCCATTGCTATTCCACGCAAGTTAGAATCAGGGAAAGACCGGATGAATCCCGAGGAGACCCGATGAGTGAACCGACCGCGGCCGCGGGGCTGCTGCTCGACCTGGTGAACTCGCGCCTCGTCTACGGCGACCGAGTCGACGACGAGCTCGACGACGTGCGCGGAGCGGCCTGGTTGCTCGCGCACGGGGCTCCCGCCGAGGCATCCGACCTCGCCGATGCGCGGGAGGTGCGCGACGCGCTCGTCGGCGTGCTTCGCGGGACCCGCTCACCCGATGTGCTCGGGCCCTGGCTCGCCGAGATGGCCCGTCGGCCCGAGCTCGCCGACGACGGCGGGCTCGTCTGGCGCGATCGTGACGGCGAGGGCCGTCGGGTCGGCGGTGCGGCCATCCGGGAGTGGGCGGCGCTGCAGTCGCCGACGGGTTCGCGCATCCGGCCGTGCGCCGCCCCCGACTGCCAGCACTTCTTCATCGACACGAGCCGAGCGAACGCCCGGCGCTGGCACTCGATGGAGACCTGCGGCAACCGTGAGAAGGCGCGTCGGCACTATGCGAAGGCGGCCGTCTGAGGCTGAGGCTCCCGCCCTGGTCGGTCCGAGGTCGAACACGGTTCCCCGAAATTCGATCACGATTCGGGATCGACCGCGGCGTGCCGATCCTCGAGGTGCTTGGATGGATCGCCCGACCGTCCCCGGTGCGCTCCCGAAGGCGCATCGACCCTGCCAGAGGTGATGAGTGACCGACCCCGCACCGCCGAGATACGGCGTCCGCCTCCCGAGCGCCGAGTCCGGCGACGGGCACCCGACCGCGCCCGAGCCGGCGGGACGGGATGCCGTCGGAGAACATGTCGCGGCACCCGAGACGCCCGAGGCGCCCGAGGCGCCCGTGGCGCCTCCGCGACGTCGGCGGTGGGGCTCGATCGTCGCGATCTCGCTGCTGGGCGTGGCGCTCGCGGGTGCCGTGGCCGGGTGCGTCTGGTTCTTCCTCCAACTCGAAGCCGCGCAGGACCGGATCTCGGAGCAGGAGCAGGAACTCGAGCAGCAGCGCGAGCTCATCGACGAGAAGGAGACCTTCGGCGAGGCGATGAACGCGCTGCTCGAATCGACCGCCAGGTTCGACAGCACGCTCACCGCCTCGGTCGTCCCGTGGGACGACTATCGGCGTCTCGCCGTGCAGGCGTGGGCGCACCGCTGGGACGCCGACGCGGTCGCGAGCGACACCCGCGCCGTCGAGCAGGCGGCGGCCGACCTCGATGCCCGCTGGAACGAGGCGCAGAAGGAGGCGGGGTCGAACGCGAGCGGCTCGGGCTACGAGGCCGTCATCGACCGCCTCTCGGGCGGCTTCGTGAGTTCCGTCATCGACGACGCGAAGACGCTCTGCGCGGACGGTGACGACGACGGCGACCACGGCGACCTGCTCGCATGCGTCTTCCACGACGACCCGTACCTCGTGCACTTCGACGCGGCGGCGAACGCGGTGCCCTACATGAACGACGAACTCCGCACCGGCATCGCGTACCACGAGTTCGCGCATGTTCTCCAGATCACGAACCCCTCGGCCACCCGGGACGCCCTCGAGGCGTTCGACGGCGACGACGAGGTCATGGCCGACTGCTACGCCCTCACCTTCCTCGACGGATGGAAGCTCGACCACCGCATCTGGACGAGCGACTACGAGTACTGGGACGTCAACATCGGCTACGGCACCGCGTGCACCGGTGCGCAGCAGCAGGTGATCCGCGACTGGCACGCGAAGCTCGGCGTCGAGCTCCAGGCCGTGTCGAGCAAGGCGCTCTGACGGCGGCAGGAGCGGCACGGGCCATCCAGTACCTCGGAATGATTGCGCCGGGGCGTGCGGCCCGACATCCTTGAGCGGAGCCCTGCCCGAACCCACCCGAACGAAGGAACCCCGTGCTCGAGTTCTTCGCCGCTGCCCCGATCATCGGCATCATCACACTGGTCGTCATCGCCGCCATCATCCTGTGGATCTGGGCGAAGGTGCTGTACCGCAACGTCTCGCCCGACGAGGCGATCGTCGTCACCGGCAAGCGCTCGCGCCGCCGCGTCGTCGACGGCGTCGACACCGAGGAATCGGGCCAGCGCGTCGTGCACGGCCAGGGCGTGTGGATCATGCCCTTCTTCCAGAAGGCCCACAAGATCTCGCTGCGCTCGCGCGCGATCGAGATCCGCGCCGAGGCGCAGACCAACAACGGCATCACCGTGCACGTCGACGCCGTCGCGATCGTGAAGGTCGGCGACAGCGCCGCATCCATCCGCGCCGCCGCGCAGCGGTTCCTCGGGCAGGACAAGAACATCGACATGTTCGCGCAGGAGGTGCTCTCGGGTTCGCTGCGCGCCTCGATCGGCGCGACCGACGTGCTCACGATCATCAACCGCCGCGACGAGCTCTCGGCCGCGGTGCTCGGCGTCGCCCGCGAGTCGCTCGTCAACCAGGGCCTCGACGTCGACTCGTTCGAGATCAAGGGCATCTCCGACACCAACGGCTACATCGACGACCTCGGCCGCGCCGAGCAGGCGAAGGTGCGCAAGCAGGCCGAGATCGCCGAGGCCGTCGCGCAGCGCGAGGCCCGCGAGGCCGTGATCGCCGCCGAGCAGACCGTCGCCGAGCGCGAAGCCGAGCTCGCCCAGCGCAAGGCCGCGCTGCAGCGCGAGACCGACAAGGCGATGGCCGAGGCCGCCGCGGCCCGCCCGCTCGCCGAGGCGCTCTCGCAGCAGGAGGTCGTGGCCCAGCAGGAGATCACCGCGCAGAAGAAGGCCGCGCTGCGCGCCGCCGAGCTCGACTCCGAGGTCAAGGCCGTCGCCGACGCGCAGGCGTACAAGGTGAAGGTCGAGGCCGAGGCCTCCGCCGAGGCCGTGCGCATCGCCGCCGACGCCGACCGCATCGCCCGCACCGCCTCCGCCGAGGCGCTCAAGGCCGAGGGTCTCGCCGAGGCCGACGCGATCCAGGCGAAGGGTGCCGCCGAGGCGGCCGCCACGAAGGCCGCGGCCGAGGCCGTCGCCCAGCAGTCGGAGGCGCTGCTGCAGATGCGCGTCATCGACGCCCTGCCGCTCATCGCCCGCGAGCTCGCCGCGCCGATGTCGAACATCGACCAGCTCACCGTCGTCTCGACCGACGGCGCCTCGCAGCTCGCGAAGAACGCCGTCTCGGGCATCACCGAGGTCGACGCGATGCTGAGCTCGACCATGGGCGTCGGCCTCCGTGAGCTCCTCGGGTCGATCATCGGCGGCGCCGCCGCCGGTGGTGCGGCTGCGCGCGCCTCCGAGCGCGACGGGTCGGACATCGCCGCCGGAATCGGCGCGAGCGTCGGCGTGGGCGTCTCCGAGGCGATCTCGCCGATCGCCGACCGGCTCGAGGGACTGCAGTCGCAGCTCGACGAGGCTGCTGAGCCGACCCAGTCCTGACCGGTCGCGGCCCCGTCCGCACCGAACGATGCCGAGCGCCCCCGTCGGGCGCTCGGCATCGTCGTGTCGCCGCCGGTTCAACCGTTCGTTCGATGCGGCGCGCCCAGACATCCGGCCATGCTGGGAGGACGGTCGGAAGGAATCGTCATGCTCAAGTTGTTCTACGCCGCGTTCGCCTACATGGTCGTCGGGGTGGCGTCGGGGCTGTACTACCGCGAACTCACGAAGTCGCACGACTTCCCCGAGGGGGAGTTCACGCAGCTCGGGCTGGCGCACACGCACCTGCTGACGCTCGGCTTCATCGTGCTGCTCATCGTGCTCGTGCTCGAGAAGGTGTTCGAGCTGTCGAGGAGCCCGCTGTTCGGCTGGTTCTTCTGGGTCTACAACGCAGGCGTCGTGCTGACCTCGGCGATGCTCATCGTGCACGGCACGCTCACCGTGCTCGGCGAGGAGTCGACGGCCGCCATCGCCGGCATCGCGGGCCTCGGGCACATCGTGGTGACCGCGGGCATGGTGCTGCTGTTCCTCGCGCTCCGCGGCCGTGTCGTCGAGGCGAGCGCCGCCGCGAAGGCCGCGAAGGCCGTCGAGGCCTCAGCCGCGTAGCGCGATCGGCAGCACCTCGGCGTTCGCCGAGGAGGCGAGGAAGGCCCCGCTGACGAGCAGCTTCGCGTCGCGCGTGCCGCTGCCGATGATCAGTCGCTCATGCGAGGCGACCGATTCGTCGACGAGGATCGGCCAGTCTGCCGGCAGCCCGACCGGCGTGATGCCGCCGACCTGCATCCCCGTCAGTTCGACCGCCTGGTCCATCGGGGCGAACGACAGCTTGCGGGCGTCGAGGTGCCGGCGCACGGCGCCGTTGACGTCGAGCCGGTCGGCGCCGCGCACGAGGCACGCGGCGTACCAGGTGCGCTCGCCGCGCCGCGCCTGCACGATGACGCAGTTCGCGCCGTCGGCCGGCGAGATCTCGTAGTGGGCGCAGAACGCGGCGGTGTCGGCGAGGCCCGGGTCGATCGCCGCGACGAGGGCGTCGCTCGGGTCGGCGTCGGCGAGGGCCGTCGCCGTCGGTGCCGCGAGCAGCTCGGGGTGGTCGACGGCGGGGCTGAATTCGAGGGTTCCGAAGCGCATGGTCGTCTCAGGGTACGGCGGATGCCCCGGCGATGACCACGGCGGTGTGCTCAGGCGTCGAGGGCGCGCCACATGGTGGTGATCGGGGCGCCGTCGAGGGACGAGGTGAATCCGCCGACCGCGCGGAACCCGGCCCGCTCGTAGCGGCGGTCGTTCGCCGGGTTCGTCGACTCGAGGTAGGCCGGGAGGCCGTCGGCGGCGAAGGCCCGCAGGTTCTCGGCGAGCATGCGCTGCGCGAGCCCCTCGCCGCGTCGAGCCGGGTTCGACGCGAGCAGGCTCAGGTACATGTGCGGTTCGTCGTGCGGATGGTTCGATTCGAACGCCTCCATCAGTCCGTCGAACGCCTGCCGCTGTGCGGTGTCGAGCCGGTCGGCGACGATGGCCTCGAGCTCGGCGAACTGCTGCTCGGTCATCTCGGGCTCGCCCGACGGCAGCCACACCGCGACCGCGTCGCCGTCGTCGACGACCCACACCGTCCGGTAGGGCAGGGCGCCCTCGACGAAGCGGCGCCAGAACGGTTCGAGATGGCTCGTGTCGCCGTCAGGACGGCGCAGCACGGGGCCCCAGACGGGGTCGTCGGAGAACGCGAGGGCGAGCGTGGCGGCGATGGCGGGGACGTCGGCGTCGTCGGCGAGTCGGAGGTGCACGGGTTCATCGTCGCACGACGGGCGCACCCCCGCCGCTGTCAGCCGCGTGCGGCACACTGGTGCGGTGATCGCCGACCATGCCCTCGAGTGGCGGCCGCGGCATCCGACCGATCTCAGACAGACCCTCGGAAGCCTGCGCCGGGGCATCGGCGACCCGTCGTTCCAGCTCGATCAGGCGGGCGCCGTGTGGCGCGCGGTGCGCACCGTCGACGGCGATGCGACCGTCCGGCTGCGGCAGCTGCCGGGCGGACTGCTGCGGTGCGAGGGGTGGGGGGCCGGCGCGGGCGCCGCGGTTGCGCAGGCGCCCGAACTGCTCGGTGAGCGCGACGACCCGAGCGGGTTCG
This sequence comes from Agromyces sp. NPDC057679, assembly GCF_042799635.1. Classification (NCBI taxonomy): domain Bacteria; kingdom Bacillati; phylum Actinomycetota; class Actinomycetes; order Micrococcales; family Microbacteriaceae; genus Agromyces; species Agromyces sp. NPDC057679. The sequence continues at coordinate 79,036 of NZ_JBHVIK010000002.1, read as the reverse complement.
TGCCGCTGCTCCCGGTCCTCGACGACGCCCACCGCCGCAACCCAGGGCTGCGCGTGCCGCGCACGGCACAGGTCTTCGAGGCGCTCGCCGCGTCGATCCTCGAGCAGAAGGTCATCACGCTGCAGGCGCACGACTCGTGGCGTCGGCTCGTCACCCGCTTCGGCACTCGCGCGCCCGGGCCGACACCCCGGCCGATGCACGTGGTGCCGAGCCCCGAGCAGTGGCGGGCGATCCCGAGCTGGGAGTGGCACAAGGCCGGCGTCGACCCCCGTCGGGCGGCGACGGTGCAGAACGCGGCACGGCACGCACGGCGCCTCGAAGAGGCGGTCGGCATGAGCCAGGCGGATGCCGCGGCGCGCCTCACCCTCATGCAGGGCGTCGGGCCGTGGACCGCCGCGGAGGTCGCGCAGCGCGCCCTCGGCGACGCCGACGCCGTGTCGGTCGGCGACTACCACCTCGCGAACTACATCGGCCATGCGCTCGCCGGGCGAGACATGAGCGACGAGGAGATGCTCGAAGCACTCGTGCCGTGGGCGGGGCATCGCTACCGCGTGGTGCGGCTGCTCGGCGCGGCGGGGGTTCGGGGTCGACCGCGTCGCGGCCCGCGGATGCCGTTCGTCGACCATCGGAGCATCTGAGCGCCCATGACGGTCGCCGACCACCGCGGTGCGCTCGGACCCGTGTCGGTTGCCCTCGATCGGGCATCGGGCGGTCGTCGGCCGACCGATCCGCGGACTCCTGCGGTAGTCCGGGAGGGTTTGCCCTGCTCGGCGCTCCGGTACTTCGGTACTCCGATACCGCCGTCGCTGAAGGGGAACCCGCCCCGGGGACCCGGGGCGATCCGTGGCGGATCGGTATGCCGCCGTCGGGTGAGCGGGCGCGGCACCGGGTCGAGCGCGGGCGATGGGCGCGGCGTGAGGTCTCGGACCACCGGCGGAACGTCTGCCCGCCTGCGCTAGGCGCCGTGCGGGCGGCGCAGCAGCGCGGCGGCGGTGCGCGTGAACTCGTCGACGACCTCGGCGACGGGGCGCGACTCGCGCAGGAGACCGACGCCCTGACCCGCATCGACGGGCACGAGCGCGTGATCGCCGTCGCGGTTCGCCGCCACGATCGCGGCGCGCAGCGCGACGAGGTCGGTGCCGTCGGCCGAGACCGCCGCCGTACGCAGCTCGTCGACGCGGTCGAGCCACTCGTCGACGAGGCCGTTGCGGATGACGCGTTCGGGGAACCGCTCGGGCCAGGGGAGCCCGAGTGCGGCGTCGATCGCAGTCGTGTTCACGGTGTCGTCGCCGGTCGCGGCGAGGAGCACCTCGAGCGCCGCGGGCGGCGAGAGCGTCTCGGTCGAGGCGGAGAGCGCGGTGCCGATCCACGCGCCGGCGGCGCCCGCCGCGAGCACGGCGGCGAGCGTGCGGCCCGAACCGATGCCGCCGGCCGCGAGCACCACCGTGCCGTCCGAGGTCGAACCGCCGGGCGACCTCGCATCGTCGCCCGGGGCCGAAGCGCCGTCCGTGGCGAACCCGCGCGACGCGATCGCGTCGAGCACGGCGTCGAGGAGCGCGAGCGTGCCGATGCGCGGGTCGCCGTGGCCCCCGCCGTCGGATCCGCGGGCGACGACGACGTCGATCCCTGCGTCGGCCGCGACCAGTGCCTCGGCGGCCGTGTAGACCTGCGTCGCCGCGAGGGCGCCCGTCCCGTGCACGCGCTCCACCCACTCGAATCGCTCGGCGAAGCTCACCGAGACGAGTGCCGGGCGCGCCTCGAGCGCGACCTCCAGCAGCGCAGGATCGCGCTCGACGCCCCAGTGCACGAGTCCGATCCCGAAGGGCGTGCCGGCGCGATCGTGCCCCGCCCGCTCGAGCTCGGCGAGCTGCGCCGTGAGCTTCGCCGCCGATCCCGTACTGCCCATGCCGATCATGCCGAGGGCGCCGGCCCGCGACACCGCGCTCGCGAAGCGGCCGCCCGCGACGCCGCCCATCGGCGCGCTGACGATCGGGGTGGTGAGCCCGAGCGACGTCGACCACGGCGTCGAGAGCACGGGTGCGGGATCGGCCGGGCGAGCAGCCCCCTGCGGGCTCACGGCTGCAGCTCCTGCCGGGCGGCCCACGCGAGGAAGGCGGGGTCGGCCGAGACGATGCGCGACACCTCTTCGCCGCCGTCGCAGCGGCAGAGGCTCACGATCGCCCCGTCGGCGTCGAGCTGACGGAGCGCCCAGGTGCCGCCGAAGCCCGCCCACCGGTCGAGCTCGTCGAGGGGGGAGGCCGCCGAGGCCGGCGAGGCCGAGGGAACGGGAGCCGAGGGGACATCCCGTTCAGGTTCGTCGGTGTTCGGCGGGCCGGGCGCGATGGGCGACTTGCGGGTCCATCCGACGTGCTCGCCGCGGTCGTAGAAGTGGCGGAAGCTGTAGATGAGCGGGTGCCAGGCGTGGGGGTCGATGTGATCCGTGCCGGGCACGACGAGCTCGGGCAGCGCGTGCACCCGCACCACCTCGACCTCGACCATGAAGTAGCCGGGGTCGACGCCGGGGGTCATGCGCCGCACCTCGCCCTCGAATTGGAGCGGCGCCTCGCGCACGCGCGGCGGCGACACCAGTTCGGCGGGTGTCGTCGTGAACCCGGCGAGCTCGAACTTGCGCGGCTCGAAGCGGTACTGCCGGGCCTTCGCCTCGGGCACCGGGTTGCGGCCGGTCACCGCCGAGAGCCGCTCGACGCGGCGCCACTGCGCCGCGGCCGGGAAGTTCACGGTCAGCTGGGGACGCTCGGCGAGGTTCGCCGCGGTCTGCCCGTCGGCCTCGAGCCCGAGCACGAGCATGCGGCCGAGCGCCCAGTGCGAGGAGGCGGGTGCGAGGTTCGGTGTGCCGTCGGCGTTCTCGGTGACCACGAGATAGACCGGCGTGCCGACGTAGAGGACACTCGGCTCGATCACGAGGTGGTCGGAGGTCTCGGCATCCATCGTGCGCCCTTCTCTGCGGATGCCCTCACGCTACGCCCGCCCGTGGCCGACCGCGGCTCTGTGACACCCTTCACGGGAGAGGCATAGCCAACGCATACCTTCGTCCCCTACGGTCGTCAGGGCGGCGAGCCGCGCCGCACCCGACCCGAAGGACGACTGTGACCTCGAACACCCCGACCCGCGCCCTGCCCAACCTGCCGCTGATCGGCACCTGGGTCGCCGCCCTCGCCCTGCTCGGCGTCGGCCTCTGGCTGCTCAACACGTCGAACGCGTCGCAGGTCGAGCTGTACACGGCGCAGTCGCAGGATTACGCGGCCTACCTCGGCGCCCAGACGGGCACGACCGTCGGCGGCCTCCTGATCGCGGTCGGCGCGCTCGCCATCGTCATCGCCGCCGCCACGCAGGCGGTCGCCTGGTCGATCGCGCGTCGCGCCTCGCAGTCGGATGCCGCGGCGCCGGTCGAGTTCGACGAGGACGACTCGTTCGACGACGAGCCCGTCGAGGCCGCGGTCGCGCCCGTCGAAGCCGCCGAGGCGCCCTCAGCCGAGGCCGCCGCCGAGGCGCCCGCGGCACCCGCCGAGCCCGCTGCCGAGCAGGCCGAGGTCGCCGAGCCCGGGAAGCCCGAAAGCAAGTAACCCGCCGAGCGTGTTTCAGCCGGCCGGGCGCTCGATCGAGCGCCCGGCCGCTGCATTCCCGGGCCCGTGGGCCTCGTTCTCGAGGCCCCACTCGACGAGCGGCTGCAGCAGTTCGATGAGCCGGAGCCCCGTCGCGCTCGGCGTGTAGGCGATCGTCACCGGGGTCGTCGCCTTCACGTGCCGCTCGATCATGCCCTCGGCCTCGAGCTCGCGCAGGCGCGCCGCGAGCAGGCGGTCGGAGATGCCCGTCACCATCGCCCGGTACTCGGAGAACCGCCGTGCGCCGCGGACGCCGGCGAGCAGGATCGCCCCGTTCCACTTGCGGCCGGCGAACTCGATCGTCGACTGGAACCGGCGGCACGCCTCGTCGTCGATGTGCCCGAGCTCGTCGAGTCGCGCGCGATGCGCGGCGAGCTCGTCGCCGACGGCCGCGCGTCCGGGAATGCCAGGCTGCTTCTCATCGCTTACCACAAGTAAGCAGCTTACCCCTGACGCGCGGCCGAGGCATCCGTGCAGCATGCTGGGGGAGACGTGGAAAGGGACGCGCACGATGCACTACGGCCATGAACTCGAGTTCGGCACCTTCATCACCCCGACGAACGACCCGCCGCAGGCGCCGGTGCGCCTCGCCGAGCTCAGCGAGGCCGCGGGCTACGACCTCGTCACCTTCCAGGACCACCCGTACCAGCCGCGCTTCCACGACACGCAGACGCTCTTGACCTGGGTCGCCGCCCGCACCGAGCGCATCCGCATCGCGGCGAACGTCGCGAACGTGCCGCTGCGCCCGCCCGCCGTGCTCGCCCGCTCAGCAGCCAGCATCGACCTCCTCTCAGAGGGGCGCTTCGAGCTCGCGCTCGGCGCCGGCGGCTTCTGGGACGCGATCGAGGCGATGGGCGGACGCCGGCTCACGCCCGGACAGGCCGTCGACGCGCTCTCCGAGGCGATCGACGTCATCCGCGGCGTCTGGGATCAGGGCGAGCGCGCCCGGTTCCAGCTCGACGGCGACTACTACCGCATCGACGGCGCCAAGCGGGGGCCGGCCCCTGCGCACAACATCCCCATCTGGATCGGCGCGCTGAAGCCCCGCATGCTCCGGCTCATCGGGCGCAAGGGCGACGGCTGGCTGCCCTCGCTCGCCTATCTGAAGGCCGGCGACCTCGCCCTGGCGAACGCCACCATCGACGAAGCGGCGACCGGCGCCGGGCGCGACCCGCGCGAGATCCGCCGCCTCCTCAACGTCGGAGGTCGCTTCTCCGCGGGCGGCCGCGGCGGCATGCTCGACGGCCCCGCCGAGCAGTGGGTCGAGCAGCTGCTGCCCCTCGTCCTCGACGACGGCATCGGCACCTTCATCCTCGCGAGCGACGACCCCGGCACCATCCGCCACTTCGCCGCCGAGGTCGCGCCGGGGCTCCGCGAGGCGGTCGCCCGCGAACTGGGCACGAGCGGCAGCGCACCGGATGCCTCCGCTCCGACTTCGCTCGCCGGCGCCGCCCCGATTCGCAGCACCACGGTGCGGGCGAAGCGTCGCGACGGCATCGACTACGACGCGCTGCCGGCGCCGCTGGCCGCCCGGGCGATCGAGCCGGGCGATGCGGGCTACGCCCGGGTCAAGTCGACCTACCTCCGGGGCGGCGCCCCCGGGCTCGTGATGCAGCCGACGAGCGCGGCCGAGGTCGCCGACGCGGTGCGCTTCGCGGGGAGCCACCCCGAGGTGCCGTTCGGAGTCCGCAGCGGCGGGCACGGCATCAGCGGCCGCTCGACGAACGACGGCGGCATCGTCGTCGACCTCTCGCGGATGAACGGCATGACCGTGCTCGACGAGGCGAGCCGGCGCGTGCGCATCGAGGCCGGCGCCCGCTGGAAGGACGTCGCCGCGTTCCTCGCCCCGCACGGCTGGGCGCTCAGCTCGGGCGACTACGGCGGCGTCGGCGTCGGCGGCCTCGCGACGGCCGGCGGCATCGGCTACCTCGCCCGCGAGCACGGGCTCACCATCGACCACCTGCGCGCCGTCGAGCTGGTGCTGGCCGACGGCCGGGTCGTGCGGGCCGACGCCACGGAGCATCCCGAGCTCTTCTGGGCGGTGCGCGGGGCCGGCGCGAACTTCGGCATCGTCACCGCCTTCGAGTTCGAGGTCGACGAGGTCGGCGTCGTCGGCTTCGCGCAGCTCGCGTTCGACGCGAGCGACCGCGCCGGGTTCCTCGAGGCATGGGGCCGGTGGGTCGTCGAGTCGCCGCGCGACGTGACGAGCTTCCTCATCATGGGCGGGGCACGCCCCGGGCAGCCGCCCGTCGCGAACGTCATGACGATGATCGACTCCGACGACCCCGCCACCGTGCTCGCACGCCTGCAGCCGCTCGCCGACGCCGCCCCGCTCGTCGGGCAGGACGTGCGGCTCACCACCTATGACGCCGTCATGGCGAACGCGGGCGACGAGAGCCACGGCGCCGAGGGCGAGCCGACCTCGCGCTCGGGCCTCATCGGCCCGGTCACCCCCGAGTTCGCGCGTGACGCCGCACGGTACCTCGACGAGGGGGCGAGCTACTTCTTCCAGTTGCGCGCCGTCGGCGGGGCCGTGCACGACGTGCCCGCCGACGCGACCGCCTTCGCGCACCGCGCCTCGGAGTTCTCGGTCGTCGCGTTCGGCAGCTCGGCCATGCGCACGAGCGAGCGGTGGGACGAGCTCATCGCCCCGCACACCGCGGGCGCCTACCTGAGCTTCGAGACGACGCAGGGCGACGCGACCGTCGCCGCGGCGTTCCCGCCGGCGACCCTCGCGCGGCTCCGGGTGCTCAAGGCCGAGGTCGACCCCGTCAACCTGTTCCGCGACAACGCGAACATCGCGCCGGCGGCGCCGGTCGAGTAGCTCGCGCCGCTCGGCTCAGGCCCCCAGCAGGGCGTCGAGGCTCGGGTGCAGGTGCCGGGTGACGAGCACGGATGCCGCGTGGCGGGCCCCCGCCTCGAGCGCCTCGTCGAGCCCCGACCCGGCGAGGGTCGCGTCGAGCACGCCCGCCATGAACGCGTCGCCCGCGCCGTTCGTGTCGCGCACCGTCGTCGGCACGGCCGCGACGTCGTGGCGGGTCATCCGTTCGTCGAGCGCGACGGCGCCGTCGGCGCCGAGCGTGCAGACCACGAGCGAAGCGCCGCCCTGGATGCAGGAGCGCATGAACGGCAGGGGGTCGTCGCCGATGCGGTCGGCGTTCATGAAGATCGCGTCGGCCGCCTCGATGAAGGGGCGGTGGAACTCGCTCTCGCCGTCGTAGTCGTGGAGGTCGGTCCAGATGGGCCGCCCGCTCGCCTTCGCCGCGGGGATGAGGCGACGTGAGAGCTCCGAGAGGTCGAGGACCAGCGCCGAGGCATCCGCCATCGCCTGCCGGAGCTCGAGGTCGAGTTCGGCGTCGCTGCCCTCACCGGGGTCGGTCGGCGTCGAGAGGAACAGCGAGACCCGCTCGCCGGCGCGCGTCATGAGGTTGACGTGGCGCTCGGTGACGCCGCCGTCGGCCGCGATGAGCGCGACCCCCGCCTGCATGAGGAGGCGCTTGACCCGCGCGCCGTCGGCGTCCGCGCCGAAGAGCGCGTGCAGGCGCACCCGCCGCCCGAGGCCCACGAGGCCGAGCGCCTTGCCGGCCGAGGTCGCGCCGACGGTCTCGTACTCCTCGAGCGCGAACTGCATGTGCGGCACCGGCTCGGGCAGGCGGTCGAGCACGACGATGCGGTTCCAGGAGGCCGGGCCCGAGATGAAGACGTGTTCGCTCACCCGCCCCATTCTGGCGGGTCAGGCGGAGATCGGTTCGCGGTGCTCGCGCCGGACGAACTCGCGGACGAACGCCTCGTCGACGTTCACGCCCAGGCCAGGCCCCGTCGGCACCACGAAGTCGCCGTTGGGCTTCACTTCGAGGGGGGTCGTGAGGATCCGGTTCGCGACCGGCAGGGTGAGCGGCTGGTACTCGAAGGCGAGCAGCGACGGCGAACTCGCGGCGACGTGCACCCCGGCGGCCATCGCGATGCCGAAGGCGGCGGAGTGATGCGGCGCCACCTGCGCGTGGAAGGCATCGGCGATGGCCGCGATCGCGAGGCCCTCGGTGATGCCGGTGCGTCCGATGTCGGGCTGGGTGAGGCCGACGGCCCGCCGGGTCAGCCAGTCCGTGAACTCGAATCGGCTGCGCATCGCCTCGCCGACTGCGACGGGCGTCTCGATGGATGCCGCGAGGTCGCGATGGCCTTCGACGTCCTCGGGAGCGAGGGGCGCCTCGAAGAACCAGGCATGGCGCTCGTCGAGTTCGCGCCCGAGCGCCTTCGCCTCGCCGAGGCGGTAGCTCCAGTGCGCGTCGAGCGCGACCTGGAGATCTGGGTGCACGTCGCGCACGGCGTCGTACGTCGCGAGGTCGGTTCGGAGGTCGGTGCCGAGGTGCATCTTGAAGCGGCGCACTCCGGCCTCGACGAGCACCGCGGTCCTCTCGGCGATCTCCGCGTCGTCGGCCCCGCGGACGCCCGACACGTACGTCGGGAGCACCTCGGCGAATCGCCCGCCCGCGAGCTCGGAGACCGAGAGGCCGGTCGCCTTGCCCCAGAGGTCCCACAGGGCGATGTCGACGGCGGCCATCGCGTCGGCCTGATGTCCGGTGAGGTGTCCGCGTTCACGCATCGACTCCGACATCCGGTGCCAGAGCGTGCGCACGCTCCGCGGGTCCTCGCCGAGGATGAGCGGCGTGAGCAGGTGGTCGACGATCGCCGCCGCGACCTCGGGGGCGACGGGTGCGAGACCCTCGCCCCAGCCCACGAGCCCGTCGTCGGTCTCGATCTTCACGATGAGCGTCTCGTAGCCGGGGGAGTAGAGGCTCCGCCACGGCGGCCGGATCATGTAGCCGCGGTGCTCCACGGCGGCCTCGCCTGCGTAGGAGTCCTCTGCATCCTCCTTCGAGATGAAGAGGGGGAAGGTCTGGACGCGCGCGATTCTCACAGGGTCTCCGGTGACTTGAGTGATCGAGAATGCCGTCGACGGATGCCGCGGCGTGGGCTCAGATGGCCGCGAACGCCGTCGCGGAATGGGAGGGGCTGTAGCCGAGGGCGACCGAGATCTCGTCGGCGGCCTCGATCACCTGCAGCGCGAGCTCCTGGTGGGGTGCCTGCAGGTCGAGGACCGACAGCGGCCCGCTCGCCGAGAGGCCGGCGACGATCTCGCCGGCGCGGTCGCGGATGGGCGCGGCGATGCAGGCCCGTCCGAACGCGAGCTCCTCGATCTCGGTCGCGTAGCCGCGGCTGCGGGTCTCCTCGAGGGCCGCCTCCATGACGTCGCGATCGACGATCGTGTGGGGAGTGTATCGCTGGGGCGTCTTCGCGAAGTACTCGTCGACGCGGTCGGCGCTCATGCCCGACAGCAGCGCCTTGCCGAGGCCGGTGGCGTGCAGGGGGGCAGTGCGACCCGCCATCGCGAACGACTTGGGAGCGAGCGCACCCTCGAAGTTGCAGAGGTAGGTGAAGGTGAAGCCGCTGAGCTCGGCGACGTTGACGCCGATGCCGAGTCGATGGGCGAGATTCTGGGCGATCTGGCGCGAGGCGCGGAAGATCGGCGAGCCGTTGATCGCGATGGTGCCGAGCGCGACGGCGGCGGGGCCGAGGCGGTAGAGGCCCGTCCGATCGTCCTGGACGACGAACTTCATGCGATCGAGCGCCGACATCATGCGCGAGACCGTCGACTGGCCGAGCCCGGTGAGCGCGCAGAGCTCGGACACGCGGAGCTCGCCGGCCTCCTCGGTGAAGCACGCGAGCAGGGACATAGCCCGTTCGACGGTCTGTGTGCCGCCCACCGATTCCGCTGCCATCGGGACTCCTTCTCCATGCTGTGCCGCGTCGCGAGTGCCCGCTCGGGCTGCGCCGTTGCCGTCAGTGTAGTGAGCGGAATCGGCGGAGGCAATCCAAATATGGGTGAGTCATGCATTCTGTGGATTTCACATCCGCATTGTGGTTTACTGGCCGCACGTCAGCGTTGACGACTGTGACGACGACGCACAGGGGCCCTGAGACAGGGTCGCCACCTCTCGGGAAGTGAACGCAATGCAGCAAGCCATCCTCGAACGGCCCGCGACACGCGAGACGACCGAGCCGCGATCCGGGCGGCGCACGACACTCGGTGCGAAGGACCGCACCTTCGGATTCATGATCGCACTCCCCGCGGTCCTGCTCTTCCTCGTGATCGCGATCTACCCGCTCGTCTCGAGCATCGGCACGAGCCTCTACGACCAGTCGCTGCTGCGCCCCGAGCGCACCTTCGTCGGCTTCGACAACTACACGGCGATCTTCGGCGAGTTCGTCGCCCGCCTCGGCACGACGCTCACCTTCGCGACGCTCGCGACGATCTTCCCCGTGCTCCTCGGCGTGGCGCTCGCCGTGCTCCTCAACGCACGCATCCGCGGCCGCAACATCCTGCGCGGCACGCTCATGCTGCCGTGGCTCCTGCCCGGCGTCGTCGTCTCGTTCCTCTGGGCATGGATCTTCAACGACAGCTACGGCGTGCTGAACCACCTGCTGACCATGGTCGGCCTCCCCGAGGTGAGCCTGCTCGGCAATCCCACGGGAGCCATGGCGGCCGTCGTCATCGCGAAGACGTGGCACTCGTTCCCCTGGATCATGGTCGTCGCGCTCTCGGTGCTGCAGACCCTGCCGAGCGAGCAGCTCGAGGCCGCGACGATCGACGGCGCCACGCGCTCGCAGCGCTTCCGTTACATCTCGCTGCCGCACATCGTCGGCCCGGTCGCCCTTGTCGCGACGCTCGAGTTCATCTACAACTTCGGCAACTTCGACACGATCTTCGTGATGACGGGCGGCGGGCCCGGGGACTCGACCACGACGCTCGCCGTCAGCCTCTATCAACTCGCGTTCGGCAGCTACGAGCTCGGCAAGGCCTCCGCAATGGGCGTGCTCTGGCTGATCCTGCTCGCGATCATCTCGAGCGCGTACCTGCTGCTCAACCGACGTCTGGAGAAGCGATGAGTCACGGCCGCGACATCGGAGAGGCGATCGTTCGCCCGAGGCTGTCGATCCCGGGGCGCATCGGGCTGGTGCTCCTCGCCCTCTTCGGGCTGCTGCCGGTCTACTGGCTGACGTCCACGGCGTTCATGAAGAAGGAGGCCGTCTTCGCACTCGACCGGCCGCTCTTCCCGGTCGACCCGACCCTCGAGAACTTCATCGGGTTCTTCCAGAACGACGCCCTGCTGCAGAACCTCAAGAACAGCTTCATCGTCTCGACCGGCACCGCCGTGCTCGCCGTGCTCGTCGGGGCCTTCATGGCCTACTCGCTCTCGAAGTTCCGCTACTCGGGGCGCAACGCGATCATGTTCATGTTCCTCATCGGACAGCTCATCCCCGGGGCGCTGTTGCTCATCTCGCTCTACCTGATGCTGAGCTCGGTGAACCTGCTCTACACCTACACGGCGCTCATCATCTCGTTCACGACGTTCACGCTGCCGCTGACGGTGTTCCTCCTGAAGGGCATCATCGACGGCCTGCCCGACGACATCCTCGAGGCGGCGAAGGTCGACGGCCTCTCGCGCGTCGCGACGATGTTCAAGATCGTCGCGCCGCTCATCGTGCCGGGCCTCATCACGGCGGCGATGTTCGCCTTCATGCGCGGCTGGAGCGACCTGCTCTTCGCGCTCACGCTCGCGGGCCCCGACAAGCAGACGCTGCCGGCCGGCCTCACCCAGGCGTTCATCCGCGACGGCACGGCCGATTGGCCCGCGCTCATGGCGGCATCCCTCATCACCTCGCTGCCGCTCGCCATCATCTTCATCCTGCTCCAGCGCTACTTCGTCTCCGGCCTCGCGTCGGGGGCGGTCAAGGGCTAGCGAAGATCCACCGAACCGATTCGACCCACACCACGACGAAGGAGCATCCCCAATGAACCTCTCGACCACGCAGCTCAGCCGCCGCGCCTTCCTCGGCGGCGGAACGGCGCTCGCCGCGTTCGGCGCGCTCGCCCTCGCCGGCTGCGCCACCCCTGCCGCGCCCGGAGCCACTGCCGGCGCGAACGCCGCGACGAAGGCCAAGACCATCAACTTCTACGGCAACTCGCTCGGCGAAGAGGCGCTGAAGCCCGCGTGGGAGGCGGTGCTCAAGGACTTCTCCGCTGCTGAGGGCGTCACGGTCTCGCCCGTCACCTACCCCTACGACCAGGCGGCGACCCAGCTCGCCCTCACCGGTCGCTCGGGCAAGCTCCTGGGCGTCGGCCAGTCGGGCGGATGGCAGGTGCTCACGCCGATGAACGTGCTCGCCGACCTCACCGACCTCGCCAAGGGGCTCGGCATCCCCCAGGGCGTGCTCGATGCGTACACGATGGACGGCAAGCTCCTCGTGATGCCGCTCACGGCCGCCGGCATCGGCATCATCACGAACGGCGAGATCGCCAAGAGCGTCGGCATCGAGTCGGGCATGACGATCGAGCAGTTCGCGACCGCGCTCGAGAAGATCAAATCGCAGGACTCCTCGCTGATCCCCTACGCGGCGGTCACGAAGAACCCCGACCTGAAGGATGCCACCCACTGGATGTGGGGCTTCGGCAGCCCGGTCGTCACCGACGACTTCGAGTGCACGATCGGCGACAAGGAGAGCGTGAAGGCGATCACCTGGTACAAGTCGCTGCAGGACGAGGGCCTGACCCAGGCCAACGTCGCCCGCAGCGACGCGCGCATCCTCTTCGCGAGCGGGCGCGCCGCCCTCTACGACGACGCCCCGCTCGCCTCCACGTTCGTGAAGACGAACGGTGCCGCGCAGAACATCATCGACAACATCGGCGCGATCTCGCGGCCCACCGCCGGCGGGAAGGAGTCGTACAACCGCGCGTGGGGCAGCGGCCTGTTCGCGAGCGCCGGCGAAGGCGAGCTCACGAGCCGCGACTTCATCACCTACGCGGCCACGAACGTCGAGGCCGCGACGGCCTTCTACAAGCAGTCGGCCGTCGCACCGGCCGCCAAGTCGGTCGCCGACCAGATCCCCGAGCTGGCCGCCGACGAGTTCCAGACGGCGTTCCGCACCGAGGTCTCCGAGCACGCACGCGGTGCCGCGTGGGATCGCGTGCCCGTGACCGCGCAGATCGACACCGCGATCGGCGCCGGGGTCGCGAACATCCTCGCCGGCCAGGTCGACGTGCAGTCCGGCCTCAACTCCCTGAAGAAGGAAGTGCAGGACCTGCTCGACGCGAACTCGTGAGGCCGTGAATGCCGGCGGCCTGCGGAGGGACCCGCGGGCCGCCGGCGTTCGGCGCGCCCGGAGGCGATCGGTTCGAGACGGATGCCTCGGCGCCCGCCGTCCGCTCAGCTCAGGCGGTCGTCGGGGAGGGCGAAGAAGTCGGCGGCATCGAGTCGCGCCGATCGCTCCGAGGCGGCGGCGATGGGTCCGTCGAGGTGCCCGTTCGCCCGGACGGTGAGTCGCCTCGGGCCCGTGAGCGCGTGGTAGACCGCGAACTGTCCGCGCGGGTCGACGGCGGGGTCGAGCACCGCAGCGGCCACATGGACGGGGATGCGGATGCGCCGCGCCGCTACCGCCGCATCGAAGTAGCCGAGCACGTCGCGCACCTCGGGGTGCCCGTGGAGGTGCCGGCGCACGGCCTCGCCGCTGCCCGTGCACGGGCGAGTGAGGCGGATCGCGTGGTGCCCGAAGCTCGGGACGTCGAACGAGGCGCGTCGGAAGCGTGCGTCCCACGGCAGGGCCATCGCCCCGATGCCGCCGCCGAAGCTCCCTCCGCTGAAGTCGAGGGCCCCGGCGGACGCGGGCGCGGCGTCGAGCAGCACGGTCGCAGCGCGCCAGACGTCGGCCGCGGCGAAGCGGTGCGAGTAGGTGTCGCGGTGGGCGATCCCGGCGAGCACGTGCTCGTCGGGGAGCGCCGGGAATCTACTGGAGGTGTTCGGCGGGGTGCCCGGCGCGGCCGGGAAGATCGCGGCCGTGTCCGCGGGCACCTGATCGAGGTCGGGGGCGGTGCGGCCGCCGTAGCCGTGCCCAATCACGAGGCCGCGGCGCACGTCGCCGGCGGTGCGGGGCACCACGAGGAACGCGACGGCCTGCTCGGCTGCGGACGAGGCGAACCGGATCTGGGTCACGTCATGCGTCTCGGAGCCGACGAGCTGCCGTGCGGGCTCCCACTCGACGCGGCCGGTGCCGAACTCGTCGAACGTGGTCTGCCAGAACCCGTCGAAGTCCTCCGGCTCCTCCGGCGGTTCGGGGGCCGTCAGCAGTGCGGTCAGCGAGTATTCGGTCAGTTCTTTGGGCCGGCTCTGGGTCACCGCGTGTTCCTCTCAGGGCGAGTGCACGGTCGACGCTACCGCCGCCGTTGGCTGCATGGCCATTGACACTTTCGCATAACGCATGCATCATTTGCATCATGGATTCAAGGATGAGCCCAGCGGCCGATGACGACGCAACAGCCGAGGAGGGATCACGGGTCCACGACGACTCGGGGTTGTGGAGCCGGCGCTCCGCGCTCCGACTGCTGCTCGTCGCGGGCGTGCTGCCCGCGGTCTTCGGCGACCATCCCGAGGCGGCCGCCGCGGATCCCGGGTTCAGCAGCACGAACGGGGCGTACGCCGACGCCCTGCGCCGGCTGGACAAGCCGAACCTGTCGCTGACCCGCATCGCGTGCCTGACCGGGCCCCGACATCGGATGACGTTCTTCCAGGCGAAGTGGGACGGCGGAGAGACCGTCGTCCGCGATCTCGAGATCAAGCACGACGGCCGGTGGCTGTCGCTGACCGACCCCGAGCATCGCTTCGACGAGCAGTGGGTCGTGCTGGCCGGGACACTGCCCTCGGGCAGCGCACCCGAGCTGTACGGGCCGCTGCAGCCGAGCTGGCTCGGCTTCACCTCGTTCCGAATCCTCGGCCCGAAGGCAATCGAGCTCCGGACCAGCACCGACGATGTGGAGCTCGTCGTCAACTGGCGGCTCGACGGCGACCAGCCCGAGGCGCACTACGTTCTGACGGCGAAGACGGCCGGCGACTACCTCGTCGGCTACCAGAGCCAGGACGCACGGGAGCTCGACGACCTCGACGAGGTGCTCTGCGGGTCGTACCAGCACGCGCTCTCGGTGCTCGACGGCTCGGCTCCGCTCGGTGCATGGGAGCTGTTCGCGCCGATGGCACTCACCCAGTACGACGTCGCCGACGTCGCCGTCACCTCGGGGGTCTACCTCCCCGCCGAGGTGGCCGAGTTCGTGCACGAGCGCCAGCTGATGTCCGATCGGCAGCCGTACGGGATGAGCCTGCGCAACGACAGCCTCGACGTCGTGCCGAGCATCTACGCGCCGCAGCCGGGCCTGCGAACGGCGATGACAGCGGGTGAGCGGCGCGGCTTCGCCTTCGGCCTCGCGGCACGCGCCGGCACCCTGTACGAGACGTATACCGCCCTATGCCGGGGCGAATACGGCCTGAAGGCCTACCGGCAGAACGTCTACGACCGGTCATTGACCGACGCCGTGCACGCGATCACGGAACTGATCGCCGTCGAGCCCGACGGCGACGACTCGGTCGATTACATCCCGTCCTACTCCGGGTGGTGGAACCGAGCCAAGGGGTTCGCGGACGTCGAGAACGAGGACGCCGTCCGGGCTGCGGCCAGCGGCGTGCTGCTCTCGGCGCACTACCTGACCGGCACCGCGGACGGGACCCTCTACGAGCGCCGGGCGCGACCGGCGCTCGAGTTCCAGCTGTCGCGCAAGGGGATCGGGCACTCGCCGGTCATCGGCGGCTCGGTCTACAACGACAAGACGCAGTACCGGATCGGCCGGATCCCGACCGATGCCGTGAACCTGGCGGCGCTCTCGCAACTGACCCACGGTCGCAACGCGGGCATCCAGCGCCTGGCGGTGCAGGCCACCAAAGCGGGCGTCGTCGGGCAGAGCCGGGCGCCCTTCGCCACCGCCCTGGCCACCTATCAGGTGACCGGAGACCCGGCCTACCTGGCCGAGGCGACGCTCATCGGCAAGCGGTACGTGCAGGAGGAGATCCTCACGCCGTATCGCGGCAACGGGCAGCCGCCGGGCGGTTTCGCCTACAGCTTCTCCAAGTACTGGGTCGACCTGCTGGTGCTGTTCGAGCTGACGGGGGAGACCGAGTTCCTCGACGGGGCGCATCGGGAGGCGCAGAGATTCATCACCCAGACCGCGGTCAGGCCGGTGCCGGACCAGACCGTGACCGTGCCCGAGGGTCACGTGGTCGTGCAGCAGTACGACTGGGAGACGCGATCGTCCCTGCCGTCCTACCCGACCACCGAGGTCGCGACCGAGACCGTGCCCGCGTGGGTCGTGTCGCCGACCGGGCTGACGTTCGAGGCGCTGTCGTCGTTCAAGCTCGGCGTGAGCTCGTTGACCGATCCCGGCGGCGGATACGTCTTCAACCCGTGCTGGGCCGGTGCGCTGCTGCGCCTGGCGCACCACGCCGGCGATCCGCTGCTGGCCGACGTCGCGCACAACATGGTGATCGGCCGGTTCACCACCTATCCCGGCTACTACAGCCGGCAGTTCCAGGTGGCGCAGATGAAGCCCGACTTCGCCACGAGCGGCCCCGTCGGCATCACCGGGTACTACTTCCACCACGCGCCCGCCCAGCTCGGCCTCGCGATGGACTACCTGATCAGCGAGAGCTTCTACCGGAGCTCGGGCAAGATCGACTTCCCGCATGCGTTCGAGGCCGACTTCGCCTACTTCAAGTACTTCGCCTACGGACACGCCCCCGGCAGATTCTTCGGCGAGGACGGCGTCTGGCCGTACTTCCCGGCCGGCCTGATCTCCCTCGACAACCCGCTGATCAACTGGATCGCCGGAGTGGGCGACGACTCGCTGTACGTCAGCCTCACCAACTCCTCGGCCGACGCGCAATTCGTCGTCGTCGACCTGGCCGGTGACCTCACCGGGCTCTCGGCGGCCGATTCGCCGGAGGTCGAGGTGGTGGCCGCCGACGGCGCCCGCTCCTCCACGACCGCCGCGGGCGGGCGCATCAAGGTCCGCGTGCCCGGGCACGGGCTCGTCGCACTGGTCGTGAGGGGCGTGACGGTCGAGCGGCCGGCGCTGCCGTTCGACGACGTCGTCGACCACGGCCCCGACAGCTTCCACGAGGTCGACACCGACCCCGCGACCGACTACGGCCTCGCCCGTGGCGTGCTGCTCGTGCGACCCGGCCGACCCGGCTACGACGCCTACGTGCAGATCGACACGGAGCAGCCGGCCACCCTCGGCTACCGGATCGGTGACGGGCCAGTGCAGCAGGCGGCGCCGAAGGGCTACCCCTACGAGTGGACGATTCCGGTCGACTCGTCGGCCGAGGCGTTCAGCTACACGATCACGGTCGGTTCGACGACCACCGACGAGGTCACGCTGCGTGTGCCGGGCCGCATCGGCGGCGCCGAGTCCGGCGTGACCGGCGACGTGGTCGCCCAGGCCACGAGCACGGCGGGCGACCGGGTGCCGCTCGTCATCGAGGTGCGGAACGCCACCGACGAGCCGTTCGCCGGAGAGGTCGCCCTGACCCTCCCCGACGGCTGGCAGCTCGACGGCGGCGCGCCGCCCGTCTCGGTCCCCGCGCAGGGCGTGGCCAGGGTCGAGTCGGCGGCGATCACCCCTGCGGCCGCCGCGCTCGGGGAGGTCAGCATCGAGGCATCCGTGTCGGCTGCCGACGACGAGCCGGTGGAGCTGAGGCCGGCCGCGATCGAGGTGATCGACCGCCGCCGGCTGGTGTCGCTGACCAGCGACACGGCGATCGTCAGCGGTCCGGGCGCGACGGCGCGACTGACCGCCCTGGTGATCAACACCGGCGTCACGCCGCTGCGGGCCACGTTGGCGCTCTTCGGCGTGACCGGGTGGAGCGTCGGGCAGAAGGAGGTCGTGGTCGAGGTGCCGCCGCGCTCCGACCTGACCCACACGTGGACGGCCACGGCCGGAGCGGCCGTGGTGCCGGGCTCGACGAGCCGGTTCGAGGCGCGGCTCGACGGCACGCTCCGCAAGGGCGTGCTGGTGCGGGTCGCCGACGAGGGGGTCATCGCCCACACCCAGTCGCCGTGGCCCGGGTATCTCGAGACCGGGTTGTGGTTCCCGAGCGGACTGACGGGTTGGAACGGCACCCGGACGCGCTACAGCGACACCGACTCGGTCGGCAGCACGGTGACCTGGCAGGTCGACCTGCCCGAGGCGGGCGAGTACCGGGTCTCCGTCTGGTACCCCACGAACCCGGCGACCACGACCTCGGCCGCCTACGTCGTCGAGCATCAGGCAGGCAGCACCGAGGTCGTCGTGAATCAGCTCGAGGGGGCCGCAGCCTGGCGCCCGCTCGGCACCTTCCGGTACGCCGCGGGCGCGGTGGGGGTCGTGCGCCTCGAAGTGCGCAATCCTGCCATCCACCGCGTCAGCGCGGCGCAGTTCGTCCGCGTCGGGAGCTGAGGAGCCGGCGGGCGCCCGCTTGCCGGCCGAGTGCGTCGAGCGCTCCGCCGGCGAGTGGACGGCCGGGCGTCAGCGGAGATTCAGCCGCTCGGCCGAGTTGCCGAGCCAGCGGTCGCGCAGCGCCGGCTTCAGCCAGGCGGCGGGGGACGAGATCGACAGGCCCCCGTCGACTGGGATCGTGGTCCCGGTGACGAACGAGGCGGCCGGGGAGCCGAGGAAGGCCACGACGGCGGCGACCTCCTCGGGTCGGCCGATCCGGCCGAGCGGGTAGCCCTCGCTCTCGCCGGTGTCGGCCGCCGAGATGCTCCCGGGCGCCACGGCGTTCACGCGGATCCCGCGCGGGCCGTACTCGAGCGCGAGCTGCCGGACGAGGCCCTCGACGCCGGCCTTCGCCGCCGCGTAGGCCGGCACTCCCGGAGCGGCGAGCGATGCGTTCACCGAGGTGACCGCGACGATCGACGAGCCGGGCGCGAGCCGCGGCAGTGCGGCGCGAGACACGAAGAACGCCGAGTCGAGCGTCGCCCCGAGGGCGCCGCGCCAGTCCTCGTCGCTCGTCGCGTCGGCGCGGTCGATCGGCATCCGGGCGGCGGCGAGCACGACGACGTCGAGCCGGCCGAGCAGCTCTGCGGCATCGGCGACCGCCCGGTCCGCGGCATCCGCACGACTGCAGTCGGCGGTGAGGTACCGCTCGAAGGCGGGGTCGTCGGATGCCTCGAGCCCCACTCCGACGACGGCGTCGCCCTGTTCGGCGAAGGCGCGGGCGATCGCGAGCCCGATCTCGGAGGTGCCGCCGATCAGCAGCACGCCGCGACGGGTCACACGCGCACCGCGGTCGGCAGCGGCGGGAGCTCGAGCTCGTCGATCACCAGGTCGACGGCGGCCCTGCTGCCGGCGTCGAGGCGGGCGGCCGGGTAGCGCACGGTGGCGTGGTCGATGATGCCGCGCGCCACGAGCACCTCCTTGTGCACCGCCCACGCGATGCCGCCCTGCAGACCCACCAGCACGAGAGGGAGCATACGGCGGAACCCGGCGCGCGCCTCGTCGACGCGCCCCGTGATGAACTGCTCGAGCACCGGGGCGAGTAGGTCGGCGAACTCGCAGGCCGGCATCGTGCCGACCGCGCCGCGCGCGTACTCCTCGAGGCAGAACTGCGCATTCTGCCCGCCGAGCACCGCGAAGTCCGCGTCGCTGATCGCGTCGACGACGGCACCGACCTTCGGCGCCGTCGGCGGAGCCTCGACCTTCACCGAGTCGACGCCGTCGAGGCGGGCGAGTTCGGCGATGAGCGACGGCGGCATCGCGACCCCGGTCACGCCCGGGGCATCCTGCACCATCACGGAGAGGGTCGTGGCCGCGGCCACCTCGCCGTAGAAGTCGATGAGGCTCGCAGCCGGCGGCTTCACCATGAACGGCGGCAGCACCATCAGCGCCTCGGCCCCGCCGTCCTGAGCCATGAGCGACTGCTCGATCGAGGTCGCCGTCGAGGTGCCGTTGACGCCGGCGATGACGGGCACGCGGCCGTCGATGACCTCGACGACATCGGCGAGGATGATGCGCCGCTCGTCGGTCGTGAGCGCGAAGCCCTCGCTCGCCATGCCGAAGACGGCCACGCCGTCGACGCCGGACGCGAGCTGGAATTCGACCAGTCGTCGCAGGCTCGCGCGGTCGAGTGCGCCGGATTCGTCGAACGGGGTGGCAAGAATCGGCATCAAGCCATGGAGCGTCGGGGCCATCGGCCAGTTCCTCACTTCAGCGTCGTTGCTTCTGCCAGTCTTCGCAACTGACATTCATATTGTGAGATAGCCTGCCACATATCGGGTACCGCCACCACTGAAGGATGACACGGATGTCGAGTTCCACGCCCTCACGGACCGTCGAGATCATCTCCGACGAGCTATACGTCCAGGCCGAGTCGCCCCGCTGGGACGGTCGCGACGGCGGCCTCGCCTGGATCGACATGGCGACGGGGTCCTTCCACCGCGGTCGCCTCGACGGGGGCAGGGTGGTGCCCGGGGCCGTCGTGCGCGTCGGCGCCCGGATCGGGGCGCCAGTGCCGCTCGCGGCGCCCGGAGCCGGATGGGCGGTGGCCGTCGACCGCGGCGTCGTCCACGTGGGCGAGGACGGCGCCGTCTCGCCGATCGCCGCCGACATCGCGTCGGGCGACGACTACATGAACGACGGGGGCTGCGACCCTGCAGGCCGCTTCTGGGTCGGCAGCCAGTCGATGCCCCGACGGCCGCACTGCGCGCTGTGGAGCATCGATACTGAGGGCGCGGCCACCGAACGCCTCGACGGCGTGACGGTCTCGAACGGGCTCGCCTTCGATCGCACCGGGGAGACGCTCTACTACATCGACACGCTCCCGCACCGGAGCATCGAGGCCTTCGACGTCGCACCCGACGGCCGGCTCGGCAATCGGCGCACGGTGTGCCGGGTCGAGGGTGGCAACCCCGACGGCCTCGCGATCGACCTCGAGGGCATGCTCTGGGTGGCGGTCTGGGATGCCGCCGAGGTGCGCCGCTACTCGCCGAGCGGCGTGCTGCTCGAGACGATCGCGCTTCCTGCGAAGCGGCCCACGGCCGTCGCGCTCGTCGACCGGCTGCTGGTGATCACGACGGCGAGCGTGGGCCTCGCTCGGCCGACCCCCGCGGACGGGGCGCTCCTGGGCGTCGAGGTCGAGGTCGGCGGGGCGCCGGCCCTCCCGTGGAAAGGAGCGCCGCCGACGATCAGCGCCCGATCGCCGCACGACGCGGCTTCGATACGCTGAACTCTCCGCCGAGCGAAGGATGCCACGTGCCACGACTTGATGCGCCGATCGACGAGCTGCGCGACTACCGCCCCGCGGTGGCCGAGCCGGCCGACTTCGATGCGTTCTGGGCGGCGACGATCGCCGAGTCGCGCGCACTGGCCCGCCCGCCGCGGCTCGAACGCGTGGCATCGCCCCTCACGGCGGTCGAGGTGTACGACATCGAGTTCAGCGGCTTCGCGGGCGACCCGGTGCACGGGTGGTTCCTCGTGCCGGCGGGCACCGAGGGGCCGCTGCCCGCGGTGGTCGAGTACCTCGGCTACGGCGGCGGGCGGGGCCTGCCGCACGAGCGGCTCGGGTGGGCGGCATCCGGCTACGCCTACCTGCTCATGGACACCCGCGGGCAGGGATCGGTGTGGGGCACCGGCGGCGCGACGCCCGACCCCCACGGCACCGGCTCGTCGGCGCCCGGGTTCATGACGCGGGGCATCGACGACCCCGCCGCGTACTACTACCGGCGCGTGTTCACCGACGCGGTGCTCGCGATCGACGCCGTGCGCAGCCTCGACCGCGTCGACGCCGCGCGCGTCGCCGTCGCGGGTGCGAGCCAGGGCGGCGGGATCTCGATCGCCGCGGCCGCGCTCGCCGAGGGGCTCGTCGGGGCGATGCCCGACGTCCCGTTCCTCTGCCATTTCGAGCGGGCGGTCGGCCTCACCGATCGCGACCCGTACCAGGAGATCGTGCGGTACCTCGCCGTGCACCGCGGGGCATCCGAGCGCGTGTTCGAGACGCTCTCGTACTTCGACGGCGCGAACTTCGCGAAGCGCGCCCGGGTGCCGGCGCTGTTCTCGGTCGCCCTCATGGACCCGGTATGCCCGCCGTCGACGGTGTATGCCGCGCGCAACCACTGGGGCGCCGACGCCGAGATCGTCGAGTACCCGTTCAACGAGCACGAGGGCGGCCAGGGCGAGCAGTGGCAGCGCCAGGCGGCGTGGCTGGCGACGACGCTCGCTGGCTGAGGTCCGCGACGCGGCATCCGGGGCACCCCTGATTCGGTGCGCCGGTGCGAGGAGTACACCCGAAGCTGAGTGAACCTCAGTGAAAGGGGTGCATCATGTCGTTGCGCATCGGCGGCGTCGAGCTGTTCATGGGGCCCAGCTCGATCGGCGGACCCGACGATCTCGACCTCGCGATCCGCGAGTTCATCGCGGGGGCGAAGCACAGCCTCGCGATCGCGGTGCAGGAGATCGACTCCCGGCCCATCGCCCAGGCCATCCTCGACGCGAAGCAGCGGGGCCTCCGGGTGCGGGTCATCCTCGAGGGCGACTACCTCACCGAGGAGAAGGCGCTCGCCGACCCGTGGAACAGCCTCGGCGCCCACGAGGAGAACCGCACCATCCACGGGGCACTGCTGAAGGCGAAGGTCGACGTCATCAGCGACCTGAACCCCAAGATCTTCCACCAGAAGTTCATCGTGCGGGACTCGGGCAAGACCAAGGCCGCCGTCCTCACGGGATCGACGAACTTCACCCACACCGACACCGGCACGAACGCGACGTCGGGCCGGGGGAGCGGCCAGAACCTCAACCACGTCGTCGTGCTGCACGGGCAGCGCGCCGCGACCGAGTACCTGCGCGAGTTCGAGCGGATGCGGTCGGGCACCTTCGGCGAGCTCCACGAGCGCGTCGAGCCGAAGCCGAAGGAGTTCGGCCTGCCCGACGTGCGCGTGAAGCCGCTCTTCGCACCGCGCCACGGGCCCGAGATGGAGATCATGAAGCAGATGTTGAAGGCCCGCGAGTCGATCGACTTCGCGATGTTCACCTTCGCGCAGTCGTCGGGGATCGACGACACCATGATCCGCCTGCGCCCGCTCGTGCAGCGGATCCGCGGCGTGCTCGATCGCGACCAGGGTGCGGCGAAATGGGCGGCGACGAGCGACCTCGGCCACGGCGACGTCGAGCTGTACGCCAACAAGCGCGGCACCGGCGTACGCAAGCTCCACCACAAGCTCATGGTCATCGACGAGCGCCTGCTCATCGTCGGCAGCTTCAACTACACCGAGCCCGCGAACACGATCAACGACGAGAACATCATCGTCATCGGCGACCTCGAGGAGCAGGACGCCGCGGCGGAGGCCGCCCAGCGCCAGTTCGCCGCGTACGCGCTCACCGAGATCGAGCGCATCATCGACGAGCTCGCGACGCCGATCACCGTGCCCTGATCGGCCGAGCGCATCGAGTCGAGGATGCCCCGGGCGCGCCCGGGCGTACCCGGGCGCACGCGTGCTCAGGAAGCCCCGAGACCGTCCCGGAACCCGTCGCGCCAGCTCGCGTATCGAGGCTGCCAGCCCAGCTCGGCCTTCGCCTTCGCGTTCGACGAGCCCCGCGCGGTCGTCATCCACGAGACGCCGAACTCGCCGATGAGCGTGCGTGCGACCCAGGCCGGGACGCGCATCGGCGGCTTCGCGCCCACGGCACGGGAGAGCACGGGCAACCACTCGGCGACCTCGGCGGGCTCGTCGTCGACGATGTTGTACACGCCGGCCGACCCCCTGTCGACGGCCGCGATGGTCGCCGCCGCCGCGTCGTCGATGTGGCAGAACGACCAGACGCCCGCTCCGTCGCCGACGATCGGCACCTGCCGCTTGCGGACCGACTCGAGCATCTCGCCGCCCTCGCCCAGCGACTGCCCGGGGCCGTAGAAGTTGCCGAATCGCAGGGCGAGTCCGCCCGCCGCGACGGTCGCCCGCTCGGCGTGGGCGATCGCGGCGAGGGTGTTGCGCGCCGCCGGCACCGGGTTCGGGTCGAGCTCGTCGGCCTCGGTCTTCACCCGCGTGCCGGCGTGCTCGTTGGCCCAGCCCGTGTAGCTCTGCACGACGATGCGGCCCGTACCGGCCTCCTGGGCGGCGGCGATGAGCGCGTCGGTGCCCCGGGTGCGCATCGCATTGGTGACGGCGAAGGTCTCGTCGAAGCGCTTGAAGTCGAACCTGCCCGACAGCGAGGTGAGCTGGTGCACGAGCACCTCGGGCCGCGCGTCGAGCACTGCACGGCGGATCGACGCGTCATCGGTGCCGTCCATGGCCACGGCTCGGCCGCCGGCCGCGCGGATGCGGTCGAGGCCCGCGTCGCCGCGGGCGGTGCCCGTGACCTCGTGCCCGGCCGCGACGAGCATGGGGACGAGTCGCGAACCGACGGCGCCAGAACCACCTGCGATGAAGATCTTCATGATGTGTCCTCTCTCTCACCCCCTCCGACGAACGACCCCGCTGAGATGTGACCGCCGCGCGGAAGCGCGGTGTGCCAGTCTGGGGCGATGGTCGATCTCGTCGTCGAGACGCCGCGCCTGCGGCCCCTCATGTTCTCGATCGCGTACCGCATGCTCGGCAGCGTGAGCGAGGCGGAGGACGTGGTGCAGGCGGGCCTCCTGCGCATGCACGAACGGGTTCGGGGCGGCGAGGTCATCGACCGCCCCGACGCCTTCGCGTCGACCGTGGCGACGAGGCTGTCGATCGACGTGCTGCGCTCGGCCCGTCGCACGCGCGAGGTCTACGTGGGGCCCTGGCTGCCCGAGCCGCTGCTCGCCGACGATGCCGATCCCGCTCATCGCATCGAGTTCGACGAGACCCTCTCGGTCGGCGTGCTCACGATGCTCGAGCGGCTCGGTCCGGTCGAGCGCGCCGTGTTCGTGCTGCACGAGGCGCTCGGATTCGACTACGGCGAGATCGGCGGGATCGTCGAACGCGACCCGGCGGCGTGCCGCCAGATCATGCATCGGGCGCGCCGGCGGCTCGCCGCCGACGGTGCGAGATTCGAGGTGGATGCCTCGGAGGCGGCCCGGCTCGCGAGCGAGTTCCTCGAGGCGCTGCGCGAGGGCGACGTCGACGGCGTCGTCAGGCTGCTCGCCACCGATGTCGTGATGACCGCCGACGGCGGCGGCAAGGCGCCCGCGATCCAGCACCCGATGTCGGGCGACGTCGCCGTCGCGAGGTTCCTCGTCGGGCTCATGCGTCGCGGCGATGCGCTCGGCGTCGAGGTCGAGGAGGCGGTCGCGAACGGGGAGCGGACGCTGCTCTTCCGCGGTCGCGACGGCGCCGTGCTCTCGGTGCTCACGCTGCACGTCGACGGCGGCGTCGTGCGCTCGCTCACGAACCAGCTGAACCCCGACAAGCTCGGGCACCTCGGGCCGGTCGGCGACCTCTTCGCACTCCTGCGCGACGGGGCCGCCGGCGCGGCGGAGCCGGCGGGGGAGCCCCCGACCGCCTGAGCCGCTCGGGAGCGCGCCGCCGGGAGGCGAGCGGTCGCGTGTGATGGGATGGCCACGTGGATCCCACGACGGCGACGAACACCGGACTCACCGCGGCCGAGGTCGCCGCGCGGGCGGCCCGGGGCGAGACGAACGCGTTCGAGAGCCCCACGAGCCGCAGCGTGTGGAGCATCGTGCGCGCGAACGTGTTCACGCTCTTCAACGGGATCATCCTCGCCTGCTTCCTCGTGCTGCTGCTGATCGGCCGCTGGCAGGACGCGCTGTTCGGGTTCAGCGCGCTCGCGAACACGATCATCGGCTCGGTGCAGGAGTTCCGCGCGAAGCGCGCGCTCGACCGGCTCGCGCTGCTGCACGCGCCGCATGCACGGGTCCTGCGCGACGGCGCGGAGCAGGAGGTCGCCCTCGCCGAGGTGGTGCTCGGCGACCTGCTCGTGCTGCGCGCCGGCGACCAGGTCGCCGCCGACGCGCAGGTCGAGGCATCCGAGCGCCTGCAGCTCGACGAATCGATGCTCACGGGCGAGTCGGACCCGGTCGACAAGGGCGTCGGCGATGCCGTGCTGTCGGGGTCGATCGTGATCGGCGGCGGCGGCACCGCGGTCGTCGACAAGGTCGGTGCCGACTCGTTCGCCAACACGCTCTCGAGCGAGGCCAAGCAGTTCTCGCTCGTCGCATCCGAGCTGCGCAGCTCGATCAACCGGGTGCTCGGCTGGGTCGCCTGGATCATCGGCCCGGTGAGCCTGCTCGTGCTGAACGCGCAGATGGTGTCGCGCGGCGGGTGGGCCGAGGCGATCGAGAGCGGGGCCTGGCAGGACGCGGCGGTCGCGGCCATCGCGGCGATCGTCGCGATGATCCCGCTCGGCCTCGTGCTCATGACGAGCATCGCCTTCGCCGTCGGCGCCGTGAAGCTCGCGAACCGCAAGGTGCTCGTGCAGGAGCTCGCGGCCGTCGAGGGGCTCGCCCGGGTCGACCTCATCTGCCTCGACAAGACCGGCACCCTGACCGAGGGCGACATCGTGTTCGACGCCGCGCACCCGCTCTCCGTCGCCCCGCCCGCGGCGTGGGAGGACGTGCTCGCCTGGTACGGTGCCGAACCCGAGGCGAACGCGACGGCGCGCTGCCTCGTCGAGCCCTACCCCGTGCAGCGCGTGCTCGATCCCGAGGCGCGGATCGCGTTCTCCTCGGCGCGCAAGTGGAGCGCGGTCGGGTTCCCCGGCGCCGGCACCTGGGTGCTGGGCGGGCCCGAGATGGTCTTCGCGGCGCCTGACGCCCTGCGGTCGCCCGAGGCTTCCGACGCGGATGCCGCGTCGCACGCCGAGCTCCGCCGACGCGCCGCCGAGCTCGCCGCGAGCGGTCGCCGCACCCTCGTGCTCGCGCACAGCCCCGAGGAGCTCACGCCCGAACGGGCGGAGGCCGAGCGCCTGCCCGGCGCGCTCACGCCGGTGACCCTCCTGACGTTCCGCGAGAGCGTGCGATCCGATGCGGCGGAGACCCTCGAGTTCTTCGCCGAGCAGGGGGTCGCGGTGCGCATCATCTCGGGCGACAACCCGCAGACCGTCGCCGCGATCGCGCGCGAGGTCGGCGTCGAGGCCGCCGAGGGGTTCGACGCCCGCGAGCTCCCGACCGACCCCGACGAGCTCGGCGAGGTGCTCGAGACGCACCTCGTGTTCGGCCGGGTCACGCCGTCGCAGAAGAAGGAGATCGTCACCGCGCTGCAGCAGCGCGGCCACACGGTCGCCATGACCGGCGACGGCGTGAACGACGCGCTCGCCATCAAGCAGGCCGACATCGGCATCGCGATGGACTCGGGGTCGGCCGCGACGAAGGCGGTGGCCCGGATCATCCTGCTCGACGGGCGGTTCTCGCGGCTGCCGGGCGTCGTCGCCGAGGGGCGGCAGGTCATCGCGAACATCGAGCGCATCTCCATGCTGTTCCTCACGAAGACGGCGTACGCGACGGGGCTCGCGGTGATCTTCGGCGTGATGCTCCTCGAGTTCCCGTTCCTGCCGCGCCAGCTCTCGGTCACCGACGGGCTCACGATCGGCATCCCCGCCTTCTTCCTCGCACTGATGCCGAACCGGCAGCGCTACCGGCCGGGGTTCCTGCGCCGCTCGCTGAGCTTCGCGATCCCGGCGGGCATCGTCATCGCGCTCGTGCTCGCGCTGTACAGCCGGATGGCCCTCGATGCGGGTATATCGCAGGCCGAGCTGCGCTCGGGGTCGACCCTCATCCTCGGCATCGTGGGGCTGTGGGTGCTCATCGTGCTCTCGCGACCGATCGACGGCCTGAAGATCGTCATCATCGGCGCGATGATGGTCGGCCTCGTGCTGATCTACGCGATCCCGATCGTGGCCGACTTCCTGGAGTTCGTCGACCTGTCGCTGACCACCGCGCTGCTCGTGATCGGGGCGTCGGCGCTCGCGATCGCCGGCATCGAGGTCGTCCGCTTCGTGCATCGCCGCACGGCGGCGTGACGCGGCGTCCCGGGTGCGAGGCGGCCCGGTGCGAGGCGGCCCGTCGTCAGGCGGGCGGCGGTGACGCGCGCCGCGCGTGACGGAAGAACGCCGCACCGCGCCCGGCCCACATCGCGAGGATGACGAGGGCGGCCACCGCCCCGCCGATCGCGAACGTCCACAGCGACGAGGCGTCGGTGGGGTGGAGCGCCAGGTCGATCGCGGAGACGACCACCGAGAGCGACACGAGCGCCGTCACGAAGATCCGCGCCGAGTTGCGGCCGCGCGTGAGGCCCGAGCCCATCGCGATCGTCAGGAGCCCGATGAGGATCATCAGCGTGCCCCACAGCGTGATGGCGAAGGCGTCGCCCGAGCGGCGGATCTCGTCGTCGTAGCGCAGCAGGATCAGCACGAGGCCGGCCAGGATGTCGAGGATGCCCGAGATGTAGGCGAGCACCACGATGGCGATCATCCGCTTCGGCATGCGCGGTCGTCGAACCGGCTCGCTCATCTCGCCTCCCCCCGCGCCGGCGACGGCGCTCGGGTACAGCCTACG
Organism: Agromyces sp. NPDC057679; assembly: GCF_042799635.1. NCBI lineage: Bacteria > Bacillati > Actinomycetota > Actinomycetes > Micrococcales > Microbacteriaceae > Agromyces > Agromyces sp. NPDC057679. The sequence continues at coordinate 51,024 of NZ_JBHVIK010000002.1, read as the reverse complement.
AGCGCGAGCCGTGATCACTGCATGCTGTCGAGGATCCCCACCAGCTGCTCGAACGTGGTCATCGGGTTGACGATCGCGAATCGCGTGTTCGGCCGGCCGGCGTGGGAGCTCGGCGTCACGAACGCGCGCTGCTCGTCGAGGAGCTTCGCCGACCAGCGCTCGTAGTCGTCCATCGTCCACCCCTCGCGTTCGAAGACGACGATCGAGAGCTGCGGGTCGCGCACGAGCTTCAGCTCGGGACGGGTGCGGATCTCGTCGGCGATGCGTTGGGCGAGTTCGAGCGAGTTCGTGATCGCGTCGCGGTAGGCGGCCGCGCCGTACGTCGCGAGCGAGAACCAGAACGGCAGCCCGCGGGGGCGGCGGGTGAGCTGCACGGCGTAGTCCGACGGGCTCCACTCGGGTTTGCCGGTGAGGGTGTCGAGGTACTCGGCGTGCTGGGTGTGCGCGCGGCGCCCGATCTCGGGGTCGCGGTAGATGAGCGCGCACGCGTCGAAGGGGGCGAAGAGCCACTTGTGCGGGTCGACGATGACCGAGTCGGCGCGCTCGACGCCCGCGTAGCGCTCGCGGGCGAGCGGCGAGAGCATGCCGGTCAGGCCGTAGGCGCCGTCGATGTGCAGCCAGAAGTCGAACACGTCCTTCAACGCTGCGATGGAGGCGACGTCGTCGACGATGCCGAAGTTCGTCGAGCCGGTGGTCGCGATGACCGCGAAGACGTCGTCGCCGTGCTCCTCGAGCGCGGCGCGCACGGCGTCGCCGCGGAGCATCCCGTCGTCGCCCGCGGGCACGAGCACCACGTCGACGTCCATGACCTTCGCGGCCGACTTGTTCGAGGAGTGCGCCTCGGTCGAGCAGACGAGCTTCCAGCGAGCGGGCATGGGCTCGCCTGCGGCGGTGCGCTTCTCGCGGGCGACCTCGCGCGCGGCGACGAGCGCGGAGAGGTTGCCGATGGTGCCGCCCTGCACGAAGACGCCGCCGGCACCGGTCGGCAGGCCGAACTCGTTCGCGAGCCAGGTGAGCACCTCGTTCTCGGCGTGCACCGCGCCCGAGCCCTCCATCCAGCTGCCGCCGTAGAGGCTCGACGCCGAGACGACGAGGTCGAACGCCATGGCGGCCTTCGTCGGGGCCGCGGGGATGAACGAGAGGTACTGCGGGTGGTCGATCGTGATGCACGCGGGCGCGAGCACGTGCTCGAAGATCGAGAGCGCGCGGGTCGCCCCGATGCCGCGCTCGTCGATCGTGCGGCCCGCGAGGCGGGTGAGCTCGGCCTCGGTCTCGGGCTTGTCGAGCGGGGTGTCGGTCGAGAGCAGGCGGCGGCGCGAGTAGTCGAGCACGAGGTCGACGATGGCCTCGGTCTCGCCGGTGACGGCGTGCATGCGGGTCGGGCCCTGGGATGCCTCGGGCCGGCGACGCCCGAGGGCGGCGTCGTTCTCGGATGCGAGTTCGTGGTCGATGGTCACTGGAGTCTCCGGCGGGTGCGTCAGGTTGGTGGCGACACAAGTGTGAACATCGAACGCTCGGAACGCAAACTATCGGCACAAGTTCGCCCAAGGACGCAGGATATCTGCATTCAGACACGCGTGATGCAAGAATGCTGTTCCCCGCGCATCAGGGGAGCGGGACCACGCGGTCTCCGGCGAGCCCGCGCGCATCGAGCAGTCGACCCAGGTGCTTGTGCACCCGCAGCACCATCGAGCGGTCGGCGATGCGCGAGCGCGGCAGGCGCTGCTCGAGCTCCGCCTCGATCTTGAGCACTTCGGGCTTCGCGCGGGCACCTGCCGCGACGATCAGGTTCGCGGGCCCCGAGGTGATCGCCGCGTACTGGAGCGAGGCCATCGTCGCGAGCGACTCCCGGGCGGCGTCCAGCGTCGACGCCGGGGCCTGGATGAAGAACCAGGCGGCCAGCGGCCAGTTCGAGTACGGTGCGGCGACGTCGGTGCGGAAGACGAGGTCGCCGTCGTCGCGCAGCCGTGCGACGGCGTCGGCCACGCGCTGGGGGCTGTAGCCCAGATCCCGACCCAGGTCGGTGTACGAGGCGCGCGCGTCGAATCCGAGTCGGCGCCGGAGCGCGCGGGCGAGTTCGGGGGCGACGCGCTTCGCCGCCCCGCGTCGCGGCGGCCTCGGCATCGGGATCCGCGCCTGCTGGGCGGGGGTGAGCGACTGGACCGACCAGTCCGAGCCCAGACGGAGCACTTCGTGGACGATATGGGTGCGGACGCTGCGGACGCCCGGGATCGCGCCGAGCCGTTCGAGTGCGTACTCCGCGAGTTCGCCGTCGTCGGCCGTGACGAGCGTCGCGAGCACGTCGCGCTGGCCGGCGGTGAGGTCGATCGAGTAGATCGCCGGGTCCGCGGCGGCGACGTCGGCGGTGGCGAGCACGCGCCCGGGCTCGCAGACGAACTCGACGAGGGCGCCCGCGCTCTCGGCCGAGCGGCTCACGGCGCCGGGAATGGTCGAGGTCCACGCGAGACCGAGGGAGCTGATGCGCTCCCATCGGCGGGACAGCGTCACCGGATCGCTGTCGAGCACGCCTGCCAGCGCGGTCCACGCCACACGCGGTTCGAGCTGCAGCGCGTGAATCAGCTGAAGATCGAGGTCATCAAGCGAGATTTCCTGCATCAGGCTGCCCCCTCCAACGAATTTCTTTCGAATCCTACGCATTCAGCGCGAATCGATGAGAGTGGACGCCGCACATCGATGTGCCTCCCCACTCGTCGAACAGGACCCTCATGGAACTTCCCGACCCCGCACCCGGCCGGACCCGCACCGCTGCGGGCGCCGCCCTGGTGCCGACCTTCATCGCCCTCGAGCTCTTCGGTGGGCTGATCCAGGGCTGGATCACGCCGTTGCTCGGCGTCATCGGCACGCAGTACCAGGTCCCTGGCGGCGCGCTCAGCTGGATCCTCACCGTGGGACTGCTGTCGTCCGCCGTCTCGGTGCCGCTCATGACGATGCTCGCCGACCGCTTCGGCGGGCGCAGGCTCCTCGTGATCGCCGTCGCACTCAGCGCGATCGGGTCGACGCTCATCGCCATCGCGCCGAGCTTCGCCGTCATCATCATCGGCTCGATCGTGCAGGGGCCGGTCGCGGCCATGCTGCCGATCGAGATGTCCCTGCTGAAGCACCTCCGACCGAAGTCGGCGACGAAGATCATCGGCGTCCTCGTTGGCACCCTCACCTTCGGCGTCGCGCTCGGCTCGCTCGGTGCGGGGCTCGTGATGGACGCGGTCGGCAACCTCGTCGTGACCCAGCTCATCGGTGCGGCGCCGCTCATCGTGCTCGCGATCCTCGTCGGCCTCGCCGTGCCGCGCGTGGCCGGCGACTCCGGGCGCGTCGTCGACTGGGCCGGAGCCGCGACGCTCGGGCTGGCCCTCGTCGGACTCATGTACGGCCTCTCCGAGGGGTCGAACGCGGGATGGCTCTCGCCGATCACGCTCGGCTCGCTCGCGCTCGGCGCCGTCGCGCTCGTCGGCTTCGTCATCGCGGAGTCGCGCGCGACGACGCCGCTCTTCGACGTGAAGATGATTCGCCGGGCCCGGCTCGGCGTGCCGCTGCTGCTCGGCGTCTTCATCGCCATGACCCTCTTCGGCTCGCAGACGCCGACCGTGCTCTACCTCGGCGCCGACCCGGCTACCGCAGGCTACGGGGTCGGCGTCTCGACCTCCATGACCGGCATCGTGCTGGCCGTCACCACGCTGTTCGCGACGGTCGGTTCGTTCGTCGCGCCGCTCGTGACGCGAATCACCGGGGTGCGCCTGGCCGTCGCGATCGCCTGCCTCGTCATCGCCGCGGGCCAGCTCGTCCTCATGACCGCGCCCTCGCAGCTGGTGCTCGTGATCGCCGTGTTCGCCGTGACCTCGCTCGGCACGGGCGTCGTGCTCGCGGTGCTGCCCGGGGTCGTCATCGAGCGCGCCCCCGAGAGCGCCTCCGCCTCGGTGTCGGGCCTCTACAACTCCGGCCGCACGCTCGGCGGGTCGCTCGCGGGCGCCTTCGTGGCATCCGTCATGACCGCCTTCGCGCTCGCCGGCGGCGCCGCCGACGCGACCGCCGCGACGCCGTTCGGGGCGTTCCAGGTGGTGTGGGGCGTCTTCGCGGCGCTGCTGGTCGTCGCGGCGATCCTCGCCCTCTTCCTCACGCCCCCGCGCGGCGGCACCGTGTCCGCCGCCATCGACGATTCCATCCAGATCGGAGCCGCATCATGACCCTGACGAACGAACGACCCGCCGCCGAGGCCCCGCGCACGGGCGCCGGCGACATCACCGAACGCATCCGCGGCGCGATCGAGGGCGAGCGCGAGCGCATCGTCGGGCTCAGCCACGCGATCGGCGAGGACCCTGAACTCGCCTTCGAGGAGCACCGCGCCGCTGCGCGCGTCGCCGAGCTGCTCGACGGCGCCGGATTCTCGGTCTCCACCGGGGCGTACGGCCTCGAGACCGCCGTGGAGGCGGTCTACGGCGAGGGCGAGGTGACGGTGGCGGTCGTCGGCGAGTACGACGCGCTTCCCGGCGTCGGCCATGCCTGCGGCCACAACGTCATCGCGGCCGCCGGGGTGGGGGCGGCGCTCGGCCTCTCGGTCGTCGCCGATGAGCTCGGATTCCGCGTGAAGTTCCTCGGCACCCCTGCCGAGGAGCTCGGCGGCGGCAAGATCCTCATGCTCCAGCGCGGCGCCTGGGATGACGCCACCTTCTCGCTCATGGTGCACGGCGGGCCGTTCGCGCAGATCGCGACCGCCGGCTTCGCCAGCCAGGCGTACGAGCGGATCATCGGCGAGTTCAGGGGGCGCGCCGCGCACGCCGCGGCGATGCCGCACGAGGGCGTCAACGCCGGGGATGCGGTGACGCTCGCCCAGGTCGGGTTCGGACTCCTCCGGCAGCAGCTCCGCAAGAGCGTCGTCGTCGGGTCGTTCGTCGTCGAGGCAGGCGGCGCCACGAACGTCATCCCCGAGCGGGGAGTGATCGAGGTCGAGATCCGTGGGAACACCGACGAGGAATGGAACGACGCGCGCCGGCGGGTGCGCGCGGTGCTCGAGGGAGCGGCGATCGCCACCGGCTGCGAGCTCGAGATCACCCAGCCCGAGCTGCCGTACGCCCCGCTTCGCAACGATGCCGACTTGGCCCGGCTGTTCGACGCCGCGATGACGGAGGAACTCGGATACGAGCTGGCGCCCGCCCCCGACGGGTCCGCTGGAGGTTCGACCGACATGGGGAACGTCTCGCAGTACCTGCCGTCGATCCACCCGATGATCGTGCTCGAGGGAGTCGAGGCGGTGCCGCACCACCAGAGCTTCGCGGCCGCCGCGCTGTCTCCGGCCGGCGACCGGGCGGCGGTCGACGGAGCGCTCGCGCTCGCGCTCGCCGCCGCCGCCGCGGTCGCCGACGACGTCGTGCGCGAGCGGTTGCTGCGGGAGCAGCGGGCTCGCCGTCCGTACCTCGAATCCGAGGCCTCCGGGCTCGGCTGAGCCTGCGCCCTCGCAGACTGCGCGAGAGTGGCGTCACCGCCCGCATCGACGATCCGTCGGTGCGGGCGGTGCTTGCGTTGCGTCGTCGATGTGCTTACACTGACTAGTCAGTACAAAAACGAAGGATGCATCGTGCCGATCATCGTGCGGGCGCATGAACTCGCCCTCCACTCCAAGCGCGGCCCCGTCTACGGCCCCGTCTCGTTCCTCGCCGACTCCGGCCTGACCGTGCTCACCGGCCCCGCCGGCAGCGGTCGCACGAGCCTCCTGCTCACGCTCGCCGGGCGCATGAAGCCCTCGAGCGGCCACCTCGAGACCCTCGGCCACGAACTGCCGCGCCGGGCGCGACCGGTCCAGGTCGCGACGGCCATCGCCGGATTCCAGGGCATCGACGCCCTCGAGGAGTCGGTCACCGTCGGCGCTGCGATCCGCGAGCGCGCCGCATGGCTCTCGCCGTGGTGGGCGTTCATCCGCCGCACCGACGAGGCCGAGCTCCGCCGCGTGCTCGCCCCCGTCTTCGGGGAGGTGCCGCTGCCCGGTGTCGACACCCTCATCTGGGACCTCGACGAGGTGCAGACCGTGCTGCTCCGCATCGCCCTGGCGATGATGAGCGAACCCGACGTGCTCTTCTTCGACCAGATCGAGCAGCTCCAGGCCCCCGAGGCGCGTCTGATCCTCTGGCACCGCCTCGACGCGATCACCCGGGCGGGCACCGCCGTCATCGCCTCGGCGGCCGCACCCGAGCTCGAGCTCTGGGCAGAGCTCGGCCTCACCCCCCACGTCGTCGACCTCGCCGCGGCGCCGGGCGAGGCATCCATCGCGCCGCGCGACGACGCCTCCGACCTCACCGACCTCATCCTGGAGCACGCCTGATGTTCGCCTTCCTCTCCTCCGGCACCGAGCTGCGCCGCTTCCGCAAGGGCGTGCTGCCCAAGATCGCGCTCGTCGTGCTGCTGTTCATCCCGCTCATCTACGGCGCGCTCTACCTCTGGGCGTTCTGGGCGCCCAACGAAGAGATGAAGAACCTTCCCGTCGCCATCGTCAACGAGGACACGGGGGCCAGTTCGGGCGGCAAGGACATCACCGCCGGTGACGACCTCGTCGACGAGCTCACGGGTCGCAACGACCTCGACTGGCAGGTGACGGACGCCGCGGACGCAACTGCCGGCGTCACCGACGGCGACTACTACTTCGCCGTCACGATCCCGAGCGACTTCTCGAAGAACGCCGTCTCGGTCGGCACCGACGACCCGCAGCCTGCGATGGTCGAGGTCGACTACAACGACTCCAACAGCTTCCTCGCCTCGACCATGGGCAAGCAGGCCATGGTCCAGCTGCGCGACACGGTCGCCGAGCAGGTCGGCCGGCAGACCGCCGACGCCATGCTCGTCGGTCTCAACGACGCCGGTGACGGCATCCGCTCGGCAGCGGATGGTGCGGAGACCCTCGCCGACGGCGTCGCGACCGCGAACGCCGGGGCAGGCCGTCTCGTCGTCGGCCTCGGCGACCTCACGAACGGCGCCGGGGCGCTCGATGCCGGCGCGATCCGGCTCGCCGACGGCTCGGGCACCCTCGCCGACGGTCTCGACCAGCTCGCCGACGGTGCCGGTTCGCTCTCGAGCGGCACCGGTACGCTCGCGGGCGGCCTCGGTCAGCTCGCCGACGGTGCCGGCTCGCTCTCGAGCGGCACCTCGACCCTCGCTGGCGGCCTCGACCAGCTGGCGGCGGGAGCGGGCACGCTTTCGACGGGCGCGACCAAGGTCGCCGACGGCGCGGGCGCGCTCTCGACGCAGCTCACCCAGGCGGCCGCCGGCGCGGGCCAGCTCGCGACCGGCTCGCACCAGCTCGCCGACGGCGCGGGCGAGATCTCGGCGCAGACCGCGAAGCTCGCCGGCGGCAGCGCACAGCTCTCCGACTCGCTCGCCCAGCTCCTCGCCGCGATGCAGGCGAACCCCGACGTGCCCGCCTCCGTCTACCTCGACGCGCTCCAGCAGGCGACCGACGGCGCCGCGACCCTCGACGCCGGCGCGCAGGCGGCCGTGCCGCAGGTGCAGGGCTACGCCGCGAGTTCGACGGCGTTCGCCGGCAAGGTCGACCAGCTCTCGGCCGGCCTGAACGCCGGCGCCCCGAAGGCGGCCGAGCTCGCCACCGGCGCAGCGCAGGTGCGCGACGGGGCATCGACCCTCGCCCGGAAGTCGGGTGCAGCGGCATCCGGTGCGCACCAGCTCGCGAGCGGAGCATCGACCCTCGCGGGCAAGTCGGGCGACGCGGCATCCGGTGCCGCGACCCTCGCGAACGGCGCGTCGACGCTCGCCGGCAAGTCGGGCGATGCCGCCTCGGGTGCGCACACCCTCGCCGACGGCGCCGCGCAGCTGAGCGCCGGCACGGACGATCTCGCCGACGGCGCGCAGCAGCTCGCCGACGGCGGCTCGACCCTCGCCTCCGGCGCCGGGAAGCTCGCCGACGGAAGCCGCACCCTCGCCGACAAGCTCGGTGAGGGCGCCGACCAGGCACCCGTCATGACCGACGCCGACATCGAGTCGCGGGCCGACGTGATGGCCGCGCCCGTGCAGCTCGACGAGAGCTCCCAGAACGAGGCGTCGAGCTTCGGCGAAGGGTTCGCTCCCTTCTTCATCGCGCTCGCCACCTTCGTCGGCGGCCTGATCATGTGGCTCATCCTGCGTGCACTGCCGACGCGCGCGCTCGCCGCCTCGGCGAGCGGCCTCCGCGCCGTGATGACCGGATTCCTCCCCGCGATGGCGATCGGCCTCGGCCAGGTCGTGATCATGGTGCTCGTGCTGGTCTACGGCATCGGCCTCGAGCCCGAGTACTGGCTCGCGACGAGCGCCTTCATCTACCTCGTGACGCTCGCGTTCCTCGCCCTCCAGCAGATGTTCATCATCGTGCTCGGCACGGCCGCCGGCCGCGTCGTCAGCCTCGTGCTGCTCATGCTGCAGCTGAGCTCCTCGGGCGGCACCTACCCCGTCGAGACGACGCCCGAGTTCTTCCAGGTGCTGCACCCGTTCATGCCCGCCACCTACGTCGTGACCGGCCTGCGCGAGCTCATCACCGGCGGCGTGGACTCTAGACTGTGGCTCTCGGTGCTCGTGATGGCGGGCATCCTCGTCGGCTCGCTCGCGATCAGCGCGTGGAGCGCCGGCAAGCAGCGGATGTGGAGCGTCAGCCGCCTGCACCCCGAGCTCGCGATCTGACCGGAGGAGCGACCATGGCCCGCGCGAACACCACCAAGCGCGCCATCCTCGACGCCGCGCTCGAGCTGGCGGCGACGAAGGGCATCACCGGCACGACGATGGACGAGGTCGCCGAGCTCGCCGGGGTCGCGAAGGGCAGCCTGTACTACAACTTCAGCTCGAAGGACCAGCTGTTCGAGGCCATGCTGCAGGAGGGGGTCGGCTCGCTCGCCGACTCCCTCCGCGCGGCCAAGGGCGAGCTGCGCGGCTGGCCGGCGATCGAGGCGCTCGTGCGTCAGCTGCTCGACCGGATCGCCGCGAACGCGCCGCTCGCCAAGCTCATGGCGTCCGAGATCTTCCGCACCGACCGGGCCTGGCAGGAGACGCTGTTCGCGCTGCGGCACAAGGCGCTCGCCGTGTTCGAGGAGGCGATCGACGAGACGGATGTCCCGGCGGGACGCGCGGGCATCATGGCCTCGAGCGTGTTCGGGGCAGTGCTCCTGGCCGGGCTCGAGTGGCTCGTCTTCGAACCCGAGCGTTCGCGCGACGAGGTCGCCGCCGGCATCCTCGCGACGCTGAACACGTCGGCGCCCGCCAAGGCGCTCGAGTAGCGGGCGCGGCCCGCCCCTCGCGACCTGCCAGAATCTCCTCCATGGCCTGGCTCTACCTCGCGTTCGCGATCGCCTTCGAAGTCGCGGCGACCAGTTTCATCGGCAAGACCGAGGGCTTCACGAAGCTGTGGTGGACGATCGGCGTGCTCGGCCTCTACGGCGTCTCGTTCGCGATGCTCGCCCAGGCGGTGCGCGAGCTCGAGATCGGCATGGTCTACGCCATCTGGTCGGGCGTCGGCACGGCGGCCATCGTCGCGATCGGGGTGCTGTTCCTCGGCGAGAGCCTCACCGTGCCCAAGCTCTTCGGCATCGGCCTGATCGTCGCCGGGGTGCTCGTGCTGAACCTCTTCGCGGCACCGGCCGCGCACGGCTGAGGCGAGCCCTACTCCTCGTCCTTCCGGCGACCGAAGCGCGGCGGGTTGTCGACCGCCGGTCGCTCGGCGACCACCGGGAACGCCCCCGTGTGGCCCTCGCGCTCCTTCGCCGCGGCGGCGATGCGGCCGCGGAAGGCGAACCACCCGATGATGAGCAGCGGGATCAGCCCCAGGCTGCAGAGCAGCACCCAGCGTCCCGTCTCCGAGAACGCCATGGTGACGATGACGAACGCGAGGAAGGCGAGTGTGAGGTATCCCGTGTAGGGCGCCCCCCACAGGCGGAACGCCGGGCGCTCGATCCGCCCCTGCTTCGCCCACCTCGCGAGCTGCATCTGGCAGAGGATGATCGTCGCCCAGCCGCCGATGATGCCGATCGCGGCGACCTCGAGCACGATCTCGAACGCCTGCGACGGCACGATCGCGTTGAGCCCGACGCCGAGCAGCGTGATGACCGCGGTGAGCAGGATGCCGCCGTACGGCACGCCGCTGCCGCTCATCCGCTCGGTGAATCGGGGGGCCGAGCCGTTGACCGCCATCGAGCGCAGGATGCGGCCGGTCGAGTAGAGGCCGGCGTTCAGCGACGAGAGCGCGGCCGTCAGCACCACGAAGTTCATCACCGAGGCCGAGACCGCGGCCGCCTCCTCGGAGCCGAGGTGCGAGAAGAACGTCACGAACGGCGACTCACCCGCTTCGTACACCGTGTACGGCAGCAGCAGCGACAGCAGCAGGATCGAGCCGAGGTAGAACACCGCGATGCGGAACACGACCGTGTTGACCGCCTTCGGCATGACCTTGCGCGGTTCGGCCGTCTCGCCGGCCGCGGTGCCGACGAGCTCGATCGCCGCGTACGCGAACACGACGCCCGAGATCGCGAGGATGGGCGCGACCGCCCCCATGGGGAACCAGCCGCCGTTGTCGGCGATGACCGAGAACCCGGTCGGGCCGACGTCGGTCTGCCCTCCGAAGACGATGAACACGACGCCGATGATGAGGAAGGCGACGAGCGCCGCGACCTTGATGAGCGCGAACCAGAACTCCATCTCGCCGAACATCTTCACCGAGACGAGGTTCAGCGACAGCACCACGATGAGCGCGACGAGCGCGATCACCCACTGCGGGATCTCCTGCAGAGGCGGCCAGTACTGGGCCCAGAACTTCACGTACAGGGCCGCCGCCGTGACATCCACGATGGAGGTGAACGCCCAGTTCAGGAAGTACAGCCAACCCGCGGTGTACGCCATCTTCTCGCCGTAGAACTCGCGTGCGTACGAGACGAACGAGCCCGAGCTCGGCCGGTGCAGCACGAGCTCGCCGAGCGCCCGCAGGATGAGGAACGCGAAGAAGCCGCAGACCGCGTAGACGATGAGCAGCGACGGTCCTGAACTGTTCAGGCGCCCGCCCGCACCCATGAACAGGCCGGTGCCGATCGCGCCGCCGATGGCGATCATCTGGATCTGCCGCGGCTTCAGCGTCTTGTGGTAGCCGTGCTCCTCGTTCGAGAAGTCCTGCACGGCGAGCATCTCGTCGCCGACGCGCTCCCGATAGTTCTCGAAGTCGTCGGCCGGGTCGTGCTCCGGGATGTGGTCGGGCGTGTGCTGCGTCGTCATCGTGCTCCCCCTCCACCAGGGTGGTCACGGTGACGGGAACGTCACGTGCGCGACCTCCGGCTTGGTCACACGATACGCGCGCGAGGGTTTCGTGCGCGAGGGTTTCGCGCGGATGCCGCGGGGTGCTCCGCGGCCGCGCGTCAGGCCGCGCGCCGCACCCGGGACCCGGCGGCCGGCACGAAGGTGAACCGGGCGCGATGCTGCGCCGAGCGGCGCGGGCGCAGCCGCTCGGCCCGCCGCAGGGGGAGCGCGGCCGAGATGAGCGCCTCGTCGAACTCGTCGGCGACGCGGGTCTCGGAGTTCGGCCGCAGGTGGCTTCCCTCGCGTGGGCAGGCGCAGGCCAGGCGGGTCTCCTCGCCGAGCGGTCCGTACACGAACTCCAAGTGGTGGGCCATGGCGCTTCCCCTTCCTGACGGCAGAACTGATGGCTCTACCTGAGAGATGCGCGCAGGCGCCGATCATGACGCGGGTCGGTCCCGCTCGCTCCGCACTTTTCAGGACGAGGCGGGCGATGGCGCTCGTGCAGGGCGCGATGCCGCGCTCGTCCTGAGAAGTGCGGTGATCGCCGCGCGGTTCAGGTGCCGTCGATCCCCTTGAGCTCGACGCTGATCTGCTCGGCGTCGAGGTCCTCGAGGGCGGCGCTCAGCGCGGCGGCGCTGAAGCGGCCCTCGTCGCGGGCGTCGAGCAGGGCGGCGCGCTCGGCCTCGATCATGCGCAGCCGCAGCCGGCGCACCTGCTCGGGGTCGACACGGCGAGGGGATGCCACGGGCTGGGGTGTCTCGCCGGCGCCGGGTGCCTCGCCGACACCGGCAGCCGCGGCATCCTGCTCGTCCGTGGCATCCGTCTCGCCGGCGCCCTCGTCGTTGGAGACCTGCCAGGCCGCGCGCATGCGCTCCGCGATCGTGCGCAGCTCGGGGTCGTCGGAGCCGGCCAGCTCGTCCATCGCCGCGGTGCGCAGCAGCTCGCGGAGCTCGCGCCGCTCGGCGGCGCCGGCGCCCGGGTCGCGGGCGGGCACGATCGCGCGCACGAGCCACGGCAGCGTGCCGCCCTGCACGAGCAGCGACGCGACCGCGACGAGGAAGGCGATGAACACGAGCAGCGAGCGGTTCGGGGTGTCGGCCGGCAGGGTCTGCGCCGCGACCAGGGTCACGACGCCGCGCATGCCCGCCCACACGATGATCGTGCCGTCGCGCCAGTCGAGCGACTCGTCGACGAAGTAGTCGATGTCGGCGACCCGTCGCCGCAGCATCGAACGGAAGCGCGCCGTCCTGGCGTGGTCGGGCTCGCGGCCCTCGCGCAGCGCGAGCATGGCCGTGTCGGTGGGGAGGGACTGCAGCCGCTCCTTCACCCGGGCGCCGCGCTGCGCCCGCCGCCCGAGCGCCCCGATCAGCGGGGCGACGTACGCGGCTCGGATCAGGATCGCGGCGACGAGCGCGATCGCCGCGATGCCGGCCGCGTTCCAGGCGCCCGCGTGCGCCGACTCGACGTCGTCGATGAGTGCCGTCACCTCGAGCCCCATCACGAGGAACACCGTGCCCTCGAGCACGAGTTCGACCGTGCGCCAGTTCTGCACGTCGGAGAGGCGATGCTGCGGACTCAGGTACTTCGCCGCTCCGCGCCCCGTGACGAGGCCGGCGACGACCGCGGCGACGAGTCCGGAGGCGCCGAGGTGCTCGGCCGGGATCGACGCGAGGAACGGCATCGTGAAGGAGATCACGGTGTTCACCGTCGGGTTCGAGACGCGGGCACGCACCCGGAGGTTGACCCAGCCCACGGCGAAGCCGATCAGCGCGGCGACGACGACCGAGTAGACGAAGGTGCCGGCGATCCCCCAGATCGAGACGGATGCCGCGACCGCGGCGATCGCGGATCGGAGGAGCACCAGGGCGGTCGCGTCGTTGAGCAGGCTCTCGCCCTCGAGCATCGCGACGACGCGGGGCGAGACGCCCAGGCGCTTCACGATCGACGTGGCGACCGCGTCGGTCGGGCTCACGATGGCGCCGAGGGCGATGCCGATCGCGAGGTCGACGCCCGGGATGAGCCAGGTGAACAGGAACCCGAGCAGCACCGAGCTGAGCACGACCAGCACGACCGAGAGGCCCCCGATCGTGCTGAAGTCCCGGCGGAACTCCATGGCCGGCATCGAGACCGCGGCGGAGTAGAGCAGCGGTGGCAGCACGCCCGCGATGATCCACTCGGGGTCGACCTCGATCGGAGGCACCGAGGGCAGGAAGCTCACCCCGAGGCCCACGAGGACGAGCAGCAGCGGCGCCGCGACGCCGAGCTTCGGCCCGATCGCGGTCGCGGCGGCGATGGCGAGCAGTGCGAGCACGCCGGCCAGCAGCAGGTCCATTCGCCTATTCTGGCCCCCTCCGCGTCGGCGGCGGCATCGGCGTCGGCGGTGTGTGGTGGGCTGGGCCCATGGGTTTCGACGCGCAGTTCCTGGGAGTGACGGCACCGATGCCGCGGCCGACGCCGGGCCCCGAGGCATCCGAATGCGTCGATCTCGCGTATGTGCACTTCTCGGTCGTGCTCGACCCGGTGCGGCGATTCGCCCGGGTCACCGGCGTCAACGTCGACGGCGCCGCCCTGCTCGATCTCGCCCGCGGCGGCGACGAGTGGCGGCTCGACGACCGGGTGCCGGCCGACTGGCAGGCCGGCCCTGCGGTCTACGCGGCCAACGACCTCGACCGGGGCCATCTCGTGCGCCGTCGCGATCCGGTCTGGGGCGAGCCGGCCGTCGCCGCACGGGCGAACGCCGACACCTTCCACTACACGAATGCCGCCCCGCAGGCCGCCGGGTTCAACCAGTCGAAGGAGCTCTGGCTCGGCCTCGAAGACCACGTGCTCGCGTACGCCGAGGCGACGGCGCAGCGGCTCAGCGTCTTCACCGCCCCCGTGCTCGGCGCCGACGACCCCGGGTACCGCGGCATCCGGGTGCCGCTGCAGTTCTGGAAGGTGGTGGCGTGGAACGCGGGCGCCGCGCTCGCCGCGACTGCGTTCGTGCTCGACCAGTCTCCGCTCGTCGACACGAGCGAGGTGCGCCCGCCCGAACCCGGTGCCGTGCCGCCGCTCGGTCCGTTCCGCACCTTCCAGGTGCCGGTCTCGGCCGTCGCCGAGCTCGCGGGGCTCGACATGCCCGAGCTCGTGGCCGCCGACATCCTGCCGCCGACGGTCGCGGCGGCCGGCTGGCGGCGGCTCGACGCGACCACCGGGGTGCTGCTGCCGACCCGCGCGTCCGGCGTATCGTGAGGGGCGGACAGCACTTCACGTCGACGAGGTCGGGAGGGCGATGACGATGGCGAGCATCGCGTGGATCGGACTGGGGCACATGGGCGCCCCGATGGCGGCGCGGCTCGTGGCCGCGGGCCATGAGGTGCACGGGGTCGACCCCGTGCCCGAGGCGCGCGCTGCGGCGGCGGCGCGCGGCATCCGCGTGGCCGGATCGATCGCCGAGGCGGTCGACGGCGCCGACGCCGTCTTCACGAGCCTGCCGCGCAGCGAGCACGTGCGCGAGGTCTACGGCGGCGACGGCGGCGTCTGGGCGACGGCCCCGACGAGCGCGCTGCTGCTCGACACCTCGACGGTGGATGTCACGACCTCGGCGTTCTGCCACGAGGCCTCGGCCGCACGCGGCTTCGGCTTCGTCGACTCGCCGGTCTCCGGGGGCATCGCCGGCGCCGAGGCGGGCACGCTCACGTTCATGCTCGGCGGCGGCGCCGACGAGGTGGCGCGCGCCCAGGCGCTCGTCGAGCCGATGGCGGGGCACGTGTTCGACCTCGGCGGACCCACGCTCGGCATCGCCGCGAAGCTCGCCAACAACCTCATGCTGTTCGTGTCGCTGCTCGGCGTCTCAGAGGGGGCCGCGCTCGCCGGGTCGCTCGGGCTCGACCCGAAGAAGTTCTTCGAGGTGGCCTCCGTCTCGTCGGGGGAGTCGTGGCCGCTGCGCACCTGGTACCCCGCGCCGGGGGTCGTCGCGACGAGCCCGGCCGACCGCAACTTCGACGCGACGTTCGCGACGACGCTCGCCCAGAAAGACCTCGCGTTCGCCGTCGACGCGGGCACCGCCGCCGAGCTTCCGATGCCGGCGGCTCGTATCGCGCTCGAGCAGTTCGACCGGCTCATCGACGAGGGCTACGGCGGAAAGGACTGCAGCCTCATCGCGAAGTTCGCCACGGCCGACGGGGGCGTTCCCGGGTTCGACGCGACCTCGGGGTGAGCGCGCTCAGCCGTGCTGCACGGCCGCGATCACCTCGGTGAGCCGGTCGCGCAGGGCGCCGAGCTCGGCGAGGTCCATGCCGAGGCGATCGACGACCTGCGGCGGGATCGACAGCGCCTGTTCGCGGAGCGCCCGGCCCGTCTCGGTGAGGGCGACGTCGAGGGCGCGCTCGTCGCGCGCGTTGCGCTCGCGCGTGAGGTAGCCCTGCGCCTCGAGGCGCTTGAGCAGCGGCGAGAGGGTCGCCGGCTCGAGCTGCAGCGCCTCGCCGAGGTCGCGCACGGTGCGCGGGCTGCGCTGCCAGAGCGCGAGCATGACGAGGTACTGCGGGTGGGTGAGCCCGAGGGGCTCGAGGATCGGCCGGTAGATGCCGATCACGCCGCGAGCGGCGACCGCCAGTGCGAAGCAGACCTGGTTCTCGAGGGCGAGCAGGTCGACGGCGCCGTCGTCGACGGGCGGGGCGGATGCCTCGGGGCCCGCGGGTGCTGCGGGAGCTGCGTGCGCGGTCATGGGGCTCCAGTCGGCGTGTCGGCTATCGTTAGTGCCCTAACGATTATGCCACGCAGCAGGCCGGGCGTCGAGGATTCGACCGACCCCCGGTCAGGACGCCAGGCGGCGGCGAGCCGCCTGCCGCAGGCGAACGACGAGGAACGTGCCGACGGCCGCCACCGCCACGACGATCACGAGCAGCTGGAACGCGTCGGCGTACTGCTCGACCACGTGCCAGTTCTCGCCGAGCAGGAACCCGGCGAGGACGAAGATCGTGTTCCAGATCGCGCTGCCCGCGGTCGTGAGGAGGGTGAAGCGCAGCAGCGGCATCCGCTCGATGCCCGCGGGGATGGAGATGAGACTGCGGAAGAGCGGGATCATGCGTCCGAAGAACACGGCCTTGCTGCCGTGCCGCTCGAACCAGGCCTCGGCCCGGTCGACGTCCGACACCTTCACGAGCGGCATGCGGTCGACGATGCGCAGCAGTCGGTCGCGCCCGAGCCAGGCGCCGAGCCCGTAGAGCGCGAGCGCGCCGACCACCGAGCCGAGCGTCGTCCAGAGCAGCACCTCGACCAGGCCGAAACTGCCGCGGCTCGCCGTGAACCCGGCCATCGGCAGGATGAGCTCGCTCGGCAGCGGCGGGAACAGGTTCTCGGCCGCGATCGCGAGACCGGCCCCGGGGGCGCCGAGCCATTCCATGAGCGAGACCGCCCACTGCGCGACGGCATTCAGGTTCTCGGTCTCGGCTTGCACGCATTCGACGCTACGAGAGCGCGGCTGGGAACTCCGTGCGGACGCCGTGCCGGGGGCGGGGCGCCGCCGTTCACTCCGATGACGGGCGAGCCAGTCGGCGACTCACCCAGCGCGCGTACTGCGCCCACGGGTCGTCGACCCCGGCCGAGAGCTCCGCGATGTGCTCGAGCAGCGCCTCGTGCACTTCGAACCACTCGGTGCCCGCGCCGCGGAAGGCGGCGAACTGCTCGTGCCGGGCGCGTTCGAGCAGACGCCCACCCTGTTCGAACGCGAGCACCTCCTCGTGCGGCAGGCTCGCGACGCGGCGCCGTGGGTTCGCCGAGGTGCCGATCTTCACCTGGTCGCGGTAGCGCAGGTAGTAGACGACCTCGACGGGATCGTCGTCGAGCGTGCGGTCGGGCAGCTCGCCGTAGCGCCACTCGCACGCGGCGCAGATCCAGCCGCTCGGGTAGCGCACGCCGACCCGCGAACCGCACGCCTGGCAGGGGCCGGGCAGCAGGTCGGTCGCGCCGACCTCGCGTTCGACCCAGTCGTGGGCGACGAGCAGGTGCCCGGCGCAGAGCCGCATGGGCGCGCCAGGCTGCGCCGGATTCGGGCAGGCGCGGCCGTCGTCGTCGACGAGCCCGCAGCGCCCGTCGCCCACCCCGGCGTCCGCCCCGCTGCTTCGTCCGCCATCCGTCGTGCCCGCCATTCCGGCAGGCTACGCCCGACCGGCGACACCTGCGACGGTCGGCCCGGGCGTCGCGTCGGCCGCCCGCGATAGGCTCGTTCTCCGACGTCGATCGGCGTCGGACATCGACGTTCACGGGGTGTGGCCATGCCGTTCTGGCGCAGGAAGCGGGCGAAGCGGTTCAAGCCGTTCGACCGCAGCGCCCTGCCCGAAGTCACCCCGCCGACCTTCGACGAGATGCTCGCCGAAGGCCTGCTCGTCGCCGAGGCCGCCGGCCGCATGGCCCTCCGCAACCGGTTCGTCATGCACGCACTGCGCGGCGACGAACCGTTCGACAACGAGCGCGCCGCCGCCGCCGCGCGCGAGGTGCTCTACGAGCTCGTGCAGGAGGCCGACGAGGTCGCCGAGCGCACCGCCGAAGACCGCGCGGCCGCCGCACGCCGCGAGGGTCGCGCATCGAACGAGCACGACTACCGGCGGGCGGATGCCGCGAACCTCCGTCGGCGCGAGCAGGTCTACGCCGCGGTGGCGAAGGAGCTGTGGACCCGGCGCAGCGACCCCGAGTACCTCGCCGCCCTGGCCGAGCGGGCCCGCTCGGAGGCGTGGGACGACGTCGCAGGGGCGATCGACGCCCGCCTCGCCCGCGAGTGGGGCGGCGGCTGGCCCGAGATCGAGGTCGACGAGGAGTACGAGGCCGAGCGCGAGACACGGCTGGCCGGCCTGCTGCTCGACCTCGACGACGAGCTGCGCGCGGCCGAGCGGGAGCGTGAGCGGCGCGCTGAGGAGAACGACCCGTTCCGGGGGTTCGTGGGCTGAGCCGCATGGCGGGTGGCGAGGCATCCTGCACCGCGAAACCGCTCGCCTCCCGACGCGCTCGGGGCTGCCATGATGGCTTCATCGACGACCGGGGGGCCGTATGACGAGCGTGGGGTTCAGCGAGCCGGGGCGCATCCGCCCGCTCACCGACCGCGACCGCTTCGGGCGCGTGATCGAGCGGCCCGACGGCGCCGATTTCCCCTTCTACGACGGCGTGCCGATCGAGCTCGCGGTCTGGCGCTGGGTGGTCGTCTGGGCCGCGTGCATCGCCGGATACCTCGTGCTGACCTTCTTCCCCCAGCCCGGCAACCTCGTCGCGATCGTGCCGCGCACGCTCTTCGTGGCGATTCCGCTCGCCGCGCTCGCACTCGTCGGCGGCCGCCACTGGACGGCGCTGTTCCGGCGAGTGGGCCGGCGCGATCTGCTCGCGATGGCCTACTTCGCCCTGCTGAACATCGTCATCACGTTCACGGTCGGCGCGATCGTCTCGATGCTCTTCCCGGTGCACCCGAACACGACCATCGCGGCCGCCGGCGAGGCCGGGAGCCTCGATGTCGTCGCCCTCTACGTCGGCAGCGGCATCCAGCTCGTCGGCGAGGAGGTGTTCACCCTGCTGCCCTTCCTCGCGGTGCTGCACCTGCTCTTCGCGAAGGCCCGTCTCTCGCGCAAGGCGGCGGTGCTGCTGGCGTGGGTCGCCTCCGCGCTGTGGTTCGGGGCGGCCCACCTGCCGACCTACGACTGGAACGTCGCCCAGGCCTTCCTCGTCATCGGCTCGGCGCGCATCGCCTTCACGCTGGCGTTCATCCGCACGAAGAACCTGTGGGTCGCGGCCGGGGCGCACATCCTCAACGACTGGGTGCTCCTCACGGTGGCGGTGGCCGGGCTCGCCGGGGCATCCGCGCTAACGTGATCCGCATGTCTGCGCGCGCGATGGAGTGGAACGACGGCCGATGGACACGCGAGCCCGAATCGGTGCGGTCCGACGGCGACGCCCTCGTCGTCACCGCCGTCGAGGGCAGCGACTACTGGCGCACCTCCCACTACGGCTTCGTGCACGACGACGGGCACGGGCTGCTCGCCGACTGGCCGGCCGGCAGCGCCGTCGAGGTGAGCTTCGACAGCTCGACCCTCACCGGGCTCTACGACCAGGCCGGCATCCTCCTCTTCGCGGGCGAGGAGCGGTGGGTGAAGGCCGGACTCGAGGTCTCCGACGGGGTGCTGCACCTCGGCGCGGTCGTCACGAACGGCGTCAGCGACTGGTCGATGGCGCCGGTGCCCGAATGGGCCGGCGAGATCGTCACCGTCCGCGCGAGCCGGGGCGGCGTGGCCGGCGACGCGATCACCGTGCGGGCCCGCACTGCGACGAGCGGGTGGCGCACGCTTCGTGTGGCCCCGTTCACCGCCGGAGCGGCGCAGGCCGGGCCGATGATCTGCGCGCCGTTGCGAGCCGACCTCGCGGTGCGATTCACCCGATGGGCGCTCACCGACGGCGACGTCGACCTGCACGAGGACCCGCCTCTCGGCTGAGGTGCCGGGGAGCACCCCACCGGGCCGGACGACGGCTCAGGCGGAATCGAACAGCGACCCGATCTCGGGAATCCTCTCCGTGTAGGTGTCGAGAAGGGAGCGGGCGACGCCGACGGAGTCGACCAAGGGATGCGCCGCGAATCCGCGCCACGCGAGCTCGCGCGAACGTTCGTTCACCGCACCGATGACGAGTCGTTCGGCCGACTTCACCTGCGTCATCAGCCCGAGCATCTCGCCGTCGACGGGAGCGACCGGCCACGGGTGCACTCCCTCCGCATCGACGACGCACCCCACCTCGACGACCGCGTCATCGGGCAGCTGGGGCACGAGGGCGTTGTTGCGGACGTTCAGGATCATCGTCGCCGAGCGTCCGCTCGCGAGCGCCGCCATCAGGTCGAGCGCGACCTGGTGGTAGCCGCCGCCGTCGACGTCGGACTCGCGCCGCTCCTCTTCCGCACCACGGCTCTCCGCCATGTAGCTCGCCTCGCGCTCGTGGCGGGCACGCAGCCACGTCGCGAGGGGGTCGTCACCGGGTGCGCCGTAGAACGCGGACTGCTGCCGGTCGAGGAACTCGCCGCGCGTCGACGCGGCCCCTCGGATGCTGGCCGTCGCCTCGCGCGTGAAGTAGTAGTAGTACAGGTACTCATTGGGCAGAGCCCCGATGGCCCGGACCCAATCGAAGCCCATCAGCCGGGCCTCTTCGATGGTGGCGAGCTTGGAGTCGGACTCGAGCAGGCCCGGGAGGAGATCTTCGCCTTCCGCGCTGATCGAACGCAGCCAGCCGAGATGGTTGAGGCCGACGTAGTCGAATGTGATGCGGTCGGCCGAGCTGCCGGTCGCCGCGGCCGCACGGCGCATGAGCCCGATTGGGGTGTCGCAGATGCCGACGACCCGGTCGCCGAGCACGCGCTGCATCGCCTCGGTGACGATGCCCGCCGGATTCGTGAAGTTGATGACCCAGGCTTCGGGGGCGACCCTGCGGATCGTCTCGGCGAGATGGGTCATGAACGGCACGGTGCGCAGGGCATAGGCGAGGCCGCCGGGGCCGACCGTCTCCTGCCCGAGGACGCCCAGATCGAGCGCGGTGCGCTCATCCAGGATGCGGCCGCGGGTGCCACCGATACGTACGGCGCTGAAGATGAAGTCGGCGCCGCGCAGTGCCTCCTCGAGGTCGGTCGTCGTCGTGATGGTCGGCACGTGGCGGCGCTCCCGTGCGAGCCGGGCCAGGATCGCCCCGATCGTCTCGAGTCTTGTCGCGCTCACGTCGTACAGTGCGAGCTCGTCGATGCGCACGGGCGCGTCGTCGGCGGCGACCGCCTCGAAGACCTGGGGCACGCGGAAGCCGCCGCCGCCGATGATGGTGAGCTTCACGCCGTCATCACCTCGACTCCCTGCTCGCGGAGCAAGTCGAGGGTCGCGGCATCCGCATCGTCGTTCGTGATGACCGTCGAGATCTGCTCGGGGCCGCACACGCTCAGCACCCCGACGCCGGGGAACTTCGAGGCGTCGGCCAGCACGACCGTGCGCTGGGAGGACTCGATCATGGCCCGCTTCACGGGAACCTCCATGCCGGTCGTGTCGCTGATGGTTCCGTCGGCGCGGATGCCGCTCGTGCCGAGGAAGCACGTCGTCGCGCGGATCTGGGCGAGCGCCTGTTCAGTGAGCGTGCCGATCATCGAGTTGTAGTTCTTGCGCACCGCGCCACCGAGCACGATGAGTTCGACGACGTCGTCGTCGCGCAGTTCGTCGATGACCGCGAGGCTCGCGGTGATGACCGTGATGCGTCGACCGCGGAGCTGAGCGGCGAGCAGGGCTGTCGTCGTCCCGATGTCGATGATGACGACGTCGCCCTCGGACACGAGCTCGGCGGCGCGCTCGGCGACCCTCGACTTCTCGGGTGCGTGCTGGCGCTCGACGTCGGTGAACGGGATCTGGTCGGGCTCGATGCTGCCTCCGCCGCGGACCCGCCGCAGCAGCCCCTCCGCGCTCAGCGCGTTGAGGTCGCGACGGATCGTCGAGAGCGAGACGCCGAACTGCTCGGCGAGCTCTTCGACGGTGACTTCGCCGTCGGTGCGCAGGGAGTTCAGGATGTGCGCCTGTCGCGTTGCTGTGAGCATGAGCCCGATGCTAGCAGTCAACTTCGAGCATGAATCGATGATTTCGAGCATGAATTGACGCACAACCGTCCATTCGAGAGTATGTTCAGTCAAAGCCGATCTGACGATCGCGCACGTGAATCGCAATCGAGGAGGATGCGTGGCAGCACGGGAAGCCGACGGCACCGTCGACGTGCTCCTCACCGGGCCCGTCTTCTTCGACCTGGTGTTCACCGGCGTGGGTATGGCTCCACGACCGGGTATCGAGGTGTATGCCGAGGGGCTCGCCTCCAGCCCCGGCGGCGTCGCGAACCTCGCCGTCGCGACCGCCCGCCTCGGCCTCAGGACCTCGCTCGCCGCGGCGCTCGGCGACGACGTCTACGGCCGATGGTGCTGGGAGTTCCTCGCCGACCGCGAGGGCATCGACCTCGTCCGTTCCCGCCTCGTGCCCGGATGGCCCACCCCCGTCACCGTCTCGATCGCGTCCGGAAGTGACCGCAGCATGGTCACCCGTGAGGCCCCGGCGCCGTACACCGCCGCCGAACTCGTCGGAGGTGCGGCCGCGCGGGCGACGTTCGTCGACCTCGGCGCATCGCGCGGCCGCGATGCCGACGACTGGTGGCGCACCGCCGCCCGTGGCGGCACCAAGATCTTCGCGGACCTCGGCTGGGACCCGAGCGAGCGGTGGGATCCTTCCGACCTCCGCCCGCTCTCGGACTGCTACGCCTTCACCCCTAACGAGGTCGAGGCGATGGCCTACACGCGCACCGACTCGGCCCTCGCGGCGGCCCGGGCGCTCGCCGACCTCGTTCCGCTCGTGGTCGTCACGCGAGGGGAGGCCGGCGCCGTGGCGATCGACTCGATCCGCGGCGAGGAGGTCGTGCTTCCTGCAGTACCCGCGGTCGGTCGGGACGCCACCGGTGCCGGGGACGTGTTCGGCGCGGCCCTCCTGGTCGGAACCCTCCACGATCAGCCGCTCGTCGAGCGCCTGTCGTTCGCAGCGCTCTGCGCGGCGCTCGCCGTCGAGCACGCGGGCGGTGCCGTCGGTGCACCGGGCTGGGGCGACGTCGCCGACTGGTGGGCTCGCGTGCGGAGCGGGGACGATCGCGAACTCGCGTCGCGATTCGCCTTCCTGGACGACGCCGTCCCCGAGGCATCCGGGCGCCGCAGAGCGGAGCTCGCCTTCCCCTTCGCCGACTACGGCTCCACAGCGGCCCGGCGATCGAATCCCGAGAAGAGAGGTACATCATGAGACGGAAGACCCGACTGACCGCGGTGGCGCTGAGCGGCGCCGCTCTCGTCGTCGCGCTCACGAGCTGCGCCCCCGGCACCGGTGCCGACACCGGCAGCACCGCCGACACGGGCGACATCAGCACCGACATCTCGGGCGTGGGCGACGTCACGCTCACCGTGTGGGACCAGGAGGTGCGCGGCGGCCAGAACGAGCAGATGGAGCAGCTCAACGAGGCCTTCATGGAGAAGTATCCGAATGTCACGATCGACCGGAACTCGCAGTCCTTCGACGACCTCGCGACCACCCTGCGGCTCGCCCTCACCGACGAGGACGCGCCCGACGTCGTGCAGGCGAACAACGGCCGCAACACGATGGGGCAGTTCGTCGCCGCCGACCAGTTGCGCCCGCTCGACGACTACGCCGAGGCGTACGGCTGGTTCGACCGCTACTCGCCGTCGGTGCTGCAGTACTCGACCTACAGCGACGACGCGAAGGTGTTCGGCGACGGCAGCCTCTACGGACTCCCGCAGGTCGGCGAGGTCGTCGGCGTCTTCTACTCCAAGTCCAAGCTCGAGGAGCTCGGCCTCGAGGTGCCTGCCGACTGGACCGAGTTCGACGCCGCGCTGAAGACGGCCAAGGCCGCGGGGGAGACCCCGATGCTGCTCGGCAACATCGAGAAGTGGCCCGCGCTGCACGTGTTCGGCCCGGTGCAGGGCGACGACGTCGACGCCGACGTCATCACCGACCTGGGCCTCGGCAACGCCGGCCAGAGCTGGACGACGCCCGAGAACGTCGCGGCCGCGACGACCCTGCAGGACTGGGTGAACGCCGGCTACTTCAACGACGGCGTCAATGGCACCGACTACGACGCGGCCTGGCAGTCGCTCGCGGCCGGCGACGGCGTGTTCCTCATCGGCGGGTCGTGGCTCGCGGCCGATCTCGCCGACGCGATGGGCGACGACGTCGGGTTCTTCATCCCGAACACGGGGGACGGAGCGCCCGCGACCACCGGTGGAACCGGCCTGCCCTTCACGATCACGTCGGCGGCCGACAACACCGATGTCGCGGCCGCGTACATCGACTTCATCACGAGCGACGAGGCGATGGACGTGCTCGCCGAGACCGGCAACCTGCCCGTCAACCGCACGGCCGAGCTCGCTCCGAGCGAGGGCGTGATGGCCGACGTGTTCACGGTGTTCGGCGAGGTGACCGGCAACGGCAGCCTGCTGCCCTACCTCGACTACGCGACGCCGACTTTCGGCGACACGATGGGGCAGGCGCTACAGGACCTGCTCGCCGGTCAGGCGACGCCCGAGCAGTTCACCGAGACCCTCGAGGCCGACTACTCGGAGTTCGTCGCGAGCAATGAGTGACGGCACGACCACGATCGGGCGGAGCGCCTCTCGGCGTTCCGCCCGATCGGCGTGGGTTCCCTGGGCGTACCTCGCCCCCGCCATCCTGCTCTACGGCGCGTTCCTGCTCTTCCCGCTGGGCCGCGCCGCGCAGTTCTCGCTCTTCGCGTGGGACGGGCTCGGAGCCTCGACGTTCGTCGGCCTCGACAACTACGTCGAGATCCTCGACGACCCGCGGCTGCGCGAGGCCTTCTGGCATGCGCTCGTGCTCGTCTTCTTCTACGCGGTGCTGCCGCTCGGCATCGGCCTGCTGCTCGCGAGCCTGCTCACCCGTGCCCAGGTCCGCGGGCTCGGGTTCTTCCGCAGCGTGATCTTCCTGCCGCAGGTCATCGCGATGGTCGTCGTCGCCGTCACCTGGCGCCAGATCTACGCCCCCGACGGGCCGCTCAACGGGTTCCTCCGCATGATCGGCCTCGGGGCGCTCGCGCGGCCCTGGCTCGGCGACTACACGTTCACGCTTCCTGCGGTCGGCCTCATCGGCACGTGGGTGTGCACGGGGCTCGTGACCGTGCTGCTCATGGCCGGCATGAGCCGAGTGCCGCGAGAGCTCTACGAGGCCGCGCGCCTCGACGGCTCGGGCCCCGTGCGCGAGTTCTTCGCGATCACGCTGCCGATGGTGCGCGGCGAGATCACCGTCGCGTTGACGCTCACCATCGTCGCCGCGCTCAAGACTTTCGACCTCGTCTACGTCACGACGAGCGGCGGCCCGGGCACCTCGACCACGGTGCCGAGCTTCGAGATCTACCGCCGGGCGTTCCAGCTCGGCGAGGTCGGGGTGGCGACCGCCGTCGGCGTCGTGCTCACCCTCATCGTCTTCGCCATCAACGCCGTCGTGAACATGATCGGAGACCGCGAGTGAAGGTGTCTCCGATCGAACGGGGCGCGAACTACGTCGTGCTCGTCGCGTTCGCGCTCATCGTGCTCGGCCCGATCGCGGTCATCGTGTCGCTCGCATTCGGCCCGCAGAGTGCCTCGGCGGCCCGCGAGGGCGGCTTGTTCCACCCCGAGAACTTCCCCGAGGCGTGGGAGATCGGCCGCTTCGGCCAGTACATGGTGACCTCGCTCGTCGTCGCGCTGATCGTCGTCGTCGTGTCGGTGCTCGCCTCGATCCTCGCCGGGTACGCGCTCGGCACGATGAGGTTCCGCGGCGCGACGGTCATGTTCTACGTGTTCCTGCTCGGCATCATGGTGCCGACCGAGGCGTTCATCGTGCCGCTCTACTTCGACCTGCGCACGGTCGGGCTCACGAACACCGTCTGGGGCGTCGCCGCACCGCAGATCGCGATGTCGATCGCCTTCGGCACGTACTGGATGCGCACGTACTTCCGCACCTCGAGCCGTGCACTCATCGACGCCGCCCGCCTCGACGGGGCCGGGTCGATGCGTATCCTCTGGCAGGTGCTCGTGCCGATCGGCCGCCCCGCGATCCTCACGCTGGTGCTCCTCACCTTCATGTGGACGTGGAACGAGTTCCTCATTCCGCTCGTGATGTCGCCCAACGGCTCGGTGCGCACCGCGCCGCTCGGGCTCGCGTTCTTCCAGGGGCAGTACACGCAGGGCACGGCGCTGCTCGCCGCCGGTGCGGTCATGGTGGCGCTGCCGATCGTGCTGCTCTACGTCTTCCTGCAGCGGCACTTCATCAAGGGCATGATCGAGGGCGCCGTGCGCGAGTGAGTCGCGCGCGCCCCAAGGGCGTGAAACGGGGTGCGCGCGTCGCGCGGCGTGCGCCCCGCTTCAGCACGCCCTCTGCGCGCACAAGCGCGCAGGCATTAATGCGCGAAACTGCGTGAAACTGCTTGATTGTTCGATCGACTCTGCTCTAGCTTGAGGGGAATGATCGGACGGCAGTCCGTCGTCCGAGTGTCCAACGGAGGACCTCATGAAACGACCTCACGTCATACTGCTGACCTCGCTGGTCGCGGCAGCCGTGCTCATGGCGCCCGGCACCGCACTTGCCGCAACGACCGGAGCCGCGACGACGGGCGCCGCGTCGGCGGGGCCGGCCGACGCCGCCACCAAGCTGGAGGTCGGCGACCCCGCGGTCGCCGTCGACACCGATCGCGGCAAGATCGACGTCATGGGCATCTGGGCCCACCCCGACGATGACGCGGGATTCACCACGCCCTGCGGCGTCTGGAATGACCTGTACGGCGTGCGCTGCGGCATCATCATGGCCACGCGCGGTGAGGGCGGCTCGAACTCCGTCGGCCCCGAGGCCGGGCCCGACCTCGGTGTCCGCCGCGAGAACGAGGACCGCACCTCGCACATCCGCTCGGGCACGGTCGACATCTTCAACCTCGACCGCGTCGACTTCTACTACAACACCTCGGCGGCGCTGACCGCACAGGTGTGGGACGCCGAGGAGACGCTGCGGCGCACGGTGCGCATCATCCGCGAGACGCAACCCGAGATCCTCGTCGGCTCGACGCCGTCGCTCGCGGCCGGGCACGGAAACCACCAGTACGCGCAGGGCCGCATGATCTGGGAGGCCGCGGCGGCCGCCGCCGATCCCGCGATGTTCCCCGAGCAGCTCGAGGGCACGGGCGCGGTCGACCCTTGGCAGGTGAAGAAGATCCTCGCCGGCGGCCTGACGACCGGCTCGGGCGGCACCGCGGCACCGAACTGCAACACGGGCTTCGCTCCGGCCGCGACGAACCCGTTCACGGTCGTCGGCACCTGGACCGGCTACGACTCGCCGTACGCCTGGGCAGAGGGCAACGTGCAGGGCCAGCAGGCGGGCAGCGCCAAGACGTGGGCGCAGGTGGGCCGGGAGGGCGGCCGCGCGCACCCGACGCAGGCGCGAGTGATGGAGAAGGGCCTCGTCACCCCGAGCTGCCAGCGCTACGGCGTCTCGCAGTCGATCGTGCCGATGCAGCCGAACGGCTCACCGGCCTCCGCGAACGACGATGCGGTGCTCTACGGCGCCGTCGTCGCCGATCCGGGCGGCATGCCGCTGGGGTCGGAGTTCTCGCTCGCGGTCGACGAGTACTACCAGGCTCCGGGCGAGCCGTTCGAGGTCACCGTCTCGGCGCGCTCCGGCGAGGGCTCGCTCGGCGGCGGCACGGTGAGCCTCGCGGTGCCGGCCGGGTGGCAGGTCTCCGAGCCGGTCGAGCTCGACGGCGTCGGCGACGAGGATGCCGCGGAGGCGACGTTCACCGTTACCCCGGCGGCGGACGCCGCCGTGGGCGTCTCCAAGCTCGCGGCCTCCCTCGACGGCGAGGTCACGGCGTACAACGACACGCGCATCGCGCTCGTCGCGCCCGTCGAGGGCCGCTTCGAGCGTTGGGGCAACATGGCCGAGTACGAGCAGTGGACCCGCGATCACGACGCCTACGTGGGCGGCCGCTCGAATGCCGTGGCGCAGATCGGCGCGGGCGAGACCATGACCGTGCCGGTCGAGGTGACCAACCGCACCGCCGCGAGCGAGTCGGGCGAGGTCGCGCTGACCGTGCCCGCCGGCTTCGTGGTCGATGCGGCGTCGAAGCCGTTCGACGGCCTCGCCCCGGGCGACACGACGACCGTCGAGTTCGTCGTCACGCACACCGACCCGACCGACCCGGGCAGCCGCACGGTGACCTTCACCGCGACGACCACTTCGGGCGCGGGAGCGTCGAGCGAGAACGAGACGGTCTACCTCGTGCCGACGGTCGTGATCCCCGAACTCGCCTCGGCCCCCGCGATCGACGGTGCGGCCGACGCCCTCTACACCGGTGACGCGGTCGACGTCGGCACCCGCTGGGAGGGCGCAGCATGCGCCGCCGAGGGCGTCGACTGCGGCGACGGGAGCCTGGCGAAGCTCGGCTGGTTCGATGACGCGCTGTACGCGCAGATCCGCGTGACCGACGACGTCGCGAGCGCGGCGGCGACGCCCGACCGCTGCTTCGGCCACTGGCTCGTCGACTCGGTCGAGCTGCTGCTCGATCCGCGCGGCGACTCGGTCGATACCTCGTCGACGTTCAAGCTCGGCATGTTCCCGTTCACCGATGACGCCGAGGGAACGAACGGCAACGGCGAGAACGGCCCGTGCTGGTCGCGCGACGCCGACAATCACCAGGGCTTCTCGACGGGTCCGCTCGCCGAGACCGTCGAGGGCGGGCTCAACGCCGTCGGCGTCGAGGTGGCGGTCGACGTGGCCCGCGCGGACGATGGCTCGTATGCCGGCGGCGGCTACGCCCTCGAGGTGAAGGTGCCGCTCGCAGCGCTGCCGGCCGCGGCCGGCCCGACGAGCGCCGTCCCGTCGGGCGACGCCGCGTCGAACGAGGTCGACCCGACGTATCTCGGACTCAACGTCACCCCGTACGACTCCGACACGCAGGACTTCATCGGGCAGACCCGTACGGCGTGGTCGGCCTTCGGAAGCCAGCAGTCGGAGCCGTACCGCTGGGGACACGCGTACCTCGACGGGTACGCGCCTCCGGCCGACCGGTCGACCGAGCCCGCGGCGCCGATCATCCCCGACACCGCCCTGCAGGGCGTGCAGTCGCCGCAGACGGTCGCCCAGTCGGCCACCCGCGGTGGCACGATCTCGGGGGTGCAGCCGAGCGACGCGCTGAACGTCACGGACGTCAAGATCCAGCAGAAGCACGTGCGCATCTCGTACTCGGCGAAGGAAGCGGGCGCCGTGCGCGTGTTCCTCTGGAAAGGCGACACGACGTTCATCCCGGTCTGGGCGACGAGCTGCGCCGGCGATGCGTACGGCTTCGATGCGTGCTCGCCGACGGACGGCGCGGCCCCGCCGTGGGCGCCGGACATGAGCGGCCGCCTGCTGGGATCGTTCGAGCAGGCCGTCGACGCCGGCAAGGGCAGGGTGTCCCTCCCGCTCGACGCCGCAACGCGCGCCGCGCTCGCCGATGACGCCCGGATCCTCGTGTCGTACGCGGAGCAGGACGGCATCGAGTCGGGCACCGGGGACGGCGTGAACGCCTGGAGCTTCCCGATCGAGGCGACTCGACCGGGCAAGGGCTGAGCCGACGCCGCAACGAACACCCGGCCCTTCTCGCGGGGGCCGGGTGTTCGCACGTTCGGCGACGAATGTCACTCGACTTGTAAATATGTCAGAACCTAGTATCTTGAGTTCTCGGAAGACGCGCAGTGGCGTCCTCCAGGTCGAGAGGAAGCTCGGTTGATCCGAACAGCGAACGCCCCAGTCAGCTACGGCGTCTTCGAACTGTCCATCCCCGGTCTCGTGCCGCTGCCCGACGGTGATCAGCTCGCCGCCTGGGTCGCCGAGGCTGGGTACGAAGGCATCGATCTGGGCCCCGTCGGCCTGTTCGGCGACCGCGACGCCCTTCCCGAGCTCCTCGGGCGCCACGGCCTCGCTCTCGCGGGCGGTTGGGTCGACCTGCCCTTCTCCGCCGCCGACGACGAGTTCGACGCATCATTCGCCGGCCTCGCTCCCGTGCTCGAGCTGTTCGCCGCCGCGGCCGCCGCGGCACCGGCCGGCACGCTCGCACCGAAGCCCACGATCGCCGACTCCGGAGCCGCCGAGCGCAAGGCCCGCCCCGGAGGGGCGCCCGAGCTCGAGCTCGACGACGAGCGTTGGGCGCGCTTCGCCGCCCGCGTGCAGCGCGTGGCAGACGCCACTCGAGCCGCGGGCCTCGAACCCACCTTCCATCACCACGCCTGCACCTACGTCGAGACGCCGCGTGAGATCGACCGACTGCTCGCCGACACCGACATCGACCTGACCTTCGACACCGGCCACCTGCTCATCGGCGGCGGCGACCCGGTCGCCGACTTCGCGCGCTGGGCGGGCCGCATCAACCACGTGCACCTCAAGGACGCCGACCGCTCGGTGCTCGCCGCAGCCGAGGGCTCCGAAGACCCCATGCGCGACGTCTGGCAGCGGCGGATGTTCGTCGCCCTCGGCGAGGGCGACCTCGACGTCGACCGCATCGTCGACGAGATCGTCGACTCCGGCTACGACGGATGGCTGGTCGTCGAGCAGGACGTGATCCTGCAGGACGCGGCCGACGTCGACCGCGCCCGCACCGATCAGGCCGCCAACCGCGAGCGCCTCCGGCGGTGGTTCGCATGACCGGTTTCGACGCACCCGACCGCACGGGCGAGCAGGCGGCCGCGACGACCCACGGCCGCGTGAACCTCGCGGTCGTCGGCCTCGGCGCGATCAGCCAGAGCGTGCACCTGCCGCTCATTCGCCGCAACGCCGACCGCATCGCGCTCACCGCCGTCGTCGACCTCTCGCGCTCGCGCGCACAGGGCATGGCCGCCGCCTCGGGCACCGGCGTCGCTGCGTTCGACTCCATCGACGCACTCATCGCGGCCGTCGCCGCGGGCGAGGTCGCCGTCGACGGGGCGATCCTCGCGACCAGCGGTTCGCACGCCCCCGACGTGGCGAAGCTCGTCGGCGCCGGCATCCGCGTGCTCGCCGAGAAGCCGCTCGCGTTCTCACTCGCCGAGATCGAGGCGCTGCGCGGCGTCGCCGCCGAGCGCGGCGTCGACCTCGCCGACTGGGTGCGTGTCGGCTACATGAAGGAGCACGACCCGGCCTCGGCCGAGGCGAGGGCCCTGCTCCAGCGCGTCGAGCTGCGCGCGGTCACAGTCGAGGTGCTCCACCCCGCCGACGGGGCCCAGCTCGCCTTCGCGAACCTGCAGGCCCCGCCGGACGACGTGCCGGCCGACCTCATCGCCACGCTCACGGCGGCCACCGACGCCTCGGTCGAGACCGCGATCGGCGACGCGGCCGGCGACCTGCCGAAGCTCTACACGAACGTGGTGCTCGGCTCGATCGTGCACGACACCGGCCTGCTCCGGCACCTCGTCGGCGGCATCGGCACGGTCGACCGGGCTCGCCACACGGGTGGGTTCCCCGGCTCGCTGAGCCTCGGCGGCACCCTCGCCGAGCACGCCGACGTGCCGTGGTCGGTCGACTGGCACTTCATCCCGAAGTATCCCGAGTACCGCGAGACCGTGACCTTCCACCACGAGGAGGGCAGCATCTCGCTCGTCTTCGCGGTGCCGTACGTGCTCAACGTGCCGACCGTGCTCACCGTCGTCGAGAACGCCGACCGCCTCGGGGCGCGTCGCTCCGAGACCCGGTGGATGCAGGAGGAGGCGTTCGAGCACGAGCTCCGCGCCTTCGCGGCGCTCGTCGCCGGGCAGCCGGCGCCCGGCCCCTCCGTCGAGGCGGGCGCCGCCGACATCGTCGTGGGTCAGCGGATGCTCCGCGCCCTCGCCGAGGCACTCGGAACCCCGATCGACGCCGGCAGCGAGGCATCCGCCTCGTCCCGCTGAGCGCACGCGCTCGGGATGCACGCATCGAACCCGACAGCACCACCCGACCGCCGGTCACCCTGCCGGCGGCGTACCAGAGAGAGGTCGAAGATGATCCATCACAGCAGGCGCAAGACCGTCGCGGCGATCGCACTCGCCGCCGCCGGCGCACTCGTGTTCACCGGATGCTCCGGTGACTCGGGCGAGGACGAGAACGGGCCCGTCACCCTCACCATCACGGCGAACGCCATCACCGGCGGCAAGAACGCGGCCGAGGCCGACTGGGTCACCGACTGGGTGATTCCGGAGTTCGAAGCCGCGATGGAGGAGGAGGGCAAGGACGTCACCGTCGAGTTCGAGCCGCAGGGCGTCGACGACGAGAACTACAAGACGAAGATCGCGCTCGACCTGCAGTCGGGTGAGGGCGCCGACATCATCGGCATGGACGGCATCTGGGTCGGCGAGTTCGCCGAGGCCGGCTACATCAAGCCCCTCAGCGACGTCGGCGGCGACGCGGTCGACGGCTGGGAGGGCTGGGAGCAGATCCCCGAGGCCGTCCAGAACGCGGTCTCGTTCGACGGCGACCGTTACGGCGTGCCCCAGGGCGCCGACGGTCGCGTGCTCTACTACAACAAGGACCTGTTCGAGCAGGCCGGGCTCCCGGCCGACTGGCAGCCCGAGAGCTGGGACGACGTGCTCGAGGCCGCCGAGGCGCTCAAGAAGCTCGACGGCGTGACCCCGATCCAGCTCAACGCGGGCACCGCGATGGGTGAGGCGACAACCATGCAGGGCATGCTGCCCGCGCTCGTCGGCACCGGTGAGCAGGTCTACGAGGACGACAAGTGGGTCGGCGCCACCGACGGCATGCGCGACGTGCTCGACCTGTACAAGACGATCTACGTCGACGAGAAGCTCGGCGACGCCGTGCTCCAGCAGGAGGCCGCCGGCCGCGACACCTCGTTCCAGATGTTCGCCGCGAACCAGATCGGCATCCTGCTCGAGGGCGACTACTTCTGGCGCAGCGTCATCAACCCCGAGGAGGGCGTCGGAACCGCGCCGATGGCGAACCGCGACGAGGTCGTCGGGTACACCAAGATCCCCGCGATCGAGCCCGGCGACGGGATCAACGGCCAGGACTTCGTGTCGATGTCGGGCGGCACCGGCCGCGTGCTCAACCCGAACAGCGACCACCCCGAGCTCGCCTGGGAGCTGCTCGCGTTCATGAACTCGAAGGAGGCCTACGAGGCCCGCAACGAGGGCACGATCTCGATCACCCCGCGCACCGACGTCAACGACGAGATCCTCGCCGAGGACCCGATGCTGACCTACGTCAGCGAAGAGGTCCTGCCGATCACGGCCTACCGTCCGCCGCTCGCGGCGTACCCGCAGGTGTCGACGGCCATGCAGCAGGCCAGCCTCGACGTCGTCTCGGGCACGAGCGTCGACGACGCGCTCGCGACGTACGTCGACTCGCTCAAGGACATCGTCGGCGACGACGCGGTCTCGGGTGACTGATGTCGGCTAGCACCACCACGACGCCGGCGGGGAGCGCAATCGCTCCCCGCCGGCGGCGGGCCGACGACGTCGCGGGCCTCGGCACGGCCCGCGCCGGAATCTTCGTCGCCCCCGCCCTGATCCTCATCGGCCTGTTCCTCCTGTTCCCGGCGATCTGGACGATCTGGCT
This sequence comes from Agromyces sp. NPDC057679, assembly GCF_042799635.1. Lineage (NCBI taxonomy): Bacteria > Bacillati > Actinomycetota > Actinomycetes > Micrococcales > Microbacteriaceae > Agromyces > Agromyces sp. NPDC057679. The sequence continues at coordinate 17,656 of NZ_JBHVIK010000002.1, read as the reverse complement.
CGGCATGACCGACTACCGGCTGACTGGCCTGCAGGCCGCGTCGCCCGAGTTCGTCGGCCTCGACAACTACGTCGAGGCGCTCACGGACCCGTCGTTCTGGAACTCGCTCTGGCTGACCCTCGTCTTCGTGGTCGCCTCGGGCATCATCGGCCAGACGCTCATCGGCTTCGCGCTCGCCTGGTCGGTGCGCAACATCCACGGCTGGGTGAAGGCGCTCATCGAGGGCCTCGTGCTCGCTGCCTGGGTGATCCCCGCCTCGGTCGCCTCGTTCCTCTGGCTCGTGCTCATGGACCGGCGCTCGGGAACGCTCAACGGCCTCCTCGGCACCGACGGCTACGCGTGGCTGATCGAGCACCCGATGGAGGCGATCATCCTCTTCAACATCTGGGTGGGCACCGCCTTCTCGATGCAGCTGTTCTCCTCGGCGCTCAGCGCCGTGCCGCCCTCGCAGATCGAGAGCGCGAAGATGGTCGGCGCGTCGGGCTGGCAGCAACTGCGAGACGTGATCATCCCGAACATCAAGGGCCACATCCTCACGAACACCCTGCTCATCACGCTGTGGACGTTCAACACCTTCACGCCCTACCTCGTCACGGCGGGCGGCCCGAACGGCAAGACCGAGATCCTCTCGGTGTACATCTACGAGACGGCGATCCCCGGCGGTCAGCTCGGCCTCGGCGCGGCGATCTCGCTCATCATGCTGCTCATCAACCTCGTCATCGCGCTCGCCTACATCCGCGTGTCGAGAGGAAGGAAGAAGGCATGACCGCCACCACCGCAACCGTGCGCAAGGTCGCGGCGAACACCTCAGTTCGGCACTACCTCGCCCGCGTCGCGTTCGGCCTCGTGCTCACGATCGTCGGGCTGCTGTTCGCGCTGCCGCTCGTGTGGCTCGTGCTCGCGCCCTTCGACGCGACGCCGTCGCTCTCGCTCCAGTGGCCCGACTGGACGCTCGACAACTTCGCGCGCCTCTTCCAGAACCCGTACGCCATGCGCTCGATCGGCAACTCGCTGCTCCTCGGCATCGGCACGATGATCATCGTCGTCGTGCTCGGCGCGCTCGCCGCCTACGCGATGAGCCGCATCCGCATCCCGGGGCGCGACGGCATCCTCTACGGGCTGCTGCTGCTCTCGTCGATCGTGACCGGCACCGCCGCGATGGTGCCCACGTTCCAGATCATCACGTCGCTCGGGCTCATCAACACCTACACCGGAGTGCTGCTCGTGCTCGCCGGCGGAATCCTGCCGACGGTCATCTTCATCCTCAAGGACTTCATGGACTCCATCCCGAAGTCCTACGAGGAGTCGGCGCGACTGTACGGCGCGGGCCCGTTCCGGATCCTCCGGGACGTCGTCGTGCCGATCGCCCGCCCGGGCCTCGCATTCATCGCGATCTGGACGATCGTGCAGGTGTGGGGCAACTTCCTGGTGCCGTTCATCCTGCTGCGCAGCCCCGACCTGCAGCCGGCGGCCGTGCTCATGTACACCTTCTACACCGAGAGCGGACAGGCCGATCTCCGGCTCATCTCGGCCTTCGCCCTGCTGTTCTCCGCTCCCGTCCTCATCATCTACTTCGTCGTGAACCGTCGCTACGGGTTCCGCTTCCATGGAGGTATCAAGTCCTGATGGCCGGTATCAACGCCACCCGACTCGTCAAGGAGTACCCCGGTGGGGTGCGCGGCGTCGACGAGGTCGACGTCGAGATCATCGACGGCGAGTTCTTCGCCCTGCTCGGCCCCTCCGGCTGCGGCAAGACCACCCTGCTGCGCTCGATCGCGGGCCTCGAGGCGATCTCTTCGGGGCAGCTCGTCATCGGCGACCGGGATGTCACGGACGCCGAGCCCGGTGCCCGCGGGGTCGCGATGGTCTTCCAGGACTACGCGCTGTTCCCGCACATGGACGTCGCCGACAACATCGCCTACCCGCTGCGCATCAAGCGCGTGAAGCGCGACGAGCGCCGGGCGACGGCCGAGAAGGTCGGCGACGGGCTCAGCCTGCAGGGGCTCATCGAGCGCCGGCCCGGTCAGCTCTCGGGCGGCCAGCAGCAGCGTGTCGCACTCGCCCGCGCGGTCGCGACCCGCCCCGACGTGCTGCTCCTCGACGAACCGCTCTCGAACCTCGATGCCCGCCTGCGGCTCGAGGCGCGCACCTTCCTCAAGGAACTGCAGCGCGACCTCGGCGTCACGACCGTGTTCGTCACGCACGACCAGGCCGAGGCGCTCGCGCTCGCCGACCGCATCGCCGTCATGAAGGCCGGCAAGCTCCAGCAGATCGGGTCGCCGCGCGAGGTCTTCCAGCGCCCCAACAACACCTTCGTCGCCGGGTTCATCGGGTCGAACCCGATGAACCTCGTCCCGGCGACTGTGTCGAACGGTGCGATCGCGATCGGCGAGCAGGTCGCGACGGCTCTGCCGCCGGGCACCGAGGACCACGTGCGCGAGGGCCAGGCCGTCGTCTGGGGGGTGCGTCCCGAGTACCTGCGCTGGACGACGGTCGAGGAGCCGGGCGCGATCGCCGCAGAGGTGAGCGTCGTGGAGAACCTCGGCGCGAGCGTGCTCATCGCGGTCAACGTCGACGGCCACAAGCTGCAGGTCGTCGTGCCCGAAGACCACGAGCCGGCGCCGGGCGACCGCGGATTCGTCGTGCCGACGGGCTCGAAGACCCTGCTCTTCGACGCCGGGTCGACCGAGCGCATCGGCTGACGCGTGAGCACGATCCGCCGCACCGTTCCCGTGACGGTCGAGCTGCAGAACGAGCAGCGCTACCTGAACGTGCCGTTCGAGGTGCCGTCGGGCACCGACTCGCTCGAGGTCGTCATCCGCTTCGACCCGAGCGAGTCGGGCATCGACCTCGGTTGCGCGGGCGCGGGCGGGTGGCGCGGCTGGTCGGGCGGCGCGCGCACCGAGTACGTCATCACGGCGGTGGATGCCACGCCCGGGTACCTGCCCGGACCCCTCGAGCCGGGGGAGTGGAACGTCGTGCTCGGCCTGCACCGGGTGCCGCTCGCGGGCGTCGAGGTCGAGGTCGAGATCACGATGCCGGCCTCGCGGCCGGTGCCGCCCGTCCCCGACGCGGCCCCAATCGCCCGCGCGGTGCGCGGCAGCGATCGCGGGCTCCCGGCCGAGCCCGGGCTGACGTGGTTCGCGGGTGACTTCCACGGCCACACAATCCACTCCGACGGGCGCCTCCCGATCGGCGGGCTCGCGGCGCTCGGCGTGGCATCCGGCCTCGATTTCATGGCCGTGACCGACCACAACACGGTGAGCCATCACGCCCACCTGCCCGGCGAGGGCGCGAAGCACGGCATCACGCTGCTGCCCGGGCAGGAGGTCACGACGCATCGCGGCCACGCGAACGCGTTCGGCGACCTCGGCTGGATCGACTTCCGAGAGCCGGCGCAGCACTGGGTCGACGAGGTCGAACGGCGCGGCGGCACGCTGAGCATCAACCACCCGATCTCGGGCGACTGCTCGTGGCTGCACCGGCTGGAGCGCCGCCCGGCTGCGGTCGAGCTCTGGCACTCGACCTGGTTCCGGGAGCTGATCTCGACGGCGCCGTTCGCATGGTTCCGCACGTGGCCTGCCGGCGCGACCCTGCTCGGCGGAAGCGACGTGCACATGCTCGAGGAGCCGCAACGGCCGGGCACCCCGACCACGTGGGTCGCCGCCGAGGACGCCTCGGCCGAGGCCATCCTCGAGGGCGTGCGCGCAGGTCGTACCGCCATCACGGGCAGCGCCCACCTCGACGGTGCCGCGCTCATGCCAGAGCTGATGCGGGCGCCCGCACTCGTACGGCTCGGCGACGAGGTCGTGGCGGTCGACGCCGAGGGCCTCGTGCTCGTGGACGGCTTCGGCCGGCGACGCTCGGTGCGCTCGTCGCGCGAGTCGTTCGCGGCGGACCCGGGCGACGGCCCTCACCACCTCGTGCTCGCCGACCGGCGCATCGTGGCGCTCTGCGCCTGAGCACGCCCTTCCCCATCACGTCTTCCACCACACCGAACCACCAGCTCTGGAGATCCATGGACACCCCCGACGAACTCGTGATCGTGCCGCACACGCACTGGGACCGCGAGTGGTACGAGCCGCACGACGTCTTCCGGCTGCGGCTCGTGCACATGGTCGACCACCTGCTCGACACGCTCGAGCAGAACCCGGGGTACCGCTTCACGCTCGACGGGCAGGCCGCCGCGGTCGACGACTACCTCGAGATGCGGCCCGAGCAGCGGGCGCGGGTCGCGGCGGCCGTCGAGCGCGGGCAGCTCGCGGTGGGGCCGTTCCTGATCCTCCTCGACGAGTTCCTGTGCGACGGCGAGACGATCGTGCGCAACCTCGAGCTCGGCCTGCGGTCGAGCCGCCGTCTCGGCCACGAGATGCGACTCGGCTACCTGCCCGACATGTTCGGCCACTCGGCGCAGATGCCGCAGCTGCTGCGTGGGTTCGGCCTGCGCGACGCGATGATGTGGCGCGGCGTGCCCGCCCGGGTCGACTCGCACGCCTTCGCCTGGACGGCGCCCGACGGTTCGACCGTGCGCGCCGAGTACCTGATGGACGGCTACGGCAACGCCCTCGACCTGTTCGCCCTGCCGGGCCAGCTCGAGCAGCTCGTCGCCGAGTACCGCGACGGTGTCGCGGGCCGGTACGGCGCCGAGCCGATCCTCGGCATGCTCGGCACCGACCACAGCGCGCCGCCGGCCGACCTCATGCAGGTCGTCGACGCGGCGAACGCGTCGGGCGGCGAGGTCTCCATCACCGTCGACACAGCCGAGGGCTACGTGCGGCGGGTCGCGCCCGAGTGGGCCGCAGGCGACGACGGCGCACTCGCCGGCCTGCCGGTCGTCGAGGGCGAGCTGCGCTCGCACGCCCGGGGGAACCTGCTGCCGGGCGTCTTCTCGATCCGCACCAACCTCAAGCAGGCGATGGCCGACGCCGAGCGTCGGCTGAGCATCGCCGAGCGACTCGACGCCGCCTTCGGCTCCGACGACCACCGCACCTTCTTCGACGCCGCCTGGTACAGGCTCGTCGAGTCGACCGCCCACGACTCGGTCACCGGTTGCGGCGTCGACGCCACCGCGATCGAGGTCGAAGGTCGGCTCGCGACCGCCGCCCACGTGGCCCGCGGAGTCGTGCTGCGCACCATGGAGCGCATCGCCGCGTCGGCGACGCCCGACCGGCACGTCGTCGCGAACCCGACGGGCTTCGCGCGCCGCGCGCACGTCGAGATCCGCCTGCACGACCCCGCCCGGCTCGAGCTCGGCAGCGGCGTGCAGCTGCTCGACGCCCTGCCCGAGGTGCTCGGCGACGAGACCATGGCGACCGGCGAGCTGCGCAAGCTGCTCGCCCGCATCCATGGTCGCGAGCTGTTCGGCCAGCTCATCAACGACTGGGCCTTCACCGATCAGGGGGTGCGCTTCCAGGTCGCCGAGGCGCCGGTCGGCGAGTTCGACCTCGCCGCCTTCACCGAGGAGCTCGAGCGGCGCATCGCCTCCGACCTGTCGGGCGAGCGCAGCTGGCGGGTCGAGATCGTCGCCGACCCGCGCCGCGTCGCGCTCGTCGGTGTCGACGTCGGCGGCGTCGCGCTCGCCGAGCTCGACCCGACCACGGCGACCGCGACCGACGACCCCGTGACGGTCGGCGACCGCACGCTCGCCAACCGGTGGCTCACTGCGACGGTCGGCGAGCGGGGCGAGGTCACGATCCAGGCGGCCGACGGCACCGTGCTGCGCGACGCGTTGCGGCTCGTCGACGAGGGCGACCGCGGCGACTCCTACAACTTCGGCCCCGTGGCATCCGCGACGCCCGTGACCGACCCCGACGAGGTCGAGGTCTCGGTGCTCGAGGCGGGGCCGCTGCGCGGCCGTCTGCGCGTGCGACGCCGCTACGCCGTGCCCGCGCGGCTCGACGCCCGCGATCCCGACGCCCGCTCCGAGGCATCCGTGCCGCTCGTCGTCGACACCGTGCTCGAACTGCGCGAGGGCGAGCCGATGCTGCGGGTCGAGGTCGAGTTCGTGAACCCCGCCGCCGACCATCGACTGCGCGTGCTCGTGCCCACCGCCGAGCGGAGGCTGCCCGGGTCGTCGGCCGCCGGCCAGTACGTCGTCACCGAGCGGGGCCGCGAGGGCGAGGGCGGCTGGGGCGAGTTCCCCTTGCCGACCTACCCGGTCGCGCGCTTCGTGTACGCCGGCCGCACGAGTCTGCTCGTGACGAAGCACTCGGAGTACGAGGTCGTCACCGACGATCGCTCGGGCGACGACGCGATCGCGCTCACCCTCGTGCGCGCGGTCGGGATGATGAGCGTCAACGTGCACCCGCTGCGCGACGAGCCGGCCGGCGGCCAGTTCGAGGTGCCGGGCGCCCAGTACCTCGGCATGCGCGTGCGCACCTCGTTCGCGGTACTGCCGTCGGCGGCCGGCTGGGCTGCGTCGGGCGCCGCCCGCTGGGCCGAGCTCCTCCGCACCGAGCCCGAGGTGGTGCGCGGTACGCGCGGCGGCCCGGCGGTCGTCGGCGGAGTCGCCGGCGCGGGCGGTGCCGCCGGCGCAGCCGACGACCTGCCCGACGGTCCGGTGCTCGAGATCGGCGGCGACGTCGTGCTCGAATCGCTCCGCACGGTGACCGATGCCTCGGGCGAGGCCGTGCTCGAGGCGCGATTCGTGAACTACCGGAGCCAGGCGCAGCCGCTCGCCGCCCGCGCCGCGGGCGTCTGGGACCGCACCGATCTCTCGGGTGCCGTGCTCGAGCACGGCGTCGACCTCGCGTCGTTCGAGATCGGCGCGGCGCGCATCGAGACGTTCCGTCGGCGAACCGCGTGACCCTCGGTCACGGGTGAGCCGCGACATCCGTCGACCGTCTACTGTCAGAACAACCGAACAACTGGAGAAACGATGGCCCAGCTCCCCGAGCAGCGACTTCCCGTCGAGCTGTTCCTCGATCTCGACCGCTCGGGGCCCGTGCCGCTGTACTACCAGATCTCGAGCCGGCTCGAACAGGCGATCCGCGACGAGACCCTGCCGGCCGGGTCGCGCCTCGAGAACGAGGTCGCGCTCGCGGCGCGCCTCGGGCTCTCGCGACCGACGATCCGCCGCGCCATCCAGGAGCTCGTCGACCAGGGCCTGCTCGTGCGCCGCCGCGGCATCGGCACGCAGGTCGTGCACGGCAAGGTCACTCGCAACGTCGAGCTGACGAGTCTCTACGAGGACCTCGAGCGCTCGGGCCAGAAGCCCGAGACGACGGTGCTCGCGGTCGAGCAGGGCGCCGCCGACGAGCGGGTCGCCGAGGCGCTCGGCGTCGAGCTCGGCAGCCCGGTGCTCCATATCCGCCGCCTCCGCAGCGCCGACGGGGTGCCGCTCGCGATCCTCGACAACGTGCTGCCCGAGCCGTTCATCGATCTCGACCGCGACGATCTCGAGAAGCACGGGCTCTACCAGCTGTTGCGGGCGCGCGGAGTCACGATGCGCGTCGCGAAGCAGCGGATCGGCGCCCGCGCCGCGACCGCCGGCGAGGCCGAGCTGCTCGACCTCTCGCGCGGTGCGCCCGTGCTCACGATGTCGCGCACGGCGTTCGACAACGCGGGCGTCGCGGTCGAGTTCGGCCAGCACTGCTACCGGCCCGACCGGTACTCGTTCGAGGTCACGCTCGTCGATCGGTGAGCGGCAGCGGCTCGCGCCGCGCCGCTCGCCGCTCATCGCTCGGAATGACGCAGCAGCACCTGCCTTAGCCGAGCAGCGGCCGCTGCGCCTTCCGTGCCGCGTCGTAGTCTGCGCGGGCCGCCTGGATGCTCGGGGTCGTCGAGACCTCCGAGACGGGCACGTCCCACCAGCCGCCGCCGTCGAGCCCGCCGAGCAGCGGATCGCTCTCGACGTGGATGAGGGTCGTCGTCTCCGTTGCCTTCGCGGTCGCCATAGCCCGCCCGAGCTCGGCGATCGCGTCGGGGCCGGGTGCGACCTCGATCACGTCGACGCCGTAGCTGCGGGCGTTCGCAGCCAGGTCGACGGGCAGCACGGCACCGCCCTGGAAGTTGCGCGCCGCCTCGTCGTACTGCCGGTAGCGCGTGCCGAAGCGCTGCGAGCCGACCGACTCAGAGAGGTTGCCGATCGAGGCGAAGCCCTGGTTCTGCACGAGTACGACGATGAGCTTCTGCCCCTCGGCGACCGCGGTCGCGAGCTCGGTGTGCAGCATGAGGTACGAGCCGTCGCCGACCATGACGATGACGTCGCGATCGGGCGCCGCTCGCCGCACCCCGAGTCCGCCCGCGATCTCGTAGCCCATGCACGAGAACGCGTACTCGACGTGGTACCCGAGCGGGTCGCGCACGCGCCACATGCGGTGCAGGTCGCCAGGCAGCGAGCCCGCCGCCTGCACGACGACGTCGCGCGGGTCGCTCGCCGCCTGCACCGCGCCGATGATCTCGGCCTGGCTCGGGCGGTCGCGGCGCGACGGCACGAACACCGCGTCGACCGCGGCATCCCACTCGGCCTTCTCGCGGGCCATGCGCTCGCGTTGGCCGTCGCCGACGCGGTAGCCCTCGAGCGCACGCGCCAGTGCCTTGAGCCCCTCGCGGGCGTCGGCGATCAGCGGCAGCTGCGTGCCGTGCTTGTACGCGTCGAAGCTCGCGACGTTGAGGTTCACGAACTGCACCTCGGGGTGCTGGAACGCCGTGCGGCTCGCGGTCGTGAAGTCGCTGTAGCGGGTGCCGACGCCGATGACGAGGTCGGCCTCTGCGGCGAGCCGGTTCGCAGCGGTCGTGCCCGTCGCGCCGACGCCGCCGAGGTAGGCCGGGTGGTCCCACGGCAACGAGCCGCCGCCGGCCTGGGTCGTACCGACGGGGATGCCGGTCGCCTCGACGAAACGGCGGAGCACCTCCTCGGCGCCCGAGTAGAGGACGCCGCCGCCCGCGACGATGAATGGGCGCTTCGCGGCACGGATCGCCGCGACCGCCCGCTCGAATGGGCCCGGCTCGGGCACGGGCCGGCGCACATGCCATTCGCGGTCGGCGAGGAACGCGAGCGGCACGTCGAGCGCCTCGGCCTGCACGTCCTCGGGCAGGGCGATCGTCACGGCGCCGGTCTCGACGGGATCGGTCAGCACGCGCATCGCGGCGAGGGCGATCGAGAACAGCTGTTCTGGCCGCTCGACCCGGTCGAAGAACCGCGAGAGTGGGCGGAACGCGTCGGTCACCTGCACGCTCGTGTCGTGCGGCAGCTCGAGCTGCTGCAGCACGGGGTCGGCCACCCGTGTCGCGAAGGTGTCGCTGGGCAGCAGCAGCGCGGGCAGCCGGTTGCTCGTGGCGAGGGCCGCGCCCGTCAGCATGTTCGCGGCGCCCGGCCCGACCGAGGCCGTGCTGGCGAACGTCGCCCGGCGGCGGCGCATGCGCGCGTAACCGACCGATTGGTGCACCATCGCCTGCTCGTTGCGCGCCTGGTAGTACGGCATGAGGTCGGGGTCGGCGGCGTTCGACTCCATGAGCGCCTGCCCGACACCCGCGACGTTGCCGTGCCCGAAGATGCCGAACACCCCGGGGATCGTGCGCTCCCGGATGTCGCCGTCGACGGTCCACTGGTGGGCGAGGAACTCGATGAGGGCCTGGCCGACGGTCATGCGCTTGGTGGTCACTGCGGGGTTCCTTCGATCGGTGCGGTCGGGTGCGAAGCGCTCGGGTACGGCAGCCGTGGGTCGACGGCCTCATCGTCCCACGTGCCGCGCACCCAGGCGTGGGCGGGCTCATCGGTGATGCGCCACGCGCGCTCGCCGGGGCCGGCCATGACGTTGAGGTAGTAGAGGTCGTAGCCCGGCGCCGCGGCGGCCGGCCCGTGGTAGCCGCCGGGCAGCAGCGCGACATCCCCGGTCGTCACACGCTCGTCGATCGCGATCTCGGTCACCGACGAGGATGACGCGGAGAACAGCGCGAACGGCGCCGCGCCGTCGCTCGGGGTCGGTGCAGAGGAATCCGTGCGCGTCGGCACCGCTTCGAAGTAGTAGATCTCCTCGAGCTGCGACTCGACGCCCGGCACCTCTTCGTCGTGCTTGTGCGGCGGGTACGACGACCAGTTGCCGGCGGGGGTGATGACCTCGCACACGATGAGTCGCTGGGCGGCCATCACCGCGGGCGTGCCGAGGTCGTGCACCTGCCGGCTCGCCTGCCCGCGGCCGCGGAGCTCGACGGGCGCCTCGTCGCGACCGATGAGACGCAGCGGATGCCTCGCGGTCGCCGCCGCCTCGGCGACGGCGATCCGCCCGGAGCCGGTAACGAGCGCGCTCGCTCCGACCGGCAGGTAGAGCGTGTCCGTCGGGCCATCGAACACCGAGTCGCGGCCCCCGAGATCGAACGCGTGCGCCGAGCCGTCGGCGTCGACGACCTCGACGTGCACGCCGCCGCCCGAGAGCGGCACGAGTTGGCGCTCGACGCTGCCCGCGGCAAGTTCGAGGCCCGCGGCGTCGCGCTCGCCGAGCTCGGCGACCCGGAGACCCGTGTGCCGCCAGCCGGGGAGCGTGTCGTCGACGACGACGCTCCAGCCGTCGCGAGCGAGCGAGCCGTGCGGGTGGAACCAACGGGCGTCGTTGCTCATCTCTCGTCTTCCGTTTCGCGGTCAGGCGTGCACGAGCGCGGCGGCGGTGTCGACGGCGCGCTGCACGTCGTGGTCGGGCGGATAGAGCAGCGTACGTCCGACGACGAGGCCGCGCACGCCGGGCAGCGCGAGCGCGTCGTTCCAGCTCGCGTAGGCGACGTCGGGGTGGGCGGTGCGCTCGCCGCCGAGCAGCAGCGTCGGCAGCGTCGTCGAGGCCATGACCCGCTCCATCTCGGTGACGACCGGCAGCTTCATCCAGGTACAGGCCGAACTCGAACCGAGGCCCGATGCGATCGCCACCGAGGTGATCACCGACTCGGTGCTGAGATCGTTGACGACGTGGCCGTCTCTGCGCGTGCTCATGAACGGCTCGATCATGATGGGCAGGCTCGCGGCCGAGGCATCCGTCACCGCTCTGGCCGTCGCTTCGATCGTCGTGGCCGTCGCCGCATCGTCGAGGTCGATGCGCAGCAGCGTCTTCGCGAAGTCGAGCCGGTCGCGCACCATCCCGTCGACGTCGTAGGCCGTGAACCGGTCGTCGAGCTCGAAGCTCGCACCGCGCAGGCCTCCACGGTTCATGGAGCCGACGACGACCTTGTCGTCGAGCAGGCCGAGCAGCGCGAGGTCGTCGATGACGTCAGGCGTGCCGAGCACACCGTCGACACCCGGGCGCGAGAGCGTGAGGGCGAGTCGGTCGAGCAGTGCGTAGCGGTCGGCCATCGCCATCGGCTCGTCGCCGATCCCGAGGGCGCCGCGCGCAGGATGGTCGGCGGCGATGATGAACAACCGGCCGTCATCGCCGAGAAGCGGGCGCCGGGTGCGCGACGCGTGGGCTTCGGCGATCGCCGCCGGTCCGGCGGCGCGCAACTCGCGCAGGCGCTTGAACTTCTCGGGGTCGAGGTAACGGTCACTCTGCGTCAACGGACGCTCCCTCCGTCGGACGGGTCGCCGGCCCGGCGGCGCGGCGCGCCTCAACCTCGGCGGTGGTGGGCATCGCCGTCGAGCACTCCCGGCGCGAGGCGACGATCGCTCCGGCGACGTTGGCGAACGCGATCGCGCGCTCGAGCGGCCACCCCGCGAGCAGCCCGTGGCAGAGGGCGCCACCGAAGCCGTCGCCCGCGCCGAGCCCGTTGACGACGTCGACCGGGAAGCTCGGTGCCTCGACCGTCTCGTCGCGCGTCTTCGCGAGCACGCCGTGGGGTCCGCGCTTGACGATCGCGAGTTCGACGCCGCGAGCGAGCAGGGCGTCGGCGGCGCGGTGTGGGTCGCGCTCGCCGACGGCGATCTCGCATTCCTCCTGGTTGCCCACGGCGACCGTGACGTGGTCGAGCGCGCGGCCGACCTCGTGACGGGCGTCGTCGGGCGACGACCAGAACATCGGGCGGTAGTCGAGATCGAGGATCGTGAGCGGCCGGCGTCCGCGCGTGGCCCAGGCGGCGTGGTGCGCCGTGAGACTGGGTTCGGCGCTCAGCCCCGTCACCGTGGTCCAGAAGACCCCGGCGTCTCGGATCGCGTCGAGCGGCAGGCTCTCGGCGGTGATCTCGAGGTCGGGCGCCTTCGGGCTGCGGTAGAACGTCAGCGGGAAGTGGTCGGGCGGGAAGATCTCGCAGAACGTGATCGGCGTCTGCAGCGTGGCGACGGTGCCGACGAAGGCGGTGTCGATGCCGAAGCCTCCGAGCTCACGACGGATGTACCGGCCGAACGCGTCGTCGCCCGTGCGCGTGATGACGGCGCTCGAGCGCCCGTGGCGGGCCGCGGCGATGGCGACGTTCGTCGCGCTGCCGCCGACCGACCTCGAGAACGTGTCGACGTCTTCGAGGTGCACCTCGTCCTGCAGCGGGTAGAGGTCGACGCCGACCCGGCCCATCGTGATGATCTCGAACGGGGTCGCTGCGGTGGTGCTGGTCATACTGCGCCGTACAACTTTCTCTCGGGGCCGCGAGCGCTTCCCCGGCGCTCGCGGTGCGATCAGTCTACACAGAATGTCCTAACAAAGTCTCGTGGTCGGCATCGCAGGGAGGCGACGCGCTGCGCGGAAGCCGGGAACGCGACGATCCCGTCGCACCGGTGCGAGCGATGCAACGGGATCGAGGCGCGATCGAGCGGGGCCGGCCGCGTCGGCCGGTGCCTTCGCGGGGCTCAGTCGGCGGGCGTGATGTTGTGGTTGCGCCGGAACGAGTTGCCGGGATCGACCTCGGCCTTCACGCGACGCAGCCGTTCGAGCGTCGCCGGCGGGTACATCGACGCCGTGATCTCAGGGCTGCGGTTCACCTCGAAGCCGCCGTAGGGGCCGGTCGTGAACGCGAGCGCCACGTCGCTGCCGGCCTTCACGGCCGCGACGAGCTCGGGCTCGGCGTCGGCCGGCAGCACGCCGTTGACGACGACCAGGGTTTCGGCATCGCGGTGGGCGATCGCGGTCGCATCGGCCTCGACCCGCGAGTACGCGCCGCCGAGTGCACGCAGCAGCACCATGGTCGGCACATCGCGCGCGTACGCGGCCGCGACCGCCTCGAGCAGCTCGTCGGTGACCTCGGGGGCGAAGCCGTTGCCGCCGACGAACTGGAACGGCGGCCGGCCGGGCGGGGCGTCCTCGAGCAGGTCGCCGTAGGCGATCGGCGCGAGGTCGACCTTCGTGACCGACGGGAGGGCGAGCAGGGGCGCGAGCAACTCGCGCAGTTCGCCCTCGGTGCCGTGGAGGGCGATGCCGACCTGGGGGCCGCCGGGCATCTCGGGCCCCATCGGGGGCATGAGCATGATCGACGAGTTCAGCTCGTCGCCGCCCGAGCGCATGACCTCGCGCCACGCGCGCAGCACGGTCGCCACGTCGCTGCGGTCGAAGTGGATCGACCCGCCCGCGAGCCCGTCGACGGGGCTCGCCTGCACGGTGAAGCGGGTGACGACGCCGAAGTTTCCGCCGCCGCCGCGGAGCGCCCAGAACAGCTCGGGGTGCGACTCGGCGTTCACGGTGAGCACCTCGCCCGTCGCGATGACGAGCTCGACCTCGCGCAGTGCGTCGATGGTGAGGCCGTGGGTGCGCACGAGCCAGCCGATGCCGCCGCCGAGCAGCAGCCCGCCGACCCCCACCTGGCGGGTGTCGCCGGAGCTGATGCCGAGACCGCGCGGCGCGAGTGCGGCCGCGACGTCGCCCCAGTGGGCGGCGGGGCCGAGGGTGACGAGGCCGGCGTCGTCGACCTCGATCGTGTCGAACTCGGCCAGGTCGATGACGAGCCCGTCGTCGACGGGGAGGAGGCCGTGACCGCCGCTGCGGACCGCGATGGAGAGGCCGTCGGCTGCGGCCCGCGCCACCGCGGTCGCGACCTCGTCGACGGTGTGCGGCCGCACCACGGCTTCGGGCTCGCCCGCGCCCGCGAAGACGGTGCGGCCGGTGTCGTATTCGGATGCGCCGGGACCGAAGGCCCGGCCTGGGAGTTGCTCGCTCAGTTCGGTGAGAAGAGACATTTCGTCAGTCTCGCAGCGGCCCGTGACATCCGGAACAGTGCTCGCTCAGCGCGGAATCGATGCGCGCGTATGGGGCACCGCGGACCGTGGCGAGTGTCGGCGCCGCAGCGTAGGGTGCACCGCATGACGTTCGACGACGGCCTCGTCACGGCCAACCTCTCCCTCTCGCTCGACGGCTTCGTCGCGGGCCCGAACCAGACGCTCGACGACCCGCTCGGCGAGGGCGGCATGGCGGTGCACCGGTGGATGTTCGAGCAGCCCGACCAGGCGCAGCCGATCGTCGAGCAGATCCTCGCGCCGCGCGCCTACATCATGGGCCGCAACATGTTCGGGCCGGTCAGGGGCGAATGGCCCGATGACTCGTGGAAGGGCTGGTGGGGTGACGAGCCGCCGTACCACGGGCCCGTCTTCGTGCTCACGCACCATGCCCGCGAGCCCATCGAGATGGAGGGCGGCACGACGTTCCACTTCGTGACGACCGGCATCCACGACGCCCTGGCGCAGGCGCGCGCCGCCGTCGGCGAGACGGGCCGCATCTCGGTCGCGGGCGGCGCGAGCACCGTGCGGCAGTACCTCGCCGCCGGCCTCATCGACCGCATCATCGTGAGCGTCTCGCCGATCACGCTCGGCTCGGGCGAGCGCCTGTTCGAGGGACTCGACCTCCAGCTCACGCCCATCGACGTGCTGCAGACCGACCTCGTGACGCACATCACCTACGACGTGCCGCGCTGAGTCGCCGTTCGAGCGGCCCGGCCGGCGCTACTCCCCGCTCGGGTGCGCCCCCGCCGCGTCGATGACCCACGCGTACGAGAACGCCCGCTCGCGCCAGGCCGCGTACCGCCCCGAGACACCGCCGTGGCCGGCCGCCATCTCGATCTTGAGCAGCGCGTCGGCGCCGACCTCGCGGAGCCGGGCCACCCACTTGGCGGGCTCGACGTAGAGCACGCGCGTGTCGTTGAGCGACGTCACGGCGAGGATCGGCGGGTAGTGGCGACCGCCGTGCGCGCCGTCGTGCACATTCTCGAGGGGCGAGTACGACTTCATGTACGAGTAGACCTCCTCGTCGTCGAGCGGGTTGCCCCACTCGTCCCACTCGATGACCGTGAGCGGCAGCGACGGGTCGAGGATCGAGGTCAGCGGGTCGACGAACGGCACCTCGGCGAGGAAGCCCGAGAAGTACTTCGGCGCGAGGTTCGCCACCGCGCCGATGAGCAGTCCGCCGGCGCTGCCGCCCTGCGCGACGAGCCGGTCGGGCGCCGTGACGTCCTCGTCGATCAGGTGGCGCGCGGCCGCCGCGAAGTCGGTGAAGGTGTTGCGCTTCTCGAGCTTCTTGCCGTGCTCGTACCAGAGCCGCCCCATCTCGCCGCCGCCGCGCACGTGGGCGACGGCGAACACCATGCCGCGGTCGAGCAGCGACAGCCGGGGGATGCCGAAGCCCGGGTCGATGGAGTGCTCGTAGGCGCCGTACCCGTAGAGCAGGGTCGGCGCGGGCACGCCGAGGTCGACGAGGTCGTGCCGGTAGACGAGCGAGATCGGGATGCGTGTGCCGTCGTCGGCGGTCGCCCATTCGCGCCGCTGCGCGTAGCGGGTGGGGTCGTAGTCGCCGAGCACGGCCTGGCGCTTGCGCAGCTTGCGCTCGCCCGTCGCGACGACGAGGTCGAGCACGGTCGAGGGGGTCACGAAGCTCGTGTAGCCGAGACGCAGCGTGGGCTGCGTCCAGTCGGGGTTGCCGCCGAGGCCGACCGAGAAGAGCTCCTCGTCGAAGGCGAGCTCGTGCAGGGTGTCGTCGACGGTGGCGCCGGCCGGCAGCCCGTTCGCGGGCACCTTCGCGACGGCGACCCGCGGCAGCCCGTCTCGGCGGTACTCGAGCGCCACGAAGTCGCGGAACCCGTCGACCCCCTCGATGCGCACCGCGGGGTTGTGCGGCAGCAGCATGCGCCTCGGCCCCTGCGGGTCGTCGGCCGCGACCGAGACGAGCTCGAAGTTCACGGCCCCGTCGTTGTGGGTGATGAGCAGCCGGTCCTTGCCGCCCGCGACGACGTGCTCGACGTCGTACTCGACGCCGTCCTTGCGCGGCCAGACCACCTCGAACGAACCGGTCGGATCCGAGGCGTCCAGCAGCCGGGTCTCGCTCGTGATGTTCGAGCCCGCCTCGATGACGAGGTACTTGCGGCTGCGGGTGAGCCCGACGCCGAGCCAGAAGCGCTCGTCGGGCTCGCTGAAGATCGCGACGTCGGCGGATGCCTCGGTGCCGACCTCGTGCCGCCAGATGGTGTCGGGGCGCCACGCCTCGTCGACCGTCGCGTAGAAGAGGTAACGGCCGCTCGGGTCGAAGACGGCGCCCGCCGCGGTGCCCTCGATCACATCGGAGTACTCGCGGCCCGAGTCATCCAGCGATCGAAGCCGGATCGTGTACCGCTCGTCGCCCTCGACGTCGACGGCGTAGAGGAGCGTGCGCCCGTCGGCCGTGAGGTCGAAGCTGCCGAGCGCGTAGAACTCGTGGCCCTCGGCCTCGATGTTGTCGTCGAGGAGGATCTGCTCGCCGGGCAGCGGGGCGCCCGAGTCGTCGGTGACGGGCGGCTCCCAGTCGTCGGGGCCGTTCGCGGGCACCCGGCAGTGGATGCCGTACTGCTGCCCCTCGACGGTGCGGCTGTAGTACCACCAGTCGCCCTCGCGGGCGGGCACCGAGAGGTCGGTCTCCTTCGTGCGGTGCTTGATCTCGTCGAAGATCTGCTCCTGCAGGATCGCGAGGTGCTCGGTGCGGGCCTTGGTGAAGGCGTTCTCCTCGTGGAGGTGGGCGAGCACCTCCGGGTCGTCCTTGTCGCGCAGCCATTCGTAGTCGTCGACCACGACGTCGCCGTGGTGCTCGCGTTCGATCGGTCGCTTCTTCGGCACGGGAGGAGTCAGCACCTTCTCAACGCTACGTGCTCGCCCGCGTTTCGGGAACGGTTCGGCGTCGACGTGCAGACCTCGCTCGACTCGTCGAGTGCGAGTTCGTCGGCCGGGGCTGTTCGAGACCCGCGTCGTTCAGAACTCGACGAGCTCCCACTGGTCGCCCGAGACGTGACGGAGCTGACCGAGTTCGCCGCGCTGCCCGTCGAGCACGCCGACGAACTCGAGCACGGGCCGGTCGCCCGACCGCTCGCCGCCCGTCGAGATCTCGGTCTCGGTGTAGCCGAACCCGCCGAGTGCGCTGCGCTGCGCCTCGGCGTCCCACGCGTGCGAGAGCCCCCAGGCCAGGAGCCCGCCCGCGATGACGCCGCCGACGGCGACGAACACGCCGAGCTCGATCACGCGGGACCGCTTGCGGCGGAGGCCGAGGACGATCACGACGGCGCCGGCGACCAGCACGAGCAGCGGGAACACCAGCGGCCAGGGGTTCCACGGTGCGATGGTGACGACCTCGGGCATCCCGGCCTCCTCGCCGCGCTCCTGCCCCGAACGCCGGGGTTGCTCCGACGATACCGGCGCCGCGCGCCGGATGGGGAGTGCTCCCCATTCTCCGGATTTCGGGCTGCGGCTAGTCTCATGGAGGTCGCCCGTCCGGGTGGCGGAGGATTCTGATGGATGGGGTTGATGATGGCTGATTTCAAGGCGTCGTACGGTGAGATGGAGTCGATGGCCGGTCGTCTCGACTCG